>CAZIUG010000018.1:0-57222 GCA_964542645.1 uncultured Opitutales bacterium | reverse complement strand
CTCATTCCCCAAAAACCTGGTCTCGGCTTTGAAATCGATTGGGACTATGTCGAGAATAATAGGGTCTAGCCAAGCCCCTGAAATTTAGTGGTTTTAAAACGACAAGCCATCCATCTAGATGACTGAAGACATTCCAGCTATTAACCGGTTCCTATACACACTCTGTTAAGAGCCCTAGAGCGAGGCGAAGCCCAGACCGTTACCATATCTCACCAATTCCTCCTTTTGGTCATCAGGTCCCCAATGATCAAAATTTTATTCTGGCAAAAGCACCACTTCTAGAAAGCAAAGATTAGACAGGGATGCTTCTAATAGTTTAGCCGATACGGTCGGCCTTTAGAGTCATTACGAATGCTCACTTTGTGGGATTTTAGTAAAATTTATTCGAGTTTCTTTCTTAGGCGAATCTCTGTCCATAGCTTACCAAGATTACTTATGGATCTGGGTAATGGAAGTCACCCTTAGGTGGCTGAAGTTCTTCTCGACCAAATAGGCGCCACAAGGGTGGTGTAATTCCGATAATCAGGAAGAATCAATATTGAGCAACCGTTTGGCGTTTTCTCCCAGGATCCCATCGATTTTTTTTTGCGAAAGAATCGGCCATCCAGAGTTTTCTAGCTGCCTATTCAAGCTATGTTTAATCCACGACGTTTCCCGTTCGACCTTGGCTGAGTAATATGTGAAATTCCAGTCATTATGCCAGTAAAGGTCCGTGTCTGATCCCCACACAATCCGATCCAAGACTCCGTATTCGTTCGCCATCATTAAGTACCAAGTAAGCATGACTGGTCGGGTAAAGAGCTCAGAGACATCAGCGAAGACATTTTTTGCCCGTTTCATGAGCGCAAAAGTCTCTTCAGCCCACGGATAGGCCATATGCTCAATATTAATCCGTAAGTCGGGGAAATCGATTACAACATCATCAAGATGAATCGGCTGAGCGTATTTCATCGGGGATGAAGCTGGGCGTCCACCCCCACCCCCAATTCCACCTCCATGATGGAAATAAACGACGGCATCGAATTCAACGCAGACTTCATAAAATGGATAAGCGCTCTTGTCGTTAGCATAAAAGTGTCCATAGGGAGGACCGAACCACAAACCTCGAATATTGTGATTCCGGGCCGCTGCCCGGAATTCAATCAATCGTTGCCGATTAAACACATTTTGCTCATCCATCGGTTCGGCCCCAAAAATCCCGTTGAACCGTTCCGGGTACTTCTCCTGAAGATCAACGATTAATTCGTTCGTTCCCGTCCACTTCTTCCAGATACGTCGCGTCTCCTGCACCACAGATACAAACCGTTCGATTCCAAGCTCGTCCATCCGATCGAACAACTTCGGAATATCAATTTCGGTGAGGTCATTGACGCAACGCCGCTTGATGCCAAGATTGTCGCCGTCCATCAACATATGACTGTGTGCATCGATCATCGGTTGTTAAAATTAATAATCCCGGATCAATTTCAGCACGGCGCCCAGCCACAGCGAGTAGCTGTCAAATCAGGGCCGTGACCACCTCAAGGGCGGTTTATTCTATAGGAGACCCTTGGCAAAGGTAACACTTCTCTCAAGCATTTCCAATTCTTCTCTCAGGCTTTCCTCTAGATCCGGTAGCGGCGGATGAACTGCTTCAATTACAAAACGCGCTTCCGGGCTGTTGACCCGGAGTTGCTCCATAGCATACTCAAAGTCAATAATCCCTTCGCCAAGAGGTACACACAAATGACAAAAATCCACGAAATGACGGCGCCCTATGACAATGTCTTTTACGTGAACGGCGACCGTATAGGGAGACAACATCCTAATCGTGTCGCACGGATCCTCGAAGACCACCACAGAATTGCAGAGATCCAAGAGAACGCGAATTCGTTCGGAATCAACACGCTCAATTAGTTCAATCAACTCAAGACTCTTTATATCCGCGTGGTTCTCTACCCCAAGTGTCATCCCTAATTCATCAAGCACAGGAATCACCGCCTTCAACCCAACGACTGCGGATTCCAAAATCTGTCTCTGCTTCTGGGGATCCTTATAATTGTAATTCCCACTCACCAAAGTGCGAATAAACGACCCTCCGAGCCGATGAGCGAGTCGGATATCGTCGGATAATTGCCCGATATCCGTGCCGCCAGTACGAAACTCTAACTCGATCCCTGTTTCATCAGCAATCGACCGCAATTCCTGCCCTTCACTTTCGGTCCCAAGGCGGATCGATACGGTTTCTGCCCCTAATTTCGCCGCCAATCTGACAAATTCTCCCTTAGTCATACGACCCACTCTGAAGTGTTCGTACATACAAATATCGGCTATTCCCAATCGCATTGGTTACAAGGTTTAAGAAAATTTAGAGACTCTTAGTAAATAATTGGAATCGTCCACCAAAATGAGCACCAAGGTCGATGCTTTATTCTAGAAGGAAGCGTGTAAGGCGTAGGTACATCAGCGACAAATAAACCAGAGATATTCTAGTTTAATCCTTCGCGCAAATGCAAATTACGGAATACATTCATTCTACCTTTCATATCAGGAAATCATTGCACCCACAGGAGTGTGGTTTTCACCGCAACAAGAACATCTCCCAGACCGGTTGATGAGGATGAGCATTGAAGTTTCCTGGGAAGATGTTCTGATACCGAGAATGGACATCTCAGAAACCCAGAAACAGGCCTTTTACCGCGATGGATTTATCATCTTTCGTGGCGCGGTTGCTAAACAGAAAGTACTCGAAGCCCGCCGTCTCATCCATACCCACCTCGGCAAGCTAAGTGACGTAGCAACTACAACTATGCCGAATAAAGATGTTGAGTCTAATCCGTTGTCCGAACGCTTGCGCGATGTGTTAAAACCCACTCTCATCGCAGGATCGGATCCGCTTATTCTCAATCTCTTCGAAAAGACCAGTGTTAAGCCATTGGTCAGAGAGCTAATGGGCGGGCCAACCCAGCCAATTCGGAATGCCCAGATCGCAACACGCTTTCCAAGCGATCCGACTAGGGAAATTGGCGAATCAGGATACCCGGATGACCAGATCCCATTCAATGGCTGGATTGGTCACCTGGATGGTCTGTGGAACGGAGGTGGACCGGTCTTCCAGCGAATCGGAGAACGGATGACTGAAGAGGAAGAAGCGCAGTGGTATCGCAACCCAAGTAGAAACGGTTGCCCCCGACAATATGGAAATGGCACCAACATAGCAAATTTTACAGGACTGGTTGGGATCGCTCTTTCTGATCAGACAATCGAAGGAAGCGGAAATCTTGGTCTGCTAAGGGGCGCCCATCACGAAATCGAGCGTTTTTTTCAATCCCAACGCGCTGCCGGGGGTCCACTGGGACCCGAAGGACCAGGTTGGCCGCGCGAGCACATAGAGTCGCCTAACGGGCATGGACTTCGCCATTACCCGGATGCTGTGCGAGAGGCTTTTCGTGAAGGATCCGTGACATCTCCCGACGGACGGATCTGGCCAAAACCAACGCTTGTGAAACTTGCACCAGGGGACGCCGTGATCGTCCTGCATGGGGTTCCGCACGGCGTCACCCGCGTAATCGGCTCCGAACCTCGATTTATGGTGTATTACCGAGTGACTCCTGCATCTCGTTCGGAAGAATACATGTGTGATGGAAGGTTTCAGCGCTCCAGGCCAGAAGCTTTGTGTGACATTTGGATGGAATGGGAAGGAATGCGGGAGGTCGTGAAGCAGGCCCGCGGAACTTAGTCCCTACGCCTCGTCGATAACTCCTGGGCCCTGGATTTAGGCAGTGCCCCTTGAATCCGCTATTACTCCGAAAGCTAAACGGTTCCATATTGTATTGACCTACACCGCACACCTAAGAACCTCTCCGTTCATAGCCGATGTCGGCAATTAGTTTCAGATTTGATAAATGAAACATGGAACATCATATTCAGTGTATATTTTAAACTTCTTAAACCCCCGCCATGATCCCAGAACAGCGTTATTTCTTCGACCTTACTGGCTACCTTCATCTCAAATGCGTCTTGCAAGGGGATGATCTAGCCCGAGTACAAGAAGCGGTTGCCCGGTTCATGCATACTCCTCCTGATCAAAGACTGGGTAAATATAAAATCGGGGAAAAGACCTACTATCACGCTATTGGCTTCGATCCAGCCATGGATGCCCTCGCCGTTCATCCTAGAATATGGCCAATTGTCAGGGAATTCACGGGCGGAAGACCTCAAATGTCCGGCAGTGAGGTGATCTGCAACAAAAAGGGGGAAGGGGGACTCCCTTTACACTGCGCGAGGGAAAGCTACGCCTCCCATACCACGAGTTACAAAGTCAAAGAAGGTCACATATTCTGCAACAACTTCGTTGTTTTTTTCTATCTTACGGATGTCAACCCCGGCGACGGCGGGTTGGTTCTCCTCCCAGGATCGCATAAAGCTTCATTCGACCGCCCGGAGCAAATGTACAGTGGTGGGCTTATTGGTGATGATATCCCTCCGGGGGTTGTCAACATCACGCCGGAGGCTGGGGACGTGGTAATTTTCTCAGAGCTTACAACCCACGGAGTCATTCCCTGGCAGCCATTGGACCGCGAACGAAGAATGGTAAATTACCGTTACAAAACTCATGAGAGCGGCTGGAAACATCGATTTTCGGACGAGCTAAAGTCTCAGTTGCATCCGGCTTTGGTCGAACTCATCAGCGATGCTGGCTCCCATCGTATCAGCAAAGATATTGGTAAAACCGACGTCGTTGCGCTCGATTAAACTATCTACAATAATCGGTGTCGTAGACTACGACCGCACAACACCGCATCAGGAGAACTAAAATCACGCGGGAATCAAATACGAGCTTGTCGAACACACTCCTTTTGCTGACAGTTCGAGCACGATATAAAAATGATACCACCCAATCCCTATTCTAAGTCAGATTTTATGGGTACGGAGGAAGCCGCTATGACGAATGTCGAATTTGAAGCCCATGTGAAGCAGTTGAAGAAAGACGGCTATACAGTCCTTCCAGGCGTTCTTACAGAAAAAGAATGCGATGCCGCAACAATCGAATTGGAACGGCTCGCAAAAGACAAGGAAAGGGGCGGGCTTGAGTGTATATTCAACAAAGGTCGTATCTTCGAGAGGATCTATCAGCTACCGGATTTACTGCAATTGATCCAGCACTTTTTAGGGGCTGACGCGCGCCTTTCCACGGCGCACGGCCGCATATTAGAACCGGGACAAGGCGATGGGAACTTGCATGCCGATGGCGCAGTTTCCGGCCACTTGCGCCAGGAATCTCAGGCACCCGTTGATAAAGGCCGGCGTATTATCAGTCATACCATGTCGGTTAATACAATTTTCTGCATTAGCAAATTCACCAAGACGAATGGAGCTACTCAAGTCGTACCGGGTAGCCATCGCATCGAGTCAATTGGGATTCCAGAAACGGCTATCAATAAGACACAGATAATCGAAGCAGATCGAGGTTCCGTGATTGTTTTCATTTCTATTATCTGGCATGGGACCTCTAAAAATAATTCATCGGACAAACGCTATGCGGTGGTGGCACCATGGGGACGCAGTTGGTCCAAAGGGTCCTACGATCTTTCCCGCATCGTTAAACCGGATGTGCTGGAACGAGCTGGTGATAAGGGGCGAATAATTTTTGGGTTGAACTCACGTGCTCCGTACGTCGAGCACTGGCAATGGGACCAAAAGAAGGGAAACCCAAAGCCAGAGTTTATGGACTCTAAGCAGAACTAATCGGGATCGAGGAGGAATTGCGTTTAATTAGAAATTCCCTGGAAGTTCGCTATTCGGGATGTCGAAACCTCCTTAAAAACCTGAGAGCCTCAGCAGTCATCGATTCTCGATTTTTTGCAAACTTTGAATGAGTCCACATGAAAAAGATAAGGGTAGGAATAATCGGATGTGGAGGAATGGCTCAATCCCACGTCTCCAGATTCCGGGATGTACTAGATCGCATCGAAGTAACGGCAGTCGTTGATATCAATAAAAAGAGGGCGCAGTCTGTTGCCAATCTCCTGCCCAACCAACCTATTGTCGAAACAAATTTCCAGGCAATCTATACTCATATTGATGCTGCCCTCGTCGTCGTACCTCACCATCTTCACCATTCCATTTCGATCGACTGCCTTCGATCGGGTAAGCATGTTCTCGTGGAGAAGCCGATGGCACTGAATGAGACAGAATGTGTGGAATTGATTAGAGAATCAAAAAATCAAAATCGCATTCTCATGGTCGCCTACTGTATGAGATTTCATCCCTTGATCACGCGAATGAAAGAACTCATTGATGCAAAGACCTACGGTGAGCTCTTCCAACTCTCGATTTGGACGGAGCAGCTAACGCTTGCACCCAAGGGCCACTGGAGAAGCAGCGCAGCAACTTTAGGCGGCGGGCAATTCTTCAGTCACGGCTGTCATTATGTCGATCTCATGTTGTGGATAGCCGGCCGGCCGATACGTGGTAGTCACTATGGTACCAGCCGGGGCACCCCTTGGATGGAGAGAGAAGGAACCAGCAATCTTACCATTGAGTTCGAGAACGGCGTTCTCGGATACCATTTTGGAACTTGGGGTGCCCGTGGCACTCGTCTTAAGTATTCATTTCACGCCCACTGTGAAAATGGCATGCTCGAAATCGCCCTCCGGGACGGTCAGTTAATCGCGCACACAAGAGCGGAAGAACACGACTCCGGCAAACTAATCGTTAGTCAGCAAGAAAAGGTTTTGCTTGAGTCCGAGAACACTAAACCAACAGAAATCGAGTTGGCACATTTTATCGACTGCATCGAAACGGGTGCAAAACCTCTAACAGATCCCGTCAGCAGTCTTGAAGGTCTGAAAGTAATCTGGAAGCTATATGATGCAGAAACGAAAAACGAGATTGCTAATCTGACAGGTCTAGGTCTAGGGACGATGATAGACTGAGTTCAGGGAGTTGCACTGCAAACTTGAGAAAATCTTAATTTCAGCATCAGCCACAATATTCTCCCTTCCTTATTTCAATCGTCTTTTTGATTGTTCCTTAAACACTTTTGGCTGCCACCTCATTTTTCTAACTATGTTTGGATTGATCCACTCGGATAATTTCCTTGTTCTGCGCCCAAGTCGGGTAGATATCATAGATTTTTGCCTCAGGAATAGGTTTCCCCAGTGGTTGAGGCGGTACTTTAAATGGTGGCGATCTTCCCGCTAAGTCGGACAAGACATACCGCAATCCCATAGAACGCAATAGGCGAACAGAGGGGATGTTCCACTGCGCCGAACATGCCAAGATCAACCCATCCTGGTCAAGAATCCACCGGCAAGCGGCACTCATCACCGAGCGTCCTAACCCGCAGAGACCAGAGCCCGGGGCAACGTCGACCCCTATCTCGAAAACAGTTCCTCCGCGCGGCAAACCCGTTGTCAGGGCAACCAACCTATCGCCCTCTAGGACACCAAAGTTCGCCGACGCTTTCTCCCAATCGCAGTGCCAGAAAACTTTGGCATCCACCGCCCGTTCTACTTCTTCCTTAGTCATTGGTACCGCGATTTCACGATTAGTGGACCGAAAGGAATCAGAGTCGCCAAAATAGTAGAGACTCGGACCCCAAATACTTATACCTTGCCCAAGCGTGACCCTAGCTAATTCGTAGGAACCAAAGATTGAGAACAACTCGTCTTGCGAGAGCCGATTAGTAACTACCTCTACTCCTTCCGCTAAACATTCCACAACTCGTATCATTGCCAAATCTCCAATACGATAAGCAAGTAAGGGTTCAGGATGGTTGCACTCTGGTGTTCCAAAAACCCCAGACTGAAGTTCACGTCCCATATTTGCTGTCAGCCATTCTTCCAGGCCATCAAATCTTGATATCGGCTCTCTCATTTTCTTCTTCGTTAGCGTCTTGTAATTCCTAAGTCTTCATTGGAGAAGTAGAGCATGGAATTGGAAAGTCTGCGGTTCAAGGTCCCAAGGATGAGAATGGGAAGGAGAGAGACAAAGGGACAATCACTCATTCAGGCCAACTGTAATAAGGAACTTTCATCCACTCCCCATCTCGAAGAGCCGATTCATGAGCGACGATTCCGGACACGGTCATATTCAACGACCAGGCGATGTTTATGAGGGGGTCGCGATCCTCAAGAATAGCAGTTATAAATTCATCGGTCAAATAACCGTGGGATCCGCCATGCCCTCCAGCTGCCATTCCCGGCGGCAATTGCGGCTTAGCAAGCTGGTCAGGGTTCTTGATCTTGTCTTTTGGAGAGAATTCGGTTCCAACCACCGTCCCAAATTCGCCATGCACTTCACCACGTTCTCCGCCAGATCCAGCTGCGCCGAAAGTAACATTCATACGCGACATTCCTCCTTGATCTGTTTTGAACAGAGCCGTTTCGCTATCGAACGGGTTATGATACCGGTTTCCGCCCATCTGGTAATGGCCAATATTACCCCTAAATCCCAGACAGGAAACATCGGTGTAGTAACCACCCGTTACCGCTATGTAGTAAGCAGTAGAGTGAGTCGGGTACCACATTGGAGGTAAACCGGTTCTCCATTTTTCGTGCGAGCCAAGCGCTTCTCCAAAATAATGATAGTACTCTCCTTGAGAATACACAATGCGACCCAAGAGCCCTCTATCAAAGGCCATCCTCATTAGGTGACAATCAGACCGGTAGGCTGAAGTTTCGAACATCATGTACCGCATTCCAGTTTCTTTAACCGCTTCGTAAAGGGCGTCCGCGTCTTCCAGTGATCCGTAAGTCGCAGGAACGGCGCAGCCGACGTGTTTTCCACGCTCTAGAGCCAGAATACTCAATCGGGCATGGCTTGGAGCATCTGTCGCAATGAATACGGCTTCAATTTGATCACTCTCGATCATATCCTCGAAGCAAGAATAGGTATTTTGGCAATGAGTGGCTTCGGCTAGTTTTCGACACGCTTCAGGATCTAGGTCCGTCACCGCGACAACATCCACGTTTGGATGACTCTGAAACCCGAAACTTGCTCCGAAGCTGCAGATTCCATATCCCGCAATACCTACCCGAATCTTGCGATCAGACACGGGCTCCCAGTTTTTGTTATCTAACTTACCAGGATCCGTTTCATCGAATCCCTTGATTTTTTCTGTTTCGTTCGACATCGATTTTCTATTCTAAGGTTACGGTGAGCTTCCCGATAGCGGGTTGATATATCTTCCTGTCTTGGGCTTGCTGATAATCCTTTTTAGCCTCATCAACTACGCCGACCCTTTCTCCCATGAAGACAACGTGCATTCTAGAAATAGGGAACCCCAAAACACCAAATCTTTGCAAGTTCATTAATAATTATTGCAAAAAGTTGGGCTCTGTAAGCATCCATTTCAACACCATCAATAGTCGAAGTGTTGAACAAAAACCTGTATTCACAATTATAAATCCTTATTCCATGATTTTTCTTGTGGAGACCGGTCTACGCGTTTCTATAAACTCCATAGGTTGATAGCTTATAGATCTCGCAATCCTGCAAACACTTCTGTCGTTAACGTTGAGGACTCATATGAAAACAATCCGCGCCACAGTTCCCATCACCCACCCACGTTCGTGGGCTGTTCAGCAACGCCACCTGATCCATACTATGGAACAAAGCGTCCATCCTTTTATCACCCGTTACGTGCGTCCCGACGGCGAATGGATTTGGGACGACACCTGGGGTGGCGGGAGCCCAGACGATTATTACGAACCTTACTTCAACTGGCCTCTGCTCTACCTCATGGGCGGTGGCAAGCATCTAGTTGAGTTATCTCATAGAGGTTGGGAAGGCACCACAAGACAGCTCACCCGGTGCGGCACGGTCCATAACGACTATCACCGTGCAGAGGATGTTTTCCATAATTCTGAAAGTGATGTTTTCTTCTACCACTTGTGCCTAGCCGATCCAAACAATGGAGATCTCAATCGTCGAGCGCGCAAGTTTGCCGGCTTCTACAACGGTGATGATCCCGAAGTCAGGAACTATGATCCTAAACACAAAATCATCCTCTCTCCTCGCAACGGCTCTGGGGGTCCCCACTATCTTCCTGAATCCGATAGGGACAAACCCTCCGGTGGCGGCGAACGTTACGGCCTGCCCTTTTACGATGTACCAGGAGCCGAATCCTGGAAGGACACTGCTAATGATCCCGAGAAAGCCCGGGAGATGGGACGTCGGCAATACGAGCGTTGGGGCAAGGGAGACGTAATTGCCAACCTAGCCCAATCCAGTCTCGTGACCAACGCTTTTCTGCTTACTGGCGAAGAGAAATATCGCGACTGGGTTGTTGAGTACACCGATGCTTGGATAGCTCGCGCTAAAGCTAATGATTGGATGATTCCCGACACCGTGGGTCATTCTGGGAAAGTGGGTGAGTATATCGAAGGCAAGTGGTACGGCGGCATGTACGGATGGACTGCCTGGCACGGTTGGTACAATATCCAAATGACCGCTCTCGACGCTGCCGCTAACGCCTACCTCATAACCCGGGACAGCGACTATCTCGAGCTACCACGGCGTCAACAGGACCGCATCTTTGAGATGGGAGAAAAGCGCGACATCCGTAACGAACACATGAGCCTCCAGGAGCACTGGTACGGGCAATTCACGGCTATGGGAGAACGCACTGAGACCTTTCTTGTTCCCTACCGTTACGGAGATGCCGGATGGTTCGACTGGCAACCAATGACCCCAACTTTCCCATCGGCTCTTTGGAACCTATCAATGGCCAATGAAGATTGGGAACGCATTGAAAATTTGCGTCAACAGGAAGCCTACGACTGGCGAGATGTTGTTAGTTTCCATAATAAGGAAGACGCTTGTCACGACCAGCCCTGGCTACGTTTTTTGGCAGGTGACAATCCTGAATTCCCCGAACGTATGCTCCAAGCCAGCTACAAGGAAATGTCACGGCGCATTGCCCTTATCGGTGCCGAACAGAGCGTCGGAACTCATCATAATATTCACTTATGGCAGTCGGTAAATCCGGTAAGCTCAGAGGCCTTAATCCAACAAACTTTGGGCGGACCACAACCTATATACAATGGCGGACTTCTCCATGTTCGATTACGCTATTACGACGTCCATGCCCGTCGTGCAGGTCTGCCGCCCGATGTGGCCGCATTAGTGGAAAAACTGGAAGCAAAGCGAACGATTGTGAGACTACTTAATCTTAACCCTGTTGAAGATCGTTCTCTTGTCGTCCAAGCTGGCGCCTTTGGCGAACATACTTTTACCGGTGCAACTTACAACTCCCTCGATAGTGAATACCCAGGCGACCATTTCGGCTATGCCGCCCCCCCTATCAAAACCCTCTCCCAAAAAACAGACCTCTCTGGGGTTTACTTAAAGGTAGAACTTCCAGCGGCAACTGAGATCACCCTAGACCTGGCAATGGACCGGTACGTCAATGAGCCCTCATACGCCAGCCTGTTCTGATGGCAAAGTTAAATACTCAATCTCACGACAATGCGATTAGGTGTAAGCAGTAGATCAATGACAAAGCAATGTGAAGACATAGACCTCGATTTAAAGATCGATGAGTTCAGAATCAACGGTTACGCCGTCTTAGAAGACGTTTTATCGGTTGAGACGGTAGATCGGATCTATGAAGCGTTTCTACCCCTTTTGGAGCACGTAAAAAGTCGTGAATCGAAAATCGCCCCTAAAGAGTGGGGGGAACTGCGTACCGGCTTCGGACGCCAACAAAATGCTAACCGCTACACCCTGACTATTCCTTGGGTCCCACCATTTGCCGATCCGGAAGTCTATGAAAACCCGGTTATTCTCGAATTCCTAAAGCGTTATTGGAAACGGGAAGAATTCTATATTCGGTGTTTTCACTCAAACAATCCCTACCCCGGGAGTGAATACCAACACTGGCACCGAGACACCCTCATTGCCAGGGAAATTCCTCATGTCGGCCTAGACACCTGTCCTATTCTGGGAGTTAAATTCCCGTTGGTCGATACATCTGAGGAAAACGGCAGCATCGAAGTCCTTCCTTCAACCCAGTACGTGGCCAATACCAGCTTAGAGACCCGCTATGACGAAATCTTGAATCGTGGGCATTTCCCATCGACTCATCGACTCAACATGAAGAAAGGTACAATGTGGATACAGGACGTCCGTACACTACACCGAGGGACTCCGAATACGTCTGTAGGACCTCGCCCTGAAATTGTCGTTTGCTATGGTCTGGAGTGGATGAGCATCCGACAAAAGGTTAAAGTTCCACCTGAAGTCTATGTCGGATTTTCAGAACGAGCGAAGAAGCTTTTCGAGTTTTGTGAGATCGTTGAATACTAGGATCTGTTTTAAGAAGAAGATCGCCTGGAAAAAACAGCTCCATTATCCTTGAAGAGACTCTTGACTTGAGCTTAATTTCTGTACTTCTTTTTGCCTCTGCAATCTCGCAGAGACCTATCATAAATAAATTATACAATGAAAATCTATATTGATGCTGATATGGAAGCCATTGCAGGCGTGAGCTTTTTCGAACCACATGCAAAAACTGGCTCAACCGAAATGTATCATTTCTGGGAAAGAATGCGACAACTGATGACCGGCGAGGTCAAAGCGGCAGTGCAAGGAGCGCTAGATGCAGGAGCTGAGAAGATCTATATCAATGACAACCATCATTCAGGTAACAACCTCGCTATCGAGGAATTCGAACCTCCGGTTGAACTGCTCCAAGGGCGTGGGAAGCGACGACCGACATTCTTGCCCTGTTTGGATGATAGTTTTGCCGCTGTTCTTGGGGTCGGCTGCGGCTACGGTATGCTTTCTGGGAAAGGTTCAGAGATGAGTCCCCTGGGCCATGCGATGTGGGAATTCAACGACGGGAAACTTCGCATAGGAAGGACGGGAGTCCTTGCTGTTGAAGCTGGATGCAAAGGAGTGCCCCTAATATTTATGAGTGGGGACCAAATCGGCACGGCGCAGATTAAAGAGCTGATCCCCAACATCGAAGTTGCGGTAGTGAAAGAAGGATTGGGGAAACAGTTCGCACGCCATCTGACACCTAAGGGAGCTCAGGATTTGATCAGAAAAGGTGTCAAGCGAGCAATTGAGCGGCGCCACGAATTCGAACCCTTTCGGCCAGATTTTCCTGGTCCTTACAAAATCGGAATCGCTGCTTACGATGAATCCGAACTACAGGATCGAGTTGTAATAGATGATGACCTAGAAACCGCCATGTGGAAGGGCCAAAATGCCACTTGGGCCGAGTTCGGGCGAAACGAAATTGATTCCTACACTTATCCCATTGAAACCGGAGGCGGGGTGAGTGTGACAACAGGAGCCGGACTAAGCAATCAGGAGAGTTAAACTATGGAAACAATCTTATTTTTCGATGATTGGGCGCTACAGCGGCGTGATAATTGCGTCAGAAGGCTTGGCGAGCCCGAATGGCGCCCAGAAGCAACGCTTGAGGACGATTTAACTGAAGGAACATGGAATTTCCCAACGGTCTGGTACGACAAGGAGAATGCATTATGGAAGGCGATTTACTGCGGTGCTGCCGAGTATCCGTTTCCCCCAGAACGTTATCAAGAAGCGCTTCGACGCAACGTTGAGCCTAAGACACAAGTTCTGCTCTACGCCGAAAGTGATGATGGCATAATCTGGAATAGACCTGATCTCACCGACCGAGTCGACCTTAAGGTTCGCCATCGAAAAAACCAGGTCTTGGAAAGTGGTGTTCACATAAATGGTGCGCCGGTATTTGTTGACCGGGAAGATCCCGATCCGGAACGTCGCTTGAAGTACCTCTGTACCTACGGCGCATGGGAAGATTCGGAGCAACGCATTTTGACTTCGGGCGACGGAATCACATGGAAATTCCAGGACCAAGGATGGGGCAAAAGAGTCCACTTGGATACCCCTATTTGTGTCTTCTATAATGAGCAGAAAAAAACCTACGGAATTGCCAATCGTCTCAGAGTGGGCGAACGCCGAGTCGCTTTGATCGAGACCAAAGACTTCAAGGAATTCTCTGAGCCACGTCTAATAGTTTTCCCAGACTCCGAAGACCCACCCATGGTTCAGTTCTATGGAATGCCTATATTCCAATATGAAGGCATGTTTGTCGGACTTCTTTGGTATCTCCACACGGATCCTAGTGAAATTGGGCATATTAAATGGTTCGGCCCAATTGACTCTGCCCTAACTTACAGCTATACTGGCGACGGCTTCAATCGAGCCTTCCACCAACCATTTATTAAACGGAACGAACGCGGCGAGCATGGCGGCGGCAGTGTCTATGCTAGCTCGATGGTCGTTGCCCCGGATAATACTATAAGATTTTACTCAGGCGGTTCTAAAGCAGAACATTTCAGCAACCAGAAACTGAATGATGCTGCACTGATGCTCCACACGCTGCGTCTGGATGGCTTTGTTTATCTCGAATCCTATGCGACTCAAGGTCGGGTGACGCTAAGGGGCGTGACTATCAATGGACCAGAATTACAGATTAATCTTAAGGTGCCGTATGGTTCGGCCCGGGTGCAGATTCTGGATGAAACCGGAGCCCCAATCCCAGGTCTAAGCTTCGAGGAATCAGTGCCTTTTACCGGAGATGAATTATTTTACGAACCACAATGGAACTCCGGCAAGGACCTCGCTGAAGTTGTGGGGAAACAAGTTTTCATCGACATCGAACTCTCAGAGGGAAATCTTTACGCGATAAGAGGGAACTTTGAGAGGACAAGGTTTTGGTAGCCAGAGATGGAAGAAAGGCTCAGAAGGCTTTATATACTACTGTCCTTCTCTTCTTGGGATAAAATCTCATCAAGCGTCCGCGCCGTTGGCAAGGGATCCTTTTTTTCCGTTATATTCTCAGCAGCAGGTGCTCTGTCTGCATTGATGGCTATCCATTTCTGATGAATCTCAGGAACCTCCGATTTCTCGAAGATGGCTTCCACTGGACATTCCGGAACACAAGCAGCGCAGTCGATGCAACTGTCCGGATCTATGTAAAGCATTTGGTCATCTTCGGAGAAGCAATCAACTGGACAAACATCCACACAATCAGTGTGTTTACAATTGAGACAGCGTCCTGTTACAATAAAGGCCATTAAAGAATCCTAGGATATAATTATAATATTGTCATGCCAATAGTCGACCGTAGGGAATTCGGAGGAAGGTTTACAGTTAGGGAGACCTCACGTAGATTGCGCTGCTACCGTTACACTGAAATCCAAATAATGGAGATGCTTGGTGGTTGGTGTCACACCACTCCTTCACTCGTTGTCCGAGCAGCTTTCGGATCCCATCTCTGGGAAGATGCGCAGCATGCCGACCAAGTTGGTACTCGAATCGCCCAGCTGCGCTCATCATCGGATCGCCAGGAACCACCCAACGACAAATTTGCACATCTTTGCGAGAAAATATGGCTGGCTCCACTGACTTTGGAACGGTTGGTGGGCGTTTATAAGGTCCTTAAACCACACCTGGTTAGTGCTTACACTTACCACACTGACACTACAGATCCGCTCGCTGACGAACCAACTTGTAAACTGCTTACACAAATGGCCGCCTCTGAGCAAGCTCATGTCCTTTGGGGCCAAGCGGTAATCGAGTCCTTTACCACAACTGTAGAAGACCGGTCTCGAGCTGTCGCCTGGCAAGGCGAGCTCGAACAGGACCTTCTTGAATGCGGGGGAGTCACCGGATCAGGCGTAGAAGCTCATTGGCTTCCGTATGCTCAGCCCTCCGAGAGCTTTGTCGCGGATAAGACGATTGATGCCGAGCTTCGACAACAGAGAAACGGGGATACATCAAAAAGGACAAGGGTGAGTAAGGGAACCTACTCCTATTCAAAGAAGTCCAAGCCGGTAGACTACCCAATCGTCGAAGAACCATTTTGGTACTCCGAGGACGAAGAAGTCTTTCGATCGACCGCTCCGATTTGTGAACTCGGCTCGCGGGAATTTTTTGCTTACAGGCTTCACACCCTTATTTATGGTGAAATCGACACGGTAGATCGTCTGGGAAAGATGCTGGCGGATTTCCCGGATCTCCCTTGGGAGATGAGAATGGATATCGCTCACCAAATTTGGGACGAAGCACGCCACATACAGATTGTAGTTAAAGCAACGCAAGATCAGGGCGCTAGATTAGGCCAATTCCCATGGTCTGGCATAATTTGGCGGTTGACCCAATACGGGGAAGATCCTCTGAGCCGCATCTCAGTCAACAACTGCTGGGGAGAGTCCTTGCTTTGTGGTACCTTAAATGTATGGATCAAGTTGGCCCTTGAGGCGAAAAAACACAAACTCGCGGAGCTCTTGGATTTCATTCTAGCTGATGAGTTAGTCCATGTTGAATGGGCCACACGTTGGATTCGTGAACTCACTGAAAATGACCTCCATCGCAGACAGGAACTAGCTGACTGGTCGCGAAATACAGCATTCGAGATTCAGCAATTCCGCTATCGCACCAATCGTGTAGCTGCTCAGGATGATCCCGTGAAAATTAGAGCGCTGACTGCTATTCCCCCTTACAATACCCCCGATGACGTGCCATTGACATTTGCATGAGGCACAATTGCGGTTTTCCTCCAAAATTGGATCTGCTAATTAGGCCCCCTTGAAAACGCCGATTTGCACCAGAAGTGCGAAAAGCACGCATGCCAAGATCACGGTCACCGAGCAGAGAAGGAGGACCGCTGTTATACGACTCATTCGTACTCTTAGATCAGTCTTAAATGCAAGCCAGCAGATGCCAATTATGGCCAAGGGGGTTCCGAACATCGCAATCAAGTATCCGCTCAGAACTACAAGGGTAGCGGGAGGTTTCTGAATCCAAAGAAACAGAATCAGCAGACTTCCAAGAAACACACTTTGGACGATCCGATGTGATCGCTGGATGTCTTTTGGTCTATTTCGATCCAGAAATCCCAAACTACAGAAGAGATCGGCAAACGCCCTACCGTTGGCTGCGGCCCCTGACATCACAGTCGAGGTAAGAGTGCAAAAGGCTCCAAAGAGAAATAGCGAATGCGACCAGGCCCCAAAGGTGTCCGTATAAATCAGAGCCATCTGATCAACCACCCCCATCCCTTCTGGTGTCTTTCCCTGCCGAAATAGAATGGCACAACCCAGCAAAAAGTAAGAAACTGTCACTGTGGTTGTGAGGAGGGTGGCTAAGCCGGCATCAATTTGCAGCGTCCGTATCCAGCCGCGGGCTCGTTGCTGCCAGCCCTCCGAATCTGGAGGTCCCACGTAGTTAGCATAGCCCTTCTCCAGGACCCAGTAGGAATAGACAAAAAGTTCAGTTGCAGCAACCCCCAGAGCTCCCATCAAACTGATTACTGCATAAGCCGCTAACTGAGGCGCGTCACCTAGGGAAAATGTGAGTCCGGATAGGATATCATCCGCATTTAGAGCATAATCCGTGCCCTGCAACATAGCTAGGGCAATGAGAACCGAAAAACTGAAACCCAAGACAAGAGTGATAATTGCCCGTTCTAAGTGGCGGTACAGACCCTTCCAAAGCACAGCCTGAATCGCACAGACCACAATCACTGCCCAGATAGGGCTAGACCAGCCTTCCTTCAACGGAAGTAATCCGTGCAACAGCCCGGCTAATGCTCCCACCATTCCTACGGCTCCGATCTGGGCCAGAGTCCACGCTAACATGAAAAGCAGCACAATCCATGAAGTCCCACGAAACTTTGGGCCAGTACATGCATTGAGGGATTCAAAGATAGTACGCTGATGAACAATACAGTGCCTCCCCACTTCGACCTGTAAGAAGTATTTAATAAGGCAGGAGATAATCACTGCCCAAAGCAGCACGAATCCAAACTTTGCAGCCTGAAGTGGGGTAATGATGAGCTCTCCCGAACCGATAACGCCGCCCGTTATAACAATTCCCGGCCCCAGGGTTAGAAGCATTGGGAAAATCCCTCTGGGAGGATTCTTAACTTCGTTGTCCATGATCTATATTGAAAGGATCCAAAATTTTAGAAAGATAAAGGTGGCAGGTGAAATATAGTTACCCTATCCGGTCACAAAACGAAAGAGCAAAGAGACGGTAAATTCTTATCTGGAAAAGCCAAAGAGGTAGATTGGAAATCTGTCTCTTTGGCTCCATTACTCAGATTCATAGAGCTCTTCATGGACTAAATTTGAAAACTACTCAATTTGGGATTCTCGTTTGACTCCCGCAATCTTGACTACCAGGCCAAGCGCTAGATAGGATAACCATCAATTGGGCTCACGAAAAACTCTGTACATTGTAGTCAATTTCTGCCTGTGAAAATTTAACCCCTAGCAAAGTAAACTAAGATGCTAAAAAAAGAAGAAATAGATGCTTATAACCGAGATGGGTTTCTCAACGTTAAAGATTTGTTCACAGATGAAGAGACAGAGCAGCTAGCAACCGATATGATCCGTATCATCGAGCAATGGGGCCAGGAAACAATAGGGTGGAAAGGCCCTTGGCGAAATCGTTATCTATCAGAAGATGAACAACTGAATACGAAAGCTATTTTAATGCACAACCCACATTATTATTCTGCAGCATGGTCCCGTGTGATATTTCATCCCAAACTGGTTGGGTGTGTTGAAGACCTCATCGGCGACACCGTTCAATGGCACCATACCGTTCTGCACGCGAAACCGCCGGAACTCGGAACCCCCTTTCCCATGCATCAGGACTATCCCTTTTATCCATACAATGGCCCAAAATTTGTCGACTGCCTTCTTCATCTGGATGACACCCCTAGGGAAAGTGGGTGTCTGTGTGTGGTCCCCGAAAGTCACAAACTAGGGCCACTTGAGCATATCATGGGTCCGGAAACAGCTCCCCATCTTCCAACGGAAAAATTTCACCCCGACGCATTAGATTACGTTGAGATACCAGCAAACTCGGGCGATGTGATTTTTTTTAGCTATCATACGATCCACTGGTCAAACTGTAATCGAACGGATTCATGGCGTAAGTCGGTCCGTTTCGGCTACCACGATGCAACCCTTCGACCAATTGGTAGGGCAGCTAACGATGCCCACAGGATCGACAAGGATAATATTCTCGACCGCAAAGATAACATCATCGTCAGTGGATTCCGCAATGCCGATGAGACTGAGACTTCGACAAACACTGTACCTAAGTCAGCGGCGAGAACAACCTAGACGGCTGTTAATTGTGGCCCGAAGAAAATAATCTGCCGATCGGACTTCGGGCTATCCTTTCAGACTTCTTTCACTTAAATCTGAATATCGATTCTCCTCAATCGACTAGCGCTACGGCCTCGATCTCAACCTTTATGTCGATCGCCAGTTTGCTAACCTCTATGGTGGATCTAGCCGGTGGAACATTGCTAAAGAAACTACTATAAACTTCATTCATCCGCGAAAACTCACTGATATCGGTTAGGAAAACAGTACATTTAACAACTTTATCCAACGATGATCCCGCTGCTTTAAGAATTTCACTAATGTTTTCGATGGTTTGAAGCGTTTGCTGTTCAATACCTCCTTCGACGATCTCGCCTGTCTTTGGATCAACAGGAACTTGACCTGAAACAAAGATGAACCCACCAGCTTTGATACCTGGTGATAAGGGGGCACTCGACTTGGTCCCAGTATCCGGATAAATTGCTTCTTTTTTCATGAACAGCCTTTCATTAGATGTAACGCGTGAAAAGACCTTTCTAACATAATCGCCCGCATCAAACAACCTTCAAAGAAAAGAATTATCCATTTGTTTGATACCCGTTTTATAGTTCTTTACAATGGGTTCCCCAAATCCAGATCGAGAATTCGTGGAGGCTTCTTAGCAAAGAATGACCGAACTTCATTACACAACTCTCCAGATGATGGTAGAGAGTATGAGAAGTTGACGACGGCTAAATGTCTTGCCACGGTGAGAACACTTGAGACTTTCAAACTGTCGACGTCGTGGTCTGCTTTAATATGTCGGAGTCTGTCATGAACACATCGATGAATCGTAAATCGAGAGCACCATATCGCACTTACGCGACAACTTTAAAAGAGCAAATCGTGCAGCTAGAATCTGACGAGCTGCTCAAGCGATTTCGTGCTTCCCGAAAAAAGCTTTCCACTGACCCTCATCGACCCATCTACCACTACGTCAATCCGGAGGGGAACCTGAACGACCCCAACGGTCTCTGTTTCTGGCAAGGACGATACCATTTATTCTACCAGGCTTATCCTCCTGAAGATACACGGCAGCACTGGGGCCACGTCTATAGCGAAGATTTAGTTCACTGGCATGATTTGCCCTTAGCAATATATCCTGACCCAGAGGACAAGTGCTACAGTGGTAGCATATTCGTCGAAGAAAACCGGGTGATAGCAATGTATCACGGAATCGAGGAGGGGCAAATGGTTGCTGTTAGTTCCGACCCTCTTCTTCTGAACTGGGAAAAGATCACAGATAAAGCTGTCATACCGGATATAATTCCCGACGATAAAGGCCGCCCCTACCGGGTGGGCGATCCATGTATCTGGCGCGAGGAGGATGGCTACTACTCACTATCAGGCGGCTTTACAGACGGTTCTATTTTCAACGATTGTCGCATGGCGGAGTTTCTATTTTACTCTCAAGATCTGGAACGATGGATATTTCTTGGTAGCTTCATTGAGAATGACATTTTTACGCTACCAGGTGAGGACGGGGCTGTCCCCTATTTTTGGCCAATCGGCCATAGGCACATTCTTCTCTTCGCCAGCCATCAGCGCGGGTCACAGTATCTGATTGGCGATTACAACAAGGTCCATCGCCGTTTCCATGTTACCCATCACGGTCGATTCAACTTCGGACCCCTCCGTAATGGTGGGGTGCACGCCCCATCAGCCTTCCCAGACGGGAAGGGGGGTATCTTCGTAATTCACAACATCAATCAGGGCAAAAATACTGAAGGTTGGAATCACGTCATGTCCCTAGTTCGCCGGCTCACCCTTGTTGACGAGGGCCTGTTACAAATCGAACCGGTATCAGCAATCGAGGATCAGCGTGGCGATCATAAGCATATGAGCAATATATCCCTTCCCGCAAACAAGGAGATTTTACTTGATGAAATCGAAGGAAACACGATGGAACTCTCGGCCAAATTAGACTGTGGAAACGCTCGCGAAATCCGCATCGATCTATTGCGTTCACCCAACCGTGAGGAATACACTTCAATCCGGTTCCTCAAGGCCGGCGGTTTGGCCACGAGCCCCGCGGACTATCAAGACAAGGATGACTCTCTAGTCATCGATCATTCGTATGGATCCCTTTCAGACAATCTTCTTGCACGTCCACCCGAAACTGCTCCATTTAAATTGAAAAAAGGGGAATCGCTCGACCTCCGAATCTTTATCGACAAAAGCGTCTTGGAACTGTTTGCCAACGGTCGTCAGGCAATGGGTTTACGAGTTTACCCCGAACGAGAAGACAGCGTTGGAGTCTCGATGTGCGCTTTGGGAGGAGACTCTATTCTGCAATCCGTAGATGCCTGGCAAATGAGAAGTATCTATACTTAGGGCCGGTTGCTTTAGATTATTTCCTGGATTCCCGACCGGGGGAATTCTCTGAAAATCTAGACAGAGAGAATGATCGAAATCTAGAAACCAAAGATAAATCCCAGAAAATGCATGTTTGTATCTTAGGCGTCGGTGCGATTAGGGGAGTTATCAGAAGTTATCTTTGTCGTGCGGATACGACCGAAACTCTGATTGATTCATGGGAAGAAAATGTCGATCGTATCAAAGCAGAAGGACTGAAAGTTACAGCTATGGAAGAAGATTTCATAGTGCGCCCACGATCCCTACACATGAACGAGACTTCAAAGGCTAACCAAGCCATCGATATCGCAATTCTAGCTGTAAAGTTCTATGATACGAGCATTCGACCTCCTATCTCTGCGAATGTAGCCCCGCAATTGTAAGCATGATCTAGCCTCAAATGAGATTAAGAATTAATCGGTTATCTCCCGTATTAGGTGCTGAGATCACTGGCCTTGAAGTGACAGAGCCTATGAGTAGAGACATCTTTACCCAGATTCGCCATGGACTGCGTCAACACGGCGGTGTATTGGTACTCCGTGATCAGCATTTAAGCCCCGCTCAACACATTCAATTCAGTCGCCGTTTCGGTGAACTTTTTGGAGACCAAGAACATCTTAAGTACCAATTCCAAGATACTGTGAAGAAGTATCTCCTACCCGGCCATCCGCAGATATTCAGGGTTTCCAACAAAATCGTCGGAGGGGAACAGCAGGGTCGATCGCGAGCTGGCAATTACTGGCATTCCGATGTTTCCTTCCGAAAACACCCCGCTTCTTTTTCGCTACTCCACGCTATTGAAATTCCCGAAATCGGTGGCGATACTCTTTTCTGCAATATGAATGCAGCTTTTGAAGCGCTTTCTAATTCGCTTCAGGATTTCTTATTATCTCTTTCCGCTCGGCATGATTTTGCGGTTAATACAACTGTCGGATTCTCGCATGAGACAATAAGTAAAAAAGACCTCTCGGGTCAAAACACAACCGTTCATCCGGTAGTCCGTACTCATCCAAAGTCTGGCCGTAAAAGTCTCTTCGTTAATCCGGGCAATACCTCAAATATAATTGAACTCAGTCCAAAAGAAAGCAGGCACCTACTGGATTTTCTTTACACCCATAGTACCCAGCCAGAGTTTGTTTTCCGACATCGTTGGGAAACGAACGATCTGCTCATCTGGGATAATCGCTGTACTATGCATTACGCTATCGTGGATTACACCGACGACAGATATATGCATCGTACCACGGTGATCGGAGAGGAACCGGTTTGAATTGTGACCGTACTCGTTAACTTGCGGATTAAGTGAATTTGAGTAAGTTTTTTGGCGAATTCATGCCCCAAATTGGTCCTGTCTAAACCCATAGGAATTGAAGAAACCTCGTATGGGAAGAGAAGAGAAACAGACTCAACTGCGCTCCCTTTAAAATATCTTGATTTATCCGGTGTTATTTTATCAGTAAACGGTTAACTGACTACACTGAAAATCTTCGAAGTGCTTCCTCATCTATCTCGACTCCAAGCCCCGGACGATCTGGTATTGCCAAAATTCCGTCCTCTGGCTTGAAAGGCAACATGGCAAGATCGGTTCGGAGTCCGTTTTCCATTATATCCCATTCCAAGTAAGTGGGTATTTTGTCCTCAACAAAGGGATCATCCGGGATCGTCGCTAACCACTGAAGCGTCGCTGCTAAGCGGACTACGCCTCCGAACATATGCGGAATAACGTGAATGCCATGGGCGAAGGCCAAATCACAGATCCTTCGTCCCTCCATGAATCCACCAATTCGCCCTATGTCAGGCTGGAGGACGTCTACCACCCGCCCCCCTACTAGCTCCCCGAAAGAGCTGAAATCAGAGAAACTTTCTCCTCCTGAAATTCGAAGTCTAAGCGCTTCCCTGATTTTATAATACCCTTCGAGGTTTTGACTGTCGATTGGTTCCTCGAACCACATAAGATCATATTTCTCCAACCGGTTTCCTACTTCGATTGCATTAGCCAAATCGTAGCCTGTGTTCGCATCAACCGAGATTGCAACATTAGATCCAATTGCCGTCCGAACCGCTTCAACAATTCGTTCATCTTGACTGAGCCCAAATCCGATTCGAATCTTGAGAGCATCAAATCCTGAATTCAGACAACAATTTGCTGCTTCGGTAAGATCCGCCACATGGTCTACTCCTGTCCGCTCAAAAAATCCACTCGCATAGGCTGAAACTTTCTTCCGTCTGGGAACTCCGAGTAACTCATATACAGGCACACCGCATTTCTTGCCCATTAGGTCCCATAAGGCTATCTCGATACCACTGGAAAATCGCCTGTTGCATCCGTTACGCGTAAGGTTATCGGAGATCATTTCAAAATCAAAGGGGGACCAACCGATCACGAATTTCTCGACCGCTTCTAGAGAGGGCATCCCATCACCTTCACCCCACCCCACTAGTCCGCTATCTGTCCTGATCTCGACTAAAGTCATCTCTCTTGTCTGGATCCAACCTGAGCAGCAGTTCCGATATGGTCTTTCGATTGGCGCGACGAGATGGTGAGAGATGACCTGGGAAATCTTCATAGAGTTTGGATTAGAAGGTCATATTGAAGGGGACCCCGTGAATTCAACCTTAACCCAGAATTCTGACAAACTTGCCGAGCTGTCGCTCTAAGACAAGAAGTTAGTCCTCCATTAAGTTAAACCGATGAAACGGAGTCAAACCTCGCTTGCAGATCAGTCTCTCTGAGTTTCACTTTCAGCAACCACTTGGGGTATTCGAATTTACCTGTCTTGAGAAACACTGTGGCGAACAGCGATTCAAAAAATCTTCGAATAACATCGTTGGGACTTAGCCTTCGACGAAATTAAAACTCGACCATATTCCCGAGTTAAATAGACAGTATGCTAAGAAGTGTCCGCCCTACACACAGTTGATTGTTTTAGACCGACTGTTACAACCATATATTCCTGGCTATTCAAATCGTGAGGCGTTGAAAACTCACAGGGAGAAAGAAAATCAAAATGAAAATAATAGACATTGAAGTCATATCATTCCGCTTAACCTCAAAAAGCCATCCATCGAGGTGGGGTTACGGTGTTGTGGGTGAGGAATACGACATGGTGCAACGCATCATGAAGATTGTGACGGATGAGGGCTTTGAGGGATACACTACGGGCCCCCATGGCTATTCCTATTGCGCCTCAACGGCTGAAGTCGAACGAACGGTAAAGCCCCTTCTCCTAGGAGAAAACCCTTTGGACCGGGAACGGATTTGGCAATGGATGATGAAACACAAGGGCATTTCCGAGGGGCTTCAGGGATGCGTCGACAGTGCTCTTTGGGACCTGCTTGGGCGCATGACAGGTCTACCTGTTTCCAAGTTGCTAGGGGGTGCTAGGGAAAAGGTCAAAGCCTACGCCAGCACCGCTCCCAATCTGGGATCGCCGGAACTCTACGCAAATTACGCTTTGGAATGCCAGCAACGCGGTTACCAAGCCTACAAGATTCATTCCTATATCTATTGGAATCCACATACTAAGCAACCTGCACCTGGGTTACCTGCCTTCCCAAAGGAAGATGTGGCCGTATGCAAGGCGGTCCGAGAGGCCGTGGGTGATGATATGACGCTTATGCTAGATCCGTGGGGCATCTACACCTATGAGGAATCGCTCTACGTGGGGCGTGAGCTGGAAAAGCTCGATTTTTACTGGCTCGAGCATCCAATGGATGAACGCAGATTAGAGCCTTATAGAAGGTTGTGTCGGGAGCTAGACATTAATATATGCGGGCCCGAACATGCGACTGGTAGTTACTACAGTCGCGCCGAGTGGGCCCTGCAAGAGGCAACCGATATTGGCCGCATTGATGTCAACTACGGTGGTATCACCGGCTGTAAGAAGGCAGTTGCGATGTATGAAGGGTTTGGCATCCCTTGTGAAATTCATGTCGGCGGCTTTGCGAACTCCCAGATCCTGGGAACTACCACAAATGAACTGTGTGAATTCTTTGAGCGCGGACTGCTTACTCCCGGAGAGAATTACGATGAAACGCCTTCCTACCTTCTTAATCCCTGTGACCCAATGGATGCCGAAGGCTATGTCCACCTACCGCAAACTCCGGGTCTAGGAATGGAATTTAATTGGGACTATATCAACGATAACTTGGTGGATGAGTGACGGGGTTTCGGGAAAGCTACCAGATGGCGCGGACCTTATTCTTAAAACACAGAGAAGTGGAGAATCGTAGGCCTGTTTCCCTTGCCTCTCACAAATCCTGGCATCTCGTAAGCATTTTGGCGCTTAATCTTCTGTAAAGAATAACATCCCCCGATGCGGTTGAGGTAACAAAACTTGATCACCGAGATCTCATCCAAGTGTCATCTCGAGCTTGCTTCCTCCTTAGTTAATTCTTCGTTCTGTAATCAAGACGCCTATTAAGATTATCGGCAATTGATTTTACTGGAGTATAGGGGTCGTATTTAGGTTTATTCCAATTCCTAATTGCGAACAAATATCCCCTCTCGTGCTGCTACTTCCATTGCCTGTTGTGCGCATACAATCTTGGGGCCTTCAGAACTCATACGGATCCGCACACACGAATCAGAACGCAGTTGAATTTCACGTTCACCATCGAGAGCGAGGACACAGGGACGCTTGGTGTTAACGGTAAGCAAATCTCCTGGCTGGATGATTCGCGATTCGGCTACATGCACTCTGCGAATCAAGCCCGGAGCAATGGGTGCCGTGACTTCTTTGCCTTCAGGACTCATACGAAGATACAATCCATTACCATAGCTGGAAAGGCTTTCATCAAAGCCTACCAGATTCTCCCTTGGGAGATGCGCGCCAATCGCAGACAGCCCGATATTTCCCGGTTCAGATCGGGTCAAAAATAGCTCCAGAATCTTAGACACATCCCAGATTGCCCGGGAGGCAACAAACCTCTCGTCGTAAACAGTAGCGTCTACTAAAGCAATATCGCTCGGAGGTCGAGTTTCCAAAGAGGTAGATCCTCTAAAATCCTTGCTATCCTGTCCGTGAAAAATCTCCAGACGCGGCATTTGATGCACAGCACTATTGACCAATCCTCGTGCGGCGAGACCAGCAGCCATACCTGCGATAGTCCCCTCGATCATATTTGGGAAAACGTTGTTTGTCCCAGTAGAAATGGCCATAAGGGGAACCTCACGACTCGCCTTGGCTACAACACGGTTGGTCCCGTCACCCCCTATGGTAACAATGCATCCGACTCCTTTGGCAACCATTAGATCCGCTGCTCGCATTGAATCCTCTTGAGAAAAACTCACCCGCATGGGAAACAGAGAGACCGGCATCTTAATACTAAGACCGTCAAGAGCCCGTCGACCGATACCATAAAATTCAGGCATAATCCAAGCCTGCTCTACACCTACCGACTCGAGACCGAGAAGCACCCGGCGGACAATGTTTGCTTTCTCTCCATTATCCAAAGGGGTGCCGTGCGCCACAAGACGCCGAATATCCGTTCCCGATGCCGGATTCGCCACGATACCAACAGAAGTCATTCAGGCGGCTAAAGTTCGTTAAAACCGCCAATTGTGTGTCAATTCTTAATATAAAGAAAAGGATAAAAGACTTTGGGACTGAAATTCACCCGCCACCGAACATTCCATCTGATGGGATTTCATTTTGACAATCAAATCAATGCCTGTCGGGTTATTCGTTGAAAATCATATAGCAAAAAAGGATGGAGAGTGATTCAGAAGAGATTCAGAAGAGTTGTCCTGCCAAAATGTAAAGATATCCCAAAGACCTAGTCCATTTCTTACAAAGAGTAATCGGACAAAAAATGAACTATTAATTGACCGTGGAAGGAGCATCCCTGAAAAGGGAAATTGCCATGAATGGAGATCAGACTATAGCAAAAATCCTTAAGAAAGAGGGTGTGGAATGGATTGGAGCCTTCCCCCACCAACCGCTAATTGACGCAGCGGCTATAGAAGGGATCAGACCAATATTGAGTCGAACCGAACGTGCTGGGGTAAACATGGCGGACGGTTTCAGCCGTGTTAGCAACGGTAAGAAAATTGGCGTTTTTACAATGCAAACGGGACCGGGGGCGGAAAACGCCTATGCTGGAGTGGCTCAGGCTTTTGCAGATTCCATTCCAATCCTGCTCCTCCCTGGTGGACAATCACGGGATCGCACTCAAGTACATCCCAATTTTGAATCAGTTGAAAACTATAGAGGGGTGACCAAATGGGCTGCCGAAATCAACCTTGTTAGCCGCGTTCCCGAGCTGATGCGCCGTGCTTATAGTCAGCTGAAACATGGGAAACCTGGTCCAGTCTTGTTAGAGATTCCGAGCGATGTAGGCCCAGAGGAGTTTCCGAGTGAGACCATAGACTACCGGCCGGGAAGACCGTACAAGTCAGGAGCCGATCCTTCAGATGTGCGGGAACTCGTGAGCAAGCTCCTGAAGGCCTCATGTCCGATTGCATATGTGGGCCAAGGTGTTCTCTGGGCAGAAGCGTCTGAAGAACTTTTAGAACTAGCTGAACTCATCCATATTCCAGTTATGACCACTCTGGCCGGCAAAAGTGCATTCCCCGAAAACCACCGGATGGCACTGGGCACTGGGGGACATACGGGTACGCTGATGGTAGACCATTTTATTAAAAAAACCGACTTTGTCCTTGGAATCGGATCCAGCTTTTCGATTACCACTTTTAATGCTCCCCTACCGAACAATGTACCGCTTGCACAGATTACTGACTGCTCTGAAGATGTGAACAAGGCCTATCCGATCGACTACGGGGCGATTGGCGACGCCCGCATCGTGATTCGGCAAGTCATCGACGAAGTAAAACGACAGTTGGGAACACAAGGGCGAGAAGATGTTTTGGGCATGGCTGATGAAATAGGCAAAGTCAAAGCAGTTTTCATGCAAGAATGGAGTCCCAGGTTGAACTCGGACGAGGTTCCAATCAGCCCCTATCGAGTATTCTCAGAGCTGGCAAAAACGATTGATGTGGCAAATACAATTATCACCCACGACTCTGGTTATCCCCGTGATCAGCTTGTTCCGTTTTGGCAGACCGTAACTCCAAGAGGATATCTTGGTTGGGGAAAATCAACCCAACTGGGATACGGTCTTGGCCTAGCTATGGGGGCAAAGCTGGCAGCGCCTGAAAAGCACGTCGTTAATGTCATGGGAGACGCCGCATTCGGCATGGCTGGGATGGATGTTGAGACAGCCGTGAGGTCGGAAATTCCTATCTTGACGATTGTTCTGAACAACGGGGTGATGACCCATTACGATCATCACATGTCTTTTGCCAGTAAGCATTGGGGCAGCAACAAACTCGGAGGTAATTATACCAAAGTGGCAGAAGGGTTGGGCGCTTACGCAGAAAGAGTTGCAACACCTGATCAGATAGGGAAGGCCATTCGCCGAGCAATTGCTGCCAACCAAGAAGGAAGACCCGCGCTGCTCGAAATGATGACAAAGGTGGAGGAGGAAGTCCCTAAATTCTGGTAGCGCAAGCCAGGGGCTATCCTAAGGCCTCTAATTTGCGCTGTAGGGATCGGACGCATCCCGCAACCCGTCCCCTATAAAATTAAAAGCAAGCACCGCCATGACGACAAAATAGATGGGAATCAAGAGCCACGGATAGTTGGCAACAACCTGAAGATCGAGACAATCTTGCAGCATCACTCCCCAACTGACAATTGGAGGACGTAAACCCAGACCAAGAAAACTGAGCGAAGTTTCGGCCAAAATCATAACCGGAACACTTAGAGTAAGCGCAACGATGATATGACTCGTGAATCCGGGAATAAGATGGCGAAATAGGATTCGAATATCATTCGCCCCAAGAAGACGAGCTGCCACAGCATAATCTTCCTCGCGCAACGATAAAATTTTTCCCCTAACTATGCGCGCCAAACCTGTCCAGTTCAGCAAGCTGAAAATAAGGGTAATGCTAAAATATATTTTAAGAGAGCTCCATTCAGCGGGAAGAATAGCCCCAAGAGCCAACCAGAGAGGTAGGTGGGGAAAAGAATTCAGAACCTCGATAAGTCGTTGAATTATGACATCCACATTTCCTCCCCAATAGCCAGAAATTCCTCCCATCGAGACTCCCAATACGAAGGTGAAAAAGATAGAAACAAGTCCGATCGAGAGACTTATGCGCGATCCAAAAATGATGCGGCTGAAAATATCCCGCCCAAACTGGTCTGAACCGAAGAAATGAAAATCAGGAACCGTTCTGCCAGGGTACTTCCTCTTAAATACCTCCTCTTGAATACCGAAAAAATGACTCTCGCTCGGTATCAAACCAAAAAGCCGATAAGGCTCTCCCCTTACGAAGAATCCAAGAGGAATCCTAACTTCGCGATTGATCTCATAGTAACGAGCCAATGTCACTTTATCAGTTCTCTGGACCTGTTCATAAACGTAGAATCCATGGACAAAGCTGAAGCGAGGTATTTGAGGCGGAGCGTAGGAATACTGAACATTACGTCGTGATTTCGAATATGGAGAGACGAACTCGGCAACGGAGACCAAACCGTAGAGAAAAAGTAAAATATAAAGAAACCAAACGGCCATCCGGTGACGATGAAATCGCAAACCTATAAGCTGCCATTGCGAGAGACCACCCTCCTCGCGAGTATTAGACGATGATTCCGAAGCCGTCATAGGATTTTTGCTCCGCTCATCATCCGTAACTCGCGTACACTTTCATAATTAGTTATCATTGAAGGATCTCGAGTATTCCAAATTCGAACCATTGTGAAAGCAGCGGTAACCCATTTGAGAGGAGTAACTCCAAATTGCCTCTTCTTGAGTAATCTAGATGGCAAGCACATCATCGCGAGCCGGTCTCCTCCATACGTATTCGGGGATCAAGAGCCAAGAGCAACAAGTCACTGATAAGTGTCCCTACCACAGACAACAAACTAAGAATCAAGAGCATCGAACCAGCAAGATACATGTCCTCCCGCATGAGGCCTTCCAGCAACAACGGTCCAACAGTGGGAAGGCTTAAAACAAGAGCGACGATGGTCCCTCCAGAGATCAGTTGCGGGAAAAGTGTTCCTAGCCCGGAAACAAAAGGATTTAGAGCGAGCCGTACTGGATATTTAAGAATCAATTTTATGGGACGAACCCCCTTGGCACGGGCTGTCATAACATAGGGTTTTTTCAACTCATCGAGTAGGTTAGCTCGCATTATTCGAATCATTTGTCCTGTTCCTCCGATACCAACCACAAGCACAGGGAGCCAAAGGTGCATAAGGAGGTCTTTGGCCTTGGAGATTGTCCATTCCGGTTGACCGGCAAATTCCGGAGAGAAGAGTCCCGTGACCTGAATTCCAAAAAATTTGGTTCCGGCGTACATAAGAAGAAGAGCGAGGAGAAAATTGGGCATCGACATGCCAAAAAACACGATTAGTGATGCAAAATAATCTCCTAAAGAATACTGTCGTACCGCTGAATAGGTTCCGATAGGAAGCGCCATTAACCAGGTAAAGAGGACGGTACTCAATCCGATGCAAAGGGTTAGGAGGAGGCGATCACCCACGAGGTCATTAACGGAGGAAAAATTGTACATAGCCCGTCCCAAATTTCCCTGAAGAAGACCTCGATCCTCTCCTTTAAACGTGAGGAACCAACGAAATCCAAACCAGTGCAAGTAGCGATAATAGGCGGGCTCATCTAGAAGAAACATCTCTTTTATGTCCTGGATTTCCTGTTCTCCTGTAACCCGACCCGATTCCTCGACATTAGCAATATAGGTGTCGAGAAGATCCCCAGGTGGGAGCTCAATCACAACAAAGATCAAAACCGAGATAACCAATAAAGTCGGAACTATGAGGACGATCCGCCGCACGACAAATGGATGACGAAAGCAGACCATCAATACTAATCCTGCAATGATAGCGATAAAGAGAAATTTAATCATCCATGCGATGATGCGTCCGCCATTACTTCCCCCATCACCAACTCTAGTCTGGCTATCTTCGCTTTTACCGTAGATCGGAGTCGGATCCAAAATATCCCGTTGTATCTGCTTAATCGCCCCGGGAGAATCTCTGGAACGAGAGAAGTAGAAAGTTTCAACGCCTGCATTGGATGGAGAAAGAAATTCCCAGCCTGCACGCATACGGTGGGGTACGTTCTTCATGTCATTACTCACCACTGCCAGTACGGGGGCCGGCGTCGAGATATTGATCGACCATAGGTTATCCGCCGCGATCTTTAGAACTTCCCGAAATATCTCGACCTGTTCAAGCAAGCTGCTTTTCTGAAGAGCCTCATCATAAAGTTCCATAGCTCTTCTCACTGGGTGCTCCGGTGGTGGTTCTTCGGCTCCAGGAAGTAGTGCTTCGGCACTTCCAAATAGGCCACCACGTCCCATCCACTTTCCGTAATTTGGTGCAAAGCTAGAGGTCAAAACTGGAACGTAATTCTGGGGATTAATCAGAGGCAGGAAATCAATCGGTCCTCCACCTAAGAGCATATCACCAAGAGAGGAGTAATAAGTCAGTGTGAAGAGTCGCTGGGCACGCTGACGTGGAGTAACTCGAACTCCTACTTCGGCCCAGTCTTCCGCTACAAATTCCAGGAGCCCGCGCGGGAAAGCGGCATGATCAGGGGAATCAAGAAAAAAATGCATCGATGAACCATCAGGAAAGGTACGGAGACCGTCGACGTCTCGCTTATCCAGACCAATTTCGTCAAGCAACCGATTAGCCATAGATGGATCATATTTTATGTAGGCGTGGTTAAGAGAAGGCTCGAAGAACGGTGATTCGGGCGGAGGCGCAGCCTGTGAAGGTTCAGTGATCCCAGCATAAAGGGAATGAATAATAGCCGGCCTATTTATGGCTAGAGACAGTGCCCTTCGAAAGATCTTATTATTGAGATACTTCTTCTTGAGTCGAGACTCAGGCTTAGATTCCTCAATTCGGTGATTCAAATTAAAGCAGATTACAAAAGAGCCTCCATCCGTGGGAAACCATTGTCGAACTTTGTAACCCCCACGGTTCCTATCCGACATAAGGAGAGTAAATTGGCCGAATCCTATATTAGTTGACTGGTACGAGAACTCACCATGCGCAGCTGCTACTCCGATTAGATCCTTCTGTTTCTGATCAAAGAAAAGACGATCGATATAGGGGAGCTGATTTCCATTTGTATCGACCGCAAAATAGTATGGATTTCGCACAAAGGAAAGTGGAGGATTGGCTTTATAGCCCCGGAAGAGCCAGGGCCACAATCGAGGGTGTTCCGTATTATGGGGATCTTTCATGAAAAAGTAGAGCGCTCGCCGGCTCGGCATACCATACCTTTTCATAGTTGTCTCAATCACCTTCGAATTCCCGTCTACGGGATGGTATTGCTTCAGATAATGGGCAGGAGTATTGCAAAACGGAAGCCCTCTCCATGTGGCCAGGCGTTCCCTAAAGAGCCCATTAGGAGCATCAAATCTGATTCTCACTGTAAGGTCATCCAACTTTTCTACCTCCGCTCTTTTCCCCCTGTAAACGAGAAGATTCTGAGGAGAATTTTGCATCCCTACTTCCGGTTCATATGCTTCCCGCTCAACAAAGAAGAGAATATCGTCGGCTGTGTAGGGATGCCCATCCGACCACCGCATCCCCTTTCTCAGGTGAATAACGTATTCCCGATTGCCGTCATTTACCTCCACCTCCTTCGCAATATGAGGCACTAACGGATAACCCATAGGTGACCAACGCAAGAGATTGGGCCCACACATTGTATCCTCCAACATTCCCGTAATACGCCTAAAGCTGGTGCTTGCCGAGTACCAAGTTCCTCCGTATTTTCCGATACCTTCGACTCCTTTGAGAACTACCGGCTCTTCACCTACTCGCTCGTCTACATGGGGGAGTTCACCCCGAGCCACAAGCTCCGCGAGCAGGGGTGACTCGTTTCTTGGATACCAATCTGCATTCGACCCGAGGGTATAGTCTACATCCTGCCAAATCACAGGACCCGTATCTTGAGCAACTTGATCGGGACCCGATACCTCCAACCCGTTACTCGACAGGTCTTCTAGAGCTGGAGTTCCTTCATTTCCTCCTATAGAAAAAAGGGCTGCCAACAAAACCCATGATGCGACGAAAAGAAGCAAAACAAAGCCCGTCTCGAGATACGCCCTAAGTTTCCTTCTAATCATTGAGATTTTATCCGATTCCAATACGCCCCCCTCTACCGAAAAAACAATACGTACTCCGAAAGGTCACCCCATTCAGAAAGCTAGAAGCAGAGAGGAATTGCAAGATCATGATTGTAAATGGTCGCCATATAAACATGATAGATATGTCGTAATTGCTATGGAGCACAGGTCGCCCGCTACGCCGTACAACCCGTCCTCGGAAGACAAAGACCGATCCCAGCTGGGAATCTGCTACCATGACACTCAGACAAATTTATTCCGCAAAACACCGAAAGACTGTGTCGAGACTTGAGGTATTAGTCTTGATCCGTTGACTTCATACTATGGCCGATTCAAAGAAACTTCTTTATCCAGCCCCTCCCGAGCTATTATCCAACCTCAGCATACGTCACGCCCTCAAATATATGGGCCCTGGTTTAATCGTGGCTTCAGTAACAATCGGGAGCGGCGAACTGGTGATGGCCTCGCGAAGCGGTGCCATTTTTGGCTACACCATGATGTGGTGTTTTCTCTATGCCGGAATCTTCAAGGCGACGCAGGTTTACTGTGCTCTAAGACACTACACTCTTAGCGGCGAACATCCAATGGTAAGTTGGGGCGCGATTCCAGGACCTCCTCTCTGGTTTCCAATTTTGCTAACTATTCCCACGATTTGTGTTATGCCGATTGCCTTCTCAACACTACCCGAGATTCTCGGCACCTTTATTCACCGACTTCTGAAAATGCCGCTGGCAGGCCCCCCAGTGGGAGCATGGAATCATGAAGAGTTTTGGCTCAATCTTTGGGCAACGACGACATTGGTAGGCTGTCTGGCTTTAGCGCTTTGGTCTTCGTATGATTGGGTTGAGCGAGTTTCGAGTATTGTTCTCGGAGCCTTAGTATTTGCAGTCATCGTATCAGCAGTGATTTTTGGTCCGGATTTAGTTAAAATCCTTCAGGGCATGCTTGTTCCTCAGGTACAGAACTATGAGCCTTGGATCACAGAGAATGTCGCCTACAGATCATTGATTGAACGAAGTCCTTGGCTTGAGATTGCCCTTTATCTAGGTGCGGTCGGGGGAGGGACTTTTGACTATATCGGATATGTGGGAATTATTCGGGAGAAGGGATGGGGTCTGGCTGGACGTGGCAGCGCATCACGGGAAAAGCTGGAAGCAGCAACGAAAAACAAGGAAGATTTGAAACGGGCAAAGATCTGGATCAGAGCTCCTTTGCTCGATACGGGGATCTCTTTTTTCTTTGTCATTCTCGTGACGCTTCTCTTTGCCACTCTGGGTACACTAATTCTTCATCCCAGGCAATTGATACCGGACGGTGGCGAATTTTTGACCGTACAAGAGAATTATCTCACTGCGTTGCATCCTAATCTAGCGCTTCTCTACCGTACAGGTGTCTTTCTTGCGTTTATCGGTACTTTGTACGGAGCTTTTCTAATATACCGCCACACCGTGGCTGAATGCCTAATAAGTATCTTCAAAACCAGAGTCCCACGCGCATCTTCGCCTCTGTGGCGAAGATGGGTCTATAGCTACTGCTTCATTGGCGGATTGATCCTGGTGTGGCTCCCTCATTCGATCGCTGGTAATATCATCGACCGATTAACTTTTTCTACGATAATCGGAGGAGCTACCACATGTGGGTTATGGTGTTTTGCTATGCTATGGGTCGATGGTATTCGATTACCTAAGAGCCTTCGCATGGGATTCGGACTAAGAACTATCGTATTGATCTCAGGATTGGCCCTTACTGGATTGGGTCTGAAAACAATCGTTACGTATTTCGGCTAGGAACCTTTTCAGTTCGGTTTGAAATCGTTCGAATCGCTCTGATTGGGTTACTTTGCTTGCATGAGCCGTCAATACTCGCCGTACCCTTCTTTAGTGACCCTGACTATTTGGCCATTAAAAGTCCCTCTCGAAAGGAACTTGTGCCGCGATTGAAGATTAGAAGGATTGGCAAAATTAAACCAATCACTCAGTCTGGGTTTTGTAGAAATCTAGACTATTGGGAAGCGTAAGGGTCAGCAGCATCACGTAGACCGTCGCCCAGGAAGTTGAAGCTGAGAACCGTCAGAACGGTAAGGATGACCGGCATGAGAAGCCATGGGTAATTGTCAAGTACCTGTAAATTGAGACAATCCTGCATCATCACGCCCCAGCTAACCACTGGAGGGCGTAATCCGAGACCAAGGAAGCTAAGAGCTGTTTCACCCAAAATCATCGCAGGAATACTTAGCGTTAATACAACGATAATGTGACTGGTGAAACCGGGAACCAAATGGCGAAAAAGAATTCGAGAGTGATTGGCACCAATCAACCTCGCCGCGGTAACATAGTCTTCTTCTCGTAAGGAGAGAATTTTGCCCCGTACGACTCGGGCAAGCCCGGTCCAATTAAGAAAACTGAGAACAAGGGTGATGGAAAAATAAATACGAAGAGGCGACCAATCCGAGGGGAGAATAGCCCCAATAGCCAACCATAGAGGAAGGTGAGGAAACGAATTTATTATTTCAATAAGCCGCTGGATAACTAAATCAATCTTGCCTCCAAAATAGCCGGAAACACCTCCCATTATTATGCCGAAAACGAAAGTAATGGCAATCGAAACAAGTCCAATTGACAGACTAATCCGAGCACCGTAAATAAGCCGGCTTATAACATCTCTACCGTAACGATCACCTCCAAGGAACATAAACACAGGCTTTGGTTCGTCTTCTCCGTGCGAATTATGATACTTTTTATGATCAACTCCAAAAAAACGTCGTTCCATAGGAATTACTCCCAAAAGCCGATAGGGCTCACCGCGGACGAAAAACCCCAAGGGTATAATCTTTCCCTTATCGCGAATATAGTACTTGCTTAGAGTAATAGGATGCATTTGAAGGCGGAGTTTAGTTACATGAATTCCGTGTTCGAAACTCAGCCTTGGCACTTGGGGCGGATGATAAATTGCATCGATATTATTCCAATCTCTCGCATAGGGAGCGAAAAATTCCGCGAAAAAGGCTACAAAGTAAAGGACCGCAACAAGATATAGAGCGGCAACTGCCGCTTTATGCTTGGAAAATTTTAATCGAATCAACTGCCACTGCGAAAGCGACCCTACTTCGCGGTTGCCATCTGTTGCCCCCGGCTTCGTTATAGGGTTCACCCCGCTCACTCCGTCTGCATCGTTGGTCATTGGAAATTGGTTTTGCTTCAGGTAAGTCTCGCTGTAAAAGTTAATGAGTTCATTCCGAACAGTAAACAATGAAAAACATACCATACAACATTGCCTTTTTCCTAAGAGCAAGGGGCCACTTGTCGTGAACATAGTTGAACCCTGATGGTGATCCACCTCTCATCGCGAGCCCCCCGCCTCCATCCGGATCCTTGGGTCAAGAATAAGCAATAGTACGTCACTGACTAGGGTTCCAATAATCCCAAGGAGACTCAGAAGCATGAGCATGGAACCGGCCAAATACATATCTTCCATTTGCAGCGCTTTTAAAAGCATAGGCCCGACTGTGGGCAGGCTAAGAATGAGAGCAACGATAGCTCCACCTGAGACAAGCTGGGGGAAAAGAGTCCCAAGTCCGGAAACGAAGGGATTAAGGGCCAGCCGAACAGGATATTTAAATAGTAGTTTAAGAGGACGTACCCCTTTAGCATATGCAGTGGTGACGTACGGTTTGTTCAGTTCGTCGAGCAAATTACCCCGCATGATTCGGATCATTGCAGCCGTTCCTTGGAAGCCAACCACTATTACCGGCACCCAGATGTGTTTGAGCAAGTCGAGCACCTTAGGCCCATTCCAGTAAGGCTGTGCCACAAACTCAGCCGAAAAGAGTCCCGTAATGGGAACTCCAAAGAAACGGTTGCTGAAATACATAAGGATTAAAGCAAGGAGGAAATTGGGCACGGACATGCCTATAAAACCGATGAAAGTTGCGAAATAGTCACCCGGAGAGTACTGCCGGACGGCAGAATATACCCCGATCGGGATTGCTAACGACCAGGTAAAAATAACAGCCAACACACTGATGCAAAGAGTCAGAATAAGTCGATCGCCTACAATGTCATTCACTGGATTTTGCGACTCCATGGACAATCCCATGTCCCCTTGAAGTAATCCTCGGTCTCCCTCCTTGAATGTAGTAAACCAAATCAACCCTGCCCACTTTAGGTAGCGGACAAATACTGGTTTATCCAATTCGAACATAACTCTCAGATCGGCGATCTGATCCTGGTCAACTTCATCTCCTCCCAACTCAAGGAGGGCCATATGGGAGGTAAGGAAATCTCCCGGTGGCAACTCGATAATGGTAAATGCACAAATCGAAACTACTACCAAAGTGGGCACCATGATGATTAATCTTCGGCCAACAAAGGGATGTTTAACTGCAAATAGAAGCAGACCCAAGCCACCGATCGTCCAGAGAGCAAGGCGGATAAATTTTGCCAATAAACCATCTTCTTGAGAAATACTTGTACCTGTATCAGTCCCTGATTTAGGTGTGATTTTGCTTAGGGCGAATTGAATATTTGCGTCCACTTTAGGGTCGCGATCGATTTCCTCCCAGTAAAAGGTTTCGATGCCAGCGCTGGAAGGCGCCTGAAAATCATGGTTGAGGACACAGACTTCAGGAACATTCTTGAGGCCGTCCTTCACGATGACCAGAAGTGGCGGTGCAAAACCAGTACTGATCACCCAAAGATGTTCGGCGCTAATATCGAGAGCCTCCCTCATAATAGCCTGTTGTTCTTCCAAAGAAGGGGCGCTGGAAGCCCGGGCATGCAGGTACATCATCTTACGGTAGATTGAATCCTCAGGAGGCTCGATTGCACCCCGTCCAGTAGCATCAGGATTTCCGAATAGTGAGCCTTGTGAATACCAATTCCCATAACCGCGCGCCCAGTGCGCCTCTTTTGTAGCGATGTAATTTTTGGACTCTACAAAAAGGTTTATCTTCCCACTCATGCCTCCCGCTGAGAGCTCCAACTCGAGAGCGTCCAGGGCTGTGTACCATATGCGTGGGGCCCGATATCGCGCAATCACACGTAACCCTACCTCTCGCCATTGTGCAGCCACCACCTCGGCCAAATCCCGTTTGTTATAGGAAAGAAAGTCGAAGTAAATGAGCAACTTCGATCCGTCCGGAAAAGTCCGATATCCTTCATCGTCACGATGATCGAGGTCTATCTGATCAAGCAGTTTGTCAGCCAGAACAGGATTGTGCTCAATATGTGAATTCATCAACCCTTCATGAAAGAAGTTAGATTCGGGAGCCGGGGCTAATTGAGCAGGTTGAAGAAGTCCGCTGTACTCTACAGTACTGATAAATTCTCGATCCATAGCCAGCGAAAGGGCTTGTCGGAAGGTCTTATTTTGGATCAGTTCCCGTTTTCTAATGACCTCAGGATCATTGGAAAGAGGTTTCAGGTTCTGATTGGGAAAAATCAAAAAATCAGTGCCGTTTAGCCGGGCCCAATGGTATACCTCGTAACCACCCTGCTCCCGCTGCGCCATAGCTAGGCTGTATCCGCTGAATGCGAACCCAGTGTACAAACTAACTTCCCCATTGATTGCGGCAACTTCAGCCATGTCTCCTTGACGCTCCTGTAGGATACATCGGTCGATGTAAGGGAGCTGATTGCCCTCAGGATCGACTGCGAAATAATAAGGATTCCTGACAAACACGTACGGAGGATTGGGCTTGTATGTGCGATACACCCAGGGCCAGAGCCGCGGATGATTTGGATTACTCCACCGTTTAACATACGAATAGAGCATCTGAGGGCTAGGCATGCCGACCCGGACCATTTCTTCGGCGATAAATTCGTGATCACCGATAATTGGATGATATCTTTTGAGGTAATGAGCAGGAGATCGCAGTAATTGCTGGCCATGCGAAGTAGCCATTCGATCCAGAAAATCCCGGTATGGTTCTTCAAATCGGATTTTGAGCGTGTATTCGTCAATGGCAGCCATCTTTGCTGGTTTCCCCATATGCCGAAAAATATGGGTTAACCGTTGGCCGATTGCTGGCTCGTTGGCTTCATTGTCCCAGAAATAGAGGATGTCCTCAGTAGTGAGAGGATGCCCATCTGACCAACGCACCCCTTTGCGCAGGTGAAATATATATTCACGAAATTGATCCTTGATTTCCCAGCTTTTCGCCAAATGAGGAACGATGGGATATCCGTAGGGAGACCAACGAACGAGGGAAATTCCACTATAAGAACCCGACAGGGAGATGTTCTCCCCTGTGGTTGCGTTTTCTACTTTTATCAGTGCTCCGCCGTAACGTCCTATCCCTTCCGGCCCCTCCAGGACAATCGGCTCCGACCCGACACGTTCTTCAACGGGAGGCAAAATACCCTCGGCAACAAGATCGGAAAGAACTGGGGATTCACCCTTTGGCCACCAAGTTCCACTCTTCCCTTCCGAATAGTCTACTTCGCGCCAGATGACTACAGGGTTTTCCGGATCTATTCGGGCATCCCGCATTCTTTTTACTTCAGCCGCCTCATCCGGATCAACGACTATTTCTTCATCCTGGATCTCAGGCTTCAATCCGAGAGCCCAAACCGCGAGAAAGACAAACAGCCCGGTGAAGGCAAAAAGGAACTTGAGGGATGAGCGAGACACAGACAACGCTCCTTTCGTGTTTATATGGGACATCGCCACCGGTGAATCTGATTCATCTTGATGAGTCGAATATGGATTTCCCATACTCGTGTTGGAAAGGCCAACATGCTACGAACTGGAATTTGATCTTCAATCTATATCGTTAATCTATGCCTGTATTCCAGAATTCCCTATAGCCAGCCCTGGATAACTTGTTTACCCATTAATCCTGGCATACTGTCGGAGAGACTTAGGACAAGCAATGCCGTCTTCAAACTTTAATTGCGCGGAAGAATTAAAGTTCTGTCAATTGAGAGATTTCAGCCGGAATTGATCCAACCCACGACGAAAACCTTCGATCCTGTTTCAAATTAGCAGGAGAGGGCTTCAGTTTCCACTAAACTAATATCCATCGAGTTCGGCAAAAAAGCGATCCAATGTAGCGCGCTTTCCCCGTGAATAAGTTCCCATATCGAGCCACCTTTTCAAGTACTCAATATTGGCGTTCAGTATCTCGGGCGAACTTTCACACAAGGCAAGGGCGGCATCCACTCCTCGGACAACAGACTCCCCTTCCGAAACTTCTATTATTCCTTCACGGGGCAAAGGCACCAAGAACTCGTAACAACTCAGATCATTGGAAACAACAACAGAACGGGCGTAAATGGCCTCGTAGTGGCGATAAGTCCAAGGAGCATAGCCGGCCGGAGCAAGCGTCACTTTCGATCTAAGAAGGCCTGAAAAATATTGAAGAAACCCTATTCTTCGTCGACTTAGCCAGCAACTATCCAAAACCTTTGCATCCCATAATTGCTCGAGCGTCTTTCGCTGACTTTTGTCTCCTACCAACCCTCCCCAAAATTTTAGATTCGGACGGTGTGTCTTCAGATCCATAAGCCACCTCAGACGTTGATTTCCTGCGTAATCTCCTGAGGGTCTTCCAACAAATCCAATGTCGTAGCACTTCTTGTGCAAAAAGCCCAATCTATCTTTGACGGATGCAACACGGATAGCCAGTGGTAGCCAATTATTCAAAGGGGGCCTCTTGATTGGAAGCAGTCCAATTGAATAATCAAATCCCCATCTCTTATCTCTCCAGTTCTTGAGGCAGAGGTTAGTTTCCGATAAGAGCAAAGACTTATCGGAATAGTTGAAATTGACACCATTGAAATCACTGGAATCGTACAGAACGAGCCGGCGAAAATCGATCCTTTTAAGGTGTTTCTTGCTCAAAGAGGTCGGTAAGCCAACGAAAAGCCAGTCCGTCTTGTACTTGGACGGACTGGTAAGCAACTGCGAAGGGCGAATAAGAGTCACTGACGAGCGGCCGAAATACTCGCTTAGGAACCAATAGAGCCCCAGTTCCGCATATGCACCAATCCGATCAGCCATCCACCAAAATGCGCGGGTACCGCGAATTCCAGTATCATGGCTCCCAGTGTCGCTAATTAGAATTGTATATGACGTTTTGGACACCTCCCGGAAATTCCTGAGGGATCAAAGCGAGTAAATAAATCATCGGATCAAGTCTCAATACTTAGAAAACAAGACCCTTAATCCCTCCTATTGCTGTTCATTTATTTGCATCGATCAAGAGGATTTCTAAGAGATTCATAAAAACCACGGCATAGGAGTATACAATCCTCCGTTTTTGACTCTATTTAAAAGATTGGCAGATTGAAGATATACTAGCTTGTCTCCTTTTCCGATACTCAACAGATTCGATTCAAGGAGTTATCAAATCAACCTCCGTCAAGATTCAGAATCGGAATAAATATGAAGATCACTGGTGTACGAACCCAAGCTTATGAAATAAGAATGCATCGTCCGATCGGCGATGCGAACAACCCAGTTGGTAGTAATCTGATGCGGTCTACTGCCATGTGGCTCGACACAGACGAAGGAGTATCGGGGATTTCCATGGGGGGCGGGTCTCTGGTTCGCTCACTCGTTAAGGAACTTCTCGTTGGGAAGGACCCTAGAGGAGTTTTGGGACATTGGAACACAATGATTGATCGCGTGTTTAAAGGAGGCAATCGCGGTGAGGCAAGTTCAGCAATTGGAGCCATCGATGTCGCCCTCTGGGATCTTAAGGCGCGTCTCAATGGCGAACCACTATGGAAAACAATTGGGGCGTCTTCTAACCGTGTAAAAGCTTACGCGAGCGGCCTCGATTACCCATTGTCCGATAGAGATATCCGGTCCTACTACGAGGGAATGGCAGCCAAAGGGGTACAGGGAGGGAAACTGAAAATCGGATTGGACCTTGAAACCGACATAAGGCGGATTGGAATCATGCGCGACGCTCTCGCAACAACAGGCAAGAAACCCGAACTGATGATCGATGTAAATGAATATTGGTCACCAAAACAAGCCATCCGTTATATGCATGAAATTGAAAGTGAGTACGATATTACCTGGCTCGAAGAACCTGCTCGAAGATGGGATGTGAAAGGATTGCGGAAAGTCTCCGATAATATCAGAGCATCGGTCGCATCAGGCGAAAACCTTGACTCTTTAGATGACTATGTTCCACTCCTTCAATCGCGAGCGGTCGATATCGTCAACGTCGGTGTGGGAGCCACCGGAATCACCGGTGCCATGAAAGTTTCTGATGTTGCTTATGCCTACGAAACCCCTGTCACTATGATGAACTGTCCCGGAAGTTTCATGGCTCACTTGGCAGCAGTCCTACCCAATCACATTACAATGGAGGTACTCAACAACGGTCGTGATGCCGTCTTTACGAACACCCATAAAATTGAAGATGGTTGGATTGTCCTGAACAATGAACCCGGATTGGGATTCACCTATGACCAAGAGAAGCTTAATGCACACCCCGTCACACCGGGCGAAGAAGGGTTCTACTCGGGACGCCGGCAAGGTGCAGGACTGTACGTCGCAGGGCTGGAAGAACCAAGCCGGAGAAGCTATGAGTAGGACATACCATATTTGGAGCCAATTAAAATCATGCGATTGATTTCTGACAGTTTGAAAGTTAAAATCCTTATACCCCCCATCTATATAGATATAGACCATGAGATTTTGCTGTAACGACGCCGGAATCAATCTGAGCAAGGATATGTTCGAAAATGAGGCTGCATTGAAACGCCTCCACGAGATCGGCTTCGAAGTGATTGGAGTTCATGGGGTGGATACGGCAACTGAGGATGCGGTTCTCCGATTCCGCGATCTGGCAGAACACTATGGTATCACAGTAGCTATGTCGCCTTGCGGATCTCAACCCGCTCATCCAGACACTCGAAAGAGGCAGATCGAGCATGATCGTCTGAAAAACATCTTACGGAAGATGAAAATGATTGGAGGCGATCTGATCCATATTACAGGAGGGAGCTATGATGGAACTGGTTGGTGGTACCATCCAAAGAATTTCACCGAAGAAGCGCTAGATGATGTGGTGGCTGAGACTAAAAGACTGGCCCCATATGCGGAGGACTCCGGTATTTGCATATGTCCAGAGACCACCCAATGGTGTATCATCTACTCCCCACGGAGAATGAAAGAATTTGTCGACCGAGTTGCTTCGGATTATATTCAAATAACCTTTGATCCTGTAAATCACATGCGCCCTGGACGAATCCATAATTCTGGAGCCTGGATGCGAGAAACAATCGCTTTTCTTGGAAACAGAATTGGGCAACTGCATGTTAAAGATGTGCAGGTAGAACCGAATCTCGTCTCCCAAATCAATGAAGCCCCCTTGGGTACAGGGCTGCTGGATCATGAGGCCGTCATTAAGGCGTCAAGAGGGCTCGAACCCTGGAAACTCTTCTCGCTCGAGCACTTTAACGACCCAACCATTGATGCAATGGTGCAACGCGAACGGGGCTACCGCTATATTGAAAATACAGCCCATCAAATTGGACACAAGTGGTCAGAGCGTGGGTTGACTCGCCACCGCTGGTTACATAATAGGATATGACTCGCCACAGGCCATCATGCAATATTATCTCTTTAAGAACTGCAACCCTCAGTCCAAAGATTGAAGGAGTAATAGGATGAAAATAACCGATATAAAACTCATTATTCTTGAAGATCCCAACCGGTATCAAGGATATTTCAAACTAAGAGAAGTACCTAATCTACGGCGCATTCAATACACTCATGGAAGTGTCCGTCAAACTGACGAAAGGCCTATACGACAAGCTTTTCTTAAGGTACTGACTGATGAGGGTGTGGATGGGTTATGCACGACCGTAATGACGCCAGACCAAGTTGGAACTCTAAGGCACCAAGTTGTGGGCGAAGATCCCCTTCAACGTGAACGGCTCTACCAAATGCTTCATAAGGGCACGCGCTGGTTGTACCAACACTGTGGATGGTTTGGTGATTTTGACAATTGTCTTTGGGATATTCTCGGCAAGGTAGCAGGACTCCCCGTTTATGATCTGATCGGGAAAGTTCGTCAGCGTTTCCCGGTTTACATCACCGGCGGGGAAGGAACCGTTGAAGATTATCTGGCAGATATTGAGTTAGGAAAACAACACGGAATCACGGCTTACAAGTTTCACTCTTACAAAGGGGGGAAAGTAGATATTCCAATCTTTCGTCATATCCGTGAAGCGGTAGGGCCCGATTATGGACTCCTCAGCGACTCCGTCTGTTCCTACTCGCTGGAGGAGGCGATAGAAGTCGGTCATGTCATGGAAGAACTGGACTTCATCTGGCTCGAGGAACCAATGCATGAACAAAAACAACAACAATATCAGCACCTTTGTCGTGAATTGACTCTTCCGATAAGGGCGACCGAGCGACTAAAACACGATATTGGGATCACTACCCAGTGGCTAATTTCTGGGGCCACCGATATCTTGGGGGCAAACGCTTTGTTCGGCACTACCCAGGTGCTCAAGATGGCTCACTTCGCCGAAATCTACGATACGACCATCGAGATGAATGCAGCAGGAGGCCTATTCGGTCTTCTCCACGCTCATCTTGGATGCTGTATTGATAACACAACGTTTTATGAGGCGGGAACTGAGAGCCTGTTGAATAACGATGAAGGAACTGTCTGGGGAATGGTCAACACTCCCCCTATCGCCAATGGATACATAACTCCTCCAGAAGGTCCGGGATGGGGTGCAGAATGGGACTGGGACCGCTTTAATGCAATGACGGTTGAAGAACACTAAGTTGAGACTTCACTCTTTCAGGTAATACGTTGAATCAATTTTTCGAACCCACCCTAGAGTAATCGCCCTCCTTCCAGTCATGAAAACCGGAAACATCAAATTCCGAAGACATGAGGGGATCCTCGATCGCCGTAAAAGAGGTGGTGAATCCATTACAATCCTTCAGGATTCATTTGCGGAAATCACTGCGTTTCGAGAGAAATGCTAGGTTGGATCTGTCGTTGGCCTAACCTCTAACATCACTTAACAGGTGTTTCACTAGCATTGTATCCGCATTCTAAATCCCATCCTTCTCGAATCCTTGGAAATCTGTCTTCCCTTGGTGATGATTGATTCCCACTATCAGTCGTGATGTGTATTCTTTAATCCAATCCCAAATTCCGCTTCAAAATCGCGCCAATGCACTTCGGAAACTTCGGAGATTGCGCTTTTATACACTCCATCAAACTCTTCCCGGTTGGCGGGTCCCACTAGTACGATACCATTCCCCTCCAATGGTGCTGCAAGGACGAATTGCATTGCTAGATCACGAATGTTGACCCCTCTGTCTCGGCACCATTCCCACATTTTTAGAGATCTCGGTTTCCGTCCAGGGGATTCCTTAATTTCAAGATTGGAATCTGGCTTCATCCCTGCAAGAAGCCCCGTTGCTAAAACACCAGCTAGTATAATCCCGATATCCTGACTCCTCGCCCAGGGAATAACAGTCTCCGCAGCTGACTGGGCTAGGAGTGTGTAATCAAGATATGAAAGAACAATCTCCATGCAACCAGACTCGATAGCTCGCTTGTGATACTGGTGCTCTCTCACCCCAATCCCTACATGCCCTATTCTCCCTTTTTCTTTCCATTCCAAAAGTACATCCAGACAAGCACTTGTCCTGAAGGGAGCATCAATATCGGGTGATCCTTCGTGGATTAGAACAGAATCTATGTAATCGGTCTTCAGCTGGCGAAAACTGTTTTCCAGGGTCCACCTCGCTGCCTCTTCCGAATAATCCCGCCACCAGTTCGGATGTGAACCCACTTTTGTCTGGAGGTACACTTTCTCACGCCATCCATTTAAGAGCGCGAGACCAACTCGATGTTCACAAAAGCCTTTTCCGTATCCAGCAGCGGTGTCAATGAAATTGACTCCATGCTCAATCGCGTGACGAATCGTGGCGATAGCCTCTTGTTCACTCGTCGTCCAAGGGTTCCCGATAAACCCGCAACCAAGCCCAAGAGCCTTAGGTCTAAGCTCGGTCTTCCCAAGTCTACGTGTTTCGATTTCAAGCACTTTAATTATGATTCTTTGTCGCTGATCTTGTCAAAAAGCCGGATTAGTGTAATCCACCAGATTTAAAGAATCGCCAAAGAGTTCCAGAACCTTTACTGAGACTCAGGGCAATACGGTCCAACTCTAAAGCGATTGCTACAAGGAAGGCCTGAATTAAACCTCCCGATTTAATTTCTTAATTCCGAATGCGCTCCAGAAAACTACTATAAAAAGAAAAGACAAATGAGACGAAGCTTGATCCTTGAGAAACTAAAACGTGGGGAACATGTCATCATAGCCCAATCATGGATTCTCCCACATTGGAAGATTGTGGACATTATGGGAACCATTGGATTCGACGGCGTATGGATCGAAAATGAACACAGTGATTTTAGCTATGGAGAAATCTCGCAGATGATTCTAGCCGCAAGAGCCAATGATATCGATTCAATTGTCCGGGTTGAGCGCTCCGGCTATACTGGTATCATTAAGCCTCTGGAAGCGGGAGCAACCGGAATAATCGTCCCTCAGGTTATCGATGGGGAGGATGCCAAATCAATTGTCCGCGAGGCCAAATACAGCCCTATTGGGCTTCGCGGATCTGGGGGAAGTATAGATGCAAGTTTCGGCACTCAAAACCGAGAGGAATATATAAAACAGTCGATCAACGAAACCTTTGTCGCAGCTTTGATCGAAAATCAGACCGCTGTTGAAGATGTGGATGCAATTGCGTCCACAGAAGGAATTGATATTCTTCTCTTAGGCCCTGGCGACCTCTCACAGAGTTATGGTATATTCGGACAAAGTGACCACGATCTGATCAAGAAGGCCACAGATAAGATAGCTCAGGCTTGTGAAAAACACGGGAAATGGTGGGGGGCACCCGTTGCCAATCGTCAGGAGGCAGAGGTAATGCTTGAGAAAGGTGGACGTTTTGTTCAAACAGCCAATGACCAAGAAGTTTTAGTCTCAGCATTTCGGAACCTGAGAGAATCTTTTAAGGATATGTAGTTTTTGATTCTTTCTAGCCGATACTGGTATAGGACCGTAAAACGAAAAATATCTTCAGAAATGGAGTGCTTATCTTGCCTTTGTTCAGCTTCATGGAACTTCTTGGAGGAATTCGAGTCTTAGAAATAATTTTGAACCATGTCGGATTTGAAACTATCTCCTTATCGCTAGATAAATACAGTATTTGATTCGTAAAATTAACCACTCAATGAACTCATTGTCCATTTGCAGATCGCCAGCTGGAACTTCACCTGCTACCCTAAATCCATGGATCCCTGCAGGTTCTCCAACCTGTCCTAAAATATCTTTCACCAGCAGGGAATTGTCGATTTTCGATTTCTTACTTCACCCTTTACACTAAAGCAACTAGTTGTTAACGTTCGCTTATTAGAAATTGTTATCGGGCTCCACCAATGCTCGGTACAACCGTTCAAAGTAAGGCAACCGATCGGTGATATCGAAAGCAGCTGCCAAAGGATGCTTTTTTTATCAAAGCCAAGTTCGAACACTCCTTAAACTCGACATTGCCTCATAGGCAAACTCCATCCACTCTTAGTACCGAACGGGTATTTTATGGAATTACTATTAAATAGGTTTAGTCATGCCTAAGTTCTTTTCCATTATTGTCCCAAGTCTAAATCAACCCCGCTTTTTGGATCACTGTCTGAAAAGTGTGATATCTCAATCTGAACCGAGCTGGGAGTTGATCGTTGTCGATGGCGGATCGGGTAAAGAAGTGATGAAAATTCTGGAAACCTACCAGAAACACTTTTCGCACTTTATATCTGAACCGGACACTGGACAATCAGACGCAGTGAACAAAGGCCTCTCTCTTGCCAAGGGTACACTTGTGTCGTGGCTGAACTGCGACGACTTTTTTGAACCGAAAGCGTTTGAAACTATTAAAAAAGCATTCGATCGGGCACCCGATCGACCCTTCTACGCCGGCAATGGGTACCGATCGGACGAAAACGGAAAAGATCGGAAGCTTTTTTATCCAAAAGGCTTCCACATATCTAAAGAAGCTCTCAAGTACGGAGAGAATGAAATCCTACAACCCGCAACTTTTATCAATCGAAGTAAGTTTAAAGCCATTGGAAATCAGCTCGACCCGGGCTTGCACTATGCCCTCGATACAGATCTTTGGATTCGGTTAGCCGATCTTGGCGAACCCCTTCTTATCAATAAGCCGATTGCTACCCTTAGGGAGTACGAAGAGACAAAATCTGCCCAAGGCGGATGGGCCCGATTTGAAGAGATTAGGCAAGTGGCTGAAAAGTATAGCGGGATTAATCTCACACCAGGGGCCCTACATGTCCTTGCGGGTACCTTATACAAGGAGTTAAGCAATCCGGAACTCTCAGAATTAACGTCGCCACTCCTAGCCGAAAAGGCATTAGAGCTCTGGGAACAAACGGGGCACTCACTTAAGATGCTGAATGGATGGAGCAAAGACCTCGCGGATAACTTTTCTAAGATTCCTCCCTCCAATACCGAAGGGGAAAAGGATAGAGAAACTGAACGCCTAAGAAAATTCATTGGTGTGATCGAGGAGGATCGACGGGAACGCGGGAAACAAATAGAAAGACTTACCGAAGTCCTCGTTCAAAGCGAACAACATAGAATCGACCTTACTCGAGACATTGAGCAACTCAACAAGCTTATCAGGGAAGCCGAGGATGATAGAAAAGCTCGGGGACTTCAAGTAGACAACCTTACAGAATTGGGGAAGAAAAATTCCGAGGAGAGCAACCATCGTACTCAGCAAATCAATGAGCTTAGCCTCCTCCTAAAAAATTCTGAAAACGACCGAAATAAACGTCTAAAAAACAACGACAACCTCACTCAGCTACTCAAGGATCTCAAAATTGAAAAACAAAAGCTGAGTAAACAGAATTCCGAGGATAACAACCGGCGCATGTTGCTAGTCGATGAGCTTAGTCTCCTCCTATATGAAGCCGAGGATGATAGTAAAGCTCGAGGACTTCAGGTAGACAACCTTACAGAGCTCAATAAGCAAAACTCCGAGGAAAGTAACAACCGCTCCCAACAAATTAGTGAGCTTAACCTCCTCCTAAAAGAAGCCGAGGATGATAGGACTAAGCGGCTAGAAAATAATGATAAACTCACTCAGGACATTGCGCAACTTGCCCAATTGCTCCAGGAGCTTGAGATAGAAAAACAAGAACAAGTTAAACAGAACTCCGAGGAAAGTAACAACCGCTCCCAACAAATTAGTGAGCTTAACCTCCTCCTAAAAAATTCTGAGAATGATCGTATTAAACGGCTGGAAAATAACGATAAACTCACTCAATTGCTCCAGGAACTGGAGATAGACAAACAAGAGCAGGTTTCCCAGCTGAATAAGGAAATTCAACATCTACGCCGACCCTGGTATAAAAAGGTCGCTGCAGAACTTCGCCGTGGCCCTGAGTAACTTTTAGTTAAGGAAAATTAGTGAAATATAGGTCCGTAGCTTTCTTTGCATCTAAATGTGAAACAACGGTTACTAGGAAGCTCTACTAAATTAGACGCCTCCCATCCTGTGGGTGGCGATCAGAGCTCCAGGGTAAGGCAGTCTCAACTGGGGAATTAACCTATAATCATTAATTCCCCAGATCTCCTCCAGCTAGAATGTAAACTTTGAGAAGGAGTATTCTTGGGATGCTAGAACCGAATACCAAGAGCCAGCAAGCGAGCATAGAGGGAACCTAGAATTTTCACCTGTAGACCGAAGCGGGTTATAAATTGGTTTTCTAAACCGGAACAACCGTTGCGAGAACGGATCCGCTCAAACTCTTTCTGCGAGACATCCTGTTTCCCAGCTTCAACTGCAGAGAGGTGGGCCTGCGTTTTCTGTTTTGAATGGAAACGGAAACAACCCAAGAAATAGGGGAGGCGCACAATACGGTGGCCATTTTCCTGAAATCGCAGAAGTAAATCCCAGTCCATAGCAAACTGGAAACCAGGATCGAGTCCTCCCACATCATTCCAGGCGCTTTCACGCCAGAAAAGTGTCTCCTGGGGAACATAGTCAACCCAGCGGAGTACTTTTCTATTGTGTCTAGGTAGTATCCACCGGCCGGTCTCCTTGCCCTCAGCGTCGATAATTATACGGTGACCATAGACAACATCAATCTCGGGATTAGACCGAAAATAATCGGCAACGAATTGAAGACTCCCGGGCAGGAGAAGATCATCTGAGTTGAGCCAGAACATAATACGTGTGAGTCCCTTTCTATCATCCTCGTTGAGAAGACGGGAGAACCCTTTTCTAATCGCATCGTTCTGGCCTCGATCAGGCGCCGATTCAGCAAAATCAAGCCGTTCGGAATAACGATTCAAAATCGACTGGGTCGCATCTGAAGAACCGCCATCAACGACACCGTAACTTATTTTAGAATAGCCTTGATTCAAGATACTCAGAAGTGTCGCTTCGAGATGCTGCTCTGCATTAAGAGCTGGAGTGATGCCGAGAAATTTTATGTCCTTAGACCTAATCGCAGAACTGGAACAAAATCTCTCCCCCACCATCGACCTAGGAGGATATTGTTCAAATTCCTGGATTCGCATCCAATAATTACGAACAAGGAGGCGGTGAAAAAAGTGCTGAACGGAATTGATCGTTCTGAGAACACAGGCATTCATACCCGTAAATCAACTGTGTCAATTGACTTTGAAAACACTACCATAGCAATCATGGCGTCAAAGAATATGCATACAGAGAAAACAATATCAATGGGGTCGAGACCCTCTAGGGCAATGTAAAAGTCAGCCTAGTCAAACTTAAGCGGATTATTCAATTTTTGGAACTCGCTCCCATAGCTCCAAATCGGAATCTACGGAATATAGGTGCGCATCCCTCTATTCAAACTCTACCTTAGCCCGCAGGTCTGCCGCTGCCACAAAACCGGGCCGATCCCCTCGCTGGCCAATCGAAACAACTGCAATGCCCCCTACCCTATGGACGTGGTGTTCGGGGCAACCGTCACCACGATCACCAAGAAAAAGGAGGGCATCGATCAGATATTGACCGAGACCTAGGTCTCTGAACTCGGCACGCCAGCGATGGAGTTGGCCCGCCTTTAAATTCTGCGGATCTTGTCTGAGATGAATCGTGGTAACCCCATAGACAACATTGTTGAAGACATCGCTCACCTGAAAACTGAAATGGCAACGGTCAAGGTCAACCCTTGCCTGCAAGTAAACATCTAGCCGAATGACTTCACCCTGAAAGAAATCAAGCTGCGGATTCCCCTGCTCATTCGTCACATGCAAATGAAGGATCTCCGCCTCTCGGGAGCCAATCTCATTTGTGTCATCCCAGTTGCGAAGCTTCGCTCCTGGAGGTAGCGCAAGCCCTGTTTCCTGAGTGGTATTTTGTAGCGATTGATCATTGGGAGCCGAAACAACCTTCGGCTCCGTCCTGCGTTGAGCCGCTTCATGCAATTCATAGAAAATGCTCTCCGCCCTATCACAGTCTCCCAGATATCGAGGTATGCCCTCATCGAGAACGAGCGCGCATTGGCAAAGCGCCTTGACCATTGGGATATCGTGAGTGACCAAAATGAGGGACATCCCGGCAGCGAGCCGTTCCTCAAAAAAATGAGTACACTTAGAAGTGAAAAACACATCGCCCACAGACAAGGCCTCATCCACTATAAAGAGATCGGGTTCCAATATGGTTTGAGTGGCGAAGGCCAGACGTAACAACATCCCTGTCGAATAGACCTTAACTGGTCGTTCAACGAAATCACCAATACTAGCGAAGGCAAAAACCTCTTCTAATCGCTCATTAACCTCCTCCCGAGAAGCCCCCGCCAGGGCCGTCTGGAGGAGAACATTTTCCCTGCCCGTAAATTCCGGATTGAAACCCGAACCCAGCTCGAGAAGAGCTGAGACTCGTCCATTCATTGTCACAGATCCAGAAGTCGGCTTTAAAGTGCCAGCCATGATCTGCAAAAGCGTACTCTTTCCTGCTCCGTTTCTTCCGATGATCCCAAGGCTCTCGCCTCGATTTAATTCGAAGCTGACATCGCTCAAAGCTCGAAATTCGCGCGCTATCTGATCAGCTTTCTCCTTCAAACCTGAAGCAAATGGTAGTCGGGCCATACTCCGCAGGAATGGCGCACGCAATCGGTCGATCGGTTGATTCCAAAGAGTATACCGCTTCGACACTCCATTGACCACTACGATCGGTTCATTACCTCGTTGCAAATTATTCGGAGTCGCGATTGATTCAGATGTCGCGTCTCCTGAACGACACCGCTCCCTAATCGGCTCTTCGATTGTCAGGTCTTTCTGCATACTCGTCTTACGAAAGGTTCATACAATTGGATCTATGACCATTTTATTTCAAGGCTTTATTTAGAGTGAAAAGGCTACTTGAGGCGGATCTGTTTCCACGATAAAAGTCGAAGCTCTCGAGGATCGACCACTTCATTTCGTTGTGGTTGAATCAGAGATTATAGATTTAATGAAACCTAAATTGAAGTACTGCCAAGATGATTCAGCACGTGTTAAATATCTGTCGATCGTAGCCAGTGCTCTATTTCTCTTCTTCGTCTACTTACTCATCGTTATCCAATCCATTATTCTCTATAGTAGATATTCTGAAGTTGGCCTAAATAGTGACGTTCTGAGCAATCACGGAATCTGCCTAGATTTTGTTCAGGGGAACTATCCAATTTCCGGCCTGAACCTAAGCAAAGCCTGCAGTTTTTTCCCTGAGTATTTGATTTATATTCCCCTCCTTCTCATCCTCAAGGAGGGTGGTTTATCGATTTCAGCATTCCTCTGCGCTTTTTACGTTTCTCTCGCTGGCCTCTATGGTCTGCTATTTCGGATTCTAATTTCTAGACTGATCTCTTCTCTATTTTGGGGAGCACTCTCAGTAAATCTTCTATTATTTCTTCAGCTCTTCACGACCCATCAAAAATACCTTTGGGCTTGGGGGATGCCAGGCCATCACGGCGGGATGGTGCTCAATGGATTAGCCATAACCGCTTTCGTCTTGGCCGCTATTCGCGGGGGATCTTGGAAATCCTATCGCAAGCCAACAACACTCCTCGTCTTTCTTTCTACATTCTCAGATCTTCTAATCATAGTGCAGTTCATCATTCCTCTTGGAGTATGTCTCTATCTTTTCCGACACAAATTAACTGGCGGGAAAATGCTATACCGCGACTACAATATCACAGCCTTCGCTGGCATATCCATCGCGATCATCGCCAATCTACTTCTTCAGCTCACTCAGGTTTTCTTTTTCAACTACTACATATTCAAGGAAGTTCCAAATCCAATCGGCATTCTAAGTCAGTTGGAAACCTTGATGGCCGACTTTTGGAATCATGCTTGGTCCCAGACGGGAGGATTCATCATCTTATTCGCCATCGCAGTCTTGCTCGCCATCCTCCTCCGATCGACCCAGAGAACATTGACTGAATGCAACCGTCGTCTGTTCCAATTCTACCTAACTTTTGTGGGACTAAGCATTGTATTTACCCTTCCCAGTCCAATATTAACCGGATCTTGGACGGATTGGAACAATGTACGATATTATATAAACGCCTTTCTCCTTCCAAGCTCGGTAATATTCTTGCACATAGGACTCCTATTCAAAGCAACAAATTTATCCACCTCACTAAAGCTCATGTACAACGTTGCGGGTACTGTTGCGTTACTTTCAATAACAGTGTACCTAGGATCGAAAATAGATTTTGTTAGATTGAAATTTCCCTATCCTGATGAAATCCGTGAACTCGACGTAATCGCTGAAAAAAGGGATCTTAAATGGGGTCTGGCGGAATACTGGAATTCCAACCGTATTCGATACTTCTCGAGACGAGACTTAAAGGTTAATCATATCCGTAACGATCGCTTACCCTACTTCTGGCTAAACAATTCTTTCTGGTTCTACAAAACAACACCTCAAGAAGGCCTCGAATGGCCCGAATATTCCTTTATTGTCGCGGATGGGCTTGACCCCGTCATTCTCGAAAATCGATTTGGTTCACCGCAGGAGACCATCAAAACTAACGGGTTCACACTTTTCATTTACGATAAATCCGGAAGTAAAAGAATCCGCGAAATCCTGGAACCCGCCGTTCGCCAACGACTCAAAGGAAGGCGTTTAAAGGACTTAAAAGTATTTGAAAGATTCCCGTAATGCCGGGACACCAGTAAAGTCAGCTATCTGCCCACAACGCTTCGTAGTGCGAACCGGTCGCTGTGATTATTCCACGGTGCCAATGGCTTCAATGTGCAACCATAGGTCCAGTGAAGTGCCGGAGCTTTACTGACTTTCCCCCTATCTTTTCCGGTACATAACGTAGAGATAATCTCCCTTCCCTCGCCAATTCCAGAGAAGTTTTGCCCATCCAGCAAGCGATTGAGCCTTGGGAATGATCTCTTCAGGAACAGGAATCCCGTGTGGCACGAATCCGTCCACCCCTCTCTGATTTAGTTGCAAACTCATCGCGGACCAATAAGGATGCGAATAACTTCTCCACTTCTCCATCTCCAAATCTACCTCTTCCCCCAACTGCCTTAAGGCATTGAGACTAAAGATATGTCGATGATAGGGAGGATGCCAATGGGCCCACGTAGGGCCGAATAATTCCAACTGCTTCGAATTCAAATTCGGTGTGCTAATTATTATTCTGCCTCCTTTCTTAAGCAACCCAGAAAGGTGCCGCAGGGAACCCAATGGTTCATTTAGGTGTTCAATCGTCTGACCCAAGAAAACGAAATCAAATTTCTCAGAGACAGGCAGGAGGTCCGACAAGTCTTCCGCATGTCCTTCCCAGATTTTAAAGCCTTTTCCCCTCGCAACAGAGACAGCTGCGCCGTTAGGATCAGAACCGATCAAGCTCCACTGCGTCCTCCTTCTTAGTTCCTCAAGTAGGATTCCTTCAAAGCAGCCCACATCAAGGAAATCGATCGTAGGGTCCTCCAACGAAGTTGCATCCCCTATGATTTCCAAAAATTCATCAGCAGTAGAGTCTTTCCAGACCGATCCATTTCCCTCCCCAATGATTCGGTCCGACACGGCTATCGGAAGTGAAAAATAAAGACTCAACCGGGTAAGAAAGGATCCCCCTCGAAATTTCGCGAACAGCCCCTCCGTATTACTCTTGCTGGAGAAATGCGTTGAACTAGAAGAATAGTTCTTCTCATAAAGCGCATCGAGACGCTTCCTGTTGAGTGGTGGATAACAGATCGCGATTTCGCTTTCCTCGCATGCGTACCAATGGGAAACATCCTCGTCGCCAAATCTGGTATCCTGACTACTAAAAAGGAAGTGATCGGCCCCTTCCCCTGTTATCGGACAAACGGGAGTACTGGAAACACGGAGAGGATGAACAACCTTAGATCTTTCCAACTGATGAAATGGAATTGGGTAAAATCGGGCTCGGCCCACACACCAATCAATGGCGTTAAGCAATATTACCCGCATCTCTCGAAAACAATACCCTAGCAGTTGCCAAAGTCCGTGACCGGAATTAAAGCTCTTTTTCGCAAACTCCAATTCAGAATTGTAACCAACCATGTCTGATGAGAGCTGACCCGGTCGGATCCGAAAACAGCTGACGTGCCCCCTAAGTCGCTCCATGGAATATTTATTTAAAATACGCATCCATAGATCCCAATCGCCCGCCAACTTAAGTTCTACATTGAAGCCACCAACCGATTGGTACGCTTCTCTTCTCCAAAAGACACCATCCTGGTAAAGGATGTGTCCTTTCCATACCTTATCTGGGCTCGGTTTCCGTAATCGTCGGAAACTCACATGAGGCTGGGCCCTGTTGGCAAACCACCACCCTTTATTCTCCACTACATCTTCAAAATAAATAGCCCAGGAACGAGGGTTGTCTTTAAAATACTTTCCAACTCGCTTAAAAGCACCTGGAAGGTAGACATCGTCAGCATTGAGATAGGCAAATATTTCTCCTGACGCAGCCTTAAATCCCTTCTGAAGCGCATCGTACACTCCTGCATCTGGTTCCGATATTATCCTATCAATTCTGGATCGATACGGAGCCAATAATTCGAGAGTTCGATCTTTCGAGCCTCCATCGACAATCGTATATTCGAGGCGGGGATAGTCTTGCGACAGCACAGAATCGACTGTCTCGACGATAGTCGATTCTGCATTGAGAACTGGCGTAACGATGGAAATCAAAGGTAGACAGCAATCCTCATCCTCTAAGGGAGATCCGCGTGGACCAACCAATAAAGCTAACCCTCGATGAAATGAATCTCCCAGGCGGAATTTTAATGACATACTAAAATCCAGGCTCCGACCGCTCCAAGCTTTCCTCTAATCCAACGGTCTCCTCCAAGAACACTCGGATTCCCAATTTTCGCCTATCTGCTCCTTGAGACCACCAGGCTTTATCCGCCTTAATTCTTATAATACGTTCCTCTCCTGGCTCAACAGGATCAAGTGGGATCCGGAACACATTTCGTAATTTATCCGCGAAAACCCCTTCTTGAACCGTTAATCCATCCG
>CAZIUG010000017.1:0-8303 GCA_964542645.1 uncultured Opitutales bacterium | reverse complement strand
AATCGAAATCGCCCCTTTCCACCACTCCGCCTTCAGAAAGACAGAATCGGTCCGGTCGGCAATTTGCTCCAAATATTGCGCCTGTTTCCTAATTCGTTCACCCGTGACCTTCGACTCCTCATACCAAGGAATCGACCCGGTACTATAGTGTTTTGAGAATTTTTCAAAAGTACCAAAATGATTCATCTCTCCATCATGTAAGAACTCTGAGTAGAATTCCTCCGCAACCTGCCCGAGAACATATTCAAGCGCCTGTCCTACTAATTCCACAGGAATCGTACCCACGCAAGGCGCGTTCCCAAAAGGACAGTCCCAACCGCAACTAAAACACTCCAGCGGTTGATAAACAACTGCCGTTCTACGTCCAGAGGGACGAAATCGTGGCCACGTACCTCCTCCGAAAACCGCGACAACTGGAATATCAACAGCAGCTGCTAGGTGCATAGCACCCGTATCGTTTCCAAAATAAATTTGTGCCCTCCTAATCAAAGCAGCAAGCAGACTGAAATCTCCGTCCTTTCCCCTCCATTCGAAAACGGGAATTTTCTGCTCTCTTAGACCGTGAGAAATTGCTTTTAATGTTGCATCTTCATCGGCATGGCCCAGGAGAAGGACGGAAACACCATGTTCGCGGTGAAGTTGTGTCAGCGCATCAATGTAGGACTCAACCGGCCACGCCTTCAAAGGTACATTCGCCGTGCCCGCTGGACAACAAGCAACCCACCGCTCTTCGAAAAGACCCTCTCCAAACAACCATCGATCTGCCTTTCGCTGTATCTCATCAGGAAAATCGAGCCGGGGTTGATTAGCCTTACAATTTTCCCCTAGCAACCTGTTTGCCATCACGACCCAATTTCTCCAATCCTCAATTCCGGCTTCGAATGTTACTTGATCCTCAAACACACTTTGAGGATTAAATCCATATGCCTTTTCCAAATCGGCCCCCATTCCCTTAGCAATATAAAAGTTCTCGAAGGCAACAGTCTTGGCATTAGGAAAATTACCGGCTACAACTACTTCGAGCCAGGTCATAGAGATTGAACCTGCAATCACCAATTCCGGATTTACACTCTTTAGCTCATCTAGAAGCCCAGAAACCTCCATTCTTACGCTCGAGGGATTTTCGAGGTAGGGGTTAATCGAGGTAGTTAACCAACTAATATTAGGCGGCAATACAGATGAGATGTCCTCGTATCCCTCCCGCACAAGGATATGAAGTTTGCATTTCGGCCATACCTCAGCCAATGGCCATAATAACGTCGATATTAGTACTAGATCCCCGTAGGTATCCGGCTTGACGATTAGTACAGATCGAGGGGACATCGCACTAAAGACTGTCATACTCCCAACTAAGATTAGAAGCCTTTATTGTTAAGACAGAAAGATTGAGACAGAATTCGAGTCTTACTTGAGTACATTAGCATAACCTACAAGAGTTCGTTTCCAGAATAGGCTATCTTATTTGATTTAGTTTCATATTCTTTTCAGGATCAGAATGCTCGAAAGGCCGATGAATCCCTTAATCTCGAGAAGTTTCTAATTGAAATACCACCTCAGTAACCAAGGGTAAAACTCGACAGTAGATTTAAGCATTTCACTAATCGTAACACTGGAGCGTCTACTGATCGCACTTGTGGTGAAGAGGATGCCAAGGTTAATATTCCAAATGATGCTGGTTAGACTTGCGATATAAAAGCCCTGGAGAAACCAATTGTACCGGTTGAATTTTTCAAGGAGATAGGCGGTACCAACGATTGCAAAGAATATCGTACCTTCAAAGTTCCTGAGCCCAAAAGATTGTGCCCCATTCCACGATTCCAACGATGCATTGACTAAATAGATCATGAAGAAAGTGAGGATCCATAAATAAAGTTCGCTTCGTTTTTCTAGTGCGTAAACAACCATTCCCACAAACCCGAAGAGAGGAAACGGATGCCAGTAAAAAAAACCGTGATTTGACGAAAAGAGCACCTTAAGTAAAACCGCACCCTTAAGATTTAAAGTTTCTCCTTCTTGCGCATAGGGGTCGAGAACCCAATATCCATACACGGTCTTCCATGCCAAAAGCTGCAAAGCGATGGGTGCGAAAAGGAACGGCAAAGAAACGAGAACCCTCCTCCAAACGGGAGGACCGCTCCTAAGCAAAAATCGAAGCGCAACAAAAGCAGGGAAGATCAAGTAAATCACCGTCTGGTAGTGAGTCACGACTAAGATCCCGGATGCGGCAAATAAGGCGATCCACCTTGAAATACAGAGTCCACCCCGTTTCTCAATAAGAAGGACAAGGTAATGGATTGCGGCAACGAGAGAGAAGGTAAGACTGTGCGACATGCTAAGGTTCCAGGTCTGATAGTAGAGCAACAGACTTGATCCCCAAACTGAAAGAGTAGCGGCTGCGGCAATCTTCCGATCGAACCAGAATGAACAGAAACGAAATGTGAGAATTACTCCCAAAATTGCATAAAGAAATCGCCCGAACTGGATACAGATCTGGTAGACAAAATTGAAACCGTCTCTCCTAAGATTTTCGGCACCTAGTGCGTTGGATACTAATACGATTCCATCAGCGAGGAGATAGAAGGGCACCGAGACTAAAGCCAGCCCAATCCCGTATTTATTTGGAACCCTTCCCTTCTCCGTAAGAGGGAGATTCCTAGATACTTCCCTAAGTTTTCCTGGAATCGTATTGTTCTCTTCAAGTTCATTACGGAAATCCCAATCACCATCCACCGCTAAAGATCGTAACCAAAAGTGATAGAAGCTGCTGTCCCAGCCCCGAAGTGCACTCCGAAAAGGTATCTCCACTTGCCGTGCCGTGAAGAAACAAAGCGCGGCAAGAACGGACAAGGTTATCATTATCCTTAAGTAAAGAGGACTTATCTTTGTCTCAGACATTTCCACTATCTCTAATTTGCTTCCGTCTCACACTATCGGTTCCATATCACAAGGGGAGTACGCCTAAATACCCAAATATTCTTCTGTATGGATGGAATGCCCCTCGGCTGATCTCTGTCCGTCCCTAGAGGCCCACCGAGTTGTCTACCTCATCCTCAGTTTTAGATCGGAAACTCTTTCCCATCCTCAATGAGGAGTGAGAATTCCTGAGGCCTTAACTCCTCTAGACTAACGAAACCTACTTTGTTTTTGACCCTACTCATCCCCTTGAATTGGCGATTATTTGCTGGCATAGTCTTAGATGATAATCTCCTTATGAACTGGGCGCTCTTTCTTCGTTGCGAATTTTCTTCGGGGAAGAATCAGCATCTCTTCATAAATACCCCTCACCTTTTCGGCGATGTTCTCCCAGGTGAATTCCCTTGAACGCCGCAATCCCCGAGCAGCCAGACTACCCCGCTGGACAGAATCTAACAACAAAGTGCGTAGTCCCTTTAAAATGCTCTCCTCTTCGTATGGATCAACCAATATTGCGCTATCACCGGCCAATTCGGTAAGCGACGAACATTCTGATGTTAAGACTGGGGCGCCACAGCTCATCGCTTCCAGAACCGGAAGACCCAAGCCCTCAAAAAGTGACGGGAAGACAAAGGCAAAACAGTTCTGATAGAGCCAATGGAGCTCATCTTCATCAACATATCCAAGTGTAAACAATTCCTTTTCAAGTTCGACGCTTGCTAGTCCATTTCGAATCTCTTCATCCAACCAGCCTTTTCCCCCTGCCACTACAATCGGCAATAAAGAGCCCTGTTCTTTCTTAAGCTTTAAAAACGCCGATAAAAGCCGAATGTGGTTCTTCCGAGGTTCGAGAGTCCCCACCACAAGCCAGAACCCACCTTGCTTTAAATTCCGTAAACGATCCGGCCTTGGAAGATCTTCCTGGATACTGAGTCGGCTCGCACCCCCCACATTTTTTATGCGTTCATCAGGAAAATAGGGGAAAGTCCGCAGGAAATGAGTTCGCGAATATTCGGAAATTGTTATAATAAAATCTGCGTAAAGGCTAGCACGGAAAACTCCATCGAAGCATCCGAGGCGATTCTCCTCCGTTGTCCAATCAGGATGTCTGATAAAGCAAAGATCGTAGAGCATATAGGCAATGCGAAACCTTTTATCGTCAGGCGGACAGAAGAAGTTCATGGAATGTACAATATCCGGAAATCCCAACTTTTCTTCGAAATCATCATCCGGATTTAACCAGAACTTCCTCGATTCTCCATGGGTTGCATAACCCTCCACTCTCCTCACTCTAGGCCGGTTGACATTGAATGTCGAAATCTTCCAATCTGGATCCCAGAAGTGACCGCCAAAAGTGGGGTAGAGTAGATACTCGTTGGTCTCATCTGACGCCGTTAACTGACGAATGAGACTATCAGCGAAGAATCCACAACCAGCCTTCCCGCTACCGGTTTGGCTAACGTCGAAACCAATTTTCACCTTCAAATTTGTTAACGAGTCCGTCTGAAAGCCATTCTAAAATCGTCCTTCGGACACCTTTACTCATCGTTCGATTCCACTTAATAGAAGCTATAAATGCATTTAGAGAGAGATCGGCGACAAAACGAAATTTATGTTCACGGGTTTTTCCCCGCGATTCGAGAACCGCGTGAGCGTAGTTGAAAATCCACGAATCCGGCACATTTCCCAACTTCTCTAGAAGCATATCATTAATTTCAGCGTGGACCTCCCTTAGGAAGCTCTTCGTCTTATTTTCAGCATACATTCGAGATCCGGCAAAAATCTGTTTCTGATGGGAAAAGACGGATCCGCTAAGTGCAAGCCTTATCCAATATTCGTAGTCCATACAGAACCTAAGTTTACTATCGAGGAGTCCGAATCGATCAACCACCCGCCTCCGGAAAAAGACAGCCGGCTGGCAGAGGAAGCAAACCTCCTTAAGTCGCTCCAGATTCCATAATTCTGTCGGGTAAGGTGCTATCAGGGAATCATCTTCATTAATATGATTTGCTTGCCCATAAATCACATCGATTTCTGAATTAGAATCGAAAAACGCACAAACCTTCTCGAGCATTCTAGGATAATAAATGTCGTCGGAGTTTAACCATCCGATCACCTCGCCCGAGGTTCGCAGAATTCCCTTATTTACTGCATCTGCTTGTCCTCCATCCGGCTCCGAACACCAGTCTATTTGAGAATCGAATCTGCGGAGAATTTCGAGAGTTCCGTCGGTACTTCCACCATCACAAATTACGTACTCAATACCCGGCACATCTTGAGAGAGAACACTGCGAATAGTGCGCTCTATGAAACGACTCTGGTTGAGAGACGGAGTAATGATTGACAGACTTGTAGCCATAGATGCCAACGTTTATACTCGAGGGCTGAGCGGCTTTGGACTCTGTCCAAATTTTCTAGCCAGAAACCTAGAACCGTATTTTTTCAGAAAGGGGTTCTCTGGCGTTGATAAAAGGACAATTACCAATTGTTTTGAATTCATTTATTGAAATGTTTCCCCTTCGCTCCATTAAATCCAAATAAATGACAAGACGAAATCCAATAAATTTCTAGCTTATTTGATCGTTGAAAATTCGAGTATACTGCCGCCCCATTTCGAGGGAATCCCCAAATTTACGTGCAACCTCTCGCCGTTTCTCAGCAACCCCGTCATTCTCGAAGTCTCCGTTTTCTAACGTTCCTATCGCTTCTTTGATTTCTTCAGGTACCCTAGGGTCGAAGTAAGCAGCCAGTCCTCCTGCAATTTCCGGCAGGCTGGTCCGGTTACTGCACAGAACGGGTTTCCCAAACGCATACGCTTCGAGAATAGGCAGACCAAATCCCTCGTAAAGAGATGGGAAAATAACGCCAAGACTGGCTTGGAAGAGGCATGCTAACTCCAGATCCGTACAGAAGCCTGGGAGAATCACGATTCCCCCAAGTCCCATTTTTTCGGATGCTTCTTTTATTTCCTCCATCATCCCATCCCGATTTCCCGTACAGACAAGTTTGAGATCCGAACTCGGCTGCTCAGCTAAATACATCCCAAGTGCTGTCAATAGCATTCTGTGATTCTTATGTAGCCAGAAATTTGATGGGTAGAGGAGAAACCTATTCTCACGCACATCCATACCTTCTAACACCGAACCCATTTCTCTCTTCGAAGGAACAATCAATCGAGAGGACAGTCGGCTGTGGATGGCAGCGGTCCCTTTGCGAGGTAGATCCGTGCTTTCATGGAGACTTTCCCTTACAAATTCAGATACACAGATTATCCTTCGGGAACGACTACATACGTTTATAAGATTCGATTCTCTCTCCGCAAGATCTTCGGCTTCAAAAAACTGAGGGTAATAACGAAACTGAAGATCGTGCACCACTGAAACGACTGGAAGGTCAGGGAAATAAGGGGAAATTCCCGTAAATGGGCAGAACATCAAGTCTGCTCCCAGAGGTTGATGCGAGACCGATTTCCCCCGGTGAAACAAACGTTCAAGAATTCCCCGGCGAATGGTCCCATCTGGATTAATCCGATGAATATTAGAGGATTCCAGGGCAGCAAGCTCATTCCAATTGCGATCTGATCCCATAAGATAAAATCGACACCGCGGAGACACAATCCCTAGTGCACGAACCAACTCAAACGCAAAGGGTTTCGCCCCTCCATTCGCACCACCGGGTAAAACCGGCAACAGATCCACGATGATCTTTTTTTCTTCCAGCATTTCACATCACGTCTGCAAAAGCCGACTTTAATTTCTGAAACACTGCGTAGCCGACCACGAAAGCGATAATCCCGATTAAATACAAGTAGGAAAGATCCATCAGGTTCAATGGCATATCCCAGAGCAGCACGCTACGACTCATATCTATTACGTGAATGAAAGGATTGAATTTCATGATGCTCCAAGCCTCAGCTGGTATCATGGAGGTCGAATAGAAAATGGCGCTTCCGTAAAGGATGATACTAGTTACAACCTGCATAAAGTGTCCGATGTCCCTGAAGAATACTCCCAGAGAGGAAAGCAGCCAGGTCAGACCCATGGTCAATAAGATCATCGGGAAAACAATTACTGGTAACCAAAGATTTCCCCATCCCAGACCTCTTCCAAAAATCAACATCCCTAGGAAAACAAGTAAAAGACTAACTAAAAAATGGAAAAGCGCGGCGCCTATCGTAGCAGCAGGAAGGATGCTTAATGGGAAAACAACCTTTTTTACTAGATTAGGACTACTGACAATAATCAGCGGGGCGACCGTCAGAGCCTCTGCAACGAACTGAAAAAGGGTCAAACTTAAAAAAAGACCCAAGGCGAAGTCGGTGCCGGACTCATTATCGATCATACCGTAAGTCCGCTGAAAAATTATGCCGAACACAAAATAGTAGAGGCCCATCATCAACAAGGGAGTGATAGCCGACCACAATAAACCAAAATAGCTGCCCTTGTGCTTGATCTGAACATTCCGAACCGTGAATTGCCGAAGTAGCTCTCTGTTGACATACAAATCACGGAAGATTACCCACGGGTTCAAATAAATCCATGCAGAAGACTGCGAAGAAACAGAGTAATTCATACTATTATGTAAATGTGTTCGCTTTTAGTTAGGCATCTACCGAACTCACTCGACGGATCGCCGTGACATTACCAGATTTCCTCTAAAAGAATCCCGGCGATTGGAAAGTGCAACAGAGATTTAGGGGAATAGACCATTCCATATTATCTAATCCAAGAATACCCGGATTCCCAATTTTCGCCTATCTGCTCCTTGGGGCCACCAGGCTTTGTCCGCCTTAATTCTTATAATACGTTCCTCTCCTGGCTCAACAGGATTAAGTGGGATCCGAAGCATGTCTCGCAATTCATCTGAGAAAATTCCTTCTCGAACTGATAATCCATCCGACACCTTAACCGTGATGGGGAGATCGCTATCGGGCGCATGGTTGGCGAGCTTAAGGGTAAACATTAACGGGGAATCTCCCCGGTTCTTCAAAATCAAGTACCCAGGGTCCTGTCCACTTGTCCAACCATCCCTAGAAATAGCGAACCCACGGACAGCACTATCATTACCTTGAATCAGCACCGATGAATCAGATTCTTCGAGGGCTTCTAGCACCGACTGAAAGTAGGGATCATCGGGAGAGTCGAAAACCCGTTCGGCCATGGCGGCTAAAATGTAATTGCTTCGGCCCCCTCTTTCGAAGAGAGCCAGAGCCTCCTCCAAGAACACTCGGATTCCCAATTTTCGCCCAACTGCTCCTTGAGACCACCAGGCTTTATCCGCCTTAATTCTTATAATACGTTCCTCTCCTGGCTCAACAGGATCAAGTGGGATCCGGAACACATTTCGTAATTTATCCGCGAAAACCCCTTCTTGAACCGTTAATCCATCCG
>CAZIUG010000016.1:0-1513 GCA_964542645.1 uncultured Opitutales bacterium | reverse complement strand
CAACTTTAATCGGACACACTCCAACAGAAGATATAAAGGCAGAGGACGGAAAAACCATTGTGAGATCAGGAACCCGTATAAGTGTCAGAACGGCAGGGAGGATCGCAGCACTAGATAAAAAAACTTTCGATGTTCAACCGTACGTTTCTAGTAACTTGGATGACATTGTGTACCTCCCAGCAGACGAAGAAGAAGATTATTTCATAGCTCAAGCTAATTCTGTCATTAATGATGCTGGAGAATTCCTGGAGGACAGGGTAGAGACTCGTAAAGGAGAAACAGTGGCGATGGAACCCACCGATTCTACCGCTTATATGGATGTCTCACCCCTTCAACTGGTTAGTGTCTCTACATCTCTAATCCCATTCCTGGAGCATGATGACGCCAATCGTGCCTTGATGGGATCAAACATGCAAAGACAAGCGGTTCCACTTCTACGCCCGGAGAGTCCATTGGTTGCTACCGGAATGGAGGAAAGGGTCGCTAGGGATAGCGGCCAAGTGGTAATGTCAAATTGCGATGGAGTCGTGTCTGGTGTCGAAGGAACAAATATTGTAGTGACAGACAACGACAATGGTAAGCATAATCATCCTCTCATAAAGTTCCACAGAAGTAATCAAGGTACATGTGTCAACCAGAGACCTCTAGTCAGCAAGGGAGACCGTGTTAGCAAGGGAGCCATACTAGCCGATGGCTCGTCTACAAAGGGCGGCGAACTAGCTCTTGGGCAAAATCTATTGGTCGCATTTATGACGTGGGAAGGATACAACTTTGAAGACGCCATCATTTTAAGCAACAGATTAATTAAGGAGGACAAATTCACCTCAGTCCATATAGAAAAATATGAGATCGAGTCCAGAGATACTAAACTCGGACCAGAAGAGATCACAAGGGATATTCCTAACATCGGAGAGGAGAGCCTAAGGAACCTCGATGAAGATGGCATTATAAGAGTAGGGGCAGAAGTCCGAAACCGTGACATTTTGGTCGGCAAAATCACTCCAAAGGGAGAAACAGAACTGAGTGCTGAGGAAAAGCTACTTAGAGCTATATTTGGAGAAAAAGCTAGAGATGTTAAAGACACCTCACTTTACGTACCACACGGTCAAGGCGGCAAGATAATTGATGTGAGAATCTTGGAAAGAGACAACGGTGACGATCTTCCCCCAGGAGTCAATAAGTTAGTAAGGCTGTGGATTGCCCAAACCCGAAAGATATCAGAAGGGGATAAAATGGCAGGCCGGCACGGGAACAAAGGCGTAATAGCTCGAATACTCCCTGAGGAAGATATGCCGTTCCTACCTGATGGAACTCCAGTAGACATAATTCTGAATCCAATCGGCGTGCCATCGAGAATGAACTTGGGACAGGTGCTGGAAACGCATTTAGGATGGGCCGCGAATCGATTAGGATTCAAGGCTATAACTCCTGTATTTGATGGGGCCGAGGATAAGGCAATAGAGGATGAACTTGCAAAAGCATGGATTATTGAACAATCCGGTGCATTGGAAGC
>CAZIUG010000015.1:0-756074 GCA_964542645.1 uncultured Opitutales bacterium | reverse complement strand
CTTCTACTTTTGCCGTTGCCTCCTGGAGATCGGCAATGATCGCGGTTGCGCCACTTCGAGCCAATTTCTCGACGATTCCTAGTCCAAGTCCTTGGGCGGCGCCAGTAACAACGGCAATTGAACCATTCAGGCGGCAAGAAGAAGATAAGTCAGGGGTCATGTTTTCTAGAATTCAGTTTAATATTCATGCGGGCACAACCTACGTATAATTACTGGATGAATCACGTCTCTGGTAGGCAGATCTGCAGGTTACGTGGGAGATTTGTTCCCCATTGATACTAGAGATAGCAGACTAGACTCTTACTCCAAAATTATTACAAAAGACCCCTCTGTAGTTTCTCCAATACTCTTTCGAGATTTCTTTGGAAGCTATGCCATTCTGTCCGGATTTCGATGAGTTCAGCTGAAGTGCTAAGGGACTATGCTACCACGGCAGGGTACTCTTTCCATCTAAACCACGACAAATACCGGAAGGAGGAAGGTACATTGAAAATCCTGCTCAAACCACGGCAACAGAGTTTCGCTCCATCTCATCCCAATCCGGTTCCTCAGGAACTCGATCATTCCAGGCAATACTCATGTACCCGTTTTCGTAAAAGGGTATACCGCGGCAGTTGATTTCATCAGGGGATGGGCGCGGGCCTATTCCGACTGTTTCATAAATCGGGTCGTTTGGAACTGCGAGGATCACGTGCGGATCTCCCCCATGTACATCGACCCCGAATGCTTCGCCCAACTGGGCTTGCTTAACTTGACCAGTGATACCGATTCCCCGCTGGCGAGCAATGTCTACCGCTTGCATAGCTAGGAAGGCAGACGTCTGATAAGGTTGACCACCTATGGCGCCAATCCATTCCAACCCGAGTACAGGTAGGTCAAGAGTGTCACAGAGTTTTTTCATTCCCCACATATCGTAATCTTGGAGGGGCTCTTCGATCCACCGATAGTTGTACTTTTCAAGAACACGACCAATCTTTACTGCCTCGTCATAAGTATAGGACCATACAGGGTCGTGCATAAGGAGAAAATCATCTCCCACAGCGGCGCGCAATTCTCTTGCCAGATCAGTATTGCCCTTGACGCCGCGATAGGAATGATCCTTCGTTCCGACGTATCCATCCTCTTTAACTTTCAGCGCAGCCGCTATCATGTCATCGATGGTTGTGCCACCGTGGTTCTTATAAGCCGGCACTTTCTCGCGACAGGCTCCGAGGAGGCGATAGATTGGTTGGGCAGCATGGCGGCTGGCCAGGTCCCACAGCATCCTGTCCACCATATCGAGAAATACGCGGCCCGTATAGTAGAAACGTTGAGCAAACCACAATCTCTGCCAGACAAATTCACGATCAAAAGCGTCTACCCCCATCAATAGGGACCCTAGGTGTATTTTAAATTCCTGAGCCTTATGAACCAAATGTTCTTTATGAAACCCTGTGCTAAAGGAAGCGTAAGCATCCAAGTGGCCGTCTGTTTCCAGTCGCAATGTAGCTTCAAAGGTAGGGTATTCGGTGGGATCTTGACACGCTTCGAGCCAACCATCGGGCAATTCACTTGATGGCCCGAATCCCGAGGCATGGGTAAACATATTAGACCGCCCCTGTGGAACTTTATCAATCCCACCACGGTGGTCTACCGAGCGTTGCTTCGGTTCCCCTGGCAGTATATAGATGCGCACGTCTGTTATCTGCATGGCAAGGAGTTTGTCAGTTTTTCAACTTCACAAGATTTTTGAGGTTTGTTTTTCAATTTCGGCCCAATCGAGATCCATCCCCAGGCCCGAACCCTGAGGTACTGAAAGGTGGCCGTTATTGATCTGGAGTGGATTTTTGATGAGTGGCTCACCTCCTAGGGAACCAATCGCGGTGGCCTCAAAGTAGGTACAATTGCGAATTGCCCCAATAACATGAGCGTGGACAAATCCAAATCCAGTCCCTATTGATGTGATTTCGCAATTGACTCCAAAACTCTCAGCAAGTCTTGCGATTTTGAGCATATCCGTTATGCCGCCTCGCCACGGGACGCTAGCTCTCACAATATCAACTGCATGACTTGCAAGCAATTGGGAGGTTGAAAAGGCAGAACCCGGGAGGTATTCGGTCGCGGCGATGGGGACATCGAGAGCATCAGCCAACTTCTTAAGTCCCATAAGATCATAATCCCGTAGTGGTTCTTCGAACCAGAAGTAATCCTCTTCCTCCAGAACCCGGCCGACGGTAAGAGCCTGGGTATAGGTGTAGGTTTGCACGCTGTCGTGCATGAGATGGAAGTCTGGGCCCACAGCACACCGAGCCTGACGAGCTACTTCTATCATTGTATCTGGGCCGTGGTAACAGTGATCCTTATAACCGAAAAAGCCTTCTTCTTTAGCTGTGACAGCGGCTTGAACGAACTCTTCCACGGTAGGAAAGTTGGGCCCCATTTTATAAGCAGGAATACGATCTCGGAAGCCGCCAATCATTTGGTAGACGGGCACACCGCAAGCTTTTGCGATCAGATCCCAAAGGGCCACGTCAACGTATCCTCGTACCGAATGGGGCATGTACCCGAAACGGTCTAGCCTGACCAGTTCGTTCCAAAGGCGTTCCCGTTCCATGGGGTCTGCGCCGATCAGGATTTCCCGATACTGTTTATGGATGCGTTCTGCACTCCCTTCGTCTACACCTAAGCACCAACCCTCTAAGTCCGTATCAGTTCTGAGGCGCAAAAGGCCGACGGGTAGATAGATTTGGAGATCGGAAATACGCATTCTGAGATTCTGGTGGGCGAATTATGAAAATTGCAATATATTCGGGCACATTTTATCAATTTTGTATAAAACTTCCGCTTATAGGTTTCTCGACCAAAATCTTTTCGAGTCAGGTAAATCAGAAGAATTCTAGCAGATCATTCCCTGTTTGTCGCGGATATCCCAATTCCCGACAGTATCTCCGACCCAACGGTCATCAATTGAATCGGAGGCAGGTTGATAGCGGGTATCTGTTGAGATACGAAGACGGTTGGTCTGATTGTCGTTTCCAGCATGCATTGTAAACATAGTGAAAATGAGCAAGTCACCCATTTTATATTCGGAAGTTAGCCAGCGGCCCCCGACTATTTCGCGAGCTTCAACGGCACTTGCACAGTAGGATCCCATAGTCGTCCAAGTGATTCCCTGCTTTTCTTCATCAGTAAGGTCACGATTTTCGGCTTTTGCCCGCGCCATGATTTCGGCCGCTTCACCAATATTCTCACAATAGAGATCAACATCGCTCTGTCCGTAGGTTGCCTTCAGCTCTTCCTGGAGGTGGGAACCTTCCAGAATCATTAAACCTCCCATTTTCAAGGGAATATCTCCAAGCGGGGTCCACGATGTATAACGGTTTCTTGTTGAGCCTCGTGACATATAGACAACATCGCAGTGGGGAGCGGAGACTGCTGAATCATCAGACGACTTCGAACGGAACCATGTGTAGTCAAAATGGATGACTGGCCCGCCTAAAAAGAAACTATAGAACTCGATCATACGGCCGCTGTAGAGAAGCTTCAAAAGGGGCTCGTTGCCGATGGGTACTTCCTGAGATGAACGCAGAACCTGGCCAGGCTTAAGAATGGCTTCGTCAAGATCGTATCCCTTCTGAAAGATCCCCTTTTCGTTTAGTTTACGGAGAGAACTCTTCCGAGCAATCTTGACTTCTTGGCGGTCGAGATAACCTGGAAGAAACAGGTACCCGTCCAATGCGATCCTGCGGTGCAATTCATCCCGATCGTCAATTGCATCGATTGAGCTGCGTAATTGTCCCATTGATTCGGGGGACATGTCCAACGGTTGTCCTCCGAATGAAAGCTGTGGTGGTTTGAGATCTGATTGCATAGCACTAGTCAGTTTCAGAACCGGCGAGTATTCTTGATCTTGTCAGATAATCAACCGCGAATTTACATTCTTGGTTTGAATGCTGACTTCACCTACAACCCTTGTGTGAAAGGAAGGTTTAGAAAACCTCGTCGAGGTTTTCAGAATCATTTTAGCTAGTGATTTGAGGAGGAGCCGCACTTTCTTCACGGATCAGGTAGCGGTATAAATCGGGAAGGGCACATAAGAACACCATATCTATTCAGAAAGTTGGTTTCACCAAAGTTCCGGGCATGAATTCCGTAACGTTTTCATTGGAAATTTCAATATCATCTCGACCTCGGACTCTAAGATCTCCAATTTTGTCCAGATTAAATTAATTTTCGCAATTTTGCAATTGGCGATGGAACAAGGAGATTGGAAGTATGTCGACCGAAGGAAACGCTGAGATCTACAAACGGAGCCCGATTGGAACCTTCACGAAGGAGCATCTAATCGAATACACATCTGATTGGAAAGGGGAGCGCTTTCCAGACGGACGCCCCAAGGTGCCAGATGATATCATCGAGCGAATGAAGGGTGTTACTTTGACCCAGGCATGGTCCAGTTGCAAAGGAGCTGAATACGAGTATCAGTTTGAAAGCGGGTTTACTTGCACGCATCCGGAGGGGGTTCTATGCGGTCGGGCTCTGACGGCTACTTTTATGCCGAGACGACCGGATGTGCGTCGGGCCCTAGATAAACAGGGTGAGGGTAGCCACGAAGGAGACCATATTCATTGGCCTATAAACGCCTTAGTTCAGGGAGATGTCTACGTAGCAGATGTCTACGGGAAGATCGATCATGGTGCTATTATTGGGGACAATCTAGCTGCATCGATCAAGGCGAAGACAGGCAACGGAGTGGTCCACAATAATTCGGTTCGGGATATAGCGGGAATTAAAGAGCTGCCTGATTTTGCTTGTTTCATAAGGGGTTGGCATCCATCGGTTGCTGCTCCCACCATCATGTTGACAGGCCTTAACTGCCCCACCCTAATTGGTGGGGTCACTGCAATGCCCGGAGACGTTGTCTTGGGCAAAGAAGATGCCGTAGTATTCATTCCCCCTCACCTTGCTGAGAATACAGTCAAACAGGCGGAGATCGTGCATCTTAGAGACATATTTGGTAAGAGCCGTCTGGCGGAAGGTGTCTACTTGCCAGGAGAAATTGACGGTCGCTGGAACGAGAAAATTGAAAAAGACTTCTCGAATTGGCTGGAAGACCATTTAGACGAATTACCGGTGCCAAAACACGCTATTCAAGACTATCTGAAGGAACGAACTTGGTAGAAAAGAACCCTCTGGATGGCGCTTTGAGAACTAGAGCTGTACTGGGGGACCTCTTAGTGGCGTTCTTTCCTTTTTTTCGAGAATACAACAGAGATCCTTAATAATAACATTCATCGATGACATTAGAAGAAAATCTCCTAGAGATCCGATTGAACGGATTCAGTATTTTGCAAGGGATCATACCGAATAGTGAGGTCGCTGGAGTACGTGATAGTGTTGTTAATGCCCAAGCCCGTCATGATGCCAAATCCAAAGCAGATCTGAATGCGATTCGGTCTCGAGGTCATCGGATTGGAGTAAAAGGCGTTGGCAACATGCTACAGGTAATTAACGAGACACAGGCGTTTGCTCCTTATCTCGCTAATAGCCAAATCCTTGATATTGCGGAAGCATTTTTCGGACCTTGGTCCCGGATTTCGAGTACGAGTTGCGTGATTAATTATCCCGGAAACGAACGCGGCTACTGGCATGCTGATTGGCCCTATAACCAAACCAATTCCTCTCATATCAGAGCTCCTTATCCGGACACACTCTTACATCTTGCTACGATCTGGATGTTATCCGATTTTACCGAGGAAAACGGGGGGACTTTTCTACTACCTGGAAGTCACCGTATGGACCAAAATCCGTCCGTGCGAGCTGTGCTCGAAAGGGACCGCACCGACATCGATGGATCGGCGGACCCTCTACCTGGATTTGAAACCGACAGTCCGTACCCAACGGAAGTCCAAGCGACTGGAAAAGCGGGAAGTGTACTCCTTTATGATAGCCGACTTTGGCATGCAGTGGCTCCGAATCAATCTGATCATCCAAGAGTAGCAATTCTTGTTCGCTATGCTCCTTGGTGGTTAAATTTGAACCCTACGATGAAGGGGCGTCCGGAACACGAAATGATGGTTGTAGAAAGGGAAACCAAGAATTACGAAAATCCTCCCATTGATCGCAGAGTCTACGAATCCCTCCCTGAAGAGGTTAAACCGCTCTATCGACACTTTGTTGGCTAGAGGGTCTGCACTTTTACTGATTACTGTATGGGAGCTTTAGATGGGAATTTTTCCTATTGGTATTTGTGGAGATTTCTAGCGATCACAACTAATGTTTTCCAGATAGAGAACATTGAGTTCTCGAAGAGAGCATTTGTCATAATTCCAGAGCTCTTTCATACCTAAAGTTGATTTAGGCGAGTAAGATTTCCGTCGATATTCAGGACAAGCACTCGCTACTTTGTACGGTGTTGATAAGAAATGAGATTCCATGGTGTTCATTTGCTTTGACGGTCCTCAAGATAATCCTCTGAGTCTAGGCATATCCCAAAACTATGAATCAACTAAATTTGAAGCAGCGTATTCACAAAGGGGATACCATTGTAGGAATGCGGGTCCCGATTTCAACGGAACCAGATCATGTCAAAGGGATCCTCGATAAACAGTCTTACGATTTTATTCATGTTGATGGTCAACATTCGCCTTTTGATGAAAAAGAGTTATTCACTTTCTGCGAAGCACTTGATGAGCTTGGTATTCCGATACTTTTGAGAATTGAACATACGCGGAATGCCTTTCTTGCGGGCAATTATCTTGATCTGGGCCCCTCCGGGATTGAGGTTCCTCAGGTGGAGCTGGAGTCAACGGTTGATGAAGCTATTGACGGGATGTACTATTCGCCGATTGGTAATCGAAGCTGGGGAGAGCCTCGTAAGGGTTCTGATGTTCCAACTGATCGGATCGAGTATGCCCATTGGTGGAGCGAGTATGGAATGTTAATACTGCAATTGGAGTCAGTGGACGCTGTGACTAATGCGAGTCAACTGGCTAAGAAGGGAGTAGATTGTCTCTCCTTTGGTCCCAACGATTTAGATTTCAGTCTCGAAATGCATCCACACTATCCGATTAAATCCGTCGATGAATGTGTTCGGCACGTGGTCGATCAGCTTGCTGACTGTAGCGTCGCGGTTTGCTGCAGAACGAGTCCTGACACTCGACAAAAATACGCTGATCTTGGCGTTACCATCTTTATAGAGGAGCCGTCTAATTCCTGAGCGATCGGTTTTGTAATGAAGATTTTATATTTACGAGACGAGAATGGGGTGGATCGTCGTAATTTTGGGTATTTCGAAAAAGCGATTGATGGACGCTTTCCCATTCAGATTTTCGATCCAGAGCAAAGCATTGTAGAGCAGTTTCAAGGCATCGAAGTGGTAGTCGATCCTGGCGGACAGTTTGGAAGCCGCGATCTTATTGATACTGCGGTGGCCGCTGGGGTAAAACTCTGGCAAGTCACAACTAATGGTACCGAGCATGTAGACGTAGCCTTTTTCCTTGAAAGAGAATTAGCTTTGGCCAATTCTCCGGGGCCGCTGAGCGCGGTTCCGCTAGCAGAGCATGTCCTAATGGTAATTCTCTGCTTCACTAAGAACCTCCACCTTAATCGTGCTCAAGATTGGGAACCAATCCTATGCGAAGAGTTAGCGGGACGGACGGTGGGGTTGATTGGATTTGGGGCAAGCGCACGGGCTGTTGCGGAACGGGTTTGGCCGCTCGGCATGCGTATTATTGCCACGGAAATCTCTGATATTTCTAAGGAGGACCAAGACAAATATCACGTTGATTTTATTGGTAAACCATCAGATTTGGATAGCGTGTTAGCCAGATCGGATTATCTCTCTCTCCACCTTCATCTCAATTCCGAAACTAGGCATTTGATAGATCAACGGGCCCTAGAGTTGATGAAACCCACAGCGGTATTAATTAATATCGCGCGAGGTGGATTGATTGATGAGCCGGCTCTTGTTGAGGCCCTGAAGACTGGTCAGATTAAAGGTGCGGGGTTGGACGTTTTTGCTCATGAACCACTGGATCCGAATAGCCCGTTGTTAAGGATGGACAATGTAATTGCTACACCCCACAGCTCTGCTTACACACCAGGGACACCGCGTCGCCGATTTGGGGCGGCAGCCGAGAACGTAGTTCGTATCGCGGAAGGCAAACCGCCGATAAATTTGGTGACTACGCTGTTGCGTTGAATTACTCATTCCAGTCTTCAAAATGTATACCTCGAAGACTAAAAAACTTTCCTCAAGTTCGTTTTGAGGATGTAAGTGTTATCCTCAAATTCGGTCCTGAGACGGATTCCCGAGTCAAAGAGCCCCGGCTTTTTTCTATCTTTCCGCCAATTCCCATCGAGGTCTTACTTTAGGATTCACATAAGAAACCGGCCACTTCCCGCGAGATAAGTCGATGATCGTCTCAACGGAAAGTTGCCAGAACCCGTCCAAGTGTCCCTCATACTGCGCACCGATGTGTGATGTCAGGACGACATTGTCCAATTGCAGTAGCAAATCGTCTTTATCTGGCGGTTCGCTTTCTAACACATCAAGGCCAGCACCCCAAATTCTTCCCTCTCTTAAAGCATTAGTGAGGGCTTTGTTGTCAACAACGGAGCCTCTGGAGGTATTGATCACTACACAAGTTGATTTCATTTGGGAAATCTCGGCTTCACTGATCATATGGTGCGTCTCTCCAATAAGTGGAGTATGAATGGATATAAAGTCTGATTCAGATAGTAGTTGCGGGAGCTCGACCTTCTTGACTTTGTCTTCTACTATCGCCTCAGCATCGACAAAAGGATCATAAACTAAAATTAGTTTTACTCCGAAGGGAACAAGCCGGTTCGCAACACAGCGTGCGATTCTGCCGAAACCTATCAATCCAACTGTACTTCCCTGAAGTAAAAAACGGGGTTTTGATGTAGAGTTGTTCCATCCCCCCTGTCGTGCAAGACGATCGTGGATGGGGATGCGTCGGACTACCGACAGGAGTAGTCCTATGGTGTGTTCAGCTACAGGGACAGTCGTAGCATCTGGTGTGTTTGCCACGATAATACCATATTCGGTAGCAAGGTCTACAGGAATATTGTCTGTTCCACTTCCGCTCCTAATTATGGCTCCACAGGAGTCTAGTTGTGGTATAATCTCCCTTGTGATCAAGTTAGAACCACCCATAACCCATATTATATCGGCGTCACGTGCGAACAACAGAGCCTCACTAGGCGTCTGACATTGTAGAGCTGCGAATTCGACTCCGGCTGCTTCAATTTGAGGCGGCACCCATTCGGGGATTTCTTCAGCGTCCCAGGCCACACAGGCTGCTTTTAAAGTATTCACTAGATTAGCTTTCTTCGTCTATAGCATTTTTTCGTGAGCTTTATAGGGATAAATTGATAAAGTCTGACCTCTATAATCTCAAGTATTTGAGCAAGGGTACAAAAGACAGGTCCAAGTCCGTTTGCAGCAATATCTTTTGGCTTTCGACCTCGACCCCCTGATAAGTCCGGACATCAACTTCAGTATAAAAGGAGAATTAAACGGTTGGCCCACACGATCGGCAGTTACGTTAACTCCCGGTTAAGATGTTATCAGACTCTGAGTTCTCCATAAATTTATAATTACCTCAGATGGGTCTCGCATAAATCAGAAAAAATAAATCTCTCTATTCATGTTTAGAGAAGCAGTATGTACGGCACCCCACACGATCGAGTGGCCTGATTACGATATACCAAAATTAGCTCCTGGAGATGTGCGCTGATTTATTCCTCATAGGAATATAAAAGTATTCCTGAGATGCCGCCATTTGGCGCGCTCAATCGGCGGGATCTAATAGATATGGTTTTATTTGGCGGACCGATTAACCAGTAAACCGGGATAGTTTCGAAATAGCTGAGGTCTTCATGATTTATTTGTGGCCCCTTTTCTTCCTTCTGATCCAGTTGGCAGCACTTCTCCCGCTATTTTGGATCAAAAGCCTCGGGGGCTGGTCTGTGAATCCTAAGAACGTATGCTATTTCGACCCATGAATTCGCCGCCGGCTACCGATTTTACTGCAATTTCCCTCTTCCTAATAGAGGCCAGGCAGTTTCGACGATCCCGTTGCGGATGCCATAGATGTAGTTGTGGAGAAAGGTTGTAGTGTCGGAGTAGCCGACGACGAATTCCATACGATCGCCGACTGCCGGTTTAGAGGTTGGTTCAGCGAATTGAACAATTCCATGTTCGGCGGACAGGCTGACCGAGGTGACCTCAGGCATATCCAAGGGTTTAGGGATACCGGCATCGGTACTCATGGTTTTTCTTCCTGAGTCGCAGATCAGTCGAGTAGGGGTGGGCCGACTAGTTACTGTCGAGTAGACAGTCAGGGCGTAATCGTGCGCCACGCCAAAACTTGTGCGGTATTGGATGTCAGAAAAAATCCCTCCACCAGCTTCGATCTCTGTGATCCCAGGTTGTCCCGCGCTAATCCAGTAGGTTCCAGTTCCTCCACAACTCAAAATATCGACTGCAATTCCGTTTTTTCGGCAAAGTTCAGCCGAGTCGACAAACCGTTTTATCGCCTCAGCGACAGCACGCTCCTTTTTTTCCAGAGGGGTAATCTCTAGTGTGTGGGCTTCCCAGGTCTGGATACCGGAGAATTTAAGACCTTTGGACTCTTTGATTCTTTTTGCTAACTCAAGGACTGGTTCGCCTGGTTTAACTCCTGCCCTATCCATTCCAACATCAACTTCGACTAGTACCTTGATAATGATCCCCCTCTCTCGCGCTGCCCGATCCAATGCGTCAATGTTTTCTTTGCTATCGACAAGAACCATGACGTCTGCCCGGTGGCGCAACTCAACGAGGCGGGCAATTTTCTGAGGACCTACGATTTGATTGGCGACAAGGATGTCTGTAATACCGGCATCTGCCATGACCTCGGCTTCACCAAGTTTCGCACAGGTGATACCCGAAGCTCCTGCGTCCAGCAACTTTTGAGCAAGCTCTGGCGTTTTCATCGCTTTCGTGTGGGGCCGCCAGCGGACCCCGGCGTTCTTGACGATAATATCAACCATTTTGTCGATATTCTTCTCCATGATTTCGAGGTCCACCAGAACAACAGGTGTATCCAGATCTTCTTTGGGGAGTCCTATGTAATTTTTCAATTGTATTGGAATTGGTTAAATGATGGTTAGCCGAGTGGAAGAATACCTGAATAGTGTACAACTACACTTTGATCATGGAAATAACAGAGGCTCATTTCCACGGTGCTGCGGTCATAGCGTCACGATCGTAGATGACCTCGCCCTTACGAATCGTCAATTTGCATTCTAGACGTTCTTTACCGTCCAACCGTTTGTGGCCGCAGTCGGGGTAAGAAAATTCGCCTTTCTGAAGATCGAAGACGGCGATGTCAGCTTCGGCCCCAACGCTGAGAGTACCGAGTTTGGGCCGTTGAATAGCTTGCGCCGGCGTTACGGTAGATCTGTAGATTACTTCCTCGAGAGACATTCCCATAATCAAACATTTGGACATTGTGTCCGCCATAGTGAAGACAGGACCAAGGATATTAGACATGTGTAGGTCCGTGCTGATAGAATCGGGTCCAAACCCTTCATGGATGGCTCGAATGCCGTTGTGGAACCAAAAGCTCGCAGCGCCGTGTCCTAGATCGAACCAGATACCCCTATCTCGGGCCTGAAACATATAGCGCTCGACTTTCCCGTTTTTGTCGATGGTTGGAATGTGCTGTGCGAAGACGTGGGTGTGGATATCGCCCGGGCGTAGTTTTTCAAGAAGTAGTTCCGAATAGGGACGATCCGGCGGACGAGGGTGGAAATCGATCATCGCAGGCATATTACAGAGATTCCCTGCTTCAACGGCTTTTTCGACCGATTCCCATGGAGGATGGTCTTTATCGAAGGGCTGATTGGTCCAATAGTGGGCGGTTTTAATGCCGACTACGACTTCGGCATGCGTCTCTGCCGCCTCAGCAGCTGCTTCGGCATCGAAGTTTGAGATAGTCTGTTCAGGTGTCCCCATGCCGGGTTTTGCAATATTCACGTAAGCCAAGACACGTGTTTTTGATTGATCCATAACAGTCTTGCGGAAATGTCCGATTTCATCCGCACCTGCAGTTCCAGTATCAACACAGGTTGTGACTCCAGAAGCGGGAAAATGGGCATCGGGATTAAGACTGTCCATAAAGTTTCCGGAGCGATGATGTCTCGTGGCATAGGCATGCAGATGCATATCGATGAGTCCGGGAGTAACTAACAGACCCGAAAGATCAATGCTAGTGTCGGCCTGATCGGATGAGATCTCTTTTTCGACCTTGGAGATCTTTCCATCCTTTATGGTCAGATCGAGGATGCAGTTCCGTTTGTTTGCTGGATCAATGACCCGAGCGCCTTTAAGTAGAAGATCAGCCTTGTTTTCTAATTTCATGCCTAGATAGATTAAATCCTAAATTGTGGTGAGTAGATTCTAAATCTCCTCTGGAAAAATTTCATAAATCAGGAGTCCCTTTCGTGTGATGGTTCAGCAAGCTACATTGGCTTAGCCTGCATGTGGTATTTTTCTGGCCATCTGCTGGAGAAATCAGAGGTGTAATCCCTCCACAGACTAAGAAATACAAGATGTAAGTCTTGATTGCCTAACATGAAAAGTAAAAAGCTTGTTCTACGTTAAAGTCTTATCCTCTCATCAACACTCAAGTTTCAGTTCGGTCAACTTCCTTGAAAATCTGGGCCAGTCGTTGTGCTACGATTTCGGCCTCTCCGGCCTCCATCATGTAGGGCATGATCGAGATTCCCTTTTCATGGCTATTGACTTCAATTCGTGGCTCTCCTTGTGAGAGTCTGCGAGAGACTTCCTCTCCAGAGATTCCCAATATTTCGTGGCTCCATTCAACAGAAAGAACTGGGGCAACGTTAGAACGGCCAGGTAACCTGATTGAAGCAGTCACGGAATCAAATATTGTCGCGGATTGCGCAATTACCTCAAGCCAGCTTTCCCATAGCTTCCATTCCATATTGTGATCACGACTGATCCACTGCTCAATAGCTGCCAGAAGACCCATTGTTTCCTCCTTGCTCGCTTTCATAGGACGGCCGATGGACTGGTGTGGCGAACCATTCATAAAAGCAGCTTGGAGGAGATTCTTACGGCCAAGAACGAAACCAGACGACTGAGGGCCTCGGAGGCATTTCCCGCCGCTATACGCCACCGCATCGGCCCCCTCAGACAAATACCAATTGGGGACATCGGGACGTTCAGCAGCAGCATCGACAAAGGTTGGCACTCCGTGGTCCCGTCCGACCTGCGCAGTATCACGGACTGAGATTGTCCCTCGATCTGACGCATCACCAAATAACAGCAGCATGGCGGTACGGTCGTTAATAGCCGACTTAAGCTCTTCCAGATCCCTTACCTCAATCATCCGCACCCCAACCATCCTTACTGCGTGTTCGTAGCCATGGTGGTGAGTTGGTTGCACCAGGACTTCGTTTTTCATGCTAGTTGTATCCGGTAGAAGGGCTATCTTCTCCGGGTCAGTTCCGGCTACACAAGCGGCGGTAATCTGGCATAAAGCTGCTGCGCATCCCGTCGTGACGAGGCCCCACTCACATTGCATCAGCTCGGCTATACGGGCACCCACCGCCTCCATCAATTCCTCGAGATTGACGTAACATTTTGCCGCATCGTTCATAGCATCGATCACTTCGGGTAACATTATGGACCCCCCCACCATGGTTATTGTGCCTTTGCAGTTGATTAGCGGTCTTACTCCGATGGATTCGTAGGTAGGAAAACTTCTGTGGTTGGGCATGAGGATTTAATCTAGTTTGGGAGCCGAACTTAAGATCTAAAACAAATATTGTATCGCAGGTTCGCTCGATGAAGGCGATCAGGGGAGGCTTGTTGCAGCATCGTCCAATAAGACGTCTCAGATTCGGAGCTATTGGCTCCTTTTTTAGCGATTTGACTTAGTAATAAAATCAATTCCAAAAATATCATGATTTAATATATCCATGTTTCCTTTTCCACTCTTCATATTCGGTCCGTGCCTCTTCCTTGAGGGGATAATATTTACGTAGATCGCCGCCAGAGAGAAGACGTTCTCGGCTAAAAACTTCCCATTCGGTGTGTTCTCCCGCTAATTCCGCTATTTTTTCAGCTAATCCAATGGGGACGACAACTGCTCCGTCATCATCGGCGATGATAATATCGCCGGGCACGACTAGGCAGCCGCCGCATGCGATTGGGCAGTTCACAGCGACTGGCCAAATGTTGGTTTGGACATGAAAGTTTGGAGTAAAGCCACGCGTCCAAAGGGGAAGTTCTAACTCCTTGACCTTAGGATAATCCCGAATACAGCCATCTACTATAACTCCAGCGCCCCCTCTGCCCTTGAAGAAGGTCAACATCATATCACCGAAAATACCGCTACTCATATCTCCGCGAGCATCAACGACGACAATGTCTCCGGGTTGTGTTTGGTAGAGGGCGTGGCGATGAAGCTGTTCTTCCGGGTTAGTGTATTCCCCATGTTTGTGTAGATCCTCGCGCTTAGGTAGAAAATGTAGAGTGATAGCGGGCCCGACGATGCTGGCTCCTTCCAGTCGCGGAAGCGGACCGATCATGTGGGAGTTCCGAATTCCAAGTTTGGCTAGTTCGCCGCTAGCAGTAGCACTCCCGATTCCCTCTAGACGACCAACCAATTCTTTCTCGGGACGTCTTATCTCTGGTATTTCAATTTCGCCTGATTTCATGGCCTTAAGGTCAAATTATCCTTGGACCCAAAGTCAAGGTTTGCCTTTTAGTGTTTACAATCTTCGCGCTTTCTTTCTCTGGTTTGTTAGATGATCCTATTGATTGGCGTAATTCGTGCGACGTACCTAGCCTGATATCGCAGTATGCTCCTATTTTTGAGTATTTCAGTTTTCTATGCAAAAAAACAGGTTTAGAATTGGCATGTGTTGTTACTTAGGCTAGTTAGACTGAACCCAGGAGGTCCTCTCGATTTCGATTAACAGGTCTCCGGGGTTTAACCTATAGAAAATGACTCCATTGCCACCTTCCTCTCTAGTAATTTTTACTGTTTCTCTGTCAGTAGCTGTTCTGGGTGTTTGGGGCCAGGATTCTTCAAGTAAGGAACCGCAGTTTTTGCAGCCTCCTGGAAATAAAAAGCAACACAGGACGGTGGACAACACAGACGGAAGTGTGGATGAGAATCCGCGTCAACGCCAACGAGTTTTGGATAAACGAAATCCCCTGGCGACGGAGTATCAATCGATTGGAGATATAGGGAATGTTATGCTGTCGAATATCGACTCCGAAGGCGTTAATGAACGGGCACGGTTTCCGTTTGGAAGACCATTTGGTGGCCCGAAACGCTCCGGTAGTGGCGAGATTTCCTACAAATATAGCGATTTATCTGGTTCCGGATTCCTTCAGTTTAAGGGAACAAATAGCCAGATTCTAGGTAAAGAAAACCGTTGGGCTATTACGGTAAAGGGAGACAGGACTGGTTCTAATCAGGTATTCGAGAAGATGGGGTTGCGCTGGCGCAAGCGGGAATTTCAAGGGCAAGAATTCTTCTTTATCGATCGAATGCGCTTGAGTATAAATTCTGCAGAGACGATTCGAAACCAGGCGGTTATATCAGTCGATCACCGACTGAGTAAGCGGCACGAGATCTACTTGAAGTCTACCATCCAGGATCGGACCGACAATGTAAACTATATGCTCAAAAGATACTGGTTTGCGGATGGGGAGATAGCCTCATTAGTGCCGGATGGTTCGAAACCAGGTGGTTATGAGTCTGTACTTGTGCGTGATGCCTCTTCAGAAGTGATACTCTATGATGTCGGTGGAAAACGGAAAATTTCCCGAGTTCTAGTTGGAGGTGACGTTTGGGGAGAACATTCTCGTTTTGATTACAGTTTCTATTTGTCTCGCTGGGAGAGAGAAAGCCTGGGAAATATAAACCCGATTTTTCGATCAGAAGGAATTGACTACGAGTACTCACTCTCAAATCCAGCTTTCCCTGCTGTATCGGTTCTAAACGGACGAGATCTTAATGAACCTAGCTCGTTTCATTTTAAAGAATATGGTAGGAGAAACTCCGGTACGAAGGACGACGATAAAGCCTTCCAGTTTAACTATGAGAGGCGGATGAATCTAGGTTCCTTAGCAGGCAGTCTCAAAATGGGGATGTTATATCGTTCAAAGGAGCGGGAAAATACCTATGAAAATACCGTATTTGATGAATTCAATGGTGACCTCTTATTAGACGCAGTAGCCGGAGAGGATCAGAGATTAGTCATTCGAGATACCTATTTGTCAGGTCCTAGTATCAACAGCTCGGCCTTTCGTGATTTAATTGAGACGGAGGCTGGGAATTTTTCCCTCAACTCTGGCAGATCCCGAATTGAGTCGGATACCAATAATTATCAGGCATCGGAGGAGGTTATTGGTGCTTACTTTCTCCAGGCCTTCGAGATTGAACGCTGGTCGCTCAAGGGGGGAGTCCGTTTTGAGAACACTAACCTGGAAACTACCGGCAATATCCTTAAAACAGACGATGAAGGGAATTACGTGTCGACCGATACTGTTAGTGGAGGGAGCGACTATGCCAAATTGTTGGGTGCAGTTGAATTGGAATACATGCTCAGTCGGAGCACTAAATTACGGGCGGCCTGGTTTCAAACGCTAGCTCGTCCAGATTATTTTGATCTCGTTCCGTTCCGAAGGATCACGACGAATTTTCAGTTTGTCAGTGAGGGGAACCCTAATCTTCAACCAACTAGATTCGATAATTTGGTTCTGGCAGCATATCTGGAAAACGAGACCGTTGGAAACCTGAGTATAGCTGCCTATTACAAAAAGCTTAATGCATTTTTCTATGATTCCGAAGACATCATACAGGGAGGTCCTTTCGATGGGTATAATCGTCGCCGTAAGGAAAACGGTAACCGAGCATCGGTAGGGGGCGTTGAATTAGGATGGGAGCGCCAGTTGGGTTTTCTTCGCCCATTGCTGGGCGACATTACATTGACGGCATTCTATATTTTCTCGGACACTACTGCGGATACAGATAGTCGTCCTGGCGAAGTCCTCCGTTTGCCCGAACGATCCAACCATTTCGCAGCCTTAACCGCAAAACATAATCTCGGTTCATTTAACACCATCTTTTCTCTAGTTTACCAAAGTGTTTATTTGGAAGAAATCGGGTCTGAATTGGCACGTGATGAGGTCATGGAAGATGTTTTGAGGATGGATTTAGCCTTTAGTTTTCAATTAACGAAACGCTTACGGTCCTTCTTGAAATTATCTAATTTCGTAGACTGGCCCGAGAGGACCTACAAGGGCGATCCATCCCGGATCAAGGACAACGAATACAGCTCGTGGAAGATCGAAACAGGGCTAAAGTACAAGTTTTAGTGTCGGTGAGGTTCCTTGTCCCGGGCTTAAGCCTCCAGCTACCAACTCAGAAGAAATCCGGTTATCCCAGGGCACTTCATCCCGTATATTCCTAGGACTGAGCCGAGAGCATTCCAAAGCATCGGAATGCCCAAAAGCTCTAGCGTTTCTGTTAAACGTATGCGTAAGTACCTTAAAACCTACAACCCGAGCCTTTAAATCAGTTTCCTACCCGAGGTAAAACTTCCTCTTTTAGCAACCTCATGGAATTGAGCCATGCTTCTTTCGGCTCCCACTCGTGTCCTAAGGCAAGGAGTACTCCAAAACCTCCTATATCTTCGTAGAGCTGTTGTAATTTTTCTGCCACATGTTCGGGACTACCAACCACCCAAATCTCGTTAGCTAGGTATTCTAGCGTCACATCGGAATCTGGCATGTTGGGATCGGATTTCATCAAATCAAGCATTTTGCACTTGGGCAAAAGGTGAAGGAAGTAGTCTCGGAAATCACGACCTAAGGAGCCGTGTATGGCTTGTTTTCTAGCTTCTTCTGTCGTTTCAGCAACGAAGATATTACGGGCGACACGCCACTGCGAGCGATCAGCGATGATATTAGCCCTTTCAGCTCCCTCCGAAACGGCCTCCCAATGAGATTGGATGATCCTGGTTGGAACGACATTGATGCTCATGGGAATCCACCCTCGTGCGCCGGCTGTGACTAATGTACTGGATTTGACGGTTACTCCAGCCACTCCGATTGGCGGATGGGGCTTTTGGTAGGGTTTCATATGGTACCACAACCCGATTTCATCGTCCCGTTCGGGTATTGTAAAGCGCCAGTGTTTGTGATCATAAAGGCCGGGACGAGGGTTGTCCCACAGCTGTAGCACAAGGTCGATTGCTTCGTTGGTCATCCCACGTTGCTCACCCGTCTTGGGATCAAAACCAAAAACTTCGAAATCGCCAGGGAATCCACCTGATCCTACGCCCCAATGAAATCGACCACGGCACATGTGGTCAAGTTGAGCGATGCGGCTAGCGATCATAAATGGATTGTGGTTAGGCATGCAGGTTACTCCTGTACCCAGGATAATGTTCTCGGTTTGATGGATTGCACTGGCAATCAATAGATCCGGGGCCGGTATGTTCTCCCAGGCGCTAGTGAAGTGTTCCCCAATCCAGGCTTCGCAGAACCCAAGTTTGTCCAAGGTGATAATTTGTTCCAAATCATGCTCCAAAGATTTCGTGTAATCTACACCGGGAGGATGCATTGGCATCGTAAAGAATCCTACTTCCATTGACTCTCTTTCCTTATCGATTTTAGGGGGTTTTCTGCAACCTGCCCGCTACTTTTTTGTAGCTATGCATGAGACACCACGAGAGGATTAATTTTTATGGGAAACCCCACGACCTCTACAGATAAAAACCCAGGGCGAGAATTAAGTGAGATAATTAATATCGAGTCCAGTAAATTAGGCTAGAAGCCGAGGGGGGACGGCCAACGAATTGTAACCAGCAATATATTTGATCCCGGATGGTAATTGTTTTTGCTTCCGCAACTCCAAGCCTAAGTGCTTGTTGCATACAGCCTCAATCCCACCTTTGAAGCAAACAATGAAGATTGGTGACAGGGAAAAAGCTCCGATTGAATTTTCACCTAATTAGATTGTAATTGATAGAGGGAGCGGCAGAATCCTGTTAACTGGGAGGGTGTTTTATGGAAGGGCAAGAGATTGAACTGGTCCGAGATTGCGAGGTAACTTTGATACCGATGGGCGACTCGACTAAACTTTTAGCGGGCAGTCGGGTGATCATTGCACAAGCCCGCGGAGGCAGTGTAACGGTGCGCTACGAGGACGGATTGTATAGAGTCAGTAGCAAAGATGTCGATGCGCTGGGAGAAAGGTTTATAACGGAATTTAATGGGGATGACTCAATCCCTTCAGAAGAAGGAAAGGTGGGGTCGAGGACGGAGCAGATTTGGAATACTCTAAAAACCTGCTACGATCCGGAGATTCCAGTTAATATCGTTGACTTGGGTTTAATCTACGATCTTGAGGCGACTGAACTTGAGGATGGGAGGAGTCAGGTCGAAGTTAAAATGACCCTTACTGCTCAAGGCTGCGGAATGGGTCCAGTAATTGCGGAGGATGCGCGCGCCAAAATCGAAAGTCTGCCGGGAGTTGCATCTGCTGATGTGCAGATCGTGTGGGATCCGAAGTGGACTCCAAATATGATTTCCCAGGAAGGTCGGCAGGTATTGGGTATCGACTAGGTTTACGTTAAACGTTGATTACGTTTCATTGTACGGGAAATGAATTTCACGTGGCTGTTTTGTAATGAAAGAAGAACAACAGCGTATCCAGGAATTCATCAACTATCTTGCTTTGGAGCGGCGTCTTTCTCCATACACCCTTAGAAACTACAGTCAGGCGATTACACGGTTCTTTAGTTGGGCGCGCAGTAACCAATGGGACGGCCGAATTAATGTAATCAACAGTAAAATAGTTCGTGATTTTGTTATCGAGAGCCAGCGAACATTGTCCCGTCGTACTCTTCACAATCACATCTCGGCCCTCCGCACCTTCTACAGATATCTCCTCAAGAGAAAGGCCGTTATGGCCAATCCTTTTCAAGGGCTGGTTTTACCTAAATTGCGGAAAAGCCTTCCAAAGTTTCTCACGGAGTTTCAAATTAGAGAACTACTAGGAAGTCCAATGCGTTTGTTGGATAACGAACGAAGTTCCCCCTTCCAAGCCTGGCGGGATAGATTAGTTTTGGAATTACTCTACGGTGGCGGGTTGAGAGTGAGCGAATTAGTGTCGTTGAACTACGGAATGGTCGACAACGATTCCGGGGTAGCTCGGATCTGGGGTAAGGGAAACAAAGAAAGACTTTGTCCCCTTGGAAAGGTGGCACATGCCTGTCTGACGAGATTCAGGGAGGAATTTGCTCCCCAAAGCACATATGATAGTCCAGTATTAGTTAGCGACAGTGGGAAACGGATGACCGTACGACAGGTACAGAAGCTGGTGAAACGCTATTTGGCTATTGCTGGACTGCCAATGGATATGTCGCCCCACAAAATCCGCCACTCCTACGCAACCCATCTCATCAATAATGGTGCAGACCTGAGAATCGTTCAGGATCTGCTGGGGCACGCCAGTCTCTCTACTACTCAGATCTATACTCATATTGGCATTGCCAGGCTAAAGCAAGTGCACCAAGGGGCGCATCCTCGAGCGTAAGGATTAGGAACGGTCGAGATAGAGATATAGATTTATATTAATGGCCTGTTGTCCTTGCTAGAACTCTCCTTTCGAAACTCCAATTCTGTAACCTTTATTGGATCAAGCAAAGCAAGCACACGGTGGATTAGAAGAATAATTTATAAACCATAAAAGGAGAAGACTGTCAGTGCTCTCAGTAATTTAGGGTTAAACATGATTGTAAATTCGGGAATAGGACCTAGATTTGAGTTGGGATTCTATTACATAATCAAATCGATTGCGAAGGAGAGGCTACTTCTTTTCAAACGGCTTATTCTTGAAGCCATCAAGGCTTAAACTCCATTTATCTTGGACGAAATTCTAGAGTTAATACCGCATAGACCACCGTTCCTCTTCGTAGATGGCTTGATCGAGGTAACCGCTAACAAAGCAGTTACGAAAAGGCTGATTCGCGAAGACGAACCGCAGTTCAAAGGACACTATCCAGACAATCCTATTATGCCTGGGGTTCTTCTTTGCGAGGCAGTCTTTCAAACTGGAGCGATTCTCCTGGTTAAACGCTTTCGTGAAGGCGGAGTATGTATTGCGGGGTCTACTCCTGTCCTCTCAAAAATCACGGAGGCAAAATTCAAGAATATTGTGCGTCCCGGAGAGGAACTCGAAATTGAAGCAATCTATCTAGAGTCGAGACTAGGAAAATTTCACTTCCTCAAAGGGTCTGCCAAACGTGATGATGGTAGGCTAGCATTGACGATCGATTTCAGCCTGGCGTTAGTCTAGGAGTCTGATAGAGTAAGCTCAGCGAGTTCTGTGAGCATGGTCGCAGAATTTTTCGAACTTCTAGAATACAATGAGCTATCGCAAACCTAAGAACAGACCGGTGATCGTTTGGGAGTGGTAAACCGAAAAATCGTGTGCCATTGAAGGGAGGGATGGACAGGATGGTGTTGCTTTGAGGAAAACTCCTCGAGAGTTTAGCCTAACTAGCATTGCATCCAAAAGGAACGATTGTCATTGAACGATAGTATCCTCGTGTCTTAATACCACGATATGGAGAAATTTGCCCTAATTTCGACAAGCAACAAAGAAAACATCGTCGACTTTGCTCGCGAGCTTCAAAATAAGTACGGATACTCGATCATCTCAACCGGAGGAACGGCAGAACTCCTACGGGGGGAGATTGGGGAAGTCATCGATGTGAGCGAATATACCGGGTTCCCCGAACTTATGGGAGGACGGATTAAGACTCTGCATCCGAAAGTCCACGGAGGTATTTTATGTCGGCGCGGCGTGGCGACCGACTTGAAAGAAGCTCGACAATATGATATTTCTCTCATCGATCTGGTTGTGGTTAACTTGTATCCTTTTCAAGAGACTCTGGTAAAGCCGAGTGTGACGGAAAACGAGATCATAGAGGAGATTGACATCGGTGGTGTAACCCTTTTGCGCGCAGCGGCGAAAAATTGGGAAAATGTAACGGTGGTATGCGATCCTAGTGATTATTCGTTGGTTGCTTCCGGGCTTGAAGACGAAGATAAAATCAAAGACCTCCGCAGAACTCTTGCTGCCAAAGCGTTCGATCATACTGCACGATACGATTCTGCCATATCGGGGTATTTTAGTAGGGGTCGTCCCGCGTTTTTAAGTTCTGATAGGGATGAACTGCCAGATGTTTTGAGTCTGAGTTACCCAAAGGAGAAACAACTACGTTACGGAGAGAATCCTCATCAAAAGGCTTCATTATACGGTGGATTTCTCGGAGGCTGTGATCAGATTCAAGGAAAGGATTTGAGTTACAACAATATCCTCGACGCTTCTGCTGCAGTTGGTCTAGTCGACGAGTTTGATATACCCACAACTGTTATTCTCAAGCACAACAATCCATGTGGAGTAGCCAGCTCAGAAGATTTAGGGAGAGCGTGGGAAGAGGCTTTTGCTACTGATATGGATGCGCCTTTTGGTGGCGTTGTAGCAGTTAATAGAGAGGTGGATGGGGAAGTTGCCGAACTTATGAGCCGAGTATGGCTAGAAATCATTATTGCTCCCGGTTTCTCAAATGAGGCACATCAGCTTTTTAGTAAAAAGAAGAACCTCAGGCTCCTCGTTAGAGAGAAGGACACGATAGTCCAGGGCGGTAGGGAAATCCGAACTGTTGAGGGGGGACTTCTGGTCCAGGATCGAGATCAAAAGAAAGATGACCCTAGTACTTTTAAAGTTGTGACGCAAAAGGAACCTAATGAAGTAGATTGGAAGGCTCTCCTCTTTGCCTGGAAAGTTGCAAAACACGTAAAATCGAATGCCATTGTTTTCGCATCGGCCGAACGGACTCTAGGCATAGGGGCAGGACAGATGTCGAGAGTGGACAGTGCGAGATTTGCAGTGACTAAAGCTGAGGCCGCCGGTCTATCACTGAAAGGTTCGTCAATGGCATCAGATGGATTGATTCCCTTCCAAGATGGGCTGATGGCCGGCGCAAATGCAGGTGCGACAGCGGTTATCCAACCCGGGGGCTCGATTCGGGATGAGGAAGTGATCGAGGCAGCAAATAGTGAGGGAATGATAATGGTTTTTACAGGTTGTCGTCACTTTCGGCACTAGTCGCTCGGCTCTTTTATCAATTGTGGGAAATATATTAGGGATCGTTTATAAAACCCTGCCCCATTAATTGTGCAGGAATCTATCTTTAAGGAATGAGGAAGCAGCCGATCCTTTTTTCTGGAATTGCCTTTGGCCTCCTTTTTTGGGGGATTCCCGGTTGTAACACCGTGCCGGTTATTGGCAGATCTACCATAAATATGGTACCTGATGAATATGTCATTAAGGAGAGCATACGACAATTCGATCTAATGAAGTCTCAGTATCCGTTATCTAGGAATCTGGGCTATATCAAAATGGTACGTGAAGTCGGTGAGAAAGTTATCACTGCGGCATCAACCGACATATATCTTGCTGAATGGGAGTTTGTGGTTTTCGAAGATCCCAGCTTTTTGAATGCTTTTGCAATGCCGGGTGGCAAGGTTGGTGTGTTCACGGGCCTTTTCAAGGCTGTGAAAACTGATAGTGATCTAGCGATAGTACTCGGTCATGAAATCGCCCATATGATGGCAAAACACGTTAATGAACGTCTTTCAAAACAGAAATTGAGCCAGGTAGGGAGAGTTGGGTTGGCCATTATTACATCGGGTCAATCTTCCCTCGTTCAGGGAGCGATACTCAATACATATGGGCTTGGGTGCTCTATGGGAGGATTGGGCTTTAGTAGGAAAATGGAGAAAGAGGCGGATGAAATTGGGTTAATCTACGCGGCTCGAGCTGGTTATAATCCCACAGCAGCATATGCACTATGGGAAAGGATTTTGGCTGAGAATTCAAATTTAGCTTTACCCCAGTCCCTATCTACTCATCCCCCGCATGTAACAAGGATTAGGAATCTCCGCGAAGCTATGCCGGCGGCAATTGATCAGTATGAAATTACTCAGAGTAGCGGTCAAAAAAAAGATCACATGGAAGGCATCATCATCCAATAGGACTCACTCACTGTGGAACGCCTGAATGCATAGTATTGTGCGATATTATAATCCCAGAATTCTGAAATTTTCGGTTTGCATCGGAAGAGGGAAGCGACGGTAGAATACCCGGATGTTTGAGCCAATCGAGGCAATCAAGGAGTTCGTCCGTTGCAAGAGTGTATCGACTGATCCGACCTATGGCGAAGGGATGGAGCGGTCACGGCAGTATGTAGTCGGATTACTGGAAGGCCTCGGCCTTTCGGTGGAGACAGTAAATACTCCTCTTCACCCGATAGTCTTAGCCTCACGAACGGGGCCACCGAGCTGGCCTCATGTGATTATCTACGGGCACTACGATGTCCAACCTCCTGATCCCATTGAGAATTGGACCTCTCCTCCATTCGAGCCTGAAGTTAGAGGTAATCGACTTTACGGGCGCGGTGCGGTGGACAATAAAGGACCTTTGTTGGCGCATATCAGTGCGGTAGGAAAACTTTTGGAAAAACACGCGGAATTACCTTTGAAGATCACATTTCTTATCGAGGGTGAAGAAGAGATTGGCAGTCCGAGTTTCTCTGGGTTCCTACAAAATCACAAAGACCGTCTCCAGGCTGATTTTGTCTTACTTTCCGATACTGCAAGTGTCAGTCCAGAACAGTTAGTGATCACAACCGGACTTCGAGGTATCCTAAGTTTGGAATTGAAAGTAAAAGGACCTCGAGTTGACCTTCATTCGGGAATTCACGGCGGTGTTGTAATGAATCCGATTCAATCGGTAACGGAAATGTGTGCCTCGCTTCACGATTCAGACGGCCGAATAAATATTCCCGGTTTCTATAATGATGTTCTTGATGCGAGTGACTGGGAGCGGGAAGAATTAGGTAGTATCGCGGATAATAAGGACGACTATCTAAAATTATTGGGTACTAAGGCGTTTCATACTGAGAGGATGATTGACCCGTTTGAGGCGATACGATTCAGACCAACTATAGAGTTTAATGGGATCGGAGGAGGTTATTCCGGTGAGGGAACGAAGACTGTAATCCCGAGTAGCGCCTTTGCTAAGATCAGTTGCCGTTTGGTTCCCAATCAGGATCCAGTTCGAATCCAGAACCTACTTATTGGGTTCCTGAGGGAAAAATGCTCGTCAAAGGTGAGCCTCGAGATTCTTGAAGGGCATTGCGGAGAGCCTTATTTGGTGGTTCCTCCCGGAAAGGGGAATACTCCTGCGGATCAGTCCCCGATACTTGCCAAAGCCTTTCAGGCCGCGGAGGAGTCGATTACAGAGGTGGCGGGAAGAAAGCCTCTTTATCTGCGTGAGGGTGGTAGTATACCAATTATCGCAGATCTTAAGAAGGTGGTGGGGCTGGATTCTCTTATGATTGGCCTATGTATGCCTGAAGACAACCTCCATTCTCCAAATGAGAGCATACACTTGGGGGTTTTCGAGAACGGTTGTGCGGTCTCAGAAGGAATACTGTCCAGATTAGCTGGAGTTAGTTGATACGATGCTCCATTCGATTTATAACTGCCGTGAGCAGGTTTGTATCTGCGTCCATTTTTTCGCACACAGCTAAGGCAGCAGTAGTAAGCTCTCCGGCTTTTGCTCGAGACCGGGACAGTCCGTGCAGCTTAATATAGGTATTCTTCTTTCGGTCTGAGTCTTGGCCCGCTGTCTTGCCGAGAGTCTTGGTGTCGCTTGTTGCATCGAGAATGTCATCGATAATCTGGTAGGCGAGGCCAAGTTTTTGTCCCAATTCGGCGGCGAGACTGAATTGACTTGATTCTGCCTGGGTCAGGCGAACGCCCATTACTAAAGTAGCTTGAATAAGGGAAGCCGTTTTATTGAGGTGAATGTAATCGAGTTGCTCGGGACTGCAGTCGGAATCTTCTGCTAGTATGTCTTCCATTTGACCCCCGATCAATCGCCGGCTATCGGCGGCGAAGCCGAGCTCACCGATCAAGGCCGTTGCGAGATCGGGTTGATCTTTATAGGCGTCTGCCAGCAGAGCAAAGGAGTGGGTGAGAAGAGCATCGCCAGCGAGAACTGCGGTGGCCTCGCCGAACTGAATATGGCAGGAGGGCTGTCCTCTACGCAAAACACTGTTGTCGATACTGGGTAGATCGTCGTGGATAAGAGAATAGGTATGAAGGCATTCAATCGCGGCAGCTGCAGGGATTGGATCGGCCCTCGCCGGGTAAAGTTCACTCGCAAGTATAAGGAGTGTAGGTCGCAGCCGTTTCCCTCCTATTCTGAGGCTGTAGTTCATCGCTTCGTGGAGAACCTTCGGGTGAGTGTTTCCGTCCGGCACGTATCGAGACAGACCATTTTCGATACGTTCCTTGAGCTGAATCAGCTTTTCCTCAATCTCCATTGCTCTTAACGGATCCTCTTTTTAACTTGGCTTCAACAACTTTATATCCTATTCGACTGACCCTTGTGAAACCGGATATTGCGACAGGACTGGATTTGGGAGGAATTAAATTGAGTTGTCAAAACCCTTCAGATGAGAGAAATGTTTTGTTGAATTTTTCTTGGCGAGATTAGTATCACCATGCCTACCTATGAGTACGAATGTGCCGCATGCCAATCGCGGTTTGAGGTTTTTCAGTCAATCACTGAAGATCCATTGAAGAGGTGTCCCGATTGCAAGAGTCGAAGAGTGAAACGACTGATCGGGGCGGGAGCGGGAATAATTTTCAAGGGTAGCGGATTCTACGAAACCGACTACAAGCGGGCATCACAAGAGGGAAAGAAGGGCGAAGAAAAAGAATCTAAGTCGGAAGGAAAAGAGACGACAAAAGAAGATAAGAAAGCGACCAAGAAGGATAGTAAGGAAGGCACTTCAAAAACTAAGAAGGCCAATAAAGACGATTAGAAGAGAATCCCATTTCATTAGTTGGGAGAGTATTGAAAGTCAGTTCCTCGTAGCCTGTAGAGGGGTTTCCGGAATTGAATGAGCATTCTAAATTGAAGCAGACTTGTAATCAAGGGAGAGAAATACTCAATAAGGTTGCCTGGCTGAAGTACTTAATTTTTGAGGTGTGATGCTTCATTCTTTTTTCCATCAGGCGAGTGCTGTTTTAAGACTTGGGACCGGGATTAAGGAGAAGGGCTGACTTAAGCCCGGGAAGGTACTCGGAGAACTCTTGATTTGGCAGAGAGGTTCGGATAGCCTGTTGGACCATTCCTAATTTGGCATCGAGGTTGTCGAGCATTGAGACGAAGACAGCCTCAGGGGTTGAAGCCATGCAGGCTGCGCCCCATTCAAGTTCTCCTTGATGGCTGAGAATAATGTGTTCAAGACGCTCGATTAATTCTGGAGAGAGCTGACACTGAATTGCAGCTTTTCGTACGATCCTGTAGCCGAGTACGACATGTCCTTGAAGAATTCCGATCCGACTGCGGGTGGTTGCGAGTCCCTTGTTGTGGTGGGTGTACTCTTTTGTTTTTCCAATGTCATGAACTATGACTCCACCTAGAGCCAAGTCCTTATTTATGTTGGGGTAGTGGGGAAGGAGCGCGATACAAGCGCGGCAAAGGTTAACAGTATGCTCGAGAAGACCACTTCGATATGCGTGGTGCATTGAGATTGCCGCAGGAACAAATTTGAGTTCACTTTCTGTTTCAGATAGAACCTTATGGACTGTTTTCCTCAGCCGGTCCTCTCTAATCTGGTTGGTGTAGTCGATCAACTCGTTCCAGAGGTCAACTGAATTTCCGATAGAAGAAGCAACCAAGCGGTCCATTAGACTCGCGTCCGACAGTTCTTCTTCCGATAGCGAATGAGCGGCATGGATTCGAGGTGAGAATCGCTCCTCGTAAAAGTCGGTATGGCCTGAAACCTTGACTGGAGTTCCAGGTTCAGCATTACCAAAAAAACTATGTGTTGGGTTGTCGTTGAAGCAGACAAATTGAAAGTTACCGGTGCAGTCGCCAAGTTCAACAGTCAGAAACTCGTTCCCGTTTCTGGCTCTTTTCACCGCTGACTTTCGGAATAGAAAAATCGCTTGAAAAGTAATACTCTCATTACGATCGCTGCCCTGCAGCTCAGCAATGGTGGGAGATTTCATCTTGTTAGCTTGACTCCTCTCGTCCAGGACTGTGGAAGACTTTCACTAGATTGGTGAAATCCTTGAATTTTGGGTGGTTTGCATCCTCTAAAAGACTGTAAAAGACTGATTCAGAAGGTAAAAGGTGACAATTTGATTCTCGTCCGAGATAGTTCAACACTGTAGAAGCATCTTCCGGCCTTCTTCCGGAAATACAGTCGGTCAGAAGAGTGACGTTAAAATTGAGACGCAGCGCTTCAATAGCCGATTGATAGACGCAGATAGGAGTTTCTAAGCCGGCCATAATGAGATGCTCAACATTCGATTCCTCGAGGTGCTGAATTAGCTCTACTAGTTTCATGGCTGAAAAGGTTTCCTTTGGAAACACTTTGGCGACAGGAGCGGAGTCGATGATAGCAGGGTGACAATAGCCCAATTTTTCAGGTGCCTGCTCGGTTATTACTATCGGGATCTCTAAAAGGGAGGCGGCCTTGCAAGCAAAACAACATCGGTGGAGGAAGGCTGATGGATTAGGAAGGGTCTCCAGAAAGGCTTCCTGTACATCAATTACAATAAGTGCGGCAATTCCGGTTCTTTTATTATGGAGGGTCATCAGGATTTTGAGAATCAGTAGATTCGAAGGAAATAGGAAATAAACTGTAAAAACGTGTTTACGAAAAGTTGATAATGAGGCAATAAGGTGAGCGGAAATTTATAACATTCCGGGTGTTATTCTGTTTCCTGGAAAGCGGGATTAGCCGTAATCTGTGTACTTAGCTATTACGATGAGTTTAACCTAATTTTTTAGAATGACCGACTGGCAGGTAAAGTCCTTATCAAAGCACTCCGAACATTCCGGAAGGGAGTTTCTTAAAGGAGAGCGAATCATTAGTTTCCTTGTCCGGACTGAAGAGGGGAATCTAGTTCGTGCCGATATTCTGGAAGAGGAGAAGGAGGTATACCAATCGCCCGGCGTCGTTTTAGGTTGGTGGGGGAGTTGGCTGAATGAGGAAGAAGATAATTTCGAGGGCAATAGTGGAGAGACTGCTTCTGTCGAGGAGTTTTTCCTCTCTCTTTATGACGATGAGGACAGGGAGCTGGAGGAAAAGGCCATACTGAAATACCTATTTGCGATCATGCTGGAACGCAAACGTATACTGAAGCCAGTAGGGCGGGTGGAACCTGGCAAACCTCAGACCTACTTGATGAGGAAACTTGGGAGAAAATTCATTGTTCCCAGGGTCGACGTTACAGCGGAATCAGTCACACGGGTCGAGGAGCAACTCAAAGCCTGCTTGTAGGATTCCTTCTGAGTTGAGCGTGAAGTTCCTTTCCGCGGAGGCGTCAAAAAATCCTATGTGAATCCGTAGGTAACTGTCTAAAAATGTTACCTGGAGAGAATTTCAGGACTCTTTAGTCCTCTGCGCGTCGGTTTCCTCTTTAGGATTTGTCGTCGTTGCATGGTCTTTAGGGTGAGAAGAATCGGACGATGGGGGAGTGGCATCGGTATCGGATGAATCAATGGCGGTTCTTACTTCATCCTCAATCTCTGAGGTTGCCTTCTTGAATTCCTTAATCGACTTTCCCATCCCCCGGGCTAGCTCAGGAAGCTTCTTTGCTCCAAAGAGTAAAAGGACTACAAAGAAAATAATTATCAGTTCGGTAGTCCCAATATTGGGGAGGAAAGCCACCAGTATTGAGGGTGTGAGACTTTCTACCATTTGGGCTGGTACCATATCTAAAAGGAACGTTGTGTAAATAGATAAAGTCACGCTCGTCTCGGTGAAGCCTCAAGTTGACGGGCGGCGGAATCCGGTTCAAAGAATCCATGGAGTTGTCTGATGCGGGTAGGATGTCTCATTTTACGCAAGGCTTTTGCTTCAATTTGGCGAATTCTTTCTCGAGTGACATTGAATTGGCGGCCGACTTCCTCAAGAGTTCGGCTGTATCCATCAACTAGGCCGAAGCGAAGCGATAAGACTCTTCGTTCCCGATCAGTTAGGCTATCGAGTACGTCCATTATTTTTTCTCTCAAAAGGCTGTAGGCTGTCATGTCATATGGGTTCTCAGCGCCTTTGTCCTCTATGAAATCGCCAAAATTGGTGTCATCGCTTTCACCGACTGGACTTTGTAAAGAAATCGGCTGCTGAGCCATTTTCATAACCGCTTGTACCCTTTCTGCCGGTAGTTGCATTTCTTCCGCCACCTCATCGGCAGTTGGCTCGTGACCCAATTCTTGAAGGAGTTGTTTTTGGACCTGCATGACCTTGTTTAATGTTTCAATCATGTGAACAGGAATTCGGATCGTACGGGCCTGATCGGCAATGGACCGGGTGATCGCCTGCCGAATCCACCATGTAGCGTAGGTGGAGAATTTGTACCCTCTCCGGTACTCAAATTTCTCGACTGCTTTCATTAGTCCCATATTGCCCTCTTGGATTAGATCAAGAAAGGAGAGACCGCGGTTAGTGTACTTTTTTGCGATACTGATGACCAGACGCAGATTGGCTTCCACCATTTCCGTTTTTGCTCTGTGGGCCTGCCTCATTCCTTTTCTCACATCCTGTACGATTTGAAGAAATTTGGCTGGCTCGATGCGCATCTCATTGTGAAATTTTGTTAAGCGCGCTTTAATTTTTTTCGTGTCGATAGCCCGATGCCGACTGGTTCGGGCTAATTCTGCCAAGCGGAGATGTTCTAATTCAGTCCTGACTTTACGGATACTTCGATCGTGGCTGTGGAGATATTCCTCCAGGATTTTTAGTTTAAAGCAATACTTCTTCAATACGGGTTTGAGCTTGGCTTCGTACTTATGGAATCGGGTAATCGCCCTTTTTCTACTCGGCTCTGTATTAGCACGAAATGAATCCCCCCAAGCCTTTTCCATCCGTGCATCAATTTCTTCAGTTTGCTCGATGTACTTTGACAGATTTTTAAAATAATGCTCCCGGCTATCGATTTTCTTATCGAGAACCACTCGATCAAAACGTTCTTCACGATTGAGAAGTTTTTTCGCTAGATCGATCTGAAAGCGGGTTGCTAAGCCCACAGAAAAAAGTTCATTCTGGGCTCTCTGTTCCGCATTTTCAATCCGCTTTGAAATAGCAACCTCTTCTTCTCGAGTGAGGAGCGGGACCTGCCCCATCTGCTTCAAGTACATTCGTACCGGATCGTCGAGAATGTCGAGTTGTGAACTCGTTAGCTGTGTCTCGGTATTATCTTCTTGGCGCTTCTTATAGCGCTCAACATCCTCCGAATCGATGATGTCGACTTCCAGATTTTCAAGAATTGAAATAACATTTTCGATCTCATCAGGGGCATTGACACTTTTAGGAAGCTCTTTGTTGATGTCCTTGAAAGTAAGGTATCCCTGTTCCTTCGACAACCTGATCAATTCCCGAATCTTGTCGTTGATAACGGCGGTCTTCGGAGTTCCGTCACTGAGAATGGGCGCCTTTTTGGTCTTAGTCTTTTTTTTCGCGGCGAGAGCAGTTTTTCGACCTTTGGTCTTTTTAGTCGCTGAAGCTCTGTTTGAAGTTTGTTTTGTCTTTGTTGGGGCCATAATAAATCAGTTAATTTGAGTGGAAGCAGGCAGGTGGAATTTTGAGACTTGCTCCCGATGACGGCGCAGCTCGATAAGTCGGCGCTGAAGATTAGGATAGTCTTTTGAAGGCGATGGCAGGGCAGCGATTTGAGCCTCGATCTCTTTACTCTGCATATTTATGTACCTCTGGAACAGGGAGTGCATGCAATCATTGGTCTTAGCAACAGGGTCATCAAAGGGGGATTCTCTCGCCATTATTGTATAGATGCAGTCTCTCTCTTCGTCATTTTCCAGCAGGTCGTCAGAATTCAACGGACCGTCCCACGTGCCCTCGTACGCCGCAGCTAACACCCGGATAAGTATTTTCCCATGCAAAGTAGAGTCGTCAATCCATTCAAGATCAATGACTTCTGAAATTGAATCAGCAAGTTCCTTGTGATGAAAAACCACCAAAAGTAGCTCATAATCAGCAGTTGTCAACATTCCGGGGCTATTTTCTTCAAACGCGTCACCAGAATTCGGGGAGACCGAATTTCTAGTTTTTCTCCCTTTTTGGAACTGAAAACGGTGGAAGTCGTGACGAGCAGAATCAAAGTCGATCTTAAGAAGGGTGGCGGCCTCAGCCAGATATCCATCCTGGGCTACTGTGAGCTCACAGTTGTTTATCATCCCAAAAAGACCCGAGAGCGTACGGGCTACCTCCGAAGGAGAAGAGTTTTTATCTGGAAGGAGATTACGAATAGCGAAGGCCAAAGCGGACTCCTTCCGACGGTTAAGTGCTTCAATAGCAGAAACGCCCTCTTGCCGAAACAATAAATCGGGGTCGGAGTCTTGGGGAAGGGTGAGAAACTTTAATTCAAGACCTGTCTTAAATGCCATTGGAACTGCCCGCATACCCGCTTTGTGCCCTGCCTCATCACCATCTAGAAGACAGTCGATGGAGTTGGTATAACGTTTTAGGATCAGGAGTTGATCTTCCGTGATAGATGTTCCCTGGGGTGCGACCGCGGTATGGAAACCAAATTGCCAAGCACGAATAGCGTCGAGTTGGCCTTCAACGAGGAGAAAATTTCCAACGTTATCAATATAGTGGCGAGCGTGGTCGAGGCCGAATAGGACTCGGCTTTTGTTAAAGACTGGAGTTTCCGGAGAATTGATATACTTCGCCCTGCGAGAGGAGCTCTCGTTGGGCGTCATTTCCAGTTCGCGGGCAGTAAATGCGATGACTTGGCCTTGATAGTCGCGAATGGGAATCATCAGCCTTCCACGGAAGCGAGGACGGAATCGAGCGGGTTCGGATTCATCCTCTCGGGAATAAAAAAGTCCGCATTGCTTGATGGCCTCTAGACTGAACCCCTTTTTACAAACAAGTTCGTTAAGTTCGCTTCCATTGATTGGGGAGAATCCGATTTTGTGCTCTTTGGCAATTTCAATAGGGAATTGCCGGGTTTTTACCCAGTAGGATCGAACCTCATTGCCAATAGAATTGGAGGAAAGAAATTTGCGGTGAAAGAAATCGGTTGCGTATTCATGGATTTCAAGGATTTCCTTCCGCCGTGAACGAGTTTCGCGAGGTGCTGAAGAGCCATCTTCATATTCGAGAGTAAGGCTGAAACGATTAGCGACTGCTTCTACTGCCTCCACGAATGGTAATTTCTCGTGTAGCTGCACAAATCTAAAAAGGTCGCCGGCATGGCCGCTTGAGAAACATTTGAAGATGTTTTTCTCGGGTAAGACATAAAATGAAGGGGTCTTCTCATTGCTGAACGGACTCAGGCCCACATAATTCCGTCCGGAACGTTTGAGGGCGACAACTGGGCTAACCAAATCATATAGGTCTACCCTGTTCTTGATATCCTCGATGCAGCTGCGCGCAATTATTGGCATTCCAAGAATCGGTCGGATTTGAAACTTCTCAACATTGCTAAACTCTTTTTCGCTGTCTTAGGTAGTAATACTCTATCAGGACCGATTCAAAAGATTTCACTATTTTCACAGATCAATAGTCTCTGGAAGGTTAGTTAATTCTGCCTCCACAATCTCCCGATCTGGATGGGTTGGGGCAAGAATAAGAAATTCCTGATATAAAGCAGCGGCCTCAAGAGCGCCTCCTGATATTTCCCTGTAGGCTCTAGCTAGAGCGAGTGTTATTTCAGGGCTGTTCCGAAGTTTTTCCTTGGTCTTCTTCAGTTCCTCAAGATAGGTGAATTGATCTTTGGTCTGTCGTACGGCGGTAAGGTATTGGAGATTGAAATGAGAGTTGAGAGGGTCACGTCGAATAGCTTCTAATGCCGTTGCCTCTGCCCAGGATTCCTGTCCGGATTGGAGATAAGAACTTGATAGTTCACTCCAGATACTTCCGGATGTGTCATCGAGTTTTATTACTTCCCAATACTGGGCGACAGCTTCATCGAGAAGCCCTTCGGACTTGAGACGCCGAGCATTTGCCAGGGAAGAGAGGGGATTCCCAGCGTCCGATTCATGACCTTCTTCTTCTTTATCGATGAGCTGTTTCTCGGCTCGGCGTGCCGCTGCTTCTGCCTCGGCTCGGCGTGCCGCTGCTTCTGTCTCGGCTCGGCGTGCCGCTGCTTCCTTTTCTCTAAGCTCGTTTGCCAATTTTTCCTGTTCTTTAAGTTCCCTTTTCAGTGCAGCTTGTTGTTCTTTCCAACGCGCGAGATCCGACCGAACCGAAGCAAAATTGGAGACATCGAGCTCTCCTGGGTGAGCCTGATCCAAATGTAAAACAATTTTCTGAGCGTACTCTGGATTGTTTTTCTCCATGGCGATTGACAGCAAACCGAGGAAGGCTTCGAGCTCACTCCCATCGTCGAGTTCTATTGCGGTCTGGTACCAACTCTCCGAGTTAGGAATATTGGCCAATTTGGCGAAGAGATTTCCAAGCTGGACGGCACTTTTCCCGTTAGGCACTATCCGGTAGCTTTCGAGGTAGTATTTGATCGCTTCCCTCGGTTTGTTCAAACTTTTGTTAATTCGGCCTAGTGTTCTCCAGCCCTGTGAGGACTCAGGTTCATGCTCAAGAAATTCGACGTATAGCCCGGCAGCTTCCTCCAGTTTTCCGGCACTCTCCAAAATGTTGGCGGCATTAAGTAGAAAATGAGCCTTATTTTCGTCCAGCCCGGCGATTTCCGAAAACATTTGGGCCGAACTTTGATAATCTTTCTTTTCCGCGTACGCGAATGCTAGTGCTTCCTTTATCTCCGCTTCCCTCTCATAGCGAGAATTGAGAGTCTCTAGCAATCCTATGGCCTGATCTAGCTTCCCTTCCGACAGATTTTCGTTGGCTTCTGCTATCTTTTCCACGATAATCGTTTCTTGGCTCTTGCATGAGAGCAACAGGAAAGAGGATGTCAGAAGGAAGATGAGGGCCGTTTTTTTATTTCTCATTTTGAAGGTGCTTTAGATGCGTTTCGGAGATATGCTTCCGGCCAATTCTTATTTCCTCGCGATAACCTCCTTCCGCACTCTTTGCCTGTCAAGAGTTGAAATGAAGGCTATTACTCTTTTTTCAAGTTTGCTCATCTTTTTACCGTTACTCACGGACGGTCAGATATGGGGATTTGGGAGCGAACGAGAGATGTACGCAGATTATGTGTGGGAATATTCGATGCGAGAGTTTACTCAAGAAGAGTATACTGTAGCGGTGGAGAGGCTCTTGAAAAGCTTTGAGGAGAGGACGGGTAGAAGTCTAAATCCAGGGGTAAAGAGAAGAGTAGGACTTAAGGTATACACGAATTCGGGAAGCGGAATAGCGACTCCCGTCCCATTGGTACAGGCCGTGATCAAGTCATTACTAAAAAGGGGCTACAGGCGGGAAGAGATTTTCCTTTTGGATTTAAACGAGACGAGGTTGAGACAATCTGGCTTCATCCCTATTCTTAGCAAGGGAGAGGGTATACATTTCGAGGGAGTACCGGTTAAGGTTCTGGACCGAAATGAATTGTATGACCCGGTCTGGTTTTACGAGAGTGCTCTATATCCGAAGGGTGGCATGCCTTACCCGCCTGATGTGCTGGGTCCCTACGAGAAAATTCCTGGGCGTGAGGAGAGGAAAAGTTATCTACCTAAACCTCTTCTAACGGATGTAGACTTCTGGGTTAACATGCCTGTGGCTATGGACCATCCTGCCTTGGGGGTGAGTGGCGCAATCGGGAATGCAACCCTGTGGAACATTAGCAACCGTGAACGTTTCTTTTTCAGTGCCTCCAATGCGCCGATTGCAGCGGCTGAGATCGCAGCAATTCCCGAAATCGTTGCAAGTTTGGCTGTGACTATAATGCCATTGGAGTGTTATCAATTTGTTGGTGGCCCAGTTTTCAATTCACTCTATACCCGATCTGAGAGGCGTCTTTGGATGAGTGTCAATCCGGTCATTCTCGATGCGTTGGTGCTCGAGAGGATAAATCTCCACCGTAATAATACCGGATTCCAGAATCTGGGGGCGAATCTACCTTTGCTTCATTTTGCCGAGTCTCTCGGTTTAGGGACTGGGAATACCAGACGAGTCAGGTGGATTCGATTTTAGAGGATTCAGCTTGTATAAAAAGGAAGTTTAGGTGGAAATTTTAAATCTGGGATAAGTCCTAGTAATCTGCCATGCGCCTTAGTCGATATATAGCAAAAACCCGCATCATCGACCTAAAGAGTACTGATTTTAGGGGAGCGATCGATGAACTCTTGACCGTAATCGGCTCCCGAATTGGGGGCAACTACCGCCGGAAGCGGATATCGCGTGAGCTTCTAGATCGGGAAAAGGCGATGACGACGTATCTGGGCAATGGAGTAGTGATGCCGCACATTCGTTTCAAGATGAAGGGTGCATACATTTTCGCTATTGGAAGATGTCCACGTGGTCTAGACTACGAGGGAAAACCGGAGTATGAATCAACAAGAATTGTTGTCCTACTTCTTGCCTCTGATAAGGATAGGAACTACCTCAGCATCTTGGCTGAAGTAGCCAAATTGTTTCAGGAGCAGTCTATGGTAGATTATCTGCTTGAGGAGAAAACCTTGACTGGATTTCGAGAACGATTTTTGCAAAGGATTTCTGGGGAGCTGGCAAAGCCTGTTCTAAAGCCGAGTCGATTCAATCAACTTTTTCTGAGAGAGGCAGAGACAATTGCGCGAGAGGCCAAGTGCACTGCCGTGCTCTTGTTTGAAGACACCGTAGAAGGTGGAATCGATGCGAGTCGGCCTTTTGCTAAAATGAAAACGGTCAGGGTGCGAGATAGCCAAGTTTCTGAATCACGAGAGAACAGGGTGAAATTTGACGCTACCATCGAGATTCGGTCATTCGCCAATCAACGACTGTCTCAGTTACGAAGTGCGATCCTGATCGGGTTGACCCGAGCCATATTCTCTCATGAAGACAGAATCTGTTGTGTGGGGGGAATTCCAGGAAGTAATCAATTCGATACTCTAGCTGTAATCGATGTCTCCGAGGAATTTTCCACCGTGTTGACAGCAGAGAAGGATTTACTCCCCTCAGGAGTTGCGGTTGAAGTAATTGAGCGAATCCTTTCCATCGCATCGGAGTTGGCTGTTGAAGGAAGAGAGGGTAGGCCAATTGGTTGCCTTTTTGTGGTGGGGTATTCAGAAAAGATGAACAAGATGATAACACCGTTGGTGTTAAATCCTTTCTTTGGACATAAGGAGGAGGACCGCAACGTTCTCAATCCCTTCATGCATGAGACGATTAAGGAGTTTTCGTCGATTGACGGAGCTTTTATGATCCGTGGTAATGGCGTTGTCGAATCTGCTGGAAGTTTGATTCACACACACGGAGACTTCTACCTGGATATGCCCAGTGGGCTAGGAGCGCGTCACTCAGCGGCGTCTGCTATCTCAATAGCAGCTGATTGCGTAGCGGTTGTTGTTTCAGCGAGTAGCGGGCAGATCACACTGTTTCGTAAAGGCGTTATGTTGCCGCTCAGTCATCGGGGCTCGGGTGACCATATTTAGGTCGCTGTTCTCAAAGGCAAGGGGGACTCGACAAAATGTAATTTTCTATATTGGGGAAGTATTACACTGTAGACATCGAATGGACTAACTCGCAGAGAGACATCAAGTAAATTGAATTAGTTGAGATAATCTCCCTGAATTTTGAGGTTGAATCCAGACGTGTTCGAGGTATCGTGCTTGGTTCCAGAAGAGGTTTAGATTATGCCTAGAGAACACATAACCCTAGAATGCACGGAGGCGCGAAAAGAAGGGAAGCCGGTCTCTCGATATTTGTCGACGCGGAATAAAAGGGGCGAGACGGAACGGGTCGAAAAAAAGAAGTACAACCCTCATTTGAGGCGTCATACAATCCATCGCGAAATCAGGTAGAGAAATCGGGCTTTTCGCCGAACAGTGCCTTCAGCACGCGGTTACGTCGATAATTACGTCAGCGATTTAGAGATTCGCTTTATGGCGAGCTGCTAACCACTGCACCTTCGACCCGATCTCCAATCGTCTCGGTAGTTACGGATCCAATCCAGGAGAGCTTTCTCAAAACCGATATCATGTCCGACTTTTTCCGATTCTAGCCATTTATGTTTCAGGATTTCTTCCCGCTCTGCGAGAAACTCTTTGTAGAGTCCTGAATTCGTGGCGAAGTCGCTACGACTGGAGTCGATGTTTGTCGGGGTTTCTTCTTTCATCGGGGAAGTGGGATAAATTCTAGTACGAGATCTCGGTGTCGAAGCGCAGCTCAAAACCCTCAACCAGAGAGAAGGCCTCTCGGAGGCCAGGGAGTATGAAAGTAGTCCAAAAGGCGGCCCGAAGCTATGTTCCGATTAGCAGTTTTGCGAGTGTTTTTTCCGCAATTTGGTGAAATATTCGTGAGGCATTACAATCAGGGAATCCGACGACTGATGGAACGCCAATATCTCCACCTTCACGAATTCTTGGGTCCAGTGGTACCCGACCAAAGAGTTCGGTTTCTAGGAAGGTCGCGGTAGTCTCACCGCCGCCCTTTCCAAAGATGTGATTGTGTTCACCAGAAGTAGGATCTTCGAGGTAACTCATGTTTTCTGCCACGCCGAGAATAGGAACGTTCACCTTGTCGAACATACGAGCGCCCCTACAAGCAACATTAAAGGCGGCTGCTTGAGGAGTGGTGATAATGATAGCTCCGTCAATTGCGATGTTCTGGACAAGAGTGAGGTGGGCGTCACCGGTGCCGGGGGGCAGGTCAACTATGAGTAATTGCAACTCTCCCCAATCAACGTATTGGGCGAATTGGACAATTGTCTGAGTTACCATAGGTCCCCGCCAGACAACGGGGGTTTTGTCGTCGACGAGGAATCCCATGGACATGACCCTGATATGGAAGTTTTCTATTGGCAGAATTTTCTCATCTTCAATCTCAGGACGAGTATTTATTCCAATCATTAGCGGAATGGAAGGGCCATAGATATCGCAGTCCATGATCCCTGTCTGACGCGGCATGCCCCTCGTGCTCAAGATTCGCTCCACAGCACAGGCTAGATTGACGGCAAAAGTTGACTTCCCAACGCCTCCTTTTCCACTGGCGATTGCAATAACATGCTTAACCCCAGGTATTTTTCGTGGTGTTGGGGTGCCGGGTGGAGTCGGACTAGCTGGTTTCTTGAGAGCAATACGAACGTCCGCATTAGAGATTCCTTCGGCCCGTGTGAGGATGGACTCTACATCGGCTTTTATTTGGTTGGGTATTTGGGGATTGTCGGTTGAAACTTCAAGTTTGATGGTGACGGTTTCATTTTGGAATTGAACATCACGAACCAGGCCAAAGGAAACGATATCTCGACTGAATCCTGGATAGTTAACCTGCCGAAGTAGATTGAAGATCGTATTTTTATCCATTTGGCTAGAAGACATAATCTAATTCCAGGTCTTATTAGTTTTAACAATAATTTATTTGGGAGAAGTGCGTGGTTGAGATTTCGGCAGTTATGATTCGATGGCCAGAGTATTTCTTTGATAATTTTCTCTAGTTGCTTGAATTTATGATCACGGCTTATCAGCTTTCCGATCTTAAAGCAGCTCTCAGGATTTTCAATTAGGCTAGCTTTGGAATCGTATGGTAGTAATGTGTCAAGACGATCCTCCCGGAACGGTGGGGGAATTGGGTGTGTGTGTAAACGCTATTGTTTTATTACCGAATTCATGGAATACTGTGAAAATGCGAAGGTTGGATGAGATATCGATAATGCCCTTACCCATGCTTCGGATCTCATTACTTGCCTGCATTGGTTTATTTCAGGTAGTTTGGTTGGGAGCAGATGAGCCGACTCAAGGTTTCAACCTTGGTGTCATCAATCGCGAATCCCAGAGAAAGACGATCGAGGTTGAGATAACGGCAGATTCGGGTTGGATCGTAAGCTTGGTGTCACAAGCATTTTCCTCCCATGGGGGCTATGAATTGCAGCGAGGTGGTGAGAGCGACTTTGAATTTCGATTTTCTGTATTAGAGAATAACCAAGTTGAGCTTATTATCCTTAGTGGAAGGCCAGCTATGGTCCTTTTCCGAAAGAGGGTGAGCGGTACTGATGTGACCCAAACTGTTCTTAAAGCTGCTGATTTAGCAGTGAGGAAGACCTCTGGGAATCCAGGCTATTTTGCTGGAAAGCTCGCTTGGGTGGGTGATCAGACTGGATCCCCTGAAGTATATGTTTCGGACCTTTTTTTCGTCAATGTGATAAGAGTTACCAAAGATGGGGCGAAGTGCCTTTCTCCGAATCTAGCACCTGACGGGCAAAGTGTTCTCTTTACAAGCTACTATCCGAATGGATTTCCCGATATCTATAAAACTGACCTGCGCAGCAGACAGAGAGAGCTCTTCATGGGTTTCAAAGGATCTAATACAGGAGCAACCTACAATCCTAGGGGGACTGAAATCGCTTTAATTCTCTCAAGCGTGGGGAATGCGGAACTTTACATCTGCGATTTAAGTGGTACTCACATACGGCGACTCACCCACTCAAGAAACGCTGTGGAAGCTGATCCGACTTGGGCACCTAATGGGAGAACTATTGCCTTTACTTCTGATCGGCTAGGGAGTCCTCAACTCTTTCGCGTTTCAATCACCGGTGGTCGACCTAAGAGAATCCCGACGAATATAAGCGGTATTTGTGCCGAGCCGGCTTGGAACCCGGTTCACCCGAATCAGATCGCGTTTACGATTCTACAGGGTAGAAGGTTTAAAATTGCGCTTTATGATATGGCTGAATCGAGGACGAAGGTTATAACCCGAGGCGGAGGCGACGCCGTTGAACCGACCTGGCTCAATGATGGAAGGCATATTGTCTACACGGCAGGAAAGGGAAAGAAACGAGGTTTAGTCTTATTGGATTCTCAGACTGGAAAATCAACGGAGTTGAATCCACGAGGACAGGGGAAAATCTTTCAGCCTCATTTCGTCTACCCGTTTCCTTAAGGGAGAGCAAAATGTCTATACATAAGGAATCGTAGCGGGGAGGACGAATCATGCTATGCTTGGTGTAGCAAGACTTCGTTGCCGAATCATTTTAAGGCCGCGCTGGAAATTATTTGCTCCGAATTCTGGCTTCACGGTTTCTACCAAATGAGGATTTACGTCAAAAGATGCAGAAAAATACTTTCCGGCTTGGAATCCTAGACTTTAAATATGACGTCGGCAGATTACTGTGTTATTTAGCAATCTTCAAACGGGTGTATTAGGTGTTTTTCAAGGGGTTTTAACTCGTACTTAAAAAAAAATGGCACAATCCAACACCAAGAAGATAAGATTCTCGAGTCTTGGTGAAAACCTTTCAGATCCCGAGATTGTACGTCTTATGGATCTTGCCCTGGGAGATTCAAGTCTCCTTTCTCTCGCAGCAGGCTTCACGGATAATTCGGTTCTGCCAGTTGAACTGGTTAGCGAGGTAGTTGGTGAGCTGGCGCAACTTGGTACAGATCCCGAGCACCTACAGTATGGGTTAAATAATGGAAGAGGTGGACTGAAAGAAGGAATCGCGCGATTCTTGGCGCAATATCCCGGAGAAGAGGGGCTTTCTTTGAACCCAAATCGTATTCTTGTTACGAATGGCTCGCAACAGGCGCTCTACCTTGCGATTCAAATCCTCTGCGATCCAGGCGATATAATTTTGGTCGAACAGCCAACCTATTTTGTCTTTCTAGAGGTGCTCAAGGGATTGGGTGTAACCCCCATGCCTATGCCGGTAATACAGAATGGAGGACTTGATTTTAAGGGTCTGAAAGAGATGATCGACGGACTCACAGAAAGTGGAGAAATCATCCGAGTTAAGGGGCTTTACAGTGTAAGTTATTTTGCCAATCCATCCACGCGCTCGATGAACGTAGCGGAAAAGCGTCAACTGGGAAATCTGTTGAGATCTCTTCCCTTCCCCATTCCTTTTATCGAGGATGCAGCTTACCGCGAGCTCTACTTCCACTCACCCTTTCCTGCTCCAAGCCATATGAGCATGGACGAATTCGAAGGAATTCCTACTCTTTATGCTGGGACATTTACGAAGCCCTTCTCAACGGGATTAAAAGTGGGCTACGCCTATTGTTCCGAAGCAGATTGGTTTAACAATCTTGCCCGGGTTAAGGGTCAACAAGATTTCGGCACATCCAATTTTGCTCAGGCAATAATCGAGCGGGTTATAGCAGATGGTTGTTATGCCGAGTATCTAAGGAAGATTAGTCGGTACTACAAAGCGAAAATGGACATTTTACAGGGAACACTACTTGACGGTGGTCTCAGGGAAATGGAATGGGATTGGGAGACTCCGACCGGAGGCATCCTGCTTTGGCTTCGAGCACCGGATCGGATTGACACGGGAGTAGACTCTGAGTTTTGTAAGGCTTGTATAGCGGAGGGTGTGCTCTATGTGCCGGGTGAATTGTTCTTTGCTGAAAGACCGCCTACCAATTATATCCGTTTGAGCTTTGGTTCGTTAGATGGAAATTGGCTCGAAGAGGCAGGTCAAAGATTTGCTAAAGTGGCCAGGGAATTCTCCTAGTCCTGGGCTTCTTTCGTATTCAGTGTGCTGTTACGGTCAAAATAATTTTGTCTCTGGTAGAACTGTCTGATAAGCTTTATAAGGGAAGTGTACAGGTTGATGATTTACGGAATCTTCAATGAGGGAAGATAATGAAAGCTCCAGTTCGATGGTTCCATCGACATTGGAGATTTGCTGTATAGGTGCCGGGTTTGTGGGAGGTCCCCACATGGCAATGTTAGCGTACAAATGTCCTGATATCACAGTCTCCGTCGTTGATATTGATTCTAAGAGAGTGGCTGCATGGAATTCGGATAAACCTCCTATATTTGAACCGGGGTTGGATGAGATTCTCGGTCTTGTTAGAGATCGCAACCTCTTCTTTTCAACGGATGTGAAAGGGGGCATTTATAAGGCGGACATTATATTCATGTGTCTTCCGACGCCAACGAAGTCAACCGGTTTGGGCGCAGGTTTCGCTCCCGATCTGAAGTATATCGAGAATAGCGCTCGTCAAATTGCCGATGTCGCGGATTCAGGTAAGATTGTAGTCGAGAAATCAACCGTCCCTGTACGGACTGCCGAGTCGATCAGGCGCATTCTTAATGCCAATGATCGGAGCGCCAGATTTCAGGTGCTTTCCAATCCAGAGTTCCTCGCCGAAGGTACCGCCATAGCGGACTTGGAGAATCCTGATCGTGTCCTGATTGGTGGAGATAAGAGCATCGAAGGAATTCAGGCAATGGGAAAGCTTGTTGAAATTTATGCGAAATGGGTCCCAAGGAAGCGGATTATCACAACTAATCTCTGGTCTTCAGAACTTTCAAAATTGACTGCAAATGCTTTCCTGGCACAACGCCTCTCCTCGATTAACTCAATTTCAATGCTTTGTGAAGAGACTGGAGCCAACGTTGATGAAGTTGCCGAAGCTGTTGGCGCCGATTCACGCATTGGTGCGAAGTTTCTGAAATCGTCTGTTGGATTCGGCGGGTCCTGTTTTGAAAAGGATATTTTGAATCTAATCTACCTTTGCGAGAGTTCCGGGTTATCGGAAGTAGCAGAATATTGGCGGCAGGTCGTGGTTATGAATAGTCTCCAAAGGAGAAGGTTTTCTAGCAGAATCGTGAATCAACTTTCTAACTCTGTCTCGGGGAAGAGGATCGCCATTCTCGGATTCTCCTTTAAGAAGGACACTAATGACATACGGGAATCCGCGGCTATATATGTTTGTCGTGATCTCCTCGAAGAGGAAGCAAGCCTTTCTATTTACGATCCCCAAGCATCATCAGATGACATTAAAAACGCGCTGGGCATTATCCGTTCTGGAGCTGGGCTAAGGGACAAAATTGAGACTGTTTCAGATCCTTATCAGGCCTGTTATGGGGCACAGGCCGTGGCCGTACTGACGGAGTGGGATGAATTCAAAGAGCTCGATTTTAAGAGAATTTTTAACTCAATGCGAAAACCGGCCTTTCTCTTTGATGGTAGAAATATTCTCGATCTCAATGATATTGAAGAAATAGGGTTCCAAGCATTCGGTATAGGCCGGAGTACAGAAAAAGCATGAAAAGATTTTCCTTTGGGTCTGCAGAGAGGCCTGTTAGGGTGGCAATAGTGGGGGCTGGGCCATCAGGATTCTACGCCGCTGAATCTTTGCTTAAAAGAGCGGGAATTTCAGTCCGGGTGGATATTCTTGATCGGCTTCCTACGCCGTTCGGTTTGGTTCGAGGCGGCGTGGCACCAGACCATCAGAAGATTAAAGCGGTTACCACTATCTATACCCGAGTTGCGGAGATGCCGGGCTTTCGTTTTTTTGGAAATGTAATGCTGGGTCGAGATATTGGCCTAGAAGATCTCAAGGGAAATTATGACCAAATTGTCTATGCTGTTGGCAATGAATCGGATCAGAAAATGGGAATCCCTGGTGAGGAACTGACCGGAAGTTGTCCAGCAACGGAATTTGTCGGTTGGTATAATGGTCATCCCGAACATAAGGAGCATGTGTTCGATCTTTCGGTTGAACGGGTAGCAGTGGTCGGGGTTGGTAACGTTGCGATGGATGTAACGCGTATCTTGAGCAAGAGGCCGGATGAGCTTGAGGGTTCAGATATTTCGCATTATGCTTTAGAAGCACTCCGAGAAAGTCGGGTTAGAGAAATCTTGATCCTTGGGAGAAGAGGCTTTGCCCAGGCTTCCTTTACGACGAAGGAAATCAGAGAAATCGCTGAACTCAGTGGTGTAGATTTGATCATCGATCCTTCCGAGGTTGTATTGGATCAGCTATCTAAGAGAGCTTTGTTAGATGCAAATTGTCGCCGAAATGTTGAATTCTTGACTGACCAGTCTAAGTTAGGGGGAGGCGTTGAGCGAAGAAAAGTGAAATTGCGCTTCCTGGTATCTCCAGTTGAGATATTAGGTCGTAATGGACGGGTAGAGGCCGTGAGAATTGAGAAGAATGAACTCTACCGGGACGAGTCGGGAACGCCTAAACCAAGAGGCAAGAATGTGTTTGAGACTCTTGAGGTAGGGATGGTCCTGCGATCTGTAGGATATCGCGGCGTCCCTATTCCCGGGGTTCCTTTTGACCTGAATCTCGGCCGAATCCCAAATGAAGCCGGCAGAGTGACGGATGAAGGAGATAATCGGATTGAAGGACAGTACGTGGTGGGGTGGGCAAAGAGAGGTCCAACTGGGCTGATTGGGACGAATCGAAGGGATTCTGTTGCTACTGTAGATGCAATGCTGGAAGATCTGAAAGGTAAAACAGCGAAGGTTTTACCCAAGGGCGAAGAAGAGGCTTTGCCGGGAATATTGCGGGAAAGAGGAGTTCAATTCGTGGATTTTGAAGATTGGAAGCGACTAAACGGGTTTGAGATCGAGAGAGGTAGGAAGAAAGGAAAGATCCGTGAGAAATTTACTACCATAACGGAAATGTCCAAGGCTCTCGATCAGAGAGGGGATGTCGTGGGAAATTAAAACTTGAATCTCCGAGAATTTAGAGAATGGATTTTATGGTAGATGATCGACCTGACAGGTCCCCACCTGGAATTATTGCTGCTGGAGGCTGGTGTGTGGATCATGTGAAAGTAATCAACAAATTCCCGGATCTTGAACAGGTGGCGGAGGTTCTCCAGGAAAGTCGATCTAGCGGAGGAGGTCCCTACAACCTACTCAAAGATTTGGCGAAAATTGGAGCTGATTTTCCACTTATCGGAATCGGTCTGTTGGGGAATGATTCGAATAGTGATTACATTCTCAACGATTGTCGAAAAGTGGGTATCAATGTGGCATCGATGAAGACAACAGATGAAGCTGCAACTCCCTATACGTACGTGTTGAGTGTTGAATCTAGCGGGAGGCGGAGTTTTTTACACCGGAAAGGAACAAGTGCTCTCCTCCGAGCAGGACACTTTGATTTTGAGCGCGTGGAAGCCCGTTGCTTCCATCTTGCCTACCTTAATCTCTTACCCGGTATCAGTTCGATCGACTCCTCCGGAAATTGTGACGGTGCGTATGTATTGTCTAGATATAAGGAGTCTGGGTTACGAACGTCAATTGATTTGGCAAGCGTGGAGGATGGACAAATCATTAAAGTTGCGGAAAAATGTCTTCCTTTCGTGGACGTCCTATTTGCAAATTGCTTCGAGATAGGCCAGATTTCGGGTTTTCCTACGGGCAACGAATACGAACCGGATGTCGAAAAAATCAAACGGGCTACAAAGGTTTGTTTTGATATGGGAGTTTGTAAGTTTGTCATCGTCCATTTTCCGAGTGGAGCGATTGCTGTGACCCGCGATGGGAATGTATTTGTGCAGGGCTCTGTGCAAATACCTAAATCAAAAATTCGCGGAACTGTAGGGGCGGGAGACGCCTTTGCAGCGGGAGTTATTTATGGTTTTCACGAAGGCATGACAATAGAGAAAAGTCTTCAGACGGGTACCTGTATCGCCGCTAGCTGTCTTTTCCATCCTACAACTTCAGAAGGAATCCTTCCCCTGAAGGATTGCTTAGAATTAGGAGAGAAGTACGGGTACCGAACAGCCTTCAGTTCTGCTCCATCTCTTTAAGGTCGAAGTCGGCCCCGCTTGAGATCCGTTCAAGGCGGCCATCGAGGATCCAGCAGATACGATCCGAAGATGCAATCATTTTTGGATCATGGGTGGAGCAAACGATAGTTACGCCTTCTTTTGTGTTGAGGCTTTTGAGTAAATCGACGATTTCGGAGCCGGTCTTGGTATCGAGATTTCCGGTTGGTTCGTCAGCGAGGATGAGGGAAGGGGTGTTGGCGAGAGCACGTGCAACAGCGACTCTCTGTTGCTGGCCCCCGGACAATTCAAATGGCTTATGGTGGAGGCGATGTCCCAAGCCAACACGATCGAGAATATCAGTTGCTCTTTGATCTGCCCTTGCGGCTTCTTCTCCTTGAAAGAGCATGGGTAGGGAGACATTCTGTAGGGCGCTCATAACAGGAATTAAATTAAAGGTCTGAAAAATGTAGCCAATTTGATTGCAACGGAACCAGGCCTGTTGGCTTTCAGAAAGTTCGAAAACCGACTCTCCTTCAAAATAGACTCTGCCCTCAGTTGGCACGTCAAGAGCCCCAATTTGATTGAAGAGGGTCGACTTCCCAGAGCCGGATGGGCCCATTATGGATAAGAACTCACCCTTACGAATATCCAGGCTGATCCCCTTCAAGGCCCAAACCTCTTCGTCTCCCATGTGGTAGAGCTTTTTGACGTCCTCGACCTGCACAATTTGTTCAGCCATTAGTGAAATTCCGGGCTATCAAAATCTAATTCATCTGGTTTAGCCGATTTGACAATCCTTCCATCGACGATCCAAAGGATTCGGTCGGAGCTCCTAAGCATCTTGAGGTCGTGGGTTGCCGAGATAATAGTTACTCCGTAGTTCTCCTTAAGTTCAGCGAGTAGATCGATGATTTCAGCTCCGGTTTTTTGATCAAGATTAGCAGTAGGCTCATCGGCAAGTATGATCTCCGGACTGTTAGCCAAAGCGCGGGCGATTGCAACCCGTTGTTGTTGCCCGCCACTCAATTCCGCTGGTTTATGCAGGGCTCTCTCCTGAAGACCCACGAGCCGCAAGATTTCTAATCCTTTTTCGCGAGCGGTTTCCGATTCAGTCCCGGCAAAGCTCATGGGCAGAGTAACGTTTTCGAGACATGTCATTACCTGGATTAAGTTAAATGTTTGGAAGATGTACCCAATCTTGCGACAGCGAAGCCAGGCAAGTTCGTTATGGTCGAGTTGGGCGATGTCTACCTGATCGATATAAACCTTTCCTGAAGTTGGTTTTTGTAGGGCGCCAATCATGTTGAAGAGCGTAGACTTCCCTGAGCCAGATGGGCCCATTATGGAAAGGTATTCACCTTTGTAGACATCGAGGGTGGCCCCACGGAGAGCGTGTGTCTCCTGTTTTTCCATGCGAAATATTTTTTTAACATCGACGGCATGAATTATGCATTCACGCTCTTCTTTAGTCGAAGCGCTGAAGAGCTCCTTGATCATAGGATGATCATTTAGGGATTCCGGCATCATTGGGCTAAAATGGTGCTAAACATTAGAACGAAGTGCATCTGCGGGAACCATTCGAGCCGCTACGCTAGCTGGATATATGGCAGCAAGGATAGACATAGCGATACTGAGGAATAGACTTATGAGAGCATAAAAGGCGAGAGAAGCGGCACCATCAAGGAAAGAAATGGCAGCCAAAGAAATTCCGTAAGTCACGGTATAGGCCAGAAACGAAAAAAGGACTCCGACAGAACAACCGAGGATACCTCCGATGGAGCCGATGATGCCGGATTCAATAATAAAAATAATTCTAACGAAGGCTGACAGCGCTCCGAGGCATTTCATAGTGCCTATTTCCCGGAATCTTTCGGAGACTGACATGAGCATTGCATTACTAATTCCAATAATGGTTACAATTAAAGAAATTGTGATTATCCATATACTCCGCACCTTTTCTTTAGCCATGTCTCTCTCTGCCTTGATAATTTCTTCTGGTCTCATTTCACGCCAAAGGTCGACTACGGTTCCGGAAGAAGATGGGAAATCAAAATTTTGCTTTCGACTTAGAGCGAGTACTTTTTGGCGGGATTTTTCCGTCAGATTTATCCAGTCTATGTTCGGTAGGGGCCCCGAACCCATTATCAGAATAGCACTAACTTCCTGTCCAACGTCTTGTTCCGCAGTCTTCTCGAGCACGACATCCTGAATTGGAATTGGGAATTCGTCCTCGTAGGAGCCAGACCATTTTAGCTTTCCGAGGCCCTCCTTTTCAAGCTCTAGGATAAGACGACTCTCGGTTTCGTTCAATGATCCTGTCAGAATCAACCCAATAGTACGTTCTTCTGGAGGCCCCATTTCTGCTCGGAGAAAACTGAGCATACGACTTATCTCAAGACGGATTTCATCTTCGGCAACGACGCCCTTTCGAAGAGCTTGGCTCGAAAGAATGCTCATGAGGAAGGCTATGCCGAGGACTACACCGAGTACGGTTACGACAGATCGGCCAAATCGAATACGAAAACCCTGAATGACGACATTAAAAGCCACTTTCCTGGGAAGAACGATCTGGTTTGGTATCATATAAGGTTTATGGGAAAGAAGGTTTCGACTGCCCTCTCTTAAATCGGTTTAGCTAAAATGGGGTTCCGGAAACGGCCGCTTTGATCAGACGAAGAGCGATTGTCGCCATGCTGATCAGTCCGACACCGGTAAAATATCCGGCAAGGAGAGTGGGTGCCATTCGGAGGAAATCTTGGGGCCCGTATCGTTTCTGAAAATAGTATCGCCCAAGCATTGCTCCCACGACTTCAAGAATCATGATGTGGGGAAATTGTCCAAAGCCCCTCATCATACCGTAGATGAGCATAATAGGTAAGCCAAAAAAGGTAAGTAGAGGATAAAGAATGAGAATACCGAGGAAACCTCCACCGATGACTTTAGGATGGATAGCCTTACTGAACTCGGTGTCCTCAAATCGTTTTTCGGAGGGGTCTTCTCCAGGGCCAATAAAGGTTGAAGAATATAGAAGGACCTGTTTTTTAGCCTGCAGTTCCCAGTTGATCTGTGCGGCAGGAAAAACCTCGGATGGAATTGCATCCGAGTGCCAAATGAACTGCCAGAAAAGGAGAGAGAGGATAAATAGGACAGGAAGGGCAACAAGATCGGTTTTGATCAAGGACCAGAATCGAACTCCTGTTAACTCGTTTACTCGAAATGCCTGGGCCTGGTATCCGTAGTTGTCGACTGGGATTGGGGCTAGCCAAATGTCGATGCCTTTAGCACCGGAAAGAAGGAATGCAGACTCTTTGATGTAGGGAATATCGACATTTTGCCCAGAGATTCCAAGTAAACGAGCGTTAACGTAGGAGATAAACGGACTGTAAAGAAAAGCGAAGAAGATAAGGAAGAAAATGATACCTGGTGTGCGGGGCAGGAGAAGTAAAGATAAGCCGATCATTCCAACTGCCGAGAGCAAGTAAACTATGAGAGCAATCCAGAGAGGATAGTCCCCCCGTCCTTTCCTTGGGGGTGCCCAAATATCTTCCCGAACACCATCGTTCGATGGGTTAGCACGGATTTCTTTTAGCTTTCTTCGAAAGTCTCTAACAGTCGAATAGATACAGACAATTGCGATGCCAAGCCCGGCTCCAATATTGAAACTCAGCCAGAAATCAATATCATTAGAGAATGTAGTATTGACAGTGTCCATTCCAGATTTCCAGGTGTGGAGCACACCAGCATAGTGTAGAATAGGATTAATGATTGCCGTAAGGACGATCGCGGCAAAAGTTCCCATTACAGCCCAGAAGGGGAGAACAAATCCGAGGAAGATAATGCCGAGGTCGAGCGTGAGGCCAGTAGGAGTAGCCGGGAGAAATCCTTCCGTCAGGACAGTTGTATCTAGAAAAGGCTGCGGAATAAGATAGAATGGCTTGGCCAGAAAAAGTCCGGTCACAGCTGGAATACCTACTTGGATGACACCGAAACCGATTCCGAGGTAGGCCCCAAGGGAGAACATCTTCCATCGGTTACTTTTCTTTCGCTTAGTCAGGTGGGCGAGTCCCGGCTTTAAGTACTCGGCTTTTCGGGGTTTTGATTCATCCGAAGTACTACTCATATCCGCTTCCGCTAAGGCCATGGCGCCTTGTGCTTGTATTGGCGCCAGCGGGAAGGGTAGTTGTTCAACGTCAGAGGTAAGGCGGAAGAAAAAATATCCAATGGTGTACTTCTGAATCATCCCAACAAGAAGGATGAAAAACATGATGGCGATCGGGATGATCCAGTCCGTATGCAGAAATGTTCTTTCGAGGACGGCTGCACTATCATGGGGAGGGGCAAACCAACTAGGGAAAGCACCTAACATGCCGGCGTCACGGACAACATCGCTTCCAACCAGGTAAGCGCGGTAGACGAGGTGTGCTAGAGGTCCTCCGGGGAAGAGGAGATTCCCCATCATCATTACGTGGGCGGCATGTAGGAGAACCACGAGATTTTGTCTCGAGAGTGGCTGTAGAGCTCTTCGGGCAATCTCCATGAATAGTATCACAGTAACCCATGAAGCCGCCGTGCTCAGATTCCCGCCAGTCATTAACCCGAGGTAGATACCCCCTGGCATCATAACGAGACCGCAAAAGAAAATTCCAATAACGGTAGTCCAACCGAATCCTTCCTTGAATTCTGTTGGGGTATCAAGGAGTGTGCGATATCGTTCAACTTCCGCATCGCGGTTTTCCTTCGTTTCCCGATGGGCGCTCATAGACTCGATTTTTTTCGGAGTGATGCCATGAGGGAGGGAGGGCGATCGTAAATATTGGTACTCATCTCAGTTCCAGGCAGTCGCTAATTCGAGGAATCCTATGGTTGACATATGACGTACCTAGAGAAGTGAATACTTTCAAATTACTCTCCGTCAAGTAATCTGTCGGACAAAGCTCAAAGAACTCTTAACTTAAGGTGATTTCCCGCGCTTCTCGGGAGTTTGTAGTGATCATATTCCAGTTCTTTTCGTTAATGAGGTCTTTGGGAGCGATCCAAGATCCCCCGATTGCGGCGATCAAGGGATCCTCAAGATACTCTTTCAGATTCGCCGGTTTGATGCCTCCGAGGGGTATGTATCTAATGCCGAGGTGCACGTAGGGGGCTGCCATACTTCGGAGATAGGAGAGACCACCAATTGGTTCGGCGGGAAAAAATTTCAGCAGGCGGCATCCGTACTCGAGAGCCGTTTCAATATCTGAAGGGGTCGCCACGCCTGGAGCAAAAGAGAGCCCTAGCCCAAGAGCCTCTTCCAAAACTTTTCGGTTCATTCCAGGGGCAACTGCGAAATTAGCTCCTTCCCCGTGTACTATTCGCACTTGTTCGATCTCAATGACAGTCCCAATTCCAACGCTCATCTCTGGTAATTCTCGGACGATTTTTTTCATGGCTTCGATTGCAACGGGTGTCCGCAAGGTAAGCTCAATTGCATCGATACCGCCTTTCATTAAGGCATTTGCCATGGGTACTGCATCCTCCACTTTTTCAATGACAATTACAGCAACTACTTGGGTTTGGGACAGTCTTTCTGCGAGTTTAGGATTGAATGGAACTTCCATATTATATGGAAGTTAAGGCTAAGCTTTGCCGTTTGTCAGTATTGAATTTTAGTTTGGCTAATCGTGGGAAGATTATATGGCGGTCGGACATGATGCGGAAGAAAATAATTGTATCATGGTTTGTAGCATTAAGCTGGATTCTTGTGTCAGAAGGTGCGATCCCACGGCACGTATACCTGACGTGGGAAGGGGATCCATCGACTACGATGACAGTGAATTTCCAGATTCTCGGTGAGCCAGTAGAAGCGGAAATCCGATACGACACGGAGAGCCGAAGAGGGGAGCAAAGATCTTATCGTTACTCGAGTTCAGCAGCGACATCTACTATTGAGGGCTTATTCCCTGAAAGATCGATTTACTGGACTAATCTGGTGGGTCTGGATGCGGACATGAGTTACTATTTTGTGATCGGTAGTGAAGAACTCGGTTTCAGCCCGGAATTCAAATTTAGGACCGTCCCTTCGGATGATAGAGAGATACGATTCATTGTAGGAGGAGATATGGGTGTGAGTGATAAGACAGCCCAAATGCTTAAAGTTGTGGGTGAGATGGACCCTCTCTTTGTTATTGTGGGAGGTGATATCGCCTATGCAAATGGTAGGTTAAGCCACTATTCGAGGTGGGATCGATGGTTTGACAATTGGCGACTGCACTGTGTCACCCCTGAAGGCTACATGGTGCCTATGGTGCTTGCGATTGGGAATCACGAAGTAATGGGGGGTTACGGGCAGTCGCACGAGAAGGCCCCATTTTTTTTTGGGTATTTCCGTCAGAAAGCAGAGTTTAATCGAAGCTATTTTTATCAAGAATTTGGGAAAAATGTCGGCATTTTTATTCTCGACAGCGGACACGTAGCAAATCACGGGGGAGAGCAAGCGGATTGGCTGGAGAAAGAGCTTTCGGCTAGAGGAGATGTTCTACACCGTATTGCTGTTTACCACATACCTTTATATCCAGCTTCTCATAGATATGAGGGAAGATACCATGCCTTAGGTCGACAACATTGGCTTCCGCTTTTCGACCGATTTGGCCTTACTGTAGCGTTTGAGAATCACGGTCACGTTTTGAAAAGGACCCCTCGGATACGAAATGGCGTCGTGGATCCCCAAGGAACACTCTTCCTTGGGGATGGTTGTTTCGGGCGTCGACCCCATCGACTAAGGGCGCGGGATTACGTAGCTTTTAGTCGACGGGCCCGTCACTTCTGGGTTGTTCAGGCGTCGATGGAAGAGATCCGATTTGAAGCTATCGGACTAAATGGAGATGTCTTGGATTGGTATGCGATTCCAAACAAAATTTCTGGAAGCATGAAGCCTAAATCTTAGTTCAGCTGTTTAAAGTAGTTTGGGGTGCCCGCATGCAGATAGAGTCGAGAGTTATGCTACTCATGGACGAAGCCGAAATCCCCCAACGCAACCTATCACCTAATTACCACCTTCAAGGTTGTATCGAATTGGAAACTAGGCCTAGGTTGATTGAGAAGGTTGCTATCTAAACACTAAAAACACGTAGACCTGTGGAGGAAGTGGGATAATAAAGAAAGATACTGGGGAGGAGATAAAACCCAAAATAAGGCATTTCGCAAAGAGTGAATTCAAGGGAAAGAGGATCCTAGCCATGTCGACATGCAAAGTCTGGCAACAGATTACAAAGCCTTGGATAAGGAGGAAGAATACAGGCCTAGATTGGTTTTTTATGGAGCTCTAGCTCGAGGCTTTAGATTTGACTCGATGTGACCAAGGTTCAAATTCACTTTCCTCCTTCCGGGTCGCTAATTAGTGGTAGAGGATTTCCGGTCGTATGCGAAAATGCTCCCGTAGTTCAATGGATAGAACATCGGTTTCCGGAACCGAGGATCTGGGTTCGAATCCCGGCGGGAGTACCAAGATACTCTTTTGCATAAAAAGTCTGAGTGTCTCTATTTCACATGGGGAATGGAGTTTTTTAACTTCTGGATTGAAAGGCTTTCGGAGGAAAGTATACATCGGGGTTATGAGTAAACTTGAAGTAGGAAATCCGGCCCCTAAATTCAAATTGGAGGATCAAAAAGGGGAAATCGTACGACTGTCCGACTTTATAGGTCGGAAGGTATTGGTATTTTTCTATCCTAAGGCAGATACACCTGGCTGCACAGTTCAGTCATGCAGCGTTAGTGAGTTTCTAGGGGAATTAACTGAATTGGCTGCGGTGCCCATAGGGATCAGTCCAGATAGTCCTGAGGATCAACTGAAATTTGATGAGAAATTCAGTCTTGGATTTCCACTTTTAGCTGACCGCAATCACGCAGTAGCAGAAGCTTATGGCGTTTGGGGAGAGAAATCGATGTACGGCAAAAGTTATCTGGGAATCATCCGATCTTCGTTCATTATCGATGAGAAAGGGACTGTTTTTTCGGTATGGTATAATGTGAGTCCGAAAGATACCGTTCCCAAAGCGCTCGCGGCACTTGGGGGTTAGGGTGCTTTTGATGGCTGGCATAAATGCCTAGTTGTATTTGTTTGTAAGGTCAGGGTTCAGAGCGGGAACCCTATTCCTTGAGCGTTTTCAATCTGGTTTAGGCGGATGCCATTACCCCGATTGCAGTGGCGTCTTACACGAATGACGCCAGTCGCGATGGATGTAACGAAGGGGATGATCTATTAGTAAGAAAGTCGGTCAAAACTTCCTGTCATCGAGCAATGCGACAATGGGCTACAGCTGAATCTGAGAGGGGTTAGGAATTTGTCGAAAGAAAATAGACATAAAAGCTCGATAACCTACTGCGTGACAGAAATTCAGCATTTGGTTACCTTCCCCGCTTTAATCGCCTTTGCTGAAACCCAGATACGTTTTACCTGCCCATTTGGCATACGGACACGCACCTTCTGAAGGTTTGGCTTAAATGAGCGCTTGACTCGTTTGACCAGGTAGGTGCCGATCCCTCCACTTTTTTTGGGGATACCCTTGCGGCTGATGCGACCACCCCGATGGGGGCGTTTACCAGTTACGACGCAGATTTTTGACATGGCAGATGTAGTTCACTCGATACTCGAGGGGTGAGAAAAGCGAGATAAAGACGATGATTCAAGCTTTTTGTCTTTTAGAAACAATCTGGTAATAGGGAGAATTCTAGACCGCAGCACTACCTACTCTGCCACTATGATATCCAGAATGTCCACGACATACCACATGTGGGGAAGACACTGTTTCTCATGTTGACGGTTATCCTGGCGACGAGATTTCTGATACTGGGCAAAAGAAGATTCACGTATTCAGAAATTATTCGGGAGTCGGCCTTTAAGTTTTTCCCACGCCTGTCAGCGTAAACATGGGTTAGCCGGTGTCACTAAAAGCACGAGCTAGGAGCCTCTCGGGAAATTGGAGCGGATGGCCTTGCCAGAGGACTACTCCACCAGCATCCATAAGAACAAGGTGAGGGATGCTGGTGACGCGAAAGAGAGAGAAATATTGATGGTTCGGGTCAAGGGCGATCGTATAGTCAACAGGGAGTTGCTCGAGTGATTTAGAGACGGTCAGTTCGTCTTCTGATGTTAACCCGATGACTTGGAGCCCTCGTTCTTGATAATTCTCATAAATTTCGTTGAGGATGGGAATCGTATCGTGGCAAGGGGCGCACCATGTAGCCCAAAATTCGATCAAAACCGGGTTGTCGATTTGGATTGGAGGACCGCTTACGATATCGACTTCGAGAGGGAGAAGCACTTGGCTGACCGGACTTTCATATTCATTGGTGTTCTTTTGAAGTGCCCAGCTCACAATGAGTATGGCGCCTAAAACAAATATGATATATTTGGATTTGCTTATATTACCTCGCATTTTTATAACTGTAATGATTAACAAACAGATTGCAAACGAGAGTGATACTGGCAATCGAAAGTTCCTGCGATGAATCGGCGGTAGCTCTCTTCGAACCGGAGGGAGGTGGGATCCGGGAATGGATCCACAGTCAGATCCCGATACATCAGAACCACGGAGGTGTTGTTCCTGATCTTGCCAGCAGGGAGCATACTAGACATTTGCCGCGGTTACTCTCCAAGGTGCATTGGCGAATAGACAATGCACCTATTGAGCACGTAGCTGTAACATTTGGTCCCGGATTGGCCAGTTGTTTGGCCATGGGAATCGCTTTAGCGAAGTGTATAGCGTTGGAATTTCAGGTTCCCTTAGTCGGGGTTAATCATCTCCGTGGGCATGCCTATTCCCCTTTTATTGGCCTTTATCAATCTGAGCCGGAAACGTTTGCTTCGCGACTTTCCGGCTATCTACCCCATCTAGGATTGATCGTTTCTGGTGGTAATACGCTTCTCTTTGAGATTGATAAGAATCTGAGGTTGCAGATATTGGCCCAAACGGTCGACGATGCTGCTGGAGAGGCTCTCGACAAAGGAGCTAGACTCCTTGGTCTTGGATATCCTGGTGGACCTTTGATTGAAGAGACCGGGAAGCAAGGAGACGATGAAGCCTTCGCTTTTCCCCGAGCCTTTGCTTCCTCAGGGGAACCCAAGTTTAGTTTTTCAGGCCTCAAGACGAGTCTTCGCTACCGGATGGAGAAAGTTGATGATGATAAGTTGAATTCACTCTTGCCTGATCTCTGTGCAAGTTACCAGGCGGCCGTAGTTGAAGCCCTCACGGTTAAGACCGAGCAATTCCTCCAGGTTGGAAGGTTTCGTAGTTTGGGTCTTTCCGGAGGAGTAGCGAACAATCGGCGACTCCGTGACATGATGGAAGGTTTGGCAAGTCGTTTTGGGGTGGTTTTCTTCTGTGCTGAGGCGCACCACACAGGGGATAATGCATCGATGATTGCCTTTGCCTCAAGGGTCGACGAGACCGGTAGCGTGTTTGATCCGGATCTTGCGCTTTCGTTCAACCCCTCGCTCACTCTCGATGCTAGTTTCGATCGTGAGACAAGTTAATTTTGATGAGTTTCAACGAGATTTGGGATCCCCAACCTATAAACCTTATTAGAGATTTTAGGTATGGTCCATCATTGGGGGTATTAGTCGCGAATTCGCACGTGCTTCTCTGCCAGGTTCCTAGTCTAGCATGGCAATTCTTCTTTGGTGCCGTCCGCCTTCAAAAGGAGTTTCGAGCCAGATTCGAACGATCTTTAATGCTGTCTCTTTGTCGACCATCCTTTGTCCTATCGAGATCATATTTGCATGATTGTGCTCACTAGCAAGACGGGCGCTTTCCATGTTCCAACACACTGCACATCGAATGCCCTGAACCTTGTTTGCGCAAATTGCTTCTCCGTTTCCGGAACCGCCGAAAACAATACCCATTTGGCATTTTCCCCGTGCCACGGCTTCCGCTGCTGGACGAATAAAAAGCGGGTAATCGACCGATTCATCAGTGTCAGTTCCAAAGTCCTCTACTTCATGTCCGGAATTGAGAAGGAAAGTCTTAACCGTTTCCTTGTAGCCGTAGCCGGCGTGATCTGCACCCAGGGAAATCTTCATTGTTCTAGAAGTTTCGCGCAAATAGGAATCTTTCGGCGTTTATAACCGCGATTTCGTGGTACTTCGGAGTCCACTGAAAGATATGCATATCTAAATTGAGTTAAATTCGAAACATTCCTAGTTGCGATAAGTTCCCATCTCGACAGAATCTGAGAGTGGCTTCAATGATGAAACTCTACCAGTTCTACATTTTTAAGTCAGTCATCGTTACTAGCCTTCTTTCCGTTGGCCTTTTCGTATTTGTACTTCTGACAGGGAATGCGATTCGAGATGTTCTTGGTCTTCTCGCCTCGAGTCACCTTTCGTGGGGGACGTTCTTTGAACTTATTCTGTTGCTTATTCCCTATGTTTTTACTTTTGCCCTCCCGCTCGGGATATTGACAGGTATTCTCATCGTTCTAGGACGAATGTCCTCTAGCCAGGAAATTATTGTCCTAAAATCAGCTGGCGAATCAACTTGGTCAATTATCTCGCCTGTAGTGGCCGTGGCATTGATCGGTGCTGCAGTCTCGGCGCAGATTAACAATTACCAGGCACCCGAAGCATTTAGACGCTACAGAACATTGTTACCCAACGTGTTTCGAGAAGATCCTTTGAGCTTTATCGAGATCGGGAAACCGATTCACGAATTCCCGGGGTATGTCCTTTATATTCGCAAAAAGCAGGGTAATCAATTGGAAGATATCTGGATCTGGGAACTAGATAAAAGGCATCGAGCGGTTGTTCTGGTTCGCGCTCGTCATGGAGAGATCAAATATAATCGGGATTCGGATTCTCTCGTCCTGACGGCAAGAGATGGTTTTGCGGAATTGCGAAATCGAGAAAATCCAGATGATCTTAAACGTACACCTACGACATTATCCTTCCGCGAAACGGATGGGATCCGGCTTCCTTTGGGCCAATTACTGGGTAGAATTCCGGGAGTTTCAAAACCTGCGGCATTCAACCTTAACGAACTTATCGAAAAATGGAAATTCTACAACCAAGAGTTAGAGAAGCTAAAAACTCGATCTAAACTGGGCGATCCAGAATACAGGGTAGTCGAAAGCGAAAAAATTAAGTACGAGCTACGGATTCACAAGAATTTTGCTATGGCGGCCTCGGTAATTTCACTTGGATTGATAGCAATTCCGCTGGGGATCAAAGTTGGACGCAAAGAAGCTCACGCCAATATTGCCCTCGCTCTCGCTCTCGCATTCGTTTATTACTTCTTAATGGTTATCGTGGGGTGGTTCGAAACGCGCCCAGAACTGCACCCTGAGATTTTGATCTGGTTACCTAATCTGGGCTTCCAGAGTGTTGGTATCTGCCTTATCATACGGGAGAATCGCTCTTGCTGATTGACCTTTACCAGTAGATGAGTTTGGGAATGGAGTCTGATTTTGACTTGAGGCTAAATTGGTTGGAAGGTCCTTCTTGGAGTTTCCCTCAGGTCGGACTTAGCCAGAAGTTTTTGGTATGTATCTAAAAGAGCTGCGCATAAATGGCTTTAAGAGTTTCGCTGACGAGACTGTGATCAATTTGACCCCTGGGGTCACCTCGGTTGTAGGTCCGAATGGTTGTGGTAAGAGTAACATCGCCGACGCAATACGGTGGGTCCTGGGTGAACAGAGTGCAAAGTCTCTCCGTGCGGGGCAGATGCAGGATGTGATATTCCAGGGAACTGACTCACGAAAGGCTATTAATCTTTGCGAGGTTGCATTAGTATTCACGGAGTGTGAGGAGGAATTAGGAACGGCCTATAACGAGGTAGAGATCGTTCGTCGCCTTTCACGTGACATCAGCAGTGAGTACCTCCTTAACGGGAATGCTTGCCGTCTCAAGGATATTCACCGGCTTTTTTTGGATACGGGGGTCGGGCGAGTGTCTTATTCCTTTATGCTGCAAGGGCAGATTGACCAGATCCTATCGACGAATCCTGAGGAACGACGCAGTATTTTCGAGGAAGCCGCGGGAATTTCAAAATATAAGGCGCAGCGAAGGGAGGCACTTAACAAGTTAAGTCTTGTCGATACCAATTTAGCTAGGGTCTCGGATGTGACTGAAGAAGTCATGCGGCAGATTGGATCCCTGAGGCGGCAAGCAGGGAAAGCACTACGCTACAAACGGATTAAGCGCCGGCTTAACCACCTTGATCTCTCAGTGCAGGCCAGAGCTTGGGGTGATTTGCGTGGGACCCTTGGAGCGGCCGAAACAGAGGCGGTGGCACTTAGAAAAAAGTCAGAAGCTTTAGATCGGATCCTTCAAGGTCGGGAAAAGGAATTGGAACGGTGGAGAATGGAAAAGAGCGAACTTTACGAAACTCTTCGGGATGCTCAGCAAAGAATGTTCGACCTAAAGTCGGAGAAGGAGCAATCCGAGAATCGTGCTGAATTAGCATCCATTCGTGTAGGTGATATTGAGAAACGAATCTCCGAGATCAGGATAGAGATAACGGATATAGAGAAAGACCAGAAGCTGTTGGAGAAACAGGCGAAGGGGGATTTTAGGATCAAGGAGGAGCAGCTAAATCTAGTCTTTACCTCGGATGATTTGTTCAGCACTGAGAATCAGGAGCTGTCTTCTCTTGTGTCTGATTTAGATAAGGTCGAGTCTGGTCTCGAAAAAAATAGAGGAATGCTCGAGGCGACCGAAAGTAACATCCCCCGTTTGCGTTCTAAGTGCACCTCATTGGAGGTTAAATTGCAGACTTTTCAGATCGAACGCGGAAAATTCTCTGATGAGATCCACAGTTCTGAAGAGGAGCGTATGAGACTTCTTTCTGAGCAACGGGACATTGAAAAGACGCTTGAATCCGGGAAGAAACAGATCGAGAAGGAAGAGACGAATCTGAGTGAGAGACAGAGAAAATGGGAGGGGCTTCAAATCGCATATCGGAATCTCCAGTCCGAAATTCAACAGGCAGAGCGAACAATTGCGGAGCAATCAGCACAAATCTCCTTAATCGAGAACTTAGAGGAAAGGTTTGAGGGGTACGGTGATGGGGCAAAGGCCTTGCTTGAAGGGAAATTAGACGACCTACTTGAGAAAGATTCCTTCAGAATTCTTAGTAAATTTCTCCATATCGATTCCGGTTATACTAAAGCGATGGTCTCCCTTCTTGGCCCAGCTGTTGATACAATGGTCCTTGATGATCCGGATACAATCACTCCGATAATCGATCGATTGGACGATCGAAAGCTGGGAAGGGTTTGTCTCCAAATAACGGCACCGCCGAGATTTATAGGGGAGAGTCCAAATTCTCCTAGTTGGTTGAAACCAGCTAAGGACATTGTGCGTGCCCGCGATCTAGAAATGCAGGGATATCTGTCTATTCTCCTTGAAGACTGTTATTTTTGCGATGGGATTGCAGAGTTCTTAGACTATTGGAGGGAGAATCCAGAATTCGAGTTTGTCTTCGTTGCAACCAGAAATGGCGAGCTAATTGACCGGAGAGGTCTCTTTTTCGGTGGTTACAAAGCAGGCCAGGGTGATACTTTCCTGCAGCGAGCGGAGAGTGTGAAGTTGCTGAGGGAAGGCAAAGAGAAGGCAGAAAAGGACCGCGATAGATTAAGAGACAGGGCTCAGAAGTCACTTAAGCAACTAGAAGAGGAAGAGGCAAGTATCGAAAGCAAGCGAAAGCTTCTGCTTGAGATATCTCAGGAAGTTTCGCTTGCACAGGGTCAGAATATAGGCGTTCGGGAAAACTTGGAGCGCAACTCATGTCGTATAGAAGAAGCTCGGATCCAGCTGAATCGTTTAGAGCAAAGTTGGGAGATGTTGGAATCAGAACGAAAGAATGCCCACCGAAATCTAAAAACCGCGGAGAGTGAGATTGAAACGTTGAGAAAGGCAGCAGCGAACGAAGAAATCAGTGCAGAGGAACTTCGGAGTGAGCGTGATCGAAGGAGAGAGAAGCTTTCGGATGTGAGGCTCGATTTGGCGGAGAGAAAGCAGAAGTTGGAAAGTATTGAGCGAAAATTAGACGAAATCGAGAGACAGTCATCCGAAATCGGAGGATTATTGGTCAAGAGAAGGCAGGAAGTTGATACTTTCCTTGAACAGGCTGAGTTGCTGAAAATGGAAAGCAAGGAGCAGGAGAAGCGAGCCGGTGAGGTTGAGAAGACGTTGGACGTTACATTAGCTTCCGTGGAAACCGACCGGGGCAAACTACTGCGTGCAGAGTCTGAGACTAAGCGACTGGAGGAGGCTTTAGGGGCGGAGAGATCGGAACACAATAAATTAGAAACTGAGCTAAATAAGATTGAGATTCGAATTGCGGAGACGAATACTGAACTAAGATTCCTTCAAGAGAAGGCTCGGAGGGAGTATGAGATCGATTTAGATAGGATCGATTGGAAGCGTGAGTTATGGGAGGCAGGTGATGAGCTCAAGGAGAGAGTTCAGCTGGATCTCGATGACAAAAATGTGCTAGGAGAAGAAGAGCCGAAGCGAGAGGAACCTTCAGAGGAGGATCTTCAGTCCATAGAATTAACTGATTGGGCTACCGTTTGCAAAGAAGTCGAGACCCTACGGGAGAGGATCACGACGATGGGTCCTGTGAATCTTATTGCGATTGAGGAGTATCGGGAACTAAAGGAGCGGCACTCCTTTCTAACTGAGCAGAGCGATGATCTATGGAAATCAAAAGAACAGCTCTTGGCAGCGATCGATGAAATTAACAAGACCTCCCAAGAGATGTTTCAGGCGACCTTTGATAAAATCCGAGAAAACTTTATCTTCACTTTCTCAAAACTTTTTGGAGGTGGTCATTCAGATCTAGAGCTAGTTGATAGAGAGGATGTTTTAGAGTCTGGAATCGAAATAACGGCTAGACCTCCAGGTACCCGACTTAAGACTCTAGCTCTCTTGAGTGGCGGTCAAAAAACAATGACCGCCGTTGCCTTACTCTTCGCCATCTACATGGTCAAACCAAGTCCCTTTTGCCTGCTCGACGAACTTGATGCTCCTCTAGATGATGCTAATATTGGACGCTTTGTCTCTATGTTGCAACAGTTTACGGAATTCTCTCAATTCATCATAATCACACACAATAAAAGAACCATTGCATCATCTGATTCGATATTCGGAGTAACAATGCAGGAAAAAGGTGTTTCTAAACTCGTCTCTATGCGCTTCAACGTCGAATCGGGAAGGACTGAGGAGATCGGTGTCAACAGAGAGAGTTCGGTTGAGAGTTAGAAGCTCGAAACTTTTCTGTGACTCTACTGTTCTCCAGAGCAGATACCGCTTATTTTTCAGTGGGTAGGGGCCTGTCGGATCCAGCGTTAGATTGTGGGAAATTAATTCTCTAATAGGACTTTTGGCTCAAGGATATGCGTTTATGAATCTAGCGCTTGTTAAGTTAATGGGAAATCTAAACACCTGAATCCCATGCGAAGATCTATCTTAATAATCGCTATTCTCGTGCTGGTGACCCAGCGGTCTAGTGCGAAAGAGCTTCCTAGAGGTCTCATTACATTGTCCGGAGTACGGTCAAAGGTCGAGGTGACCTCCGGAAGTGAGACCTATCGAGTGAGAAACGGCACCCAGTTGGTGGAGGGAGTATCTATTCATGTAGGTATGGGCGCTCGAGTGGTGATGTTGCTGGCTAATGGAGCTGCTTTGTTGGTGATTGGGGAGGCAAAGGTTTACGTTGAGAATTTTGAAATTTTACCCTTTGAGTCACCTCAGAAAAGCCTTTACGACATGAAGAGAGAGCCGAGTTTTTCACGAACTGTGTTGGCAATCCCTTACGGTGAGTTTTTTTGCGAAGTTAAAGTACTCGACGCAAGGTCACGATTTGTGATTAAGACGTCTTTTTCATCCGTTAGCCCGCTTCCAAATCCTTATCTCCTTAAGACCTCATTTTATGTACTCTCACGCAAGGGGGAACAACCTTCAATCGCTTCTTGGCATGGACGCATAGGGATTGAGTTGCCTAACGGGGAAATTCGTCCAGTCAATGGAGATAGCCATATTTTCTTAGGGAACGGGAAAACACCAAGGATTGCTCGGGGGCTCGAGTGGAGCTACGTAAAGATGCTGGAAAGGCACATGAATGAAGTTCACAGACGACAAAAAAAATTCCGATTTAGATAAAGTAGAGCCCCATTACTCGGAAGGTTACTCATGGTATGTCGTCGGGATCCTTATGCTGTTTTACGCACTTTCCTTTGTCGATCGCCAGATTATCGCTCTCCTGGTAGAACCGATGAAGGCTGATCTCGGTCTGTCGGATGTAGAGATGAGCCTTTTGGGTGGGCTCAGTTTCGCTATATTCTATACGATCTTTGGAATTCCTTTAGGGCGGTTAGCCGATTCTAATAGCCGTCGGGGTCTGATTGCGGCTGGGGTTGTCGTTTGGAGCCTAATGACGACCCTCTGTGGGTTTGCCAGCCGATTTTCCCATCTCCTCCTACTGCGAATGGGGGTGGGGCTTGGTGAAGCAGCTCTGTCCCCGGCTGCTTTCTCGATCATTGCGGATTATTTTCCTAGTCACCGACGTGCGACTGCCTTGAGTATTTACTCGATGGGGATCTATCTGGGGGCCGGTTTGGCCTTTACCGGTGGTGCTATTCTTCTTGGTTGGGCCGAACGGATTACCTCACTCCGTGGAGATGAGCCACTTTTAATTCTTGGAAACATCCAACCGTGGCAGATTGTGTTTCTCATGGTTGGGATCCCAGGCCTTTTGATGACGTGTTTGTTAGCGACAGTAAGGGAACCTAGCCGGAAGGGTCTGAAGCAATTAGGACTAAACAGAGAGAAAAAAGGAGGTGTTGGGGTTCCATTAAAAGAAGTAATGCGTTTTCTGAGTCAAAACCGGAAGGCTGTATTCTGTCACAATTTTGGTATAGCCTTTCTTTCCTTAGCGGCCTATGCCGGTGCTTTTTGGGACGCGGCTTTTTTTGAGCGGATCCACGGTTGGGCACCTCGGGAAATGGGAATCTCGTATGGGATTCTTACGATGGTGGCAGGCGCTGCGGGGGTTTTAACGGGAGGAAGGTTATCCGACTGGCTCTCGAGTCGTGGGATTAAAAACGCCAACATAATTACCATTTTGATTGCTTCGATCGTTTGGCTGCCATTCGGAATTGCTTATCCCCTAATGCCAAATGCTTCGCTTTCTCTGACCATGTTGTTCCCTACTCTTTTTACAGCGGCCATGCCATTCGGGTGCGCCGCTGCTGCTATCCAGGAAATGATGCCTCCACGGATGAGAGCACAAGCTTCAGCTCTCTACCTCTTTATTATCAACATAATCGGACTTGGACTCGGTCCAACCGCTGTCGCTTTTTTTACTGAGCAAGTATTCCAGGATTTACAGATGGTCCGCTACTCTTTGGTTTTGGTGGCAGGAGGGGGGCACATTATAGCCGTTGGACTACTTTGGCTTTCCCTAGGGTCGTATTCTGAGACGGTTGAGCGGGCTGAGAACTAGGAAGTGAGCGATGAGGGTCAGCGAAAGCCCTCATCTTTCGGGAATTTTAATTTTCCATTTTCAGTTCATTTATCGTAGCATCCACTAGATGCTAACTTGGTGATGAAATTCTTCTAAAGTCTAGATTGGTCAATAGTGTTCGTCTTCTTTTAGACCGTTGGAATTGTAGGGCTGCTTTATTTATAAGAAGATGGTTCACCCTCAGTTTGGTCAGGCGAGCGAGCGAACTTATGTGCAGATCATATGCTTAATTGGACTTCCCTGAGTTTGTCTGAAGCTTTGGGTCTTCCCAAAACTATTTACTTCGTGATTTTCTCTTCTGAACACTGCCCCAACCCTTAACGGCGATGGAATTCACCGTTTTTGAGCCGATGGAGATATTCGTTGAGAGAGCGAACGGCAAGATGACCAAGAGCTAGGACAATAGGAAGATTCGCCCATAGCATAGCACCCGTACTGATATCGATTATGGAGAGAATATGGCCAGTACCACTGATTCCGGTAGCTCCGTAGAACACAGCTATGAGGAAGAACAGTTTGTATGTAAGGACGCTACGGTTCCCAAAAATGTAAATTATTCCTTGTTCCCCGTAATAGGCCCAGGTAATCATGGTTGAAATGGCGAAAAGCCAGGATGCGAAAGTTACAAGCCACTTTCCAAGACCGGGAAATTGTCGGTCAAATGCATGGGCAGTCAGGTAGGCGCCTCCATAGTGGCGGTAAACTTCAGGATTTTCTAAGACGATACCAGAGGGCACTCCAATCCAGTCGCTTTCATTTAATTTCAGGTCTTTCCATTTTAGACGTAGTTGTTCGCCCAAATTTTTATTGGTAGCTATCCTGGCTTCGATTATTTGCCCGGTTACTGGGATAGTATTAGCGCCGGTTTCTCCGTGGACAGCGTCCACTACATTTGCCAAGACAAAGAATCGTGAGCCCCGTTTCCACTCCTCTTTTTGCTGGAGAGGAGGTAATTTGGTGACATCATGCGACGCGGTCACTCTCCAGATAGGATCTGGGGTGTCGGTTACCCGTACCAAGGTGATGTCATCGCCAAATTGACCGATGGCGTTCCGATTCCAAGTTCCAGTGGCCAGAATCACCATAGCAGTGAGGGAGCAGATACAAATGGTATCGATAAAGGGTCCGATTCCTCCGATAATACCTTCTCGTGCAGGTTCACTGGTTTTCGCAGCTGCATGAGCAATTGGTGCTGATCCTTGACCTGCTTCATTTGAATAAAGGGCCCGTTTCATCCCTTGCATAAAGGCGAAGCCGACTGTTCCGCCAAGGAAAGCGCCTTCTGGTTCGGCCGAATTGAATGCACTTTTTACAACAAGAATTAGGAGAGAGGGTAATTTTTCGATATGGAGGGCGAGGACAACAAAAGCGGAAACTATGTAAAGAATACACATCAAGGGAACAAGTTGTGCAGTAACTTGTCCGATGCGTTTGATTCCCCCGATTATGACCAGTCCGACTAAAATAATCATTAAGACTCCTGAACCGACAGGAGGTAGGCCAAAGTAATTCTCCGTGAGGTTAGCGACATTCCAGGATTGGAACATACTGCTCCCGGTTAGGGCCGAGTTAATCAATGTTAGGCAGAAGAAGGTCGCAATGACTTTGGCAAATGTTTTCCAGATCCCTCCTTTGCTGCCGAGTGCCTTATCGACTACCCACATAGCACCACCGTGAGGATTATCTGGGTCTTCAGTATTCCGGTAGATCATAGCGAGAGTAATCTCAACCGTCTTGAGTGCCATCCCGAAAAATCCAACGACCCACATCCAAAACAGAGCGCCAGGTCCCCCAATTCCTATTGCAAGAGCGACTCCTCCGATATTGCCAAGTCCAACTGTGCCCGAGAGGGCAGCCGATAGAGCCTGGAAGTGATTAATAGCCCCAGGGTCATCGGGGCGGTCGTAAGTACCCCTGACTACTGAAATTCCATGAGTAAGGGTATTGTATTGTACGAATCTTGTCCAGACGGTGAAGAAGACACCAATGACAAAGAGAAACCAGGGCGTCCAAGGTCCCCAAAGAAAATCGACCAGAGTTTCGAGTACGGGCATCAACAGATGAAAGTTCGAGATTCTTGGCTCATCCAGATTACTCGTCTATGCCATACTTTGTCTTGGGCTTTGTCTAAGCTAATTCAAGCGACAGTCGAACTTCTACACCCTTCGATATAAGATTCTACCTAAATCGAGGTGAGGTAAACCTATGATGATTTCAAAGGGTTAGAGTTTTTAGTTTCTCACTGTGGTTAACCCAGATATCAATGTCGATCCGTTGGAATCGGAAACTGAGTGAAGAATTCCATCTCCTAATCTATCCTCGACTATCTGGTTTAAGAATTCTCCAAGGAAAGATTAAAATGAACAGATAAAGGAAGAGCAATGATCCAATAAAAACCTCCCAATAAAATTGGCGGTACGTAAGGAAGTAGTCAGTGAAGCCATAAATTATCGTCCCAAATATGCTGAGGAAGATAAGCGAGAGAAGTATTTGGACCCAAATATTCTGTTTCGGATTCTGCATACTAAGTGCTACTGTTTTTAATACTGGTACTCAAATTTAGCCGGACCGGGCGATATTGCTTTTGTAGTACAGGGTCTATTTGATAATACAGAGGACACTACGTCAAGTCGGGTTACCCTGATTTAGCTTAGATTGAACATGAAGGCTTGATCGAAGAGATCAGGAAAATAATGAAGGAGGGATGATTACAGATTCTTGAATATAAACGTATTGGTACGCAAAGACTATTTATTTTGACGATCGTCAAAATAAATAGTCTTTAGGGCGAATATGCTGGATAATACGAGCAAGTCTCAGCAATGGAAGGAATATAGGGATAAGACCGATCCTGATGCGAATAAAGGGAAAACAGGGCCTATCCGTTGCTGAGTTGTGGTATGGTTCCAGATCGATGGTTCATTCGGGTGGGAGAAGGGGTTTTCGTGAAAAATTACGGGTTTAGGAGGCTATGAAAGCGAATCTTTTAAAAGGAAAACCAGTTGCTGATGCCGTACTGAAGGATGTCTTGAGAAGGGTTGCTCAGCTGAGGGAGAAGGGAAATGTTCCTGGTCTTGGGACAATTTTAGTGGGCGATGATCCTGCTAGTTTAGGGTATATAAGGAAGAAGCACGAAACCTGTCGAGAGTATGACATTCGCTCCTTCGACCGTCGAGTCCCGGGGAATGCGGGTCAGGCCGAACTTCTGAGGGTGGTCCGAGAGTTTAATGAAAACCCGGATGTGGATGCTTATCTTATCCAGAGTCCGGTCCCGAGAGGATTTGATCTAAACGAAGCACTCATGATGGTAGATCCTGAGAAGGATGCCGATGGATTAACTCCGGTTAACCTCGGGAAGTTGGTTTTGCAGGAACCTGGGCCTCGGCCTTGTACTCCATCGGGAATCATAGCCATGCTGGAGCATTACAGGATACCTGTAGAAGGACGAGAAGTGGTGGTGATTGGCCGTGGTCCTACTCTAGGTCGGCCGATGGCGCTAATGTTTTCTTTGAAAATGCGGGGTGCCAATGCCGCAGTTATGATGGTGCACAGTGCTGTCCCCGATGCGACAAAACACACTCAAAGAGCCGATATTTTAGTAGCGGCTGTGGGAAGCCCTGGAGTCGTAGTGCCCGAAATGGTCAAGCCGGGCGCAGTTGTTATTAGTGGTGGAATTTCATGGCGAGGGAGAAAGCTATTGCCCGATGTGGATGAGTCGGTTGGGGAGGTGGCTAGTTGGATTACGCCTAGGGTGGGCGGGGTAGGGCCGACTACTGTGGCCTTACTACTTCGGAACGCAGTTGAGTGTGCAGAGCGACGGAGATTTAATAGGTAGGAAATATTGGCCGCTGGGATGTGACAACATTCTTGATCCTTGGCATCTTAGGGATGGATTCCTAAACCAGATGCATTCTGGTTATGACATAGTACATACTATACTTTTAAATTCTGATTAGTTATACCGATAATTATCCAGTTTTGGCTGAATAGGTTAATAAAGAGGTCGAATATTTTATAAATCCTAAGGAGAAAAGAATTAAATGGGCCTAAGAATTAATGACGAAGCGCCGAATTTTACGGCGAATACGACCCAGGGGAAAATCGATTTCCATAAATGGATTGGAGATGACTGGGCAGTAATTTTTTCCCATCCTAAGGACTTTACGCCGGTTTGCACGACGGAACTTGGAACCATGGCGGGACTCGACGCAGAATTCTCGAAACGAAATTGTAAAATCATTGGACTCAGTATTGATTCAGTTGAAGACCATAAGAGATGGGCTAAAGACATTGAAGAAACGCAAGGGCATGCGGTTAATTTCCCAATGATTGGAGATACTGACCTGTCGGTTGCTAAGCTTTACAATATGTTGCCTGCAGAGGAAACGGGAACTTGTGAAGGACGGACCGCAATGAACAACGCAACTGTAAGGTCTGTGTTCATTGTTGGGCCTGATAAGAAGATCAAGCTGATGCTTACTTACCCGATGACAACCGGCCGTAATTTCAATGAGATCCTACGTGCTCTTGACTCAATGCAGCTGACTGCAATTCATAAGGTTGCAACACCGGCAAATTGGGAGAATGGAGATTGTGTTATTATAGTTCCGGCGGTTTCTGATGAGGAAGCAAAGAAGACCTTTCCGGGTGGTTGGAAAGAGGAGAAACCGTACCTTCGTCTAGTCAAACAACCATAGACGACTTTCGCTGCGGAATACGGATCTCGACACGGCCACTAGCCTATGCGAGGTGTGAGGAGGGGGTTTGTGGATTACCGCAAATCCCAGGGACTATTGAGGGAACCGTTACTCGAGAAAGACAGGGGAATTTTCCGTACTATTTTGAGACGAGGGTGCTCATCCACCAAAGTTCTCAAACTTTCGCTTACCCAGAGACGGTCGAGAGTGAGGGTGTCTTGAACAAGAACAACACGCGCTTCCCCTGGTGAGTGGCCACAGTTGCGGATAGAGATTTGGAGAGCAGAACGGTCGTCGGGTGCGGTAAGGGGAAGGCTGCTGCGTTGCATACCAAGGATCCCGGCGGTCAAAGCATTAGTATATGTAGCCTTCCAGTCGATTTTGTTTACTACTCTAGAGGTTACGACATTGGCGAGACCGATTCCATTGGCGTTCCCTCCTGTTGCTTTGGTCAGGTCGAAGACAGTAATGATTGCTATGTCCGGACCGCCAAATTCTTCAGGTTGACGGGGTATCATGAGGCGGCCAATAATGTTAGGGTCCATTCCGGTACCACTAATATTTTTTCCGACTTGGCGAACTCCTAAAACCTCGATTTCAGGAAAGGGAAGGCTGGGCATAAGTTTGGCGGCTTTCCTTAGTAGATCAGACTCTTTCGTGGTGCCGATTTCGGTTTTTGAAAGTCCTGAAATCTGAGCTGTCTCTTCGTAAGCGTTTTCCAGAATCGCCACTCCGCCAACTACATTGGAGTTCTCTTCATATATTCGTGCAGCTGGGCCGAGGAACTTCTGGAAGGCGGGAATTCCAAGATTGTGCATTAGTGAAGCACCCCGTTGACATCCCAGGCCAATGACTTCCATTTTGGCAAGGCCACTCTCCAGTTTGCCTCGAAATGCAGTGTGCGGTTTGATCCGGTTGATCAGGAGGGTGTGATCAGCTTCGGCGGAAGCCGCTCCTTGAAAAAGAGACGGGCCGCCATCGATTTTCCCAATCTCTTTCACTTCCATCGAGGCTCGAATTTCGGCCCCCACTGTTTGCGTCGTAATGCCGAGGTGCGATAGAACTTCCTTTTGGCCGTTGGCCCTGGCCCCACCATGGCTTCCCATGGCAGGAACCACAAACGGCTTTAGACCGGCTAGTCGAAGGCAATCAATGGTTGATTTAGCGATTTCGGCAATATTTGCGATCCCTCGGCTTCCAAGTGCTACGGCGACACTGTCTCCTTTTCGCATCTGGTTTAAGATTCTACCCTCTTGAAGGGCAGATCGTACTCTCCGAGAAATATCTCTGATTCTCGGGGCATCGAAATCTTGTCGAACTTCAAGGAAAGTGGAAGGAAGTGTCCCGGAGTAATCGAGCATGCAGATCTGTTCGAGGAGTTTCATGTTTGCAGCCGCGAATCGGACTATTGCACTCATTAAAGTGAAATTACGCAACCCAAGCTAGCAAATTCGAGTGGAGAAGATCCGGATAGTCTCAATTGACCACTCGTTTAGAACAGCTTCGGATTCCCAATTCTGTTTTAAATGTGTTGTTGATGTTGGAGCCAGCCAATGACTTCCAAATTTAAACCGGATCCACAGGATTAATTATTAGATCATTCATTCCAGTGTTCGATGACTGATCATACCTGGAGGCTTAGAAGAGGACTTGGACGCGAGTTCGGAAACCGGAAAAGTTACGGGAGCCGTGGGTAGTATCGGTAGCCTTGTTCGATTCATACCCAAGCATGAGTTTTGCGTCGTGTCCCTGGAATTGGTAGTTAACGCCGAAGTAGTGCTGATCGAGTTCATTAGCCTCGTTGAACTTTGAGGAAATATTCGCTCTACGGATAATTTCCTTAGTTGAGACAAGATCATTAGCTCCGGTTCCGTCCACTGCAGAGTAGCGGTAAACGAATTCCCAAACTCCTTTTGGTGCGTTGTTGAATGTATAGGACGCCTGCACGGCATAACCGTTGTGTTTGTGGTTGCCACCCGTCACGTCGGCTTCGCCGAACATATACTCAGTGTCCAGATTGAAAGTCCCGTAACCGAGCTGGGCGAAAAAGTTGAAAGCAGTTGTTTTGTCAACGTCCACGGTGGAGTTTAATCCTTTGTACTCTGCGTTAGGCTGTACGCCTGCGGCTAATCCGAAGACGTGGCGGAGTTCCGCATCGTAGTTGGAATAGGCGATTCGTCCGAAGTAGGCGAATTCGTTGCGTTTGTATCCGTAGAGCCCTTTCTTCAGGGCAGAATCCTTAGAGCTGTGGTTTTGTCCTGCGTTTACGATAGCGGCATTATAGGAGAAGCCCGATTTGCCGAGATTCCCTTTGGCAAAAATGCCCATATGGCGGGCATGAAACTTGAGGCGTTCTGCAAACTGACGGTTCATTGCCGAGCGCTCGATTGCCTTGATCTTAGAGGATGAGGATGTTTCCTCCATCCCGAAGGGAACTTTAAGCTGGCCAAAGTCGAGTCGGATAAAATGGTTGACCTTGTACCAAGCTGAAGCTGCGTCAATGAAGACCTGATCGGCCTTGCCGCTGCCTTCCGAGTTAGGCGAGGCGGCGAAGTCCAGTACCACGTCCCCTCCCCAATTACCTCCCAGCTTGGCATGTCCTCCAAAGAAGAGGCGGCGGAAGTAAAAGTGGTTGCGATCGGCGTCAGTCTCATCGGACTCAATGTGGTCCCACTGAGCTTGTATGCGTCCGGATAGCTTTAATTCCGTCACTTTTTTGCCTTTAGGTTTTACTTCTTGAGCGGAAACGGGAAGGGCGAAAACTGCTGCTAGAAGCGCACAAAGCCCGATGGCATAGTTTTTCATAATCTTGTGCATATGGTTAGTTCTTTTGAAAGTGTTCGTTGGATTTGCATATGAATATGCCCGTAGAATATTGGAATAATGTACGGATATTACTTAGTTAATATAACAATGGACCAACAGTTTTGCTTTCCCCAGATGACTTACATAAGGGAGATCTCTGGGGAAAGACCCTTCTTTAAAGCCCCTGGGGAACCAGAGTGAAAAGGTGGAGTCTTTCCCTATTATGCTGTTGGCTTCCACCACATAAAGGATGGCGGGATAGACGGGACTCGAACCCGCGACCTCCGGCGTGACAGGCCGGCGCTCTAACCAAACTGAGCTACTACCCCTTACAGCGGACGAGCCTAGAAGGTATTTCGATTTCAAATACTGTCAAGTTGTGATTAAGGGGGCCTTCCCCAAAAGGATCCTTTCAATCCGACTCAAAAGATGGGATAGCAAGAGTTTATGCCTATATTCCTTCAGGAATTAATTAAAAGTGGGAAAACTTAAATCAATCCATTGAAGTCAGTGGTGAATGATTAACGATTTCGGATTCATCTTCACGGTAGTGGCAGCCCAGGCTTCGGGGATTAAGGGTGGCAGCATGGACAACGAGGAGAGCAGATTGAACCGCGCTGCGTAAGTTGAGCATAGCCTTGGTCAATTTACAGCCGGCGTAGAATTCGTCGATTTCAATCTTGAGTTCACGTAAAAGGTTGCGGGCCCGATTCAGGCGATCGAAGGATCTGACCAGACCTGCATAGTTGGTCATGGTGCTCTTAACAAGGTTAATGTCCTGATTGATGAGTGTCATATCTGCATCAGCAGTGGGACTTTCCCAAGCTCGTATATCCAGCAACGCGTAATCGAATGGGGTTGCTTCTTCGGCCACGGCCTGAGCAGCAAATTTGGCTGAAGTTAGGCATTCGAGCAGTGAGGTGCTAGCCAAACGATTAGCACCGTGTAGTCCAGTGCACGCGGTTTCACCAATAGCATATAGATTTCCTATATTGGTGCGTCCGTGGAGATCAGTGTGAATTCCTCCGCAGAGGTAATGGGCGGCGGGTGCCACCGGGATGGGATTATCGGTTATATCGACTCCGTTTTGTAGGCAGCGGCTATAGAGATCAGGGAATCGTTGTCGGACGGTCTCAGCATCAAGGTGAGACATTTCAAGGAAAACAGAGTTATTCCCCTCACGCATCATTTCATTGTGAATCGACCGCGAGACAAAATCACGTGGTGCGAGTGACTTGGAGGGGTGTAGAGAATCCATGAAAGCTTTGCCTTTACTGTTGACAAGAATCCCTCCTTCTCCCCGAAGAGCTTCTGAAATTAGAAAGTTCGGAGCTCCTTTTTTGTAGAATGCGGTAGGGTGAAACTGAACATATTCCATGTCTATCAGTCTGGCGCCAACCCGGTAAGCCATTGCTATCCCATGACCGTAGGTGCCGTCTTGATTTGTGGTGTGGGAAAAAATCTGCCCTAGGCCGCCAGTTGCGAGAATCGTGCTGCGAGCTACTATTGCGCCGATTTTGCCAGTCTTTAAATCGAGAACATAAGCCCCAATGCAAGTAAGAGGTTGGAAACGGTCGGAATAATCAACCGAACTATGGGAAAGTGTCAAAAGATCAACGGCAGCCGTTTCGTTGATCTGCTCGATCCCAGGTGTTTTGGAAAGTTTCTGATGAGCTGCATGAAGAATTGAGTGACCGGTGTGATCCTTCGAATAGATGATGCGTGCTTTTGAATGTCCTCCTTCTCTAGTGTACTTCAAAGTGCCAGAAGCTTCACGATCAAAATCCACATCGAGTTCATCGATCAGGAAGGACTTAACAAGACCGGGACCAAATTCGATTAATGAGTTAATTGCCTCCTGATTAGCGGCTCCATCCCCAGCTCGCATGATATCCTCCGATAATTGGGCACCATCATCCGAGTCGTGAAATATAATTCCGCCCTGAGCCCAATCACTATTGGCAGTTGTAACAAGTGAGTCTGGCGAAACAATAGAACACTCTAAACCGTTTTGGACTGCGTAATGGGCAAATGCGGAACCAGCGAGCCCGGACCCGATTATGAGACAGTCAGTTTGGCGGATGTCCATTATTAATTAGGGGGATTTGTTATATTCTGATTTCTCTCTAGATTAAAGAGAAACAAGAAGTGGACAGAAATGGATGAGAGACGCATGGAGTAAATCAAATTCTAGTTTGACCGATAAAGCGGGAAGCCGAAGCTCTCTAAAAGAATTATAGCAAGATGACAATTTACGCAATGCCCATCACAAAAGGACAGAGGATTTCCGTGGGCGAACCGGACTAATCCCGTTTGACGGGATTTTAATCCCTTTTTTCATTGAGAAATCTCATGCTGAGATCCACAGCCGGTGCGGAGTGGGTCAGGGCTCCAATACTGATGATGTCGACTCCCATTTGGGCGTAGGCCTCGATGTTTTTGATGGAGACTCCACCGGAAACTTCGATGAGAGCGCGATTTCCGATCCGTTCCTTAGCGGCTTCAACTTCTGAAGGAGGCATATTGTCCAATAGAATAGCATCGGCTCCGGCTTCGACTGCTTCCAGCGCCATATCAGGGGTTGTGACCTCAACCTCGATTTTGCAGGTGTGGGGTGCTGAATCTTTTGCCCTGTTCACTGCTTCACTGATTGAAGCTGAAGCAGCAAGATGGTTGTCCTTGATTAAAATATGCTCGGCGAGAGAAGCACGATGGTTATGGCAGCCCCCGCATCGAACCGCATATTTAGCAAGAGCACGGTACCCTGGGATGGTCTTCCTAGTATCCGCGATACGGATATTGTGTTTTTTTGCGATGCGGGAAAATTTTTGAGAGAAAGTTGCTATGCCGGAAAGGTGCTGAAGAAAATTAAGCGCGGTTCGCTCTGCCTTAAGTAGGCTTCTTGTTCGACCCCTTATCAGAGCAACACGGGTCCCCGATGTCATTCTAGCTCCATCAGCAGAAACTCTCTCGATTACTGTTTTTGGATCGACGGTTTCAAATACCAAGCAGACCGCTTCAATTCCACAGAGGACGAGAGGCTCTTTAGCGACGATTTCAGCTTGAGATTCCAAATTTGCATCGATGGTGGTCTCGCTCGTCAGATCACCCAATCCCGTGTCTTCGTCTAGAGCCAGCTTAATGAGGTCTCTAAGCGACATCAGTTTTTGGTACGAATTTTCTCCGTCATCTCAATCATTCGGCGGAGGGAATGTTCGGCACGGCGCCTCAGGCTTTCTTCCAGACGAATCTCTTGTTCTGGTTGTGGGTTCGTCAAGACCTCGTGAATCTTTTCGAGAGAGTTCAACTTCATGTAAGGACAGAGTTTGCAAGATGCAATGAAACGTTTCTCGGGGTTCTCTATTTCCAACCGGCTGACTAGCCCACACTCAGTCAGCATCATATAGTAGGGAGCTTCTGTTGTTTTGACATATTCGATCATTGCCCCAGTAGATCCAACAAAGTCACTCTTGGCCGTTATTTCGGTGGTACATTCAGGATGCGAAACAACTGCCAGTCCTGGATATTGGGCTCGAGCTTTGTCGATTAGATCAACTGAGAATCTGTCGTGGACAATACAGGTTCCGTCTGATGTAAGGATTCGCTTTTCGATCTCTCGCCGGCGAAGTTCAGTACGAATATTCTCAGCCATTAAGCGGTCGGGAACAAAGAGAACTTCTTCTTCCTTGAGGAGAGAGATAATGTCATAAACGTTCGTCGATGTGACGCAGACGTCGGACTCGGCTTTTACGTCAGCATTGCAATTTACGTAGCAAACCGTGGCGGCATCTGGGTGCTGAGCCTTGAGTGAACGCAGTTGATCGCCGTTTAGTGAGTCGGCTAGAGAACATCCCGATCCTCGGTCGGGTACAAAGACTTTGGATTGTGGAGAGAGAATCTTAGCGCTTTCAGCCATAAAAACGACTCCCGAAAAGATGATTATTTCGGCTTCTGCTCTTGATGCGTCAACACTTAGCTTGTAGGAATCGCCCACGAAGTCGGAGACTCCATATATGATCTCAGGCTCGACATAGGAGTGAGCAAGGATGATGGCATTCTTTTCTTCCTTCAGCCTATTGATCGCAAGGGTCTGAGGTGCGATCAATAGGCAAGCATCCAGAGTCCACTTCTTCTCACTTGAACAATCAACACTAATGAGGTGTTTAAAAAGGCGTTCAGCCTCTTCCTCGACTGCTGATTGAGCCAGAGTATATGTCTCGCTGGCCATTTTGAGTTTCGGTCAATATTAGACTCAAATTGTAGGGTGTAATAATTAACAAAGTGGATTCTCTAATGGCTACCTCAGAATGTAAAGCCTTAGGAATCTCCCGGATTAAGATTGATAATACTCCTAATCCATTGGGTTTCGATCATGCGGCGAATTCAGTTGAACTGAGCACATCCTATGCTAACTGCTAGAAATAGTCCGTCTGTGATCATTAGTCTAAAGAGCGTTGGACGGTCCTTGACTCACTTGGTGCAATAGTTAATTTTCCGCTTTTTCATGGATAAGGGGCCGTAGCTCAGCTGGAAGAGCGCGTGAATCGCACTCACGAGGTCGGCGGTTCGATCCCGCTCGGCTCCAAGTTTCGTCTGGCTCTGGGAATAAAGTAATCTTTCTAATTTAGTTTTATTAAGCTACTAAAGGAAGATTGAATCGATCGATACAATTATTAGTGCTACATTCGGTTCAGGGTTTGGGTGTGTTCAGGAAAAAGGTGACTAGTTTAAGCGAGGCAGAGGATAAGTCAGTTGCAATTCTATTATTGCTAAAGAGATAAATCATTTAATTTTTGGCGGAGAATCTCAGCTGCTTCAGGTTCAGATTTCGCCTGCAGATCATCAAAGCTCTCGATCCGTGAGGCCCGGAGGTAGACCTTTGAGAAAGGCTTTGGGAGGAGAAAGCCGTCCCAGCTATTCAAGCTCCAGAACCTATCGATTTTTCCGGAAATGAGAAGGAGGGGGGCGTCGGTCTTTCGGACAAGACGAACCACACCCCTCCCGAATTTGTATCGAGGACCCTTTGGGCCGTCAGGAGTTATAGCTATGTCGCTGCCGCAATTAAACCTGGTAAGCAACTCTCTGGTTGCGCCAAAAGCACGTTGACTGGTTGAGCCGCGGACAGACCCGATCCCAACAAAAGACAAAAAAGCGGCCAGCCAGGCACCGTCTTGACTGGTGCTAACCAGTCCCCAGATTTTGCTTTGTCCTCTAAATTGCTGGAAAATTTGAACGGCGAGAAAGATCCGGTTATGCCAAAAGAGGATGACAAAAGGTTGGGAAATATCAGAAAGCAGAGCCTTATCCTCAGTGCTGATAACTATCTGTGTAGTAGCCGACCAGACTCGGATCAGGATGCTGAGCGGCCAAAGAAGAACACGGCGCCAACCGGAAATCCGGTTGATATGCGGGTTATTCTTGTTACTCGCCGCGGTTAGAGGATTCTCGAAGGACTTCATGTTTTACCTTTCCTCGAGAGGGACAAAGGTTGTATTTAAAAATACACCAGAGAGTCTCGATTCCATCTTTCCATCCGATTTTTTTCCCCTGCTTGTGTGTCCTTCGGTGATAGGAGATTCCTACTTCCCGTATAGGCAGATTCAGGCGAGCGATCTTTGCCGTGATCTCGGGTTCTACTCCAAAACCGTCTTCCTCGATCGTGATTTGGTCCAGCGTCCTTTTGGTGAGCATCTTCATACAGGTTTCCATATCTGTCAGTTTGGTAGCCGACACGATATTAGACAATCGGGTAAGCATCGAGTTAACCAAGTAGCAAAAACTGAGACTCCGGGTATGATTATTCGGGTTCTTGAATCGGGAGCCATAAGCAACTTCGGTTTCTCCCTCAAGAATTGGTTTGAGAAGATTTCCATAGTCACCCGGATCATATTCGAGATCCGCGTCCTGAATGACAACAACATCGCCATTAGCGCATTTGAAGCCGGATCGGAGAGCCGCTCCCTTGCCCTTATTTTCCCTGTGCATGATGAGTCTAAAGGGAGGACGTTGGAATTCTCTAAGTAGAGTTTCTCTAGTCCCATCCGTTGAGTTGTCGTCAATCACAATCACTTCGATGATGTCAAGTGGTGAAGCCTCAACCCGGTGTAAAATCTCACGGATAGTCGATTCTTCGTTATAGCACGGAACCACGACCGAAAGTTTCATTGATTCTACCCTTTCCTAGCTGACCAGCGGAGTCTAGCCCCCATGGTTCTACGGTTTCCAGCATCAAGGTTCTAGTTGCCTTTATCATGCAACGATATTGGGAATTAGGCTTCTTACTGTGCTATTTGCTGATATTTGTAAACGAGAATCTACTGCCATAAAAATCCGCCAGTGGGTAGTTGGACGGTTAAGTATTGGACGGGATTTGTAAAATCTCTGTTCTGGGTTTGCATCTGTCTAAGGATTTTGAGCAGGGTGTTTGTTGGAATGAGTAAGCAGATTCAAATACGTTATACATAAGGCTCATCCAGAATCTGTGGGATCTAACCCAAAGGGCGTTTACTTCTGGACTAGCATACGCAGCTCAGAATTCCTGTAACCTAAGATCCTGTGACTTGTCGAACATTTCAGCCTACTTAGTATTCTTTTCACGAAGTAGATGCTTGCTCATTTGCGCAGAGAAAAAGTTCCCAATCAATGTTTCCTCCGGACAACACTAATCCTACTTTTCGACCCTGCATATTTTTTCTCTCCTTGAGCAAGGCGGCTAAAGGACTGGCGCCGGCTCCTTCCGCGATATTGTGTGTGTCACGAAAGAGAAAACCAATTGCATCAAGAATTTGTTTCTCTGTCACAGCTACAACGCGTGATGCTCCGTTGAGAATGAATTCCAACGCTTCGGGGTGAGGTTTCCGGACTGCTAATCCGTCGGCTATAGTACCTGAAGATTTAGTATCAATGGGTTTGCCACGGGCAAAGGAAAGAGCATATGCCGGTGCCTTTTCAGCTACGACTCCAACGATGTCAGTCTTTAAATTTAGGGCATTGCGAGCCGCAATCATTCCACAGATTCCGGAACCCAACCCGATTGGCACGTAAACAGTGTGTAGGTCCGGTGCTGCCCTGAAGAATTCAATAGCGTAGGTTCCAACGCCCTGGACCAAGAGAGGATGGAACGAAGGGAAGAAGCTAAGATCCCGTTCCGAAGCCAACTGGTAAGCACGTTCCAACGAATCGTTAAAATCGGTACCGAATTGGATTAATTCCGCCCCATAGGCGACCATAGCTCTATTCTTTTCTATACTGTTTCCGAGGGGGACTACAACCGAAGCTGGAATTTTATAGCTGAGTGCAGATAAGGCGACGCTCTGACCATGATTGCCGCGGGTGGCGGCTATTACACCGTTGCTTTCGTTCCTGGACTTGAGCCTGTTTTCGGTATACCAGATGCCTCCTCTAAGTTTGAAGGAACCTGTTGGAAGGTGATTTTCATGTTTAATCCACACCTCGCATCCACACCTTTGGTTCAATAGAGGCCACGAGATCTGAGGAGTCGGAGAGAAGATCCCACTAAACGCTGCCGCGGCCGTTTCAAAATCGGCCAGTGTAAATCCGAGTGCCTCTGTCCCTTTCGCCCTCAAGTGAACTCTGAAATGGATCTTCTTCCCAAGGATCTTTTTAGAGGGCTTTGACTATCGAGTGGCCCGCCAATCCTCAATAGAAAAAGTCTCGTTTTTGAATGTGGCATGAAATCTTGACTCTTTTGCCCGCACATCGGCGCAGGCTTTTGCCACGTCGGCCGCGATCTCTATTGGAACACGAGTCACACCATCTTGGTCACAGACTACAATATCTCCATGCTTAATCTTCAGTTGGGCTACTTCTACAGTGTCCCCGATCTGCTGGATGCCGAAGGGGCCGTGTCCAGGTACCGTCCCGGTTGCCCATAGCCCAATCTCAGATTTCGCGATGCCCGGAATGTCGCGCGCATTTCCGGCCACGATCGCTCCGACTGTTCCCAAAGCTTTCATCAAGTAGGCCATTCCATCGCCAATGAGGGCGCCTCTGTTCGGCTGCGGATCGCCATCTTTCAATACAACAACGATTGGTGCGGTGGTGTTTGCTATCATATCCCAAAGTATATTCTGATCCAAAGGTTGGCTGGCAGGTTCCGTAATTGGGGTCCATACCGAGGTCATAGCGTAGCCGACAGTTACACCACCTGCCTTTGGAAGCAGTTGCTCGAGAGCAGGTCCCGTGTAGTCTTCTCCAGCGGGGACATATCCGCGAACCAGAATGGCTGCGTTCTGTACGGTGGCGGAATCGTAATTCGCCAAATCATTGAGGATCGCTGGATCCACTTCTAGAAATGAATTTGATTTACTCATATTTAGGAAGAGCGGTTGGTAGACTGAAACAAACTAGTTGGCATGCACCCTTACTCCCGTTCCCATAGTAGGGATTTGTCAAACTAAATGCTCTATTGGATAATCGGGGCTCTTATTCGTTTTAGGATAGTAATTACTTTAGTTCTTCAAGTGAAATCAGAACAACTTATAGCATTTGGAGAAGATACAGTCTTTCAGTCACAATATCGTGGTATTTTCTTTCATAAAAAGGCAGCATATTGTTAGCTCCCCTATCATGGAATTCTCTAATTCTAACGCTTCCCCTGTGTAAATAAAATAGGCTTCGACTGAGGAAATGGAGAGATCTAGGTTGTTATGGTGCTGAGACGTATTTCTTGTGTAGAGTTATTTGGAACAATACTTCGATTGAAGGAGCATTGAGGCCAGTGGCGTAGCGCAAGTGGGGCAATTCAGCAAGAAGCAGCTTTTTCTTCTACTCTATTTCAATCGTAAACTCTCCTTAAATAGAGCTGGAAAAGACGATTTTCCTCAATAGCTTTCATTACCATGATCATCGATACACATATTCATCTTTATGATACCGAACGAGAGCAAGGAGTTCCCTGGCCAAAACCGGAGAGTGGGTCAATCTACCAGCCGAGTATGCCGGATCGCTATAAGGCTCTAGCAGAACCGGAAGGGGTAACTGGTGTCATTGTGGTTGAGGCCAGTCCTTGGCTCGAGGATAATCAATGGATCCTCGATTTAGCGAAGGATGAGCCGATAGTTAAGGGCTTTGTTGGCAACCTAAATCCGGCAGATGAAAATTTCGAATCGAACCTTGACCGTTTTACTGAGAACCCTCTCTTCCGTGGGATACGTGTTAGTACAAGAGGACCGACTTCGTATGGGAGTAGGAGTCTTGATGATTGTGCAAAGATGCTGATGGAACGGAATCTATCTATGGATCTGATGGTCCGTCCCGAGGAACTCAGTGAGCTTGCCAGGTTTGTTCGTGGGCATCCTTCTCTTCGGCTGGTTGTGAATCATACTGCACTTGTATTAGTGGATGGGAAATCACCCGATCCGGTTTGGATGGAGGGGATTAATGAATTGGCCGAATATCTTAATGTCTACTGCAAACTATCAGGAATGGTGGAATGTACGGTTGAACAGCCAGCGCCGACCGATGTGAACTACTATCGTCCGACAATTGATGCTTTAGTGGAGGCTTTGGGAAATGACCGTCTCGTTTATTCGAGCAATTGGACCCCGTGTGAATTGTATGGTGAGTATACTTTGACCCTGGATATTGTCCGGGAATATTTCAAAGATACGGGTGAAGAGGTGCTCGAGAAAATACTTTGGAAAAATTCCAAGGAGGCATATCACTGGGAGGCTAGGAATCTGTAAGAGGATTTTGATGATTGAGCAATTGAAAGAAGTCGATCAAAAGACTCTTAGGCTAATTTTTCTGCTCACGTAGAGGGTTACTGATAAAATTCTTATTAAATTAGAGATTGCTGAGTTTCCTTGCGATTGACTTGAGAAGTTCGTTACTGCTTCGCTTAATCTCATTTAGATACGGTGAATAAGCGCTATCTATTGTCGGTTGATATTGGAGGAACGTTTACCGATCTGGTAGTTCTGGAGCACGGAACTGGCGCCCTGCGCGTCGTGAAAGTACTTACAAGCTATCCAGATCCCTCGGAGGCGGTATTGGAAGGGGTTCGTCGGCTCTTGAAGGAAAGAGTTTTTAAAGCCGAAGAGGTTAGCCGAACGATACACGGGACAACCCTTGTTACAAACACCTTGATCGAGAGAAGGGGAGCGAAAACAGGTCTCATCACGACCGAAGGTTTTCGCGACACCCTCGATATAGGCAGGGAAGGGCGCTACGATATCTATGACCTTTTCCTCCAACTCCCAGTGCCCCTGGTTCAAAGACGATTAAGATTTGAAATCCCAGAACGGGTAAAGGTTACGGGGGAGATCCTACTTGATCTTGACGAAGCTGTGGTGAGGAAAGCTTGCGAGGAACTGAAGGAAGAAGGCGTTGAAGCTATTGCGATTTGCTTTCTTCACAGTTACATTTATTCAGCGCATGAGCAGCGGGCAGCTCAAATTACGCAAGAGATAATGGCGGACACCGCATTATCAATTTCCCATGAGGTGGCACCTGAGATGAGGGAGTACGAGCGGACCTCAACTACGGTTGCAAACGCTTACGTTCAGCCGTTAGCGGACCGTTATCTCAATGGCCTCGAAGAGGGACTCAGCTCAAGCGGACTGAAGGGGCCTCTACACATTATGTTATCAAATGCGGGCACTTGTTCGGTTGAAATAGCCAAACAGTTTCCTGTCCGTTTAATCGAGTCAGGTCCTTGCGGTGGTGCTTTGGCAGCTAAGTACTGGGGTCGAGCAACGGGTGAAGAAAAGATTCTAGCCTTTGATATGGGTGGGACGACGGCAAAAGCAGTATTAATCGAAAGAGGAGAGCTTCGTATAGCAGGGAGCTCAGAGGTTGCACGAGTCTATCGTTTCAAGAGAGGTAGTGGTTTGCCCCTATTGGTTCCGGTACTCGATCTTATTGAGATCGGGGCGGGAGGGGGGAGTTTAGCACGAGTGAATGACCTGGGCCTTCCAGAAGTCGGTCCTGAGAGCGCCGGGTCAGAGCCAGGTCCCGCTTGCTATGGGGCCGGGATGGAGGAGCCGACTGTGACGGATGCTGATCTTTTCCTCGGGTACCTTAATCCTTCTTTTTTTCTCGGTGGTCGAATGCACCTCAACATGGATGCTTCTGAAGGCGCGCTGGCCAAACTTGCAAAAAAATTGAACATCGACATTTATCGGACGGCATGGGGAATTCACCGATTGGTGAACGAGAATATGGCCAATGCAGCCCGTGTCCATGCTACCGAGACAGGTGTCGCATTGCAGGGATTTACTATGGTGGCTACGGGTGGCGCAGGTCCTATACATTCTTGCGGGGTTGCTGACTTGCTTGGAGTGAGGAAAGTTGTGGTACCTCCGGTAGCTGGTGTAGGTTCCGCTTTCGGTTTGATGTTGGCACCGATTTCTTTCGAATTCTCGAGGAGTTTTGTCGCGCGCCTAGAAAACCTGAACTCAGAGGATGTTCATACTATCTTTTCGGAACTGGAGAAGGAGGGCCGGAAGATTGTGGTTGGTGCTGGGGTAGCTCCCAACGAAGTCATGTTGAGACGTACTGCTGATATGCGATATGCGGGTCAGGGGCACGAGATCCGCGTCAACATTCCGGAGAATCCAACGGATGGAGCGGTAAACAAAGAGCTCATTCTAGCTTTCGAAGGCGAATACAAGCGAATTTATGGACGGAACTGTCCAGATGTTTCAGTTGAGGTTGTCCATTGGCGTGTGACCGCCTCTGGACCGGAACCGATAATCGAAAAGGTCAAGGCATTACCATCTTCGAACCATATGGGAACGGAAAAAGGGGATCGTTTTGCTTTTTTCCAGGGCGATAATAAGCCGAGAAAAACTTCTGTCTACAATCGGTATTTGCTAGAGGCGGGCTTCCATGTTTCAGGTCCCGCAATTATTGAAGAGGAGGAAGCGACAACGGTGGTGCCGCCTGGTTGGGAACTCTCCCTTTGTCGGTCTGGTTGTCTGATTCTCTCTAAGGATACCAATAATTAGGCAGAATGTGAATGACGGAGTGAGAATCTCGTCCAGAGTTCAGGTTATGGATGTCAGCAAACGCGGGAGATTTTTTGAAACTAATGAATGAGATCCAACAGGAGAGTGGAAGAATTCAAACTTCAAATAAGGCTTAGAAGTCCATGAAATCTGGCAAATTAGAAATTGATTCAATCCTATTGGAGGTGCTTTGGAATCGGCTCATTTCGATTGTAGATGAGCAGGCAGCGGCTCTGATGCATGCATCCTTTACAACGGTTGTTAGGGAAGCAGGCGATCTCTCGGCTGGCGTCTTTGATGTAAAAGGCAGAATGCTTGCACAAGCGGTTACAGGAACTCCTGGGCATATTAATACAATGGCTAACTGTGTGCGGACATTTGTCCGGCAGCACCCAATCGAGAAATGGAAACCAGGGGACAGCCTCCTAACAAACGATCCATGGCTAGCTTCTGGACATCTTCATGACATCACAGTGGTGACTCCGGTTTTTTATAGCGGCAAAGGAATCGGTTGGTTTGCCAATACGTGCCATGCTATGGATATAGGAGGACGTACGCTAGGAGCTGACGCACGAGAGGTTTTCGAAGAGGGACTCCACATTCCCTTCATGCGGCTATTCAAAGAAGGGGAGCTTAATCGTGATCTCATTGAAATCGTCCGAGCCAACGTCCGAATGCCGGATTTGGTGGTAGGGGATTTATACGCACAACAAGCTGGTAACGATGTTGGTGCTACAAAACTATGTGAACTGCTAAGGGAATGCGGGCTAGAGGATTTGACGGCGATTTCGGATGAGATTCTCGATCGAACAGAGGTGGCCACTCGAGCTGCCATATCCGAAATCCCTGACGGAATCTACCAGGACGAAGTTAGTGTTGATGGATTTAATGAACCGCTCAAGATCTGTATTACGATTTCCATAATCGGGAGCGATCTCACAGTCGATTACGCTGGAAGTTCGCCCCAGGTCGACCGTGGAATTAATGTAGTGTACAATTACACCCATGCTTACACGACCTATCCTCTATCTTGTGTAATAAGTCCATCTTTGCCTCAGAATGAAGGCAATTTTCGACCTGTTACGGTGAAGGCTCCGGAGGGATGTATGTTGAATGCCCTTCATCCATGTGCGGTGGGTGCACGACACCTGATTGGACATTTTCTGACCCAAGCAGTGTTTGGAGCCCTAGGCCATGTTATTCCTGATCGTCTGATAGCCGATGGATCGGCCGGACTGTGGAACACGCAGTTTGAAGGTTATGATAGGGAGGGACGTCTTTTTTCTTATGTCTTTTTTTCCGCCGGGGGAATGGGTGCACGGCCGACTTCTGATGGACTTTCAGCTACAGCCTTTCCGAGTGGGATTCAAGGAGTGCCGGTAGAAGCGATTGAAGCGGTGTCTCCTGTTCTTATGCTGAGACGGGCACTTCGCGCTGATTCCGGGGGGGCAGGAAAGTTTCGTGGAGGACTAGGTCAGGAGATGGTACTCATGGTTGATTCGGAGGCCCCCGTTCTCCATTCTTGTATGTATGATCGGACCCGCTTCGCCGCACGAGGATTCCAAGGCGGAAAGGATGGTGCCCCTGGTGAGTTGTTTCTTCAGGACGGGACCCGCCCTCATCCAAAGGGCAAATATGAACTTGAACCTGGCCAATCGGTTATACTCAGGTTACCAGGTGGGGGAGGTTTTTTTCGGCCTGAAGAGAGGCCTTTGAGCACGGTTCTTGAAGACGTGAGACAGGGTATGGTTTCGAGAGAGGCGGCTCTAACGGAGTACCGCGTCGTTATCAAAGAGGATCTTTCTGTTGTCGATGAGCGAGCAACAGTGTTGTTGCGGGAAGCTCATAATGCGGAATAATGAGGAGAGCCTCTGGAGGAGATAAAGTTTTCTCAATTCTCGGGGGAGCGCGAGGAAGGGAACAAGTGCAAGGGCATTTAAATAACACTTACAGCTGGCTCTAACCTTCTGGCAGCTCGAATGCAATCGGCAAGAATGGCAATGCCTTCGGAAATATCATCTAATGGGACGGCTCCAAAGGAAATTCGCAAATAAGGGATATCCTTTCCTTCGACGTGAAGAATTCTACCGGGTGAATGGATGAATTGCCTTTTGGCTAGGAGGGCATCGAGGTTAACTTGGTCTACATCATCCGGGAACTTTATCCAGATGAAGAGTCCTCCGATAGGCTGAGTCCAGGAACAAATGTCACTAAGATCCCTCTGAAGCGCATCGATTGTAGCGTCGCGTTTTTCTTTGAGAAGTGCATTAGTCATTTTGCAGTGCTCCCAGAAATTATCCTTAAAGTACGCGGCCAGGATACTTCCAGAGAGGAGACTGCAGCCGCCGTCATATCGACGATCAAGGATTCTCTCCAGGTAGGGTGGGCGTGCGTAAAAGTACCCTTGCCTTACTCCTGGGCCAAGGATTTTGGATAGCGAGCAGATGTATATATGACGGGGATCATCGTCTAAAGCGTAGAAGGCAGGTGGTTTTTCCCCTTCGTAGTGGACATCCCCGTAGCAGTTGTCTTCTACCACAATAGTGTTAAAACATCGCGCGATATCGATCAAGCGGAGACGCCGCTCCTTTGGCATGACGATCCCAGTTGGGTTATGGTAGGTCGGGATTGTGTAGATGAAAGCTGGGGGCGTTTCGTTTTCGTGTAGTCGTTCTAGAGTCTCTTCCAACTTGTCGAGATCCATTCCGTTTTTATCCATTGGAACCCCAACCAGTTGGGCGCCCAGTCGTTTGTAGGCGCCAATCGTTCCCATGTAGGTGAGTTCTTCCGTGACGACGATATCTCCCGGTCCTTTCATAAAGGTTTCTGCCATCAAGGTTACTGCCTGCATCGATCCGTTGGTTAATGAGATGTAGGTAGGTGAAACCTCGACTCCCTCCCGGTCCATTTCGCGCTGAGCAATGACCTCTCTGAGCCCTTGATGCCCCAGTTCACCGGGATATGAGATAAAGCCAGTTCCGACTTGGGAGATGCCTTTCTCTGAGGCTTGGATTAACCCTTCAACGGGAAAAGTTTCTGGGGCAGTATTTCCTCCGGTGAATCTATAAGTTTTCATTTAGGGGAATCTTTCAGACTTTGATCGCTACAACAAGCTTGGGGTTTGACTGGAGGTATAATGGTCTTTCGGACGATTTTTCCGAAAAATTTTGGATTAAAATACTTCTTAATCTGCCATGAACTAGTCTAGAGAATAGAAGTTCAATCAAGAAGATTCTGATTGCTATGTCAGAGCCCAACCAGTTCATGCCGAGAATAGGAAAGCCTATAAATCCAAATAGATTAACCGAGTTTAAGACTACTGGGATCCTAAGAAAAAACACTTGTGTTCCGTCCCCTGCGACTAACTGTCCCGTCGAAAAGCTTAAATCAAAATGCTCATGCACTTCGATTTAAGCGTCGCTGTATTGATGATTTCAACTTCTCTTGACGAACTTAGATATATTGAATTTCGGGCAGTTTTATGACGGGGTTTACCATCATCTCACGGGTATAAAATTCCGTGGTTGTAGGGAATGATAATTCGCTCGGGTAAGTCTTTTGGGAAAGAGTTCGACCATTCATCTGGGTCGAAGGTTCTTTGAGTAAAGCACTCGTAGTGGGCTGGAGCTACTGCCTTGAGGCCAATCTTTGTCGCCATTTCGGCTGACTCCGCAAAATAGGGAAATTCTCCCTCATTCGGATGGGTGACGAGAAATCCAATGTCCGGTTTCAGGGCGGCAACTGGATTAATCAGATCAGGGTATTTTGGAAATGTATTAATCGGATCTCCAGAGATGTAGACCCGAATACTCTTAGCAAGGGAGTCGCTCCAGCTTTCGACAACGTAGCCAAGATGTTCGGTGTCTGGAGCTTCGATATTATCATCAGGTAAATTTCTGGGAGGTTTAGCATAAACCGCGTGGGCGGTCATTGTTCCAAGCTGGTATGATTGACCGGCAGTGATAGAACGAACTTTATCTTCCGGCACACCAATTTGTTGCACGATTCTTTGAGCGCTTGCTCTCGTGCCCGTGTATTCGCAGTTAGGATGAGCAGTGTGAATTCTTGTTAGAGTCTCTGGGCAGGTGTGATCGCCATGATCATGAGTGAGGAGGACGTGGTCGACGTGGAGGTCAGATTCTTTAAGAGGAGGATTGGAGTAGATATATCGGTCAGCTGGGCGGTCATGCGGAAAATAGGGATCGACCAGTATGATTACTCCAGTTTCGTCCTTAATTCCGACTGAGAGTTGTCCGAACCAATGAAGGCGGACTTTCCCGTTCGGGACGGGCTCATTTCTGAAGGCATCAAGACTATCAAATAGGTGTGTATTTGTCATGTGTTGAATGGTAGGGCTGATTTCTGACTGCTAGGATTTAGATAATTTTCGGTTGATATTTTTGTTAAAAGTATGACGTCCAAGAAGGTCAAAACTAATTGTTTTGGCTGCTGAGAATCCTGTCTATAACGCGTTTGGAATCGCCACACCAGCGTAGAACGATGACTAAATCGCGCTCGGGTACGACAAAAATGATGTTTCCGCCTGCTCCACGTGCGGCGAAGCTTTGGGGAGAGGCAAGATCCGATATAGTGTTATTCTGGTTGAGCCACCAAAGGAGTCCGTAATCTTGGTTTATTAGGCAAGGAGTGAGGGTCTTCTCGATCCAATCTTGGGAGAGCAGCTGAAGATTGCGCCAGCGCCCACGCCTAAGATATAGCAATCCAAAGCGAGCATGGTCGAGAGTATTGATCCAGATGCCCCCACCCCAATGGCCGCCGCCCGACACAGATTGGATATTCCGTCCACTTTCTTCAACCCACGAAGTATCGTATCCGTGCCATTCCCATGATTGTGATGCGCCAATGGGTGTCATAATTCGTGAATTGATGATTTCTGGCAAAGAAGCATGAAATAGGCGTAGGAGGCTAAGCGCAGTTCGATTGACCCGAACGTCGTTGTACTCCCAGAAGGTACCAGGAGACTCTAGGGCATTTAAAGTTTCATTTTTTGATGCGGACTCCCCTATTGTGCCAGCTTCCATTCCAGAGGTCGGGTTCACCTGTCGTCCGCGATCTATCCAGTCGGGTATGCCGAAGAGTTCCCCCTCCCACTCGCTTGTTTGTTGTAGAAGTTGGCGCCACGTTATATCAAAATTCTGAGACGAATCAAATCCACCGTCCGAAATAGAACTTCCAACGCGGGCATCGAGGTCGTTGATCAAGCCGTCGTCGTAGGCGAGACCCGCCGCTGCTGATATATAACTCTTGGTCACACTGAAAGTGACTTCCATACTGTCAATGGGGCCGAATTGACCGAGGAGGTAGCCTCCTTTTAGAATGACGCCCGAAGGAGCGCTACGGTCTTTAATGGGACCAAGTTGTCGGTCGAATGGGTGGCGTTTCCCGGTAGGGATTTTTTTGCGCAAGTCGGTTGGAAAATCTGTCTCGGTTTCTGCCGCAAACACCAAGCTCTCGGCTAGTTTTCTAGGATCAAAACCAGCATCGTTGGGATCAATCCGCTCCCATTGATCAGGGGAAGGATAATAGTCGGCGATACTTGGCTTTTTATTTGCGGAGGAAACTCTCATGGGAAATAGGGGTTTTGATGCGTTGAGATGAATCAGGAACTAATTCGTGCATTCTACGAAGTGAGCGGAACATAATGGTGAAGTAACAAGGAGAAGGACGATAAGGAGTGGGCAACTGATTCTGCATAGGAGGATCCCGAATCCATTCAACCTTCGTTGCTTTTCTCGATTGCGACTCTGTAGCCAAACAGATACGCCGACGTGAGGAGAATCAGTACTCTTAAAATTCAATAATAACCTTTAATATCCCATCCTTACGATTAGCAAATTGTTCGTAAGCAATTTGGGCATCCTCGAGAGGGTAAGAATGAGTAATGATAGGGGAGACGTTGACCCGGTTTTGTACAATCATGTCACGGGCAAGGGAGCCGTCTCGGCGATATTCTGGTCCAACCGAGCCGATAAAGGTGATGTTTTTACGAAAGAGCTCACGGTAGTTAATTTTGGTTCCGTAACTACTCTCCGGAACTCCAAATCCTAATATTGTACCCTGGCGCTTCACAAGTGCGGTACAGAGGTCAATCGTGTCTTGTTCATGGCCAACTGCTTCAACTACGAGATCAGCCATCCTACCGTCGGTTATCTCCTTTATTGCTCCGATTGGATCATCCCTGTCCACGTTGACGGTGTGAGTGGCTCTCATTTTAGGAGAGACAGAAAGACGCTCGTCAATCTTGTCCATAACGGTGATAGTACGGGCTCCGAGGTTAGAAAGCATGTGCGCAAAAAGTTGTCCCATAGGGCCTTGACCAACTACTACGCAATCAGAGTGGAATAAATTTCCGAGCTTTCGCATAGCCCAAATAACAGTTCCCAGAGGTTGACTCATGAGCAGCTGCTCAATGGGGACAGACCCTTCTGGTAGAGGGAAGACAGATTCCTCTCTGGTACAGAAATATTCTTGGAAACCACTCATTTTTGGCGGTCCTGCGATTGCTAGCGTTCCCACTTTGATCTGATCGGAGTTTGACTCCACTATTCGGCCCACACACTCGTGCATCGACTGACCAATGAGCAAAGGGTAATAGGAATCTTGTCCCGATTCTAGTTTGCCGATCAGCGATTTAGCTCGTTCTGGTTCGCGGTCCAAGTTCAAGGAAAAGTAAGGCATATCACTGCCGCATAGACATCCGCGCAGCATACGCACTTTGACAAGGCCGTTTCCATTACTCGGGAGTTGGGGTTCCTTGGTCTCAACGATTTCTATGCTTTGTGGAGAAATGATCTGGACTGCTTTCATAGGTTTAATAGTAATCTGAATCAGAGACTTGACAGACCTTCAGGTTGGTTATGAGACTCCTTTTCGGTAGCGTCATAGTTTAACCCTAAGGCCGGTGTGATATCTGGCCTCCAATTTTCGGCAACATTAAAATTCTTATCACATCGGCAGCTTCCAGGACGGCCAAGTTGCTTGCAGCGGGTATCAGAGACTCCCATGACGTTTTTTTGACAGATTTGCCGGGAAATAAAGGAGAGGGGAACATATCCTATTCGGACCTCAATCACGATAAAGCTACCAACGAATTGGTAGATGGAATCGACGCCCTCATTCACATTGGCTTTGAAGGACAGTGTGGTGACGCCACATCGCTGATCGATTATCACACGCGTAGGACCTATAACCTTCTTCAGGCAGCCGTTGCTTCAGGGGTTGAACGCTGCCTTTACATCAGTACCTTGAGGCTATTAGACAACTACGATGAGATTCTTACCGTGACTGAGCAGTGGCGAAGTCTGCCTCCAGCTGAGAATTCTCTTTTACTCGCCTGTCATCTTGGAGAAATAGTGTGTAAAGAGTTTGCTAGGGACCGGCTAATTAAGGTTGCGAATATTCGATTGGGTTTTCCGGTAATTGATGGTGGGCGTGATGCGATTGGATTAGAAGAGCTTGCTGCTTTATCTTCGGAAGATGCCTGTCTCGTTGTGAGCCGGGCGTTAACTGCTGAGATTGCTTCCTGGCAAGATGTTCATGTGCAATCTCCGATGCCAAACCAGCGGTTTCTCATGAAATGTGCCCAGAGTCTACTGAAGTTTCCGGAAGACGACGATAAATGAGGGTTCTTATTCTAGGAGGCAATGGTATGCTAGGCCCCTGGGTTGTCAAAGCCCTGGAGGGGCGCCATCAGTTGAGGGTTACAGATATCAATAAATTGCCTTCTGGGTCCCATGAGTTTATTCAGCTTGATGTTTCCGATTTGGAGGGAGTGATAGCTGCTGCCGAAGGAATGGATGCGATTATCAACCTTTCTGTTTTGCGTCACGACCGGAAGCTGGCCTTCGATGTTAGTACCCGGGGCAACTATAACATGATGGTTGCAGCTCGTGAATGGGGCATCAGGCGTGTCATCAATACGGGCCCTCATTTTCAAATGGTTGGTCCCCAGTATGAAGATTGGGATTTTCATTTGAACCCTGAGATGCCTCCAGCCCCGGGTACCCGATTGTATCCTTTATCAAAGGCACTGGGGCAGGAGATATGTCGGATTTTCAGCGAGCATTACGATATCGAATTACTAACTCTTCTTTACTACCACATGGTGCATCCTGATCAATTACTGGGAGGACAAAACTGTACCCGATTACTGCATGACGATCTTTGCCCTCAGTCTGTGGCCTGGCCCGATGCGGGCGATGCCATTAGGTGCGCTTTGGAGATCGACTCCCATAAGCTACCGTCCAAATGTGAAACCTTCTTCATTTCTACCGATCTACCACACGATAAGATCCGAAATGATAAAATCCGTAAGATTTTGGGTTTTAATCCTCGCTATCATCTTGAAACGATGTGGACGAAATGGTTGGGGTCAAAATAGCTCTAAGGAAAAAACCGTGTCGGATTGGGTAATATTACGACTGGATTTCTCGACGATTTAAAAATAGGTAAACAAATTTTTAAATCGTAATCTTTCCGGGATATACGGAAAGAGATGATTGCTGTAGTCTGTTTGAAAAAACAGAGTGTAATTTTTCAAATCAGACATGGAATTACCCAATCGAGAGAATCCTTATGGATTCCTTGATCATGGGGCTATCCCCTTGAAAAGGAAGTGTGGGGGTCGAGTTATTGAGTTTTACCGTCAGATAGAGTAAAGTCCGGTAGTATGCTATGTTAGAGACTCGATAACAAATTCCAAAGCCTTCTTGGCTATGCCTTCCTGAATTTGCCGCCGATTGCCGCATAGCCTAAAATTGGCTATATGTGTTCCACTCGGACTAGCTAGAGCGATATATGTGGTACCAAGGGGTTTAGATGATTTTCCAATAAGAGGACCCGCTATTCCTGTTTCGGCTAAACCGTGGGTGGTTTTGCTCGTTGTTCGAACCGCTATAGCTAGTGCTTGTGCCGTTTCCCTACTAACTTCGCCGAATTGATCAAGAAACGCTGGATCCAGATTTAAAGTTCGAATTTTTGAGTATTTGCTGTAGGCCACAATTCCCTGACTGAAGTATAGGGAACTTCCTGGAATCGCGACAATTTTTGAGCAAATTAGCCCTCCCGTTGTTGTTTCAGCCACGGCGATTGTTTCACGCCGTTTTCTGAGTATGTGACTAAGAGTTTCTAAGATTTTTGTCACGATGGTCTTGAAGAGTTTCTGGTAGGGCATGAACGAGCTTCGTATCGATCTAAGAAATACTAACAATTATTCATCGACACGAAGGTGTTAAGATTCGGCTGGAGAGGAAGAAAGCAAAGAAATTCAGGAGAAGCTCAAGCAGCATTTCAGCAACTAACGATTAAAGAAAAATGGAGACATCGAGAACGGTTAAGGAAGAGAGCGAATGTAGAATAAAAATGGGATATGGAAATGATAACAAAGTGATTCTTTGATCGTTACAATCCGCACTGTAAGCAAGCAGAGTGTAGTTTTAAAACGCGTTTGTCAGTCTAATCCAAACGCATCAGATTTAATAAATCAGACAAAGTTCGAGGTAGTTTTAGTATTCTATTCAGAATATCTAACTTTGTTCAGTGTATCTCAACTGAACATGAACATTGGGAGGTTCGGAATATGGCCTTCAGAAGGCCTTCTGCCTAAACAGACTTTCGTGAGAAGGCAACGCAAGAGGGGCTGAAACTTTAAAGGCTCAAAGGTTTCCCAAGACTCCAAACTTTGGCGCCCTAACATTGACCTTCACTAAGGTATTCAGCTGAGGGGCAAAGATGTTCTACATTTAGAAGGGGAAGGTTATCAACTTAGCCAGCTACAGCTTCCTCGCTTTTCGATCCTTCCTTCAAAGTGATGGCAGCCACGATTCGGTCAGGGCGAATTGGCAGTTCACGAAATCGGACGCCGATAGCATTATAGATCGCATTGGCGATGGCAGCCGGTGGGGGAGCAATGCTCGACTCACCGACTCCTCGTACCCCGAAGGGATGGTCCGGGTTATGCTTTTCCACAATCAGGGTATCGATTAATGGGAGATCGAGAGCAGTAGGGATGCGATAATCTAGGAAGGTTGAATTCTCCATGACACCTTCCTTATTGTAGAAGTATTCCTCATTCAGTGCCCAACCAATTCCTTGGACACTGCCGCCTTGCATCTGGCCTTCAACATAGCTGGGATGGATTGCTTTCCCGGCGTCCTGTATAACCGTAAATCGAAGAATTTTTACCTTTCCCGTTTCAGGATCAACTTCTACGTCGACGATATTGGTGGCAAATGAGCCGCCAACCCCAAATCCCAGGTTGACCGATGCTCGTCCTATCACGGGAGAATCGGACTCACTGATTATTGCAGCAAGTTCTTTAAAGTTGAGAGATTTGGACGAGTCGCTTTTATTGCGATAAACACCATCATCGAATTCCACATTATCAGCTGGAGTTTCCCAATGATTAGCGGCTCGTTCTATCATTTGAGCTTTTACATCTTGAGCTGCATCGTGAGCTGCCCACCCGGTAGCGTAGGTGGTCCGACTACCTCCGGTAACGTCGGTGTAACCTACTTCGCCCGTATCCCCGACGCGTGGAATTATATCCTCCGCAGAGATTTTTAAAACTTCTGCAAATTGCATCGCAATAGAAGTTCGTGAGCCTCCGATATCGGTTGAACCCTCCATCAGATTGACTGTTCCATCTTCATTCACATTTGCTGTGACACTGGATTTGAATCCAATGTTAAACCAGAAACCAGTTGCAACTCCGCGGCCTCGGTAGGGGCCCTTGAGTGGAGTCTTATAATGATCGTGGTTTTTTCCTGCCGAAATAGTTTCTTCGCAACCGATTGGAGGATAAACGAGGCCGTCTACGCGGCGGGTACCCTCTTTTGCCGCATTAAGGAGCCGGATATCGAATTGATCCATCTCCAACTTTTCCGCAATTTCGTTCAACATCGTCTCAAATGCGAATGCAACTTGGGTAGAACCTGGAGCTCGATAGGGCGCCGTCTTTGGCTTATTTACAACCACGTCATAACCAACGACTTCCGCATTAGGTATTTCATAGCAAGAGAAGATACACATCAAGCCACAGAAAACTGGTGATCCCGGATAGGCACCTGCCTCAAAGGCCAGAAAACCATCAGCCGCAACCAGTTTCCCGGAATTATTTGCACCCAGCTTAAGGCGAATATATGTTCCAGGGGTTGGGCCTGTTCCCTCAAAGCACCCGGCTCGAGTCATGAGTAATTTCACTGGACATTGTGTCTTTCGCGAGAGGAGCGCAGCAACTGGTTCCAGATAGAGTGGAATCTTGCCTCCAAATCCACCTCCGATTTCCTGGGGAACCACCTTTATTTTTGAAATTGGTTGATCGAGGACTGCGGCCGTTTGCTTTTGAACCACAAAGGCACCTTGGGTGCTAGTCCATACAGTTATCTGCCCATCAGGGTTCCACACTGCGGTCCCATTGTGGGGCTCTATGTATCCCTGATGTACGGTTGCGGTATCGAATTCGCGTTCTACTACGATATCAGCTTCAGCAAATCCTTTTTCGATGTCTCCAAGTTTGTGGGAAAGTATTGCTGCGATGTTGCTGTGTTTCCCTGTGTCTTCACCCAATTCTTCTGTCGTTAAATCATCGTGAAGAAGAGGAGCATCCTCCCTCATGGCATCTCGGACACCGACTACAGGGGGTAGGATTTCATAGTCAACCTTGATTAACGAGAGCGCTTCATCCGCAGTTTGCTGATTAATTGCTGCTACTCCCACGATGGCGTGACCCCGATAGAGGGCCTTGTCGCTGGCCAAGACATTATCACGAAGAAATTTGAGTTTTGTCATCCCTTCTCCTAGATCGACCATGTCATCCGGGTTTGTGGATGGTAAGTCTTTCGAGGTCACCACAGCGCGCACTCCGGCGAGAGCTTCCGCCTCACTAGTGTCAATGGACTTGATACGGGCATGGGCATGAGGGCTACGGAGAACCTGGCCGTGTAGCATGCCTGGTAGCCGGGTGTCGCCCCCATAGATCGCCTTCCCAATCACCTTCTCTGTTCCATCGTGACGGATGGGTCGGGTGCCTATTACTTTGTAGGTTCCATTTTTTGAACTGTCTGCCATCTGAATTTTCCTTGATCGAATTTCTAAGGGTTAGGCGTAATTATGTTAAATTACCTGCCGCCAAATTAGTAACTGGACGCCAAGCGAGACGACCGAAAAATCATAGTTTACTGTTACCCACCGTGTCAAGAAGGGTCGTTATCAAATGGGTAAACTTCCAGTCGTAATTTGCCTGCTTTGTGTTTAGGGGATGAGCGTGGTAAAAATCGGAATCCCACGAAGGGGAATTAACGAGGCCCGAAAGGACAATAATTTGATTAGACCGTTCATGCAATTGATCTACGCTTACTTTGAGTAACTTCGGTTCATCGAGTAGTGTGCCTTTCATCAACTTAGGAGTTCAGGTAATAAGATTGAGTTTTTTCATTATCGGAAGTTAAGTTTGCCCATAGCATTTGCTGGAAATCTTTGCTTGTCTGATTCCAGTGAAGACTATTCTGAATCGCTGAGGTAAGCGGTCTCATCGTCTGCACTCCAACGATCGACTGAAAGGATTTCTTTGCTACGGCGATGAGGATAAATGACGGCTTTGCCGTCGAGCTCACAAGCTTTAATTTGTTGGATAAGGGTAGGGGCATGGTATAGGTCGCCGATTCGAGTGATATGAGCGCTGGGATCAATGTCTTTGCAGGCTATGAGCTCAAGGGAACGGACGATGTCCCAGATATTGCCGCCGGAGGATCCCGTGACGGATGTTTCTTTGTAGTGGACGATATTGGCGTCTAGCTGAATAGTTTCATTTCCACTTTTGAGCCCTCCGAAAATATTGAGGACCCCGTCGCGTCCGACCAAGTGTTGAGCGCTCTCCACGGCTTCGGGCGCACCAACAGCGACGATGACGTCGTCAGCGCCCTGGACGTCAGATACCTGGTTAACGAGATCCTTGAGGTTGGACTTTTTGGGATTAATAAGATGAAGCTCGATGCCGAGTTTTTCAGCCCGGAGTTGGAAAAGTAACTGGGCGCGGTCCAGTCGGTTTTGTATTAGATCGCTAACAATTATTGCTTTGGGATGGGCTGATAAAGCTTGGTCGATGTGCATTCTGCCCATTGCGCCTGCCCCGATGATCAGGGTGACCCCGTTTTTCTTGATGCCCTTTGTCACTTTGCGAGGATGGGTAGCTTTTGCTTGAACCAAGTGAAGATGGTGTTCGTGGGAGGCTACGACGCAGGAGAACGGTTCTGCCATGGCCACGTGGGCATAAGGTAGGGAATCATCGGGGAGAGGGAGGAGACAATTGGCCGCCAAGACCTCCTCTCCCACAATGATATACTCGGCCAGAAACCCGGGTAATGTATAGCCAACTCCCATCTTATCAACGCCTCGTGCATGATTGCGATACCGCTCTCGATGTCGGATTGGCGCGTGATAGACCGCGGGTTGGATGGTGTAGCGCTCTCCTGACTGGTAGGAATCGATGAGGTTTTCACCGATTTCCATAAGTGTGATGGAACCCTCGTCGCCGAGGATAAGAGGAAATTGACTTAAATCCCATCCATAGATGGTAGGATGGTTTGAGCCCTGCTCGATGATCTTAATCAGTGACGCACAAATTCCGGCCGCATCCACACGGGCTAAAAGCTCATTGGGACCAGGGAGCGGGATTGGAATATCAATCACTTTGCTGCGAGTGAAGCCGATTCCATCTAGGACGAGTGCACGCATGGATCTTTGGGTATTGGAAAGCAGATGACTGATTTGAGGATTCTCCATGTCGTGGTAGGAGGTAGCTTAATGATTGACTGAGGTAAAGGAGGTATAAGGTAACCATCGATGAAATGTTTGCCGAATACGGTCATGTTCTTACAGCCCCGACTCTTTGGCTGTTCGGTCTTCCATGCGATGGCATAGAATTTTTTCCCGCTGCGACTCAATCTTAGCGAGGGAAATATTACTAAAATGTCTTAGTTTCTGTTATTGCTCTTCCTTTCTTAAATCAAAAATTTTTTTTGCCTTTGCTATAAGGGGTTCCAGTTTTTCCAACGACAGCATACTGGCAGCGTCGCTTTTAGCATGATTCGGTGACGGATGAACTTCGATGAATAGGCCGTCAGCCCCAGCCGCCACTGATGCAAGTGCTAGCGTTTCAATTTGGGTTGCATCACCACCTGTTACACCTGAGCTCTGGTTGGGTTTCTGAACAGAATGAGTACAGTCAACTATAACTGGAAATCCAAATTTTTTCATCCGAGGGATTCCCGTCATGTCGACAATTAGAGATTCATAGCCGAAACTCGAGCCTCGTTCTGTCAACCAGATGCACGAATTACCGGTGGAGTGGATCTTCTCCAAAATAAATTCTACTGCTTCAGGCGAGAGGAACTGGCCTTTCTTAATATTGATTCCTTTCCCCGTATTTGCCGCTGCTAGAAGCAGGTCGGTTTGGCGGCACAGAAATGCTGGAATTTGCAGATAATCTACGTACTCCGCGACTTCATCACATTCCCAACTCTCATGGACATCTGTTAGTACCGGAACGTCGAATTCTTCCTTTATAGACCTGAGAATTTCCAATGCGACGGTTCTGGGTAAACCAACGAAACTATCTAGGCGGGTACGGTTCGCTTTACGGTATGATGCTTTAAAAACAAACGGTATCTCGAGTTGATCGGCGAGATCTTTAACTTTCTTCGCAATGAGGCGAGGCATTTGCTCGTCTTCAATAGCGCACGGTCCTGCGATAAGGAATAGATGATTCATAGCTTTGGCAATCAATCACTCTTTTCAGCTTTGGCTAGTGAGCCCAAATAGCCCCCGTGGTGCCGCATATAGAAAGCTTCACGGGGGAATTCAATTTTCATCATCAAGAGTATGGTGAGGACATGTCCAATGACCATCATAGTAGTAATCGAGCTGGTGGGAGTCAAATTAAGTGGACAGACTTCTTGAGGACCTCCGGTATAGAGAACAAGCATTGCCTTCTTGGCAAGAGGGCTCTCACGGTTTCCGGTGATGACCGTTACAGGATGGTCCGCGTGCAGATTACGTGTTAGCTGAATCAATTCTAGCAATTCTCGAGTTTTACCGGAGTTTGAGACGAGGAGCAGGATATCGTTTTGGTGAATCAGACCGAGGTCCCCGTGTTGCGCTTCAGCGGGATGAAGAAAAGTTGAAGGAGTTCCAGTAGCCGCAAAAGTCGAGGAGAGATTCAGCGCAACATGTCCTGCCTTCCCGATGCCGCTTGTGATCACCTTTCCGTTTTGGCGATGAACCCTCTCATAGATTAGATCCACGGTGAGTTCGAAATCATTGTCTTCGGGTATATTCGATATTGCTTCAGACTCGGCCCGTATTATCCGAGTGACGTCTGAATTACCAGTAGCACGATTTGCATCTCTCATATTGAAACAGGTATTACTAGGCTAGATAAAAACTCTGAGGCAGGAGAATGAGCACGATGGGGGGCTGATCGTGCTATGAGTTGGGTCTCGAAACGGCTAGATGGTAGTTATGAATAGCTCTATTTCAAACATCTAAAATAAAACGAGTAGCCGGACTTAGGCGCATGAGAGTTTCAGGAGTGACAAATTTCTTTTGGTTCAGTTGTTGGTGATGTTGGCGGCGACAGAAGTAAGAGTGCAGACCACGGCGAGGTTTTTGAGAAAGGTTTAAGGTTCCACCGTGCCAGGTGTGTGAATTAAACACAACGACGTTTCCGGCCGGCGCAATAAGATAGGTCTCATCAGGGTGGGAAGCCATATGATCGGTCATCACATCAGTAGGCAGCTTTCCACTCATGTGTGAACCGGGCACCACTCTAGTGGGACCGTTGTTAGAGACGAAGTCGTCAAGTAGCCAAATCGAATTACAGACTTGAAAGTTCCAAGGCGGGACTGCCTCTTTCCAGTCCGCGTGGAGTTTTTGAAGACCACTTCCAGGGTGAGCGGCCCGATAGTTGAGAGAGGAAAGTTTAAGATCGTCCTCTAAAACGTGGGCGATTGAGGCCAGAACTTTTGGATGAGTGAAGCAAACATCGAAAACAGGATCTTTATTAATGAGGTTACTGAGGCGATCGGTTCCCTCTTCCTGATGGACCTCTGTCCCAGCCCTGTCGCCTTCCGTGTGAGTCAGTTCGTCGAGACGTTGTATCATTCGGAGAATCAATTCGTAGGAAAGAACATCATGAAGAATTAAATAGCCGTTCTCATCCAAAAACTTCTTTTCTTGTTTTGAGACAGTATTCCCCCGTACTCCTAATTCGAAGAGTGCTTGATTTGTGTTCACTAAAGGCATGATGCTGAATAGAGGAGAACGATCAATTTTAATTGTTTTATGCTTCGAGGTTTTTGCGAGCCGCAATAGTGGATAACCCCATGCTATGAAAGAATTGACAGAGGGTGTTTCGTTGCTACTTAAAGTCCTCGATATTTGGGAAGTCCCGTAACAAGAGGAAGTAGGAAGAATTGAATCAGACGTGAAGGCAATTTTGATAGATGAACCTGGCCCACCCAGTGCTTTATATGTTGGAGAAGCGGAGAGACCGGAAATCGGAGAGAAGGAAATTTTAGTTCGGATAGAAGCAGCTGGAGTGAATCGTGCCGACACGATGCAAAGGGAAGGGTTATATCCGCCGCCGTTGGGTGCGAGTCCGATATTAGGTTTGGAAATGGCGGGCAAGGTGGAACAGGCTGGTAGTGCATGCTCGAAATTCCAGAAGGGCGATTCGGTATTTGCACTTTTGGCCGGTGGTGGCTATGCAGAATACGCGGCTGTCGACGAGAGGCTAGCGCTCCTGATTCCGGAGAATTTGGATTTTGTTAAAGCAGCTGGAATTGCTGAGGCCTTTCTTACTGCGTACCAGGCGCTGCGGTGGTTGGCGGGAATAGAAAAGGGTAATAAGGTACTGATCCATGCCGGGGCAAGTGGAGTTGGAACGGCAGCGGTCCAATTAGTCAGATATTTTGATTGCTCTGCGATGGTAACGGTGGGGAGTACTCAGAAATTAGAGTTTTGTAAGAGCCTGGGAGCTGTATTTGCAACGAATTACCGAGAGGAGAAATTTGTCGATTCTGTGAAGAGCTTTACCAAAAATCGGGGAGTTGACATCATTCTCGATTTTATTGGGGGGGACTATTTTGATCATAATCTTGAGTGCCTTGCGCCCGATGGTTGTCTGGTTATGCTCGCCCTTTTGGGAAGTAAAGAATTAGCAGGAGTGGACGTTAGTAAGGTTCTCCGTAAGCGTCTGAAGATTATTGGTTCAACCTTGAGGAACCGATCACTTGATTATAAGGTTCGGTTAGTGAAGGCCTTTGAGAAGGAATGCTACAAAGGCTTTGTGACCGGAGAATTGCAGCCCATCATTGATCGGACGGTTCTCTTTGATGAAGCAACCGATGCACACGAGTATCTAGAAGCGAATCGAACCATGGGTAAGGTCATTCTAACCAGAAGGTTACTTGCATGAGAGTAATAGGTGGAGATCAATTCGGTAGCGGCATTTTTCGAAAGAGCCCGACAGGTTCGTTGGATCCGAGGTTCGGTGCTTTATGGTATCAACGTATTTAGCGCCGGCGATTACACAGGACCTTCTCGATGCGATATTATCCGGATCGCATGTTATCCAGAGCGGATTGAGGCCATGCATATGGGCCAGGGGTAATAGAAGCCGGCAGCTTCTTGCTGCATATCGGTTTCCTCGATATTCGAATTGTACGTCGTAACCGATTTGTCCGGAATTTTTGACTAGCAGATCGCTGTTCCCGATACGGAGAGAAATGTTTCCCATCTTGGTGCGTTTTTCCCTGTGGATCATATGGAATTTGTAACAGGGGACGAGGTCGTGGTAAGGGTCCTCAGTGAGTCTTTCAACTAATTCGAGAGACAACTCTTCCTCAGCAAGAGGCCCTGTTTCGAGAAATTTGAAAGGTTTTTCTGAAGTAATTTTTCTTGATTCAGTCACCTAAAATTTAGGTTATTTTATTAGCATACGCACGAGTTTTTCGGAAGTATCACAAAATTGTGGAAGATGTGATAATCTAGTTGAGACCTATGAGAGTGGTAGAAAGAGTTTAGTCTTAACTGCCACAAATTGGGAATTAAAGCGGCTGTAAAAGGGATTCTTCTTCCTGGCGATTTCCCCAGTTTATTTTAATCCCTGCCACGCTTTAAATCTGTTACTACCGGTAACATTCGCATTACCTTCCTCACCTCCGGATACAGCAGTAGACGGTATCGTTTAAAAGAGTAATTGAGGAGGTGAGGAGAGCTTACTTTTGCCGACAGGTTTCCTAAGAGGGAACGGACTGATTCACAGATTTCGACTGTCGGGCAACCCAGCCGACGATGTCGCTTTCGTTATTCTCGTGTTTCCAGGCGAGCTGGAGGAACTCGGCTGGGTGGATATCGTGCTGTTTGAAGAACCGGCGGTCCCCACCGCAGCAGTACATGAGATCGTCGGGCATCTCACCCCGCAATTTGGCCCAAGCTTTTGGGATTATACGGGGAAGCCATTCGATACCTTGCACTTCAGCTTCTTTAGGAGGTAGATCATTGGTCGCTACTTTTCTGTTGGAAGCGACTGCCTTTTGTTCTTCCAGAAAATACTGTCGACGGACGCTTTGGATCAGAGCAAAGGTGGTAAAGTCTGGTTCTTCTCCTCCAACATAGTCTTCTGCGAAATCGTAGATCTCCTGGGCAGAAGCTCCAATTGACTTTAGGAATTCTCTTTCTGAAATATTGAAAAAGGAAGAAGGATTTCGCTTACCATCCCGATAGAGCCCAACCGCCTTTTCCCAGACGATCTTCAGTCCTTTATGATAGTCGTAGTTATTCATGGGTAAATTTTTGAGCCGCCGATAACAGATTTAACCGGGCATTCAACGGTCCAGTCTTTGGCAGTATCACGCCACTTTATAAAATGAGGAGTTGCAGTATGAATTTTGAAGGCTGCCTCATCTTTATACACTTCATAGAGCCAGATTCGGTTCAGATCATCAGGGTCTTGAATGATATCGAAGGTTAGGCAGCCGGGTTCGTTCTCAATTGAACCTTTGGAGTCGAGGATCATCTCTTGGATGAATTCTGCTTTTTTACCCTCTTTGATTTGGATCGGAGCAATTATAACGTACATATATTTAAGAGTTTGAATGGAGTCTACGTGGCCCTACTTACAAAGCACAATCTTTAAAAATGATGGTAGGTTGTCCATCCCAGTGGGAACCTGGTTTAGTATTTGTTTCGCAAGAAAGATTAACCCCGAGTATGATTCTAATGGGAATAGGAGAATGCCCGAGGTCCCCTATTCTAACGTTACATTTCTACGAGCATTCCGAATCTCGGGTGCGCTATCAAAAATCCTCACATTCTCGAGATCCGGGGTTAACCGGACCAAGGTCTTTCTGCTCCAAATTTCTGAGATTCGGGCTCGCAGTCGAGGTAGGGCCTTTAGTGGTTATCGTATTCATCGTTTAATCAAAGACCAGAGTCTCTTAAGATTTCGGGATTTTCTGGTAGGATCGGGGACTGATTCGCCGTTGGGAAAGTCGGTCAGCATTTTACTGATGGCCTTTTTAATCTTAACTGGGTCGGGTGGCTTAAATTTTCTTTTCCCAGTGACCCAAGCGACCCATACCATTTTCTTCGAGCTGCGATCAAAGACTTCGATGAGAAGGGTACCATAGACGTAGGATCCAACTTCGATTTTACCGTAAGGATACGATTCCCACCACCGATGACCATCCGGTTCCTCGTAGTCGGAATAGCCCCATTCCTTAACGTCGATTTCGGGGATGACGTAGCCGCCTATCCTGACGGCAAAGTCCGCTGTTTCAACCTTTGAACGTTTGTATCCTTTCGAATTTAGAATACCTTCGACTGTTTCCTTGATCATTCCACCGTACCGGGGAACCGTTCCTGGCGGAGTACCTGGAATCGCAGCTGGTAGGGGCATGACGGCAAAAGTCCTGTAATTTTTAAGGACTGACTGTGGGTCAAGTTCGGATGCCAGTTTGGATCCCCAGCGGCACCCTGAGAGAGCGAGGACAGTCAGGACAAGGAAAAGGGAGGAAGAAACTTTTAGGGATCCGATGTTGGGATTCAATGCTCTTAGGGGACAAATATGGGTCCTGGCTTTAGATCGGTTACTGAAACTGCAAATTTATTGCGGAGCTTTGAGATCGCTAGCTTTAAGTATCCAGATACCGTCGATTTGGCCTCTCTTCCCATTAGGTTTTTGGTTAATCAGCTTGCCCTCGCTATCGAAAATACGAATCTCAATTCGGCGATCATTTTCAGGTCCTTTGAAGTCTAGAATAGCGAAGTTACGCTCGGTGATGAAGTCGTCATTTGAGTCGGGAAAAATATCTATGCGGTAAGAATTATCCCATGGATCAAGAAAGGCAGCTGAGGTAAGAGGTGAGATGGTGAGATCATGAAAGGGATAGGAAGGACCGGGGTTACTTGGAGTGCTGGGCTTTCCTCCACCGGTGCGTACCTCTTTGCTGAATTCGGTAAAATGCACGTCACCTGTGAGGAAGATTACACCATCGATTTTGGCATGAACGATTCGGTCTATCATGTATTGCCATTCTCTGTGATAATTGCGAAATCCTTCCGGATTAGGACTGTCGCTGAGTACTTGATTTCCAGTAACGACGATGTTGAAGGAGGAGGGATAGGAAAAGTCATCCTGGCCTTGTTGGTGGCGCATTGTCTCGATAAGCCAATCAATTTGCTCCTTCCCGTGATGACTTTTCTGGCCTCCAAAGGGTTCAGGATCATCATCCGCCGCTACTCGATAATATCGATTGTCGAGAAGATAAAAATTTGCGTCTCCCCAATTGAAAAAAGTAGTGATTCCAGGCATATCCTTAAACCCATATGATGGGTTTCCCCAATAGAGTTTGAAGGCTTCTAAAGTCGCCTCTTTATTCCAAAAGGTGCGACCGATGTCGTTGGGCCCGAAGTCATGGTCGTCCCAGATGGCGTATTGATGAACCGTTGCGAAGAGGGCCCGGAGATATGGAAATGAACGGAAGTGATTGTAGCGATGAAAGATTCCCGTCCTCGAAGTCCAATCCGCTTCGCGCAGATAGATTTGATCTCCCAACCAGATCATCAAATCCGGATCATGTTCGTAGATTGATTCGAAGATTTCGTAATGGTCTCCATATGGGGTTTTGCTTTCTTCCCAATTGTAACCTTTCTCGGTGAAGTAGGCGCAACTGCCTAGGGCGACGCTAAAGTCAGGTGGGCTGAAGTTGGCTTCCTCGGCATGGCGCCAACGTGGTTGGGTCTGGAAGGAGAGAGGGATCGGCCCCTTTTCTGTATAACCTTTTCGGAATCTGGGGACAACCTTTTGTCCATCTATTATCACAGAGTATTCATAGACGCGACTCCAGGTAACCTTATCTGCTATGCACTGAGCAACAAAGGCGGTTTGCTTATTTGTCCTTACAACATCTGTGAACTGAGCGGTTTCTGGAAGATTTTGTTCCCAATATTTAATTTTCACGTCTGCCGGATCATCGGTTTGCACCCATATCAGGACTTCCTTCATTGTACTGTAGCCGAGCATGGGTCCTGACCTAAGATTGGCTCCGTGGACAGTTAACAGCGAAACCAGTAATCCAGTTGCTAGGGGAGTCAGGTAACCTCTCAATTTCATCCCAGATCTAAGGAGAAGATGAGTATAGCCCAGCTACTTTCAGTCTTTTTTGTTTCTTTTCAAAATAGGCTTCAAGGATTGCTTTACCGATTGGCGCGGCGGTGATTCCACCGCTATATTGGTCATCATGCGAAGTCGCTTCAATAAAGACTGAGAGAGCAATCTGGGGATCTTCGACAGGAGCGAATGCTATGAAAGCCCCAAAGGAAAGGGTCTTCCCTTTCACTATTACCTGAGGAGTTCCGGTCTTGGAAGCGATTCGAAGTCCCGGAATTCTCGCTAACCGTGCGCTTCCCACTAGGGTCGCTTGTTCCATTCCTTCAATGATTTTCCGATATTTTTCCGATGGGAGAGGTATTGGTTTACCACCGTGGTCGATGGCTCGGTGGTCGCGGGCCTGATCGAAAATCAGAGTGGGTTGAGTCCGAGTCTCGCCTCTAGCTAAGGAAGCGGTGAGACAGGCGAACTGTAACGGCGTCACTCGGAGATAACCCTGACCGATAGACAGGTTGGCGGTGTCTCCGGGATACCAACGGTCGTAGCGTCGAGTCTGTTTCCATTTTCGGTCCGGAATAATCATCTTCTTTGTTTCGTTAGGAAGTTCGATACCGGTGGGTTGATTAAGGCCGAAGCTGAGTGCGGTTTGGCTGATCATGTCGACACCTGTCTTTAATCCCAGCTGATAGAAGTAGACATTACAGCTTTTTAAAAGGGCCCAATCGAGAGAGAAGGCTCCGCGTTCCTTGTGATTTCGGCACACAAAGTTACGTTTCCCCACCTTTAGTTCTCCATGGCATTCGAATTTGGTGCTGGCGGTGATCGCTCCGGATTTCAGACCGGCAGCTGCGGTAACAACCTTGAAAGTTGAGCCAGGCGGGTAGAGACCGGAAACAGCGCGATTTAACCAGGCACCCGAAGCTGTTATTTCGCGGTAGACCCGGTTCGGGATGAAAGGAGACAGGCGATTAAGATCAAAATTAGGTTTGCTTGCGAGAACTAGGATCTCGCCTGTCTTAACATCTAATGCAACAACCCCGCCTACTTTGGTGCCCATCTCTCGTTCGGCGACAGTCTGTAAGTCGATATCAATGGTAAGGGAGAGATTGTTTCCCTTTAGAGGTAATTTGAATGCTGTTTGTTTGTACTGGAAACCCGATGGATCAACGATCCAAAACTCTCCTCCGGTGGATCCTTGTAGGTGTTTATCAAAGTGGTATTCGATCCCGGTCCGGCCTTCATTGCCTTTGAATGTAAGGGTGGTGAGATTAGCACCTGGGAGTCCATCCTCCGAGACTTCCCAGGTCGAACCGACGAAGCCTATAGTGTGGCAGGCTGCTGGTCCGTAGGGGAAATATCGGGTGCTGCCAGTTTGGATTTGGATGGGCGATTCTACGGGGATGAGTTCGATGAGTCGAGCATACTGATCAGGGTGGAGGTCGGCGATAAGGGGGAAAGGGAGGAGTAGATTTTGGCGGAAGTGACGTTCAATTTCATGTCTCGAAACGGTTTCCTTTCGATCGAGAATTTCGTTGATGAGATCAAGGTATCCTTGCACGACCTTGCTTCGCGCTTCGATGTTAAGTTCATAGCGATCTATACTCTCGCTTCGTTTCCGTGCTTCTATAACCATCTCGATGTATTTAGATCGAAATTCAGGGCGTAATTCTCCTAGGTAAACTACTGCGGAAAAGCGGGGTCGGTTCCCAACTAAGAGCCGTCCCTCTCGATCGTAGATATTGCCCCTGGGTCCGGGAATAAGAATTCGGCGGAGGCTTTGTCGTTTCTCCTCATCTCTATATTCTCCCCCTTTCACCAGTTGGCGAAAGGCGAGCATCGCGATGAGGACACAAAATAAAATCCCGAAAATAAGATAGAAAATCCGCAGTCTCGGGTCGTAGTTTCTGTGGATTTCAAACATTCAGGGAACCTGTCATTTCCATATAGAAAGCAAAATCTGATCGAGTAACCGCTAGAGTAATTGAAGTTCAGAGGCTAGATCGATACCAACATGGGAGAAAAGGTTCTTTTGAAATCGAACATACAGACCGGCAATAAGTGCAATCAAGAGTTCGGAAAGAAGAAAATCAGAAGTGCAGCGAATCCAGTAAGGGCTACCGGGGAATCCTTCCCCCATCGCAGCAAGAGTGTTGGCCACATAAATGGCAGCATTGGCGGTGAGGGCGATAATCATTACATGGTAGTAGTTTTCACGCCGCATGCCGAATCGCATTCTAAGGGCGATGAGGTAAGCGAATGAATAGACGAATATACTTTGGCCAAAAGGAATTTGTATTAGAGAGTCTACCGCGAGGGCCGAAATTATTACCACGATCAGACCATGATGAACACGGAAATAGAGGACGGCGAAGAGTAAATAGAGAGCGTCAAGAGTGAGATGGAGGGAAGTGCGTGAGAGGGCACTGTTGACTTCGCTGAGAAGAAAACAGAGGGTAGCATTAAGGGCGAGAGCAAAAAGTACTCTGTGGTCGCGATTCACAGTTGGAGGGCCGGTTCAAGAGGAATGAGGACGGCGACTTCTTGAAGATTTAATAGCCTCTTATCCAGACTTACCTTTCCCCGCAATAGGAGTCCATCTGTATTAGGAGTGAGCTTATCTGACCAACCGATAGTGAGTCCTTCGGGAAAAACGCCACCAAGATTTGTTGATACAAGACGTTTCCCCCCGGAGCTCGGCATAAGGACATCTGGTTGAATGTTCAAGATCTCTCCTCCAGGCGGAAGAAAGGGAAGATTTATACCCCCCTGATAGGTAACGGGCCGATTATCTCCTTCGAAGTAGGCCGCAATTCTGAAGGACCTGCTTGAGACAAGTTCTACAACTGAAGTGTAAGCGAAAACTTCTTTTACTCGACCAGCAATCCCGCCACCGTAGACCACTCCTGCCCCTTTGGGAATGTCGTGCATCGAGCCTTTGCGAATAATAATCTGATGCCACCAGCCACTTAAGTCTCTCTGAGTGACTCTTGCTAGTTCATATCTGTATTCTGTATGGGAAGGAAGCCCCAGAAGCGTTTCCAGACGAGTATTCTCAGCACGAAGTGCTTCGATTTCCTGCAGACGCAATTCATAGGAAGCATTTAGGCGGGCAAGGTTTTTCCCTGCCTCGTAGAGCTCGAGTTTGGTGTGGTTACGCTTGCTCCAGAATCCCTGGAGTCCTTCGAGAAATGAGATTCCGGTCCAGACTGGCGCTTGGAACTCGAAGAAACTGATTCGCAGAAATGACTTGGCGGCTATCGGCATGAATCCCCAGATTATTAGAATACCGAACAGAAGCACCAGTGGTTTGGCTGGTTTCCATGAGCGGAGGAATATTAGGATCGCTCTCATTCGGGGTCTCCGAAATTCTCGAAGTCATGCATACTTGAACGCGCCTAGTTTTATGTCGAGGGGGATATTGAAGAGTAGTATCAGATTTGAGAGACCGTTCGCCGAAGCATTGGAAGTTTATCTTTGGCGTTAGATCGTGGTCCCCAATTCGGAATTGAAGTCTTATATTCGACCACGCCGAGAGACCACGCCCTCGGGAAACCCGATACATAGGTCAATTAGCCCGCTGCTTAATTAGCCAATTGAGATTTTGCAGTACAACACCAGTGCCATTTGCGACGGCACTGAGAGGATCCTCTGCTACCATTACAGGGAGTCCAGTGGCATCACTCAAGAGGGTGTCTATACCCCGGATGAGTGATCCCCCGCCGGCGAGGAGGAAACCGCGATCGACGAGGTCAGCGGAGAGTTCTGGAGGGCATCGTTCGAGGGCGCTGCGCACCAGATCAATAATCGAGCTGAGGGTATCGTCAAGGGCCTCTCGGATTTCTTGAGAAGAAATATGAAGTGTTTTTGGGAGTCCGGCTACGGAATCTCGTCCTTTTATTTCTAGAGTTAATTCCTCGCTCAGGGGTATGGCAGAACCGATTACAATCTTAATTTCCTCAGATGTCCTCTCTCCGATCATTAGATTGTAAGCGCGTTTAATATAATTTCTGATTGCGTCATCCATCTCGTCACCACCGACTCTAACACTTCTTGTGAAGACCACGTCTGCATATGAGATGATTGCCACTTCGGTTGTCCCCCCCCCTATGTCAACGATCATATTTGCTGTTGGTTCATCGATCGGCATTCCGACTCCGATGGCTGCTGCCATGGGTTCATCGAGGAGCATAACTTCTCGTGCCCCTGCATGGGTAGCCGACTCTTTGACGGCGCGTCGCTCAACTTCAGTGATGCCGGATGGTACGGCTACGACCACCCGAGGAGGAGCAAATTTCAGATTCTTACTAACTTTTCCAATGAAGTAACGCAGCATCCCTTCCGTGATTTCGAAGTCAGCTATGACGCCGTCTTTCATTGGTCGTAGTGCCCTGATGCTTCCTGGGGTTCTCCCCAACATTCTTTTCGCCTCTTCTCCGACGGCGATCATTTTCCGTGTTGATGCGTTGATGGCGACAACACTTGGTTCACGGAGGACAATTCCCTGATCTCTAACGAAGACAAGGGTATTGGCAGTTCCTAAATCGATTCCAATATCGTTCGAGAATAAGCCAAAAAATTTTCCTATCATGATTCCGGTGCTTTTCTCCCTTTCACACTTCCCCAGAGGCCCTCATTGGAGAGAAAATTATAGTTGAACGGGTCCTTTTTTTCAACCATGGAAGCGCCTGACGGTGGCCTATAATGTTCATATATGTTCAAGATCCAATATAGCTCATTTTACATGGTTCCACTGGGTAACGGGCCAATCCAAGTTTCAATCTTACCGAACGGGACTGAATGTCAAAAGTATAATTGGGATCAATCCCTCGGACTAGTTATTATGTAGCATTATGGGTGCCGAAACTCCTTAATACTTTCTTGAAGTACTTTACAAGTTAGTGCAACCGGTTTACCTAACGAGAGATGGATCCAGCAGTGGGGCAGATGGTGTCAATCGGAGGAAGCCGCTTGGTTCTCGACTTTGGGTTAGTGGCAGTGGGAATTGTCCTGGCCTCAATCTTCTTCAACGTATTGCGATTGCCCGTTATTACTGGATATTTGCTTACTGGTATTGTCCTAGGGGCGGGGCTGTTTCCCTTCAAGGGTGCTCATCCAGAGACGATTCGATTTATGGGAGAATTGGGTGTTTCATTTCTCCTTTTCGGTATCGGCCTCCGATTCGATCCCCAGCAAATCCGCCGTCTTGCAGGGGGTTCTTTTTTAGCCCTCTTTTGCCAGTCAGGTGCGATGGTAATCCTGGGTATGCTTCTTGGGCCGATCATGGGGTTGACATCTCTCGGCAGTTTTCATTTCGGTCTGCTCTTGATTCTCAGCTCTTCTGCCATTGCGAGAAAAATCCTTGAGAGCGAGGATCGAATCGATCGGCCTGATGGTCAGATCGCTTCGGGAATTCTTAATCTGGAAAGTGTTTTTGCTCTTATTGGGTTAATCATTCTCTGCGGACTTTCATTGGCTGAGCATCTGGACTGGGGGACTGGTTGGTTTGTTATCTTCGCGGTAGGAGTATCCGTCCTTCTAATCTTCATTTTCGGAAAAATCCTTTTACCGTTTGTTTTGAAGGTGTTGCATGTTGCTGGGAGGAGCGAACTCGTGACGGTATTTGCGATAGGGATGCTCCTCGCAGTAGTCGCTTTAGCAAATCTCAAGGAGTTTCCAATAGCACTAGGGGCATTTTTAGCGGGGGCTCTTCTCTCTCAATCGGAATTGGCCGAAGTAATTGACAGAAACACGGCTTCCCTCCGCGAATTCTTTGGCGCTCTTTTTTTTGTGGCTGTCGGAATGTCGGTAGACTTAACCGTTGTCTTTCAGAATTGGATATGGATTCCCGTCATTTCAATTCTGGTAATTATTGGCAAGATCAGCAGTTGCTGGGCGGGTCTATTTTTTTCCGGCGAAAACTCGGTTCACGGGTTTAGCGCCGCCGTCTCAAAGAGCCAAATTGGAGAATTCAGTTTTATCATCGCAGGTGTAGGGTTTTCCCTCGGCCTCTTCGATCGTGTCCTTCCGACTCTTCTTGTTGCTGTGGCCACAATCACGATGCTGCCGACCGTTTTTTTGACGAGGCACGCAGAGATTCTCCACCGAAGCCTGCTAGGGAGGGTGCCAGGAACTTTGGTTTTGCTGGGAGAGTTTCTCCTGAATCTGAGCAGGGCTGTACGTGAATCATTGGGAAATAGTCGGTTTCTTCGTTTACTCAAAAGGCCTGTTATCCAGAATCTAGTATATTTCATACTGATTAGTGGAATAATCGGGCTAGCTTCATTGACTACAAATAATCTGGGTTCAAGGGATGGGGTTGAAGAGAGCGTTTCGTACCGTATCGGGATCTGGCTTTTGGCCGGGTTTCTGATAGTTCCTCTGATCGTTGCGCTGCTGAAAAATCTAAATGCTATGGTAATGATTATTACCAGCGAAGTATTGAAGTTGCTATCGGCGGAGAATTTGGTGCAGGGGAAGATCCGCAACTTCTTTAATTCGGTTGTTTATCTTTTTGTCTTGATGCTAATTGCGGCGATTTTTCTAGCAGCAGCAGCTCCCTACTTTCCAAGTGGGCTCTCTTTGGTACTTTTTCTCACTCTCTCCATCCTCTCCATCCTCATTTTTTGGAAACGAGTAAGTTTCCTGGAAAGCCAGATGGAATGGATGTTTATGAGGAATTTTAATCGGCAATGGAGTGATCGTGAAGAGAGGAAAAGCCGCTCTGTCTTGAGGGAAATCGTGGAAAAGTATCCATGGCCTATTGAGTTGCACGAAATTACAATTTGTCCGGGTACTTTTGCTAAGGGTAAACGAATTGCGGACCTTAAACTGCGTGAGGAAACTGGGTGTTCGGTCCTTGCCCTCGGAAGGGGGACTGAGCATAAGATCAATCCAGCGCCTGAAGTCCCACTTTTTTCGGGAGATCGTTTGGTCCTTTTGGGGAGTAAATCACAACACACCAAAGCTGATCGACTGCTTAATGGGACAGTTCCGGTTGATGAGAGTATGTTGTCAGTTCCTTTCGAGGTCGGAAAGGTTTACCTCAGTCCCGATTCCTCCTTACGCGGAGCGACTCTTGCCAATGCTGATTTGCGACGCAAGGAGGGCGTGACGGTAGTTGGGATTCAGAGAGGAGCTGAAAGGATCATAGCTCCTGGTCCCTCGGAATTAATGAATGCAGGTGATGTTCTGTACATTGTAGGGGAGAGGGATACGCTAAGACGATTTGAGGATTCTGCGAACTCTTGATTTCTGTCCGGTAAGAATTCCCAATGGATTTTTCCTCTTATCTTCAACGGGTAGTAGGCAGGGTTACTTCCGTGAGGCAAGTTTTCTGAAGATTCCGGTACCATAGATATTCTTCATCATTTTTCGCCGATGAGCCACAGCTAATTGGAAAGCCTTTCTCTCTCCGTACTTACGGATCGAAAAGGAAGTACATTTTTGCTCTCCGGGAGATGGCCGCCAACTAACAGAATAACACTCGTTCACAGTGCCAGAGGCGCTACGTTTGGAAGTTCGGCAGACGCCGAGAACTCCAGTTGCGTTCCTCGAGTCCCGATAGACGATCCTTCTCTCTCGTCGTTTGGTCGGGATCTGAGATAGATCCGCATGGAGCTCATCCCTGTGTTCACGTGCTATTTGTTGCGATTTTTGTTTGCTGCCGTAATTCGTATCGCTGAATAGCTTTGAATACGTTTTTCCGTTCTTGTAACCTCTTACAAACCAACCATGGGTTGATCCTGAATCAATGCGGCTGATTCCCTTCTTCCCAGTATCGAGGGTGTGATTTCTTTTAGTCATTCCTGGAGGTTGCAATTTTAGATCTACTGTCCAAAAGAGCTCTTCTTAGGGATGGGCATACGTTTCGAAAAAGAGTTAAGTACTCAGAATTTGTCAAAGCCTACAACTAAAGGGGATGCCTAGTAATGATGAACTCTTCGACTGGATTTCCTTCAATGAGATGTTCGGTGATAATTCTTTCGAGGACTTCGACAGTACAAGAATGGTACCAGATTCCATCGGGATAGATAACGGCGATCGGGCCTTTTTGACAAATTCGGAGGCAGTTTGTTTTGGTTCGGTAAATTCCTCCTTGTTCCGACAGATCCAATTCCCTAAGGCGATTTTTAAGGAACTCCCAGGACTCGAGTCCGACTTCCTTGTCACAACATTTTGGTTTGGTCTGGTCGCTGCAGAGGAAAATATGTCTCCGGATATGATTCACGCCAAAACTCTGTGCGATACGCTCGAGGTCTGACTTTGGAGGGGCCGCAGCTTTTTTAAAATTGTTCTTGGATTTTGAATTAGTTCTCATGAGAAGTTCTATTTGGAAGTGAATCGCATTTAGGGGCGAGATGGAGGTAGAGCAAACGACAGATCCATGCATCGGTGGCGGCATAGCGAATCTGAGAATCGGTTAGTACTTCGCGGCTCCAATTGGTAATTTGAGCTCCTTTGGAGACGCGAAAATCAAGGATGATTGCGGCCAGACTCCTTAAACCGGTATTCTTGATGCCAATCTGCTTAGAGAGAGTACTCAGTTCAATGAATCCGGACGGATTAAAAGGACAGAGTTGATTGAGCTTACGAATATCATTTTCAATCGCCACCCCTGCCTTCGTGACAGTACCATTGGAGAGTACCTCCATCAATGTCGAAAGCGAAGCAAGGCGCTGTACCTGAAACAGGTACACGACATCTGAGGTTGCTAGTTGAACCAACGCGGGGTGGTGGTTTTCTCCTTTGCGAAAAGTGGGCCGAGTCTCGGTATCAAATCCGAGAAGTTTCTCCTGTCTTATAGACTTCAGGGCGGTGGCTGCGTCTTTACAGGTCGCCACGACTTCAACTTTCCCATGGTAACGGATAAGAGGCAGTCGGTTCACTTCCTCTTTCGAAATGGTGGGGTGGAGTAATCTCTCGGATTCTTTACTTTGCAGCATGAATGGAAATCAGGTCTCGATTGGGAGACCATCAAAGGTCGGGGAAACTTTATGGGAAAATAAGGGGCTAGATATCCAGGTCTTTCCTGTTAGTTCTGGTGAGTAGCCCCGTACATACGGGTGTAGAAGAGAAATTCGTCAAGATAAGAATCTCTCGCAGTCATTTAATTACAGACCAAGAGAGACGCGTACCTCTGGTAGGTGTTTCGATTTCCAAATTTATAAGGGCAATGAGATGTCGGTAGTCTGCCTTACGGTCTGTGGCATCGGGCAGTGTGCTCTTGATTTTAGAGAAAAAGGGAATGTGGTGTTGCTGTTAAATTCTGAAAAAGGGGTGCAATATCCCGTTCTTGCGTCCTACAGTTGAAAAATTTCTTCGGCGGGGTCCCTCTTGTACGGATACTGCTATCCCTAACTAAGAACTTTAATGTCGGGGTTACATGCCGGATTGTCAACGGAAGGCCATTCCTGATTTTCAGCCAATAACCTTGATTGCATTACACTGATGATGCAGAATTGAGGGTTTTTATGGCTGTTCGCATACCGAAGAGGACTTATACCCAGGCTGCCTTGGAATTCTGGTACGAGTGTCTTTGTGGGGAGTGGGAACAACATTTTAATCTAGAAGTACTTCATCGGGCCCGCGAATTCTATCGTAAGGGTGAAATCTGTGCGCTCGAACTCAGCGTTGGCGACGCAATTGTACACAGCAAGGTTGGAAAGCGGGACTTTTATTCCCTTTTAGAATGGGTTAACAGGCGGCCGTCGGTTCGGACTTCTTCGAAGAATCGAACACTAGGCGAATCACTTGCTGCCGCTGGACTTTACGAGATTGAGGAATTAGTAGCGGACGAGATAGCGGCTCTTCCACATGATGAGAGGGAAGAAGATAAAAAGAAGGAGATGTTTCCGAATAGGTCTTCTCAAGAGATCGACCGTCCCAACGAAATGGACAAATTGTTGCGTCGGCTCAGGTTGGATTTCACGGTTTTACCAAAGGGTTTGGTTTTCAAGGCCGTTTGGATTGGGAATGAGGGAGGAGGTATAGCCGCCCAGTTACCGGTAATACGAGAGGGAAAAAACGGCAGCCTTCCGAACAGAGAAAAACTGATTCAACTAATGATGATGTCTCGTCGGGCCGGTTTTGAATATCGCAGCCATGAACGAACTTTTCTTTTGCGGGGCATTGAACGTATCCAGTCCTTTATTGCTAACGACTTTGAGAAATGGAAACGGAGTTTTCCAATTCAAGCAGACAAATCTGTTTTGTCCCTTTGCGATGGAGTAAAACAAGTTCGGATCGAGGCTGAAGCGATAGCTGGGAAGGGTGGACTCAGTTTGAGGTGGAAGTTCAAAATTGGCCGGCGGGAACTCAGTGAAAAAGAATATGGTCATCTTCTAAGACAATCCGGTCGCCGAATAATAGTTCCGGATTTGGGAATTATTGAGGTTGATAAGGAGCAAGTTCCAGTTCTTGAAAAATGGAGGCTCTTGGTAGGCGTAGATGGCGTAGGGAAGATACCTCGTTACATGCTTTTCTCACTATTTGGACAGGCGGATGTGCCTCTGCACCTCAGTCCAGAGTTGAAACGGTGGCGCCAGGGCCTCTTGGGGAAAAGGTCCCCCCGGGTGGTACACCCGAAGGTATTAAGACCCTACCAGAGGCTTGGACTTGAGTGGTTGATCCGAATATGCGAGTCTGAATGCCATGGTCTCCTTGCTGATGAGATGGGACTGGGAAAGACGATACAGATCGCGTCTCTACTTTCCGTCCGGCCTCTCGATGGTAGGAATAATCTCATTGTCTGTCCAGCAAGCGTTTTGCCTGTATGGCAAAGTGAAATCGGCAGATATTTCCCTCATCTACGAGTAGAGATATTTAAGAGTAATCACAGTTTTGATAATATTTCGGGAACCGCGATTTGGCTGAGTAGCTACACACAATTAAGGAGGCAGAGATCGATTCTTGACCGGTGGGAGTTTGGCTACGCTGTTCTCGATGAGGCGCAGTTCATCAAAAACCCGGATGCAAAGGTGACAACAGCCTGCTTGAGCATCAGAGCGAGGCACCGATTTGTTCTCACTGGAACTCCTCTAGAGAATACTACACTCGACTTGTGGACTATTTTCCGGTTTCTCATGCCCGGATTTCTCGGGCATCGAGGGCAGTTTGAGAGCATCTTAGAAAAGGAACCCAAAGAACTAACGGCTCTTTTGAAGCAACAGATCTCTCCATTTGTTTTGCGCCGTACTAAGCGTGAGGTAGCAAAAGAGTTGCGCCCCAAAGTTGAGATGGAGTTGATCTGCCCGATGAGTGATCTTCAGCAAAGAGAGTACAAACGAATAACGGAAGAGGGAGTTGGAAGATTTGGGGAGGACCTCGAGGCAACGTTTAGAACTAGTGGTACAAGTCTTTTTACTCTGCTGACTCGCCTACGGCAAGTTTGTTGTGATCCCGATTTGCTCCCTTGGCAGAATGCAGAACTTTCTCAAAGCGGGAAAGTTAGCTTTCTCCTCAATAAAGTGGAAGAAGCAGTATCCGGAAGCCATAAAATTGTCATCTTTAGCCAATTTGTTTCCCTTTTAAAACGGGTAAGGCAAGGGCTTTTAGAGAGGGTTCCTCACGCCAAGGTTTTCGAGCTCACTGGTCGTACTGTTGATCGAGCAGTGCCGGTACGGAAGTTTCAGAATACAGAGGGTCCTTCCGTTATTTTGGTTAGCCTTAGAGCCGGAGGAACGGGTGTAACTCTTCACTCAGCGGAATACGTCTTCCTCCTCGATCCCTGGTGGAACCCAGCGGTTGAGGAGCAGGCTATTGATAGGGTACATCGGATTGGCCAGGATAAGACAGTGTTTGTATATAGGATGGTTACTCAGGGAACGATTGAGGAACGGGTTCAACGACTAAAAGAATACAAGAAAGAGATTTTCGAGGATGTTTTTGGGAGCCTCAGTGATGTTTCAAACTTGCGTCAGCACTTTCGTTCTTTAAGTGAACTTATCGCATTTTTGCCCGGAGAAGATAATCGGAAACCGAATCAGGAATCTATGGGAACCTAGGTGTTTCCGGGCTATGGTTAATCAGCTTTAGCGAGCCAGTTTTCTTAGAATCGATTCAAGAGAAAGATAAATACATAAAAGCACTTGGCAGATCGAAATACAGTTGAGGCGATAGTTAGGAAGGTTCGGCCTGGGAAGGACCAAAAAGAAAAGGATATTCTGGCAGTGGAAGAGCCGCTGGAGATACGTCTCGCATACGATCGGAACGGAGTTCCTGTACAGCGGAGCATTTCCGTGACTATGCGTACTCCGGGCAATGACTCAGAATTGGCGGTTGGCTTTCTTTACACTGAGAACATTATTTCGGGTCGGGAAGAGATTAAAGATGTTTCCCAGGCTTTCAGTAAAAAAGGGGGATTCAGCGAAGAAAACGTCGTCTGTGTGCAGCTCGTTCCAGGTAAAAAGATAGACTTAGGGGGGCTGGAACGACATTTCTACACGACTTCTAGCTGTGGAGTATGTGGCAAGGCCTCTCTTGAAGCCCTTAAACTTACTTACAGATTCCCGATTATTCCTGCCCAGCCAGTTTTTCAGTCACGAATCGTAAATAGCCTTCCGGATATTCTACACAGTACCCAGTCTGTCTTCGAATCTACGGGGGGGTTACATGCTGCTGGTTTATTTGACCAGGAAGGAAATCAACAAGTGATCAGAGAGGACGTTGGCCGCCATAATGCTGTTGATAAAGTTATAGGACACGAACTCCTCAGTGGACGAATACCTCTTTCCAATCTTTGTCTTCTGGTCAGCGGAAGAACAAGTTTCGAGATCCTTCAAAAAGCCCTCGCAGCTGGCATTCCATTGGTAGCTGGTATTGGTGCTCCTTCCAGTCTCGCAGTCGAGGTTGCTAATTCTTTCAAAATGACCCTTTTGGGGTTTGTTCGGGATAATCGCTTCAATATTTACAGTTCCCCTGAACGTATAGTAGCTAAATAACTGTACTCTCCAATGCCCGATCGGCTTCCCGGGCACAACTTTTGCCGCTCACTATTCTGAAAGTTGAGGTCTATGGCTGACGGAGGTCGATTGGGTTCGAGATAAGTAGTTACAAATTTGACTTGTACAGTTGGGTCTCGACTTCGAAGCATAGCAATTTTGATCGAGAATTCCTTTTGATTATCTGACCAGAGAGGACTCTTCTCAACTGGTTGTCTGGTCTGTACGTGATTGTTCTTATCTCCGAAGTTTATTCTAGGTACTTTGGTCAATTAACCGCCATATTTCCATCTATCAGTCGATGGCTCTTCTTGTCGTAGCAAATACAACGATATAGCCGTTGCAGTTGGGTGATATTCCTTGCAACCAAGTTTGATGGGTCTAGCTTTTTGGTAAGCCGACATCCGTTGGGCTTCCGGTTAAAGTGTGAGTAGCGATCTGGAAAAGATTAATGTCAAAGAATATCAGTGCGTTGTCCTTTAGAAAGGGGTTGGATAAAAACCTCTTCGAGCGTCTTGTGGAGGCGGGAGACGAAAATCTTAGTAAATTATCCGAGGAGTATTTGATTGGTGATGCGACCACTCTTGGGACTGTTTCATTTTACGATTTTCTGAAAGAGGAGAATAAGGGCAAGAAGGCTTTGATTTGCAATGGAACAGCCTGTATGACTGCGGGTACTCAGACACACCTTAAGGATCAGATTGGGAAGTACCTTAAAGAGGAGGAAATTGGAGAGATTTGTTGCTTGGGCCGATGTCATGAGAACGGATCTTTCCAGTATGCCGGGGTCAATTATTCTGGCAAAGAGGATAGAGAACTAGCGGCAATTCTATCGGGAGGAGAGAGTGCTACTTCGGACGAGTACTTAACTTCCTCAAATATGGAATCGCCTATCCTTTTAGATGATTTTCCTGGGGTTAAAGAATATTATGGATTGCTGAAGGAAATCTTGAAACGAAATCCATCCGATTTGCTTGATGAGCTGAAGGTATCGAAATTGAGAGGTCGGGGAGGGGCTGGTTTCCCCACCGGAATCAAGTGGGAATCTTGCCGAAACGCGAAGGGATCTCCTAAGTATATTGTGTGTAATGCTGATGAAGGGGATCCGGGAGCCTACATCGATCGGTATCTGATGGAGGAAAGGCCGCACTCCGTGCTTTTTGGGATGATCGTGGCGGGATACCTGGTTGGATCGGAAGTAGGAGTACTTTACATCCGGGCCGAGTACCCTGAATCGATTAAAACGATCGAGGAAACGATTGAAGAGCTTCAGGAACAAGGATTCATTGGTGAGGATATCTTAGGAAGTGGATTTTCCTTTCATTGTAAGACGATTAAGGGTGCCGGAGCCTACATATGCGGTGAAGAAACGGCATTATTGGCTTCCATTGAGGGACGGCGTCCTGAAGTTGGAGTCCGACCTCCATTCCCTACGGAGGCGGGTCTCTTCGGCAGGCCAACAATCGTGAATAACGTAGAGACATTCTCCTGCGTGCACTACTTATTTAAAATTGGGGGGAAAGCCTTTTCGGAAATCGGAACCAGTGATTCTACGGGTCCGAAGCTTCTTTCCCTGGACGGAAAATTCAATCGGCCTGGCCTTTACGAAGTGGAGATGGGTTCTCCGCTTTCAGAGGTAATTTTTGACATGGGTGGTGGTTTCAAGATCCCAGTTAAGGCGGTCCAAGTGGGGGGGCCATTGGGGGGGATTGTGCCCATGAAAAAAATCAATGATCTCACGGTTGATTTCGAATCATTCAGGGAGGAAGGATTTCTTTTGGGGCACGGTAGCATCGTCAGCATACCAGAAGATTTCTCGATGCTGCAATATATTGAGCATTTGTTTGAATTTACAGCTGCTGAATCTTGTGGAAAATGTTTTCCGTGTCGGTTGGGGTCAGTCCGTGGACAGGAGCTTGTTGAGCGCGCTCGGACCAGTGACTACAAGATTGACCTTGAGCTGCTCACAGATTTGTTAGAGACTATGGAGTCAACATCGTTGTGTGCTTTAGGTGGTGGGGTTCCATTACCCATAAAGAATGCACTTCACTACTTTCGAGACGAACTAAAGCCGAATCTCCTTAATACCGGGGCCGAGCTATGATAAAAATCAGAGGGGAAGCGAAGGCGGCCTATGTAGATGGGCAAGTCTGCAAGATTGAGGAAGGGGAAACCATTCTAAGTCTGGTCGACCGGCTCCACGGACGTGGTCATATTCCAACGCTCTGTGATGCCCCTCAGTTGGAGTCCTATGGGGCTTGTCGAGTTTGTTCGGTGGAGATAGCTCAGTCAGCAAATGGCCCCCGCCGTGTTGTAGCGGCTTGTCATACGCCCTTAACCGAGAGTCTTCATATTTTTCTGGAATCAGATAGGGTTCAGCGTCTCCGCCGCAATATCGTCGAGCTCGTTCTGACGGATCATCCGCTCGATTGCCTGACCTGCGAGGTTAATGGAAATTGTGAATTACAGACTGTTGCGGCGAAGGTGGGGATGCGAAGCGTGCGCTACCCTGAGGGCAAGCATCATATGGATCGAGAGAAGGACCTGAGTCATCCTTACATGACTTCGGATCTCTCGAAATGCATCAATTGTAGCCGGTGCGTGCGAGCTTGCGATGAAGTACAGGGTCAGTTTGTCCTCAGCATGTTTGGCCGAGGGTTTGAAAGTCGAATAATCAAAGGATTAGACACCTCATTCGAAAATTCTGACTGCGTGTCATGCGGGGCCTGTGCTCAGGCTTGTCCCACTTCAGCGATCTCAGATATTTTCCGTTCGAAGTCGATTGAGCCGACCGCGAAGACGAGAACTGTTTGCACCTACTGTGGGGTGGGTTGTAATCTTGAGGTGTCGACGAAGAATAATGAAGTGCATTCAATCCAGGCGCCGGTCGATGCTGAGGTTAATCATGCACACACCTGCCTGAAAGGAAGATATGCCTTTCGATTTTATAATCATCCCGATCGTTTGCGTAGCCCGCTGATTCGAAGGAATGGAGAATTTGTGGAAGTTTCGTGGGATGAGGCTTACGAAACGATAGTAGACCGTTTCAGAGAGATTCGGTCTAAGTGGGGCGCTGATGCGATTGCAGGCATTTCGTCCGCGAGATGCACCAATGAAGAGAACTACCTGATGCAGAAATTCATTCGTGCGGTAATTGGGACCAATAACATTGATTGTTGTGCTCGGGTTTGTCACGCCCCTACTGCTTGGGGTATGCAGCAGAGTTTTGGGACCGGCGCAGCAACTAATTCAACCAACGAACTTGAAAAGACGGAACTGATCTTAATTGTCGGGGCAAATCCAACCCATGGCCATCCGGTAACTGGGGCTCGCATTAAACAAAGGGTGATGAAGGGAATTCCTCTTATAGTGATCGACCCGCGTGAGATTGAGCTTGTCCCATACGCCCAATACCACTTGCAGCTTCGACCTGGGACAAATGTGGCATTGCTCAATATGTTTGCCTATTTCATCATAGAGGCAGGATTGGTCGACGAGAGTTTTGTAAATGAGCGCTGCGAAGATTTTGAAACCTTCAGAGAAAAGATAAAACAGCTTGATATCGACGAACTCGAACGGGTTACTGGAGTGGATCGAGAACTTGTTCGAGAAGCAGCGATTGCCTACGCCTCCGTTTCACGCGCCATGAGTTTCCATGGCCTTGGTGTAACGGAGCACTCTCAGGGAAGCAAGACCGTCATGCTTATTTCGAATATTGCGATGATGACAGGGAACATCGGACGCGAAGGAGTGGGAGTGAATCCGTTACGGGGGCAGAATAATGTCCAAGGGGCAGCTGATATGGGTGTTCAACCACATCAAGGTGCTGGTTACCTGAACGTAGCTCTGCCTGAGATTCAGGAGTACTACGAGAAATCTTATGGTGTTTCGGTTTCGAAAGACATTGGCTATAAAATTCCGCAGATGTTCGAGGCAGCGAAGGAGAAAAAACTAAAATCGCTCTGGATCATCGGGGAGGATGTGGTGCAGTCAGATCCGAATTCAGCTGATGTGATCAAGGCGATGACAAGTCTCGATTTCCTGGTCGTCCAGGAGATCTTTATGACTGAGACTGCGGAGTATGCCGATGTGATTTTACCGGCGACTTCCTTCTTAGAAAAGAGCGGAACTTTTACCAGTGCAGAGAGGCGGGTTCAACGGGTTAATGCCGTGGTCGAGCCGCTAGAAGGAACCAAAGTGGATGGCCAAATCATTGTCGACGTTATGAACCGCATGGGCTATAAGCAAGAGGACTACGATCCCGCTGTCCTTTTAAGAGAAATCTCTGAAGTGGTGCCATTTTTTAAAGGGATACGGTGGAGTGAGCTAGGCGAGAATGGAAAGCAGTGGCCAGTTGTAGAAGATGGGACCGACACGAAAATTCTCCACAAAGAGACTTTCAAACGGGGTAGAGGTAAATTTCATTTCTGGGATTGGGTAGAGTCACAAGAGATAGAGAAAAACAGTGAAGAATATCCATTCATTTTGACGACTGGGCGAATTCTCGAGCATTATAATTCTGGAACCATGACGCGAAGAACAGGAAACCGCGAGATATGTGGCGAGGACATTCTTGCTATCAATCCCCGAGATGCGGCCGATAAGGGAATCAAGACTGGAGACGACGTGCGATTATTCTCTAGTCGGGGAGAGGTTCAGTTACACGCCAAGGTTTCCGAAGAGGTTAAACCAGGAATCCTCTATACAACCTTCCATTTTCCTGAACATCTGGTGAACAATGTTACAAGTGAGGAGAAAGATGAGGAAAGCCTTTGTCCTGAGTACAAGGTAAGTGCAGTTGATTTTGAAAAGGTGCTTCGGGATAGCGACAGGATGAATATCAAAGAAGGTGCTGAACTAATGAAGGAAACGACTTCGTCGGTAGATGGGTGATGAAGAAGATCGGTCCCGCGCGGGTTATTGCATTTGGAGGAATAAAGAAACAAAATTAATGTGTATTCATTTAGCGGGACCAAGTGTAAGATGTTTTGTGCCCGAGATCGGGGCCAATGATTAGCTAACGCTCCCTTTCCGAGTTACAAGGAGACACGAATACCGTTGGTTCCCTTACCTGGCTTGCGAAAGCGACGTGGTAGTGGCCGAGAATTGGTGACCACAGACCGTGAACTTGGAACTTCCGAACTTCACACGATCTCTACCTCCACCTTAACGTCTGGGGTCGCAACTGCGACCGAACCGTAGAGGGGTCAGCGACCCTTGAAAGATTCGACGAGTTGTTGACCTCGATCAATAGAGATCCCTCCAAGGCGGAATTTTAGGCGGATAGAGTTGAATAGTGTAAAGTCAGGGTGTACAGGACTGCTGCGGTCCATCTCACCCGAAATGTCTACGTTCACCGATTTGAGATGGGTTTCCTCTTGGTGGGCCAAAACTTGAAGAAGTTCGACTCCACAAGCAGCGATGCCGGCGAGAAAATATTCTCCAGGAGTAACTTCTTCTCCCGGGCAACCGTTTTGCACAGGTCCATCAACAATGAAATGATGATTGCGACAACGACAGAGCACGCGGCCAAATGTGTTTGTGGTTTGGGCTTTGGCCTCATAACGGCGAATGTTGGAATTGCTCATGCTGACAGATTCTCCCAGAATGATCCGATATTGGTCGAGAAAATTAAGGGGGAGAATGTCCTCCAGATCCGACTAGTCCCGAATCGGAAATGTTATTTATAGAGACTAAAATTATCCCTTATCACTGTGAGAGGCTCTAGCTCAGGACCGTCTCGGGACAAAGAGCAATTATAATTGGAGCTGCTGTAACTAATCTAGATAGGAGAATCGGGAATTTTAAATTTTGCTCTTCCCTTCCTCCGGTGGGGTGGCTGAGGGGATTCGAACCCCCGACCCCCGGTACCACAAACCGGTGCTCTAACCAACTGAGCTACAACCACCATATTGTATTCTTCTCTTAAATGATCCTTATTGGTAAAAACATCATAGCGGAGAAGAATATTGCATTCAAACTACGGATTTCCCCGTTCGAAGAGGTGAGAGGTATAGGAAATGGAGGCTTTGTCAATCATGCAGCTAGGATGGATTCCTTTACGACGAATACTCTGACACTAGATGACGCCTACCTTCTTTTTGTATGCTACTTCTAACAAGTTAATCAGGGTAGTACACCGGCTACTAAAATTTGATGGGGACGCGAATTTCCTTGAAGATAGGTGTTCCGTCGCGAAGGGCAGGGTTAAAGCGCCATTGTTTGATAGCATCAAGGGTCGGTTGCTCAAAGTCGGGGTGAAAAGATTTTTCCACGGAGGCTTCTGAAACGAAACCATTTTCATTAACGAGGAGTATCACGGTGACGGTACCGTGAAGATCTGTGCCTTTAAGATGAATTGGGTACTCAGGAGAGTGCACATAAATGGGCTGAGGAGGTCGATTTTTTAAATCTACGTTGAATTTAGTTTCTTCGGCGGTCAATTCCAGATATTTTTGGGAAGCGTAGCGGGACTGAATAAATTTGAAATGCTGAGCGACTGCTTCATCGATAGTCTTATCGGATAGGTTAATATATTTCTGAAGCACCTGGGCTTGGTGGACTCCTTGGGTAGCGGCGCGGTCAAGCAATTCGATAAACCGTCTAGTGTCCTTGGGAAGACCAAAGCCCTGTTGGAACCAGAGGGCAAGTTGGTACTCAGCTTCCGGGTAACCCTGACCGGCTGCTCTTTCCATCCATTTTACCGCCTTTTCAATATTTTGCGGATTATTCAAGTTTTGGGTATAATAGATGGCGACCATCGCCTGGGCTCGGGGTTCACCCAATTTGGCGGCACGCAGATAAAGTTCGAAAGCGGCTTCTTTATCCTCTCCGATTCCCAGACCTCTCCAGTACATTTCACCAAGGGTGTAGAGAGCGACCTGGGATTTTCTTTTGGCGGCTTTCTCCAACCAATAGAGCGCCTTGTCTGAATCACCATTTACCCCTTGCCCTCCGAGGTAGAGCTGACCCAACTGTGTTTGAGACCTGAGATCGCCATTTTTAGCTGCTAATTCGAGCCAATAGATCGACTGCAGTGGGTTCTCATCAACTTCTCTTCCGGTTTTGTACCAATAGCCTAATTCGCTCTGTGCTTCCACATCACCTCGGATGGCTGCTTTTCGATAATGTCTAAGAGCCAAACGATCGCTCCTATCAACCCCTCGACCGTTCGCATAAAGGTGGGCGAGATGGGTATCGGCGGAAATGTGGTTTTGGTTAGCCGCTTTTTTGTACCATTTGGCGGCGGCTTTGAAATCTGGTTTACCGAAATAAGCATCCTGGTGGAGCTTTCCGATTCGGAACTGAGCTTTACTGTGCCCATTATCTGCCGCTTTTTTGTACCAGGTTAGAGCTACTTTCATATCTGTAGGAACCCCTCGACCTTCTTCGTAGATAACTCCCATGTTGTATTGAGCCCAACGTATGTCCTTTTTCGCTAACCCACTGATGTAATCGAGAGTGTTTTGGTAGTTGTTTCGAAAAGAATCGCCGTCGACCACCATCCAGCCAAAGTGGGTAGTGCCTGAGCCTTTTGTATTCTTACGAGAGAGCGTTCGAATCTCATCGGCTTCGTCCTCATCTTTAGCGTCTATATTCCCAGCGTCAAATTGCCAAATGAGATACCTAGCCGCGGGTGCACTTCCGGTACGTGCCGCTGCCATGAGAAGGGTTTTTGACTTTTTTTGATCGATATCACCGCCAAGTCCAAGGGCCAACATGAAACCTAGCCAGGTTCGGGCTTGGGGATGCCGCATCTTGGCAAGGGTCTGCAGAGCAAGTCGTACCTCTTTATACTGATCGAGCTGAAATGCTTTTTCAGCTTGCTTTAAGACCATTTCTGGGGAGGCGTGCTTTTCAGCTCGTAATTGGGAAATTTTTTCATCAGTTGCCCAGAGGTCTGAAGCTGCCAGAATCAGGAAGGCTGCCCAAAGAAGTTTATTCGTCCGGTAGAATAAAGAATGCATTAGAGCTCCTATATGTAGGAGCTCAGAATTGTGCATCTTCCCTGCAAGATAGTGTTGAAATCCGGTAGGGTATTGATAACTATTTTCAGACAACGGATCCTTCGTTAGCAAACGTTCAGGGTCTAGGGCCTGAGTGGACAGGAGTTGATGGTTAGAACCCAGAAGGTTCTATTTTGTCGAGATGATTCGTCAAGAGGTGTGGGTTTCGGACAAGATCTGAACTCACAGATTCCTTACAAAAGCTTTAGCCACCCCTTGGATGATTAATTCGGAGACAGGGTAAAGTTTTGGATATCGTTTATTCTCGGCCTTTAGATAGGGAGCATGGCCAATTTTTTTGATAAAGCGCTTCAAGGTGGTTTCACCGTCTATAAGTGCAGCCACAATATCGCCGTTTTGAGGAGGACGTTGTTCCAAGATAACGACATCCCCATCGTGAATACCAGCGTCGACCATACTGATTCCCGCTACCTTGAGGGCGAATGCTCGGCGGGCTCGACGTATCCCAGCCGTTTCGGCATCGATTTGGAGTCTCCCAATTTCGCCGCTTGACTCCACGCCATCTGGATAACCAGCAGCAATGGCCCCATAGATTGGGATGTCGACGACCTCCTTGGCTTCAACGGGTAGATGATCTTCTTCTAGTTCCATCGTTATCCTGAAGGTACGAGCTTGTCCGGGTACTCGGCTGATGTAACCTTTCTTCTCCAGTGCACGAAGGTGTCCCATAACAGCGTTGGTGCTGGAGAACCCAAAATGGGACTGGATTTCGCGAAAGCTTGGCCAGGTGCCTTGGGTCCGCATGTGGAGTTGGATATAGCCAAGAATTTCTTGTTGACGAATTGTCAATTCCTGCATGATGGACAAATGTATAGATAAACAACTGTTCAGTGTCAAGCGGCTAGAATATCAGCTCCTTAATTCTACTTTCTGGGTACGGTTAACATTGAGAAGGGTGTTTTATCCCTTGGATTGACATCAGTTGTCTGCTGGGTCTCAGGTATGGTCTAAAATTGAAATTTGTTTCGATGATGGGAATACGCTTGAGGTAGGTGTGATAAGACTATTGAGCAGAGAGTGTAGCGGAGGATTCTAAAGTAACTTTCTTGTAGGAGAAAATGGGAAGGTGCTGTTCCCGATTAAGTGATTATTCCTCATTGTGAGAGGGGTTGTCAGATGGTCTTGTGGAGTAGAAATTGATCCCTAAGATTGTGGGTGATTGAAAAGAGTTTAAGAGGTATTAATAGAACTAAACTTTTCCCTGAAGGATATGTATAAATGAAAAATCGATGGGTGGAAAAAGAGGCAGCTTTCTGTGAAGGCGATTTACTGAAACTTCGGGTCTACACATCTCGACTTTTGGGGGGCGAATCGGACTTGGTTCTTCATGGGGGTGGGAATACTTCCGTGAAGGTCCTCAAGAAGGATTTCTTTGGGGACCCGATCGATCTACTCTATGTCAAAGGAAGTGGCTGGGATTTGGAGACAATTGAGATAGGAGGCTTCGCGCCGGTACGAATGGATGTGCTGATCAGGATGGTGGAACTGCAAAAGCTCAGCGATTCTGATATGGTGCTTCAGCAACGGGCAGCAATGCTCGACCCTAAAGCACCAAATCCTTCAGTTGAGGCGATACTCCATGCCATCATTCCGCAGAAATTTGTAGATCATACTCACGCCGATGCCGTCATTGCTCTCACCAATAACGATGAAGGGGAAAAGAGGGTAAAGGAACTTTATGGCGATCGAGTCTTGATCATACCTTACGTGATGCCGGGGTTTGATTTGGCGCGGAAAGTATACGAGATGACTCGAGGGGTCGACTTCTCAAAACTAGACGGCCTCGTCCTCATGAAGCATGGGATATTCACCTTTCATGACGATGCAAAGACCAGCTACGACATGATGATCGATCTGGTTTCGATGGCCGAGGATTTTCTCAGGGATAAGAGAGGGAGTAAATTTATTCACCTAGTTGAAGAAATAGAGGAGGACTTACTCGGACTTTCACAGATGCGGAAGGCGGTGTCCAGAGTGCGTGGTGAACCTGTTCTAGCAGTTTTAGAACATAGTCCCGAGGCTGTTGGATACAGTTGCCTAGATAACATTGAATCGGTAGCAACTAGGGGGCCTCTGACCCCGGATCATGTTATACGAACGAAGAGTATTCCTGTTATTATTGAGGACGAAATTGATTCTGCAATTGAGGCATTTGCTAATGGATACAAAGAGTATTTTCACCGAAATAGTAATGGAAGATTGAAACGTCTCGATCCCGCACCCCGTTACGCAATCTGGAAACGGAGGGGAACGGTAGTCTTTGGGAACGATATCAAAGAGTGTCGGGTCATTGGAGATATTTTGGCTCATACGGTTCCTACTATTCAATTGGCCGAGGCAGTTGGTGGTTGGCGAGCTCTATCAGAAAAGGAACTTTTCGAGATGGAGTATTGGGAGCTCGAACAGGCAAAACTGAAAGAAAGAAGTGGTTCGTTTCCGCTGCAGGGCAAGATCGCGTTAATAACAGGAGCCGCATCGGGGATTGGCTTAGCTTGCTCACGCGAATTGAGGGCTCAGGGAGCGGTGGTCGTCGGACTTGATGTCAACCCCGATATTGAATCGCTCTTTCCCGAACCGGGAATCTTTGGGCTCCGTTGTGATGTCACTAAAATAGAGGATCTCCAATTTGCTGTGGATACAACGATTCGCGTTTTCGGAGGTCTCGATATATTAGTGAGTAATGCAGGCACATTCCCACTTGGGTCGGAGATCGAGATCCTTGCTCAGGAGAGTTGGGAGCAGAGCCTTGAGGTGAATCTATCTAGCCATCAGAGGCTGCTGCAACTTGCCGTTCCTTTCCTCAAGAATGGGATCGACTCAGCTGTAGTTATAATCGGTTCGAGAAATGTTCATGCTCCTGGTCCTGGCGCGTCTTCCTACTCGGTAGCAAAAGCGGGGCTTACCCAATTAGCGCGGGTGGCGGCCCTTGAGTTAGCACCTTACGGCGTTCGAGTCAATGTCCTCCATCCTGATGCGGTATTTGACACCAACCTTTGGACACCCGAAGTGCTTCAGCGTTCCGCCGATAGGTACGGCCTCACGATTGAGGAATATAAGAAACGAAATTTGCTCAAGACTGAGATTTTAGCCGAAGATGTTGCACGGATGGTATGTACCGTAGCTGGCCCCGTGTTCTCTAAGACGACAGGTGCCCAAATTCCATTGGACGGCGGCAATGAAAGGGTGATCTAGGATAGGGAACTCACGCGATTTCCCATCTAAAATCTATTGACTCTGATTCTTATATTTAGGGAAGAATCAGGGCCATAGTCCGAAAAAGGAATAGCTGATCTTGCAGTGCTTGCGGAGAATTCCTCCCAGGCGATAATATCAGTTTCATCCTGAAGGACGGGTCCCGTAAAAATTAAACCTAGTTACGAACTATTGGATTATATTAATTTAGTGGAAGCAGTTTTTTGCCAGAGTTCTGTCCTTGTACCAGATTTGGAAGAACGAGGCAAACAGTTCTCGGAACTGGGTTTAGTGGTGGGTAGAAAAGGACTTAATTTGCAATTTATAGCATACATGTGTGATCAGGGCTGCAAACAATCAAACAATTGAAGTTTGTTGAATTTTAATCACCTATTTTACGTCTATGCAATGCATCCAATTCATAACCTCGTCGATTGTCTTCATTGTTGCGCCTTGGTTGCAGGAATGCCATTGGAGTGCGGCTTCTGCCATTTCCCGACGCTCAGTCTCGGATTGCAGGAGGCGAAGGATTTTTTCCTCCAGGTTGAGAGCGCTTTCAACCTCGAGTGCCCCACCGCAGGCAATGAGAGATCGACTAATGTCGTGGAAACTGCTCATCCCCTTGCCGGTTAAAATGGGTTTCCCATACGCAGCTGCTTCGATCGGGGTCTGTCCTTCGCGATGGGGAGGGAGGCTTCGGCCAACGAATACAATATCGGAGGCTTGGGTAAAGAACCTGAGTTCTCCTATGGTATCACCTACGTAGATCATTGTATTGGGCTGGGCTATTTTGGTATCAGATCGGAAATGGAATGAGAGTTCGTTCCCTTCCAAGACGGTCTGGATCTCCTTTCGTCTTTCGGGATGTCTAGGCACGATAACAAGGCGGCAGTTAATGCCATTTTTGAGGGCAGTCTTTAATGTCGATAGTAGCGCTTCTTCTTCGCCCGGCCAGGTGGAAGCGCCGAGAATAATCGAGGGCGTCCTGGTCTCCTCATTTTCGGCCTGAAAACCGAATTCGGTCATCAAATTCCGGATCTTATTTTTGGAGAGGAGAGGTTCTACATGTATATCGCACTTGATGTTTCCAAAAAGTCTAATTTTTTGTGACTCCACCCCAATATCGAGAAACCGATTATAGTCATGTTGTGATGAAGCCAATAATTTATCAATTTGTCTGAAAAGTATTTTGCTTAAAAAAGGGACAGTTTTGTGAATTTTGTAGGAGCGATCTGATAGCCGAGCGTTAATGAGTATGACGGGGACCTTTCTTTTCCGGGCTTGGTGAAGGTGCTCGGGCCAAAGTTCACTTTCGGTAAGGAGTACCGCGTCTGGCTGTATATGGGACCAAGCGGAACGACTGAAAAGCCAGAAGTCCAGGGGAAAAACACCGATGGTAGTGGCCAGTCCAGGATATTTTTGAAGAGCGATTTTTAAACCGGTGCTAGTAGTCGTAGTGAGGACCACCTCAATTGTAGGATCCGCTGCAAAGTACTCGAGAATGGGTCGAATTGCTAGTAGCTCTCCGACACTGACGGCCTGAAGCCAGATTCGCTTCACCTTGACAGAGTTTCGTTCAGGTACACGGATGAGCCCAAAACGATCGAAGAATCCTCTGCTATATCCACCTCGCCGCCACATACGAACAAGGTAGGAAGGGAGAATCAGTGCTAAGACTGGGAGATATAGTATGCGATAAAACCAGATCAAATATCTTCTGGATTTAGATTTTGAATTTACGGTAACTCATTTCTGCAGTTCGCGGAGGAATGGGTTGATTGTTTGGCGCGTTTGAGAAACTAGATAGCCTAAGTTTTTGCTTAAGGCGACTAAACCATCTTTGCGTCACCAATTTTCTCATTAAGCAGCTGCTTGAGATGCCCAGGTATTCTCTTTTCATCCTGACCTTAGAGTGACTTCACGGATCTAATTAACAGTTGTTGTCAGGAGTGTAGGATGGAAAGACAGACGACGCAATTTACATTTCAGATTAGACCGAATCATTGATCTAGATTCGAAATTGATAGAAATGGATGTGTGTTTGCGCGGCAATAGCTATAAGGCTGGAATTAACCGTTACATACGATAGAGTCTCAGGTGCGGGGTTTTGTGCCCGGGTATCAGGAAAAGCTTTGAAAAAGGACCCGTAGATCGTGTGATCAAGGCATCTAAAAAGACCAATTAAAAACGAGAGAATGGAAAAAAATCGGAAATGGATTCTGGCAGCAGCAATCTTCATTGTCTTAACACCAATTCTGGAAGCAAAAATAGATTGGGCTCATGAGCAAAGTGATTTAAAGCCCGATAAAGCGGTACATTGGGGGGTGTTACAGAACGGGATGCGGTATGCCATCATGCCGAATGGGGAGCCGCCCGAAAGATTGAGTCTACGGCTCCTAGTTAAGGCTGGCTCTCTTATGGAAAAAGACGACGAAAAAGGGTTGGCCCATTTTCTTGAACACATGGCCTTCAATGGTTCTCAAAGTTTCGAGGCCGGGGAATTAGTTGAATACCTTCAGAGACTCGGAATGAGTTTTGGTGCCGACACGAACGCTCACACCTCTTGGGACGAGACGGTTTATTACCTGGAGTTACCGAGTAATGACAAGGAGATGCTGGATGAAGGCTTGCGCATTTTCCGGGATTATGCGGACGGTTTACTCTTAGAATCTAAGCAGATAGACCGGGAACGTGGAGTAATCTTAAGCGAAAAGCGATCCCGTGACTCGGCTGAATTCCGGCTCTTCAAGAAAGAAATAATGTTCTTGCTGCCGGACGCAAAGTTATCGCAACGGCTTCCCATCGGGGACGAGGCGGTTTTAAAAGAATTAAACGAGAAGGATTTTCGACGATTCTATAGCAAGTGGTATTCTCCAATGAGAATGGTATTGGTGGTGGTTGGCGACGTTGGTCCTTTGGAAGTTGAGAAACAGGTTGAGAAACATTTCTCCACTTTTAAAAACCGTCGCGCGAGTCCGGATCCGGATTGGGGGCAAGTAACTGAATTCGGGCGAAGGGCGAAGTTTATCAGAGAGTCAGAGGCTCCGGCCGTGACGGTTTCAATCCAGACTTTGCGACCTTTCGCATTCCAACTGGATTCATCGAAGCGGAGGCGCGAAGAGCTGCTGCGGCAAATGTCCATGAATATTTTGGAGAGACGTTTCGAGATTCTGGCCAAAACGCAGGATGCGGCCTTTTCCAAGGGATCTTCCTATGCTTATACTTGGCTCGATTTTGTTGAGGTTACAGGTGTGGAATTGACGACCAAGGAGAAGGATTGGCGAAGGGCCTTGCAGACGGCAGAGCGGGAAAGTAGGAGGGCTCGCCAGTATGGGTTTACAGAGGCAGAGTTGGGCGAAGAAAAGGCAAACATTCTCAATGTATACGAGCGAGCGGTGCGTGAAGCTCCTACTCGAAAGTCTCGGCAAAAGGCAAGGGCTTTGGTTGGGAGCATCAGCAATGATCGAGTTTTTACGAGTCCTGAAGACGAACTTAAATTCGTTCGAACAGTTCTAAGTGACCTGACACCTGAGGAATGTCGTAGAGCGTTGGAACGAGCTTGGAACCCGAATAATGTGTCACTGATTGTGGCGGGGAATCTCAAGACTGAAGATGATAAAAAGGTAGTGAATACGGTGTATGAGGCCAGTCTTCGAGATCCTGTTATGCGGCCGGAAGAGAGCGAACTAAAGGCCTTTGCCTACTCAGTGAACGACGAATTTGGCGAGATTGATTCACGGGTCTACCTCGAAGAACTCGATGTGAGCCAGGTTCGGTTCAAAAACAATGTTAGACTAAATCTTAAGAAGACGGAGTTTGAAAAAGATACGATCCATATCCAAATTCGGCTGGGAGGTGGTTTACTTTCGACGCCTGAAGGATTAGGAGGGCTTCCCTACTTGGCATCAGCTACCTATGTAAATGGTGGGTTGCTCGAGCACAGTTCGGACGAAATCAAGAGAATTTTCGCGGGAAAAACAGTTGGGGTCAATTTCTCGGTGGGTAGCGATGCATTTATATTAAGCGGAACTACAAATAGTGGTGACTTTTGGCACCAGTTGGAACTGCTTCGGGCCTATGTTGTCGCACCGGGATATCGGGAAGAATCGATTATTCAGGTGCAGAGAAATTTTGACCGTCTCTATCGTCAGCTCTCCCAGACGCCTCGCGGGATCCTGGAGAATGGAGTCAGACATTTCTTGGCTGGGGGAGATTTTCGATTTGGTTTACCTAGTAAGACCGAGTTGCAGAAAAGAAACCTTTTAGAGGTAAAGGAATGGCTTTCTGAACCGCTAAATTCTCACTACATGGAGGTGACGGTTGTTGGAGATATAAATCTAGAAAATACTATCGAAGGCGTGGCAAGGGCTTTTGGCAGTCTTCCGTCGCGAGAAGAGAAAAAACGGGCCTATGTAGAAGAGAGGATTATTTCATTTCCATCTATTGTAGGGGAGAAGAGTTTCCTGATTGACTCTGAAATTCCGAAGGGAGTCGCAGCTGTGTATTGGCCAACGGGCGACATATGGGATATCGGGCGCACACGTCGGCTGAGCATGTTGGCTGCAGTCTTTTCAGATCGGTTGCGTGTAAAAATCAGGGAAGAGTTGGGGGAAGCCTACAGCCCCGCTGCCGTGAGTAGGCCAAGCGATACCTTCACCGATCACGGTTATTTTTTTGCGATCAGTGTGACTGATCCAAAAGAGGTAGACAATGTGGCAAGGCTGGTACAGAAGATCGCGTCTGATCTTCATGGTAATGGAACCAATCAAGATGAGATTGACCGAACTCTTCGGCCTTTACTCAACGGACTGAAGGAATGGGTTCGAAACAACCGCTACTGGCTCGAAACCGTTTTATCTAGTTCACAGGAATATCCCGAAAAACTCGACTGGGCTCTTTCGATGGTAGAGGATTACAAAAGTATATCGGTTGAGGATGTGAATCGTGTAGCCAAAGAATATCTCGTGGCAGAAAATGAGCTCAAGGTTTATATAGTGCCGGATGGAACATGAATGCGAATTTGCTCTCTTTCCTTAGTTGGGAGATCCCTGATATTCTTTGAATTTATAAAGTGGTTGTTTCCCCTGCAGGAGGTACGCAAATTTTTGTGCGATCATAATTTTATCCTTGGTAGCTTTTCTCGTTGTCGCACGGCTACTAAATCTCCACAAAGAGTACTATGGACCGGATTGCAGATGCCTTTAGCATAGCCGCTAACGAGAGACGCTCTTGTTTCTTGAGTTATGTCTGTGCAGGCGATCCAAGCTTTGAGGTCTCGCTCAGAATATGTAAATTCCTTGCCGAAAGCCCGGTCGACATTATGGAAATCGGCGTTCCGTTTTCCGATCCTTTGGCTGATGGGCTGACTAACCAGCTGGCAGCGCAAAGAGCATTGGATGGAGGGGCGGACCATAGCCATGTATTCGAATTGATCCGGTTACTTAGAAAGCAAACAGAAAAACCAATCGTTATCTACACTTACTACAATCTAATCTTTGCCAAGGGGATCGAAGAATATGTACGTGTTGCTAAAGATGCAGGGGTCGACGGAATCCTCACTCTAGATTTGCCGCCCGAAGAAGCTAAGGATCTACTGGTTGCCTGTCGAGATGTTGATTTAAAGAACATTTTTATCGTGGCTCCAACCACCCCGAAGAATCGTATTCGATTGATTGCTGAAGCAGCCTCGGGATTTATATACTATGTTTCACGGGAGGGAGTGACAGGGGAGCGGGAAAAACTTTCCGGGAATATTGGGAGAGCTGTTGCCGAAATCAAAGAGATCTCCGACCTTCCGGTAGCGGTTGGGTTCGGAATTTCAACACCGGATCATGTCAGAACGATTTCTGAGGTTGCCGACGGGTTCGTGGTTGGGAGCGCTCTGGTAAATTGCATTTCTTCAGACCCCTCGGATCCTAACCAAATTCTAGGAAATCTTTCCAAAAAATTGGCTTATTTACTAGAAAATTAGTATTCCGATGAGAATGCCGGACTAGCTTGTGGACAGTTTTGTCCACAAGTTATTCACAGGCTTCCTGTATCCCGTCAATTCTATGGTGGTTGAAGCTACTCCAGTTTAGCTACAACCTTTCTAGTATTTGTCTATTTATCCGGTATACAGCTTTTTTAAATTTTAAAAAAGACTCATAAGTTGCTTATTATTAAAATGTTATGTATTATTAAAGGCTGGATTTTAATAAATTCGGGTAAGGGACTTAGAATTTAGATTCTTGGACAGTTTAGGAATTAAATCCCGTGTAGTAGAGTGCCGGACATATTCCATTAATGTGTATTTTGGATGGACTTATCCTCAGGGTGAGTAATGTGTGAATCCCGTGAGCATTCAAGAGACGGGCATAGGCTGATTGGTTAGAGGAATATAATATTTTGACCAATAACATCTTAGGGAGATTAATAGCTGTAATGAAAATTTGTAATTCTAGGTCGTAACCTCGAGGTTTTATAGATAACCTCAGCCCAACCTACTTTATTTGCGAACGCATTAACGAAGAGCGTGAATGAAATAATCTACATTCTCACTGGGCCCACTGGAGTCGGCAAAACGGATATCGCTGTTAATTGGGCTGAGTCGAATGGGGCGGAGATTCTTTCCTGTGATTCACTCCTAGTGTATAGTGGAATGGATGTAGGAACAGCGAAACCGTCAACTGAAACTATGAGGAGGATTCCACATCACGGAATCAATGTGGTGGATTTAACCTCAGGGTACTCGGTAGGCGACTACGTTAAGCTGGCAGAAAACTCGATTCGGGAGATTCAGGAGAAAGGGGAGAAGGCCCTCGTTGTAGGGGGAAGTAGTTTCTATCTCCGATGCTTTTTCGGTCCAGTTGTTGATGACCTGAAAATACCGGAGGCGGTTACGGAAGAAGTTGAGCGCTTGAACACTAAGAAGGGACTAGATGGGTTGGTTCTAGAATTAACGAGGTTGAATCCATTGGGTCTCGGGGATCTGGATACGAGGAATCCGCGACGAGTAACGAATGCCCTAAAGCGGTGTCTTGCATCTGGGAAGACAGTTAACGCTTTGAAGGAATCGTTTCTAGAGGGGCGATCGCCTTTTGCGGATTTCAGAAAACAGGTGTGTTGTTTGATGCGAAGGCCGGAAGATTTGCGAAGTCGAATCGAAGATCGAACTCGAGCGATGATGGAGGCGGGATTGGTTGAAGAAGTGAATCGCTTAATTTCTAAAGGAATCAAATCAAATCCAACTGCTGCATCTGCGATCGGTTACCGCGAAACCATTGCATATTTAAACGGAGATATTTCATTCGAGAAATTGGAAAAAGAGATTGTTCAAAATACGATTGCTTTGGCCAAGAAACAGTTGAAGTGGATACGTAGGCAGATTCCGATTGATCGTGAGGTACATCTAGCTGGAGGGAAGAGGGTAGAAGAGTTGTTCCTAGAATAGCCCAACCCTTGCTGGGAAACCGATTTATTACTCTTCGGATTTCTGTTGTTCTCGGGCTACAATTTCTGCGATCAAATTGGTTGTTTGGTAATAGAGATTGATCCTCTGAAGTATTTCTTCCTGATCTGCTAATTCCGAGAGACTCGATTCCTCTTCGGAGATTTTTTTGCTCAGGATATGAACAAATTTGCCATCTTTATCGAGAATGACCATGGGGGAGATTTGGCCTTTCCCGAGATGAGAATTCTGTATAAAAAGCCGGCGGTCGAGTTCCGAGGGGGGATTACGGCGTGTAAAGGCATTAAAAGTCTCGACCTCGAGGCCTACAGCTTCTGCACTTTTCCGGAAAGGTTTTCCTTCCGCAAGGGCAGCTTCTAAGCGGGTTTTCAATTTCAATCCAGTTTCGGTGAAGAGTTTCTTCTTTTCGTTGGCCCGATATTCTGCTTCCACTTTCCCGAAAACTTCATTGAAAGGAGGAATTCGGACTTCTTCGATTGATCTTAGCAGTAAAACAGCTGCTGCATTAGTCGTTTCGATCACATCGGAATAGTAACGGGTCTCGGACAAGACGAATGCCTCTTCAAGGCTTCTTCTGGGCAGATCAGTATCTTTTGGTGGATTGCTCCTTGTATAGGCTGGTAGTTCGATGGGAGCGATCCCAGAATCTTCCAGCAAGATTGTTATTTGTTGTTTAGAATCGTGACTTATTTTCCTTTCGTAGAGTTTAAGGATAAATTCATGGGCAGCTTCTTCGGCAAGTCGTCTGGCCCTTTCCTCGATCATAACCTTGCGCACGCCATCTTTTACAGATTCAAATGTGAGGGGTTCCGGGGCCAGTCCGCTCCCCTCTTCGCTGGAGGAATGCAGCTCCTTAAACTGATCTTTGTGTTCTTCATAGAATTCACGCAATTCATCGGCCGTAGGCTTTGCCTTTTCGGCGTAACGATCGTAATCGAACTTGATGAGGGAGACTTTAACTTTGGCACCCTCCTCAAAGCGCTCTAAATTACTCTCATAATAACTGGACAGTTTTCCCTCATCGATTTCGACTTTTGGCTGAAAAGGTTCATATCTGAGGGTGGCGACATCAATTGACCAAACCGTCTTTGAATGCTCAACCTGTTTTTGGGTTTCAAAGGGAAGAGCAAATCCGGGTCCGACAAGCGCAGAACTTATTGTGTCGATTTGAAAATCCTCGATCAGTGCTTGCATCATCAATTCTTGAGTAATCGCAGGATCGTCGTCGATGAGTTGCTTGAAGTCCTCATAAGCTTGTTTGCTAAAGAGTCCATCCTCTCCTGAAAATATCCGTTTAGACCGGATATATTTCTGCAATTCCACATTGGTTGGTGGGGGCAGACCAAGCTTGTGCGCATAGTGAAGGTAAGCTATCCGGCCTAGAAGAAGATCTCCTGTGCGCGATTCAATGAAGCGGCGTTCCCCAGTATTAATCCAGGCGCTTGCCGTAGCACTAGCGATCACTGGACCGACATCCTTACGTGAAGCCAGATTGATTCCAAAGAAGTCACGGTCGCGAATGTCTTCGCCGGTTCGGGTTAGCCCGCTCCCGGCAGGAGTTATGGTGAGAACGAAGGCAACTATAACGACTGTGAGGAGAACAAGGAAAAACCACTTGTTGATAATGTATTTCTGTGTCCAGGCTATCACTTTAATCGAGCTCGATAACTTAGTTATTCAATTTTTGTAATAGTAGCAAAATTTGCGAGGTGGATTTGTGTCAGAGAGTTGAGTCGTATGGGAAAGCCGCTCGAAGGTAACTCTTTTCAATTTAGTATCCGTGAGTTTGCTTCGTCGGCTGCGATCGAGATCAATCTGCTTCTACATTTTTGCTTTAGCCTTTCGATACGATCTCAGCTGATGACTTTCTCCATTAATTTAACCGCCCTTCAAACAAATCGTTTCTATGACTGAGACTTTGGCTTTTACTGAGATTTCGTCAATCGTGACTTTTAGATTGGCATTTTTTGAAATACTAGGAACTCGAGTATCTACTTGATCTATATTTTGCAACGATGCTAGCTCATCGGGGTTGGTTCCTTGCTTGCTTGAAGTTTAAGTGCCGGATTTGAGATACGAGATTCCAAGAAGAACTATTCCATCATTGAAGTCAGTTCTTCAGGCTAAAATATCAGAATAATTCCTAGGAGGCATCGTTTCCCCAACGGAGCTTGGTTCGCACTAGGTGGAAGTGGTCATATTTTCTGTGTTGAACAAGGGGAAAAGGTGCCGAAGCAATAGTGATGGTGAGGGGGAACCGCCCCTTGTTTTCAAAGGCAGTACGGCCATCGGTGCTAAGGTAGACCGAGTTTGGATGTTCGCGAAGAAAGACCTTTAGTTCAGTGCCTTGATCAAAAATTACACTGCGATTACTCAAGGTATGAGGACAAATAGGCGTTACAGCTACGACCTGGGCTTCGGGATGAATAAGAGGTCCGCCAGCAGAGAGATTATAGGCTGTCGATCCAGTGGGGGTGGAGAGGATGATCCCGTCACAGTTGTACTCATTGACCTGTTGATCGTTCGAGTAGAGATCAAGAGAGATGAGACCAGTAGAATGATTCTTAACAACGATATCGTTTAGAGAGTATGCTTTCTTCCCAGAGGCATCGCGACATTCTAAAACAGTCCGTGCTGCAACTTGGAATTCCCCTTTCAGCAAAGAAATGAAATTCTCTTGAACTTGTGCAGCGGAGTAAGTCGCAAGAAACCCCAGTTTCCCCATGTTCACTCCGAGGACGGGAACTTGTGCCTCGAGAGCGCTCTCTACGACGCCAAGGAGCGTTCCGTCACCACCAATTACACAGCAGAGATCCACTCCATTTAGGTCCTGCCGAGGGAGTGGATAACACGTTGTAATCCGACACTCAACATTCAGTGTCTCTGCACCTCTTTGCAGGGACTGAGCCAACAAAGTAGCTCCCTCCTTGCTATCGTTGACAACGAAAATGACTGATCGGATTGTGTTCAAGCGTGAATATGGCGGTATTTCTGGGAAATTCAGAAGTTCGCTGAAAAATTCAGATTCAGCCCTGGATTGTCAAGAGATCCATTGTTGGTACAACTAAAGAGACGTCCAGCATATCTGATACAAGCTTAGAAAGCTTAGCAATGCTGATATCAAGTTTTCGATTTGGTAATGGAGCGCGTGAAATCGACGAGGTTGCGGATTCTATACACTCTAGGTAGGATTCGATGTCTGCAGGTTTTGCGTTAGTCTTGCGGAGGGTCGTGCATCGTCGAATTATGAGAACACGCGATTTTCCAGGATCGGTCCATTCTCGTCGTTTGCCTGTCTCAATTCAATTGGGTTAATCCTCGATAATCAACTGGTTAGTCTCGAAGAGTCGAGGGACTAGACGTCGTGCAAAGGGAAGTAAGTTACACTTTGAGGTCCAGTTGATGTGGACTTTCCTGATTGAAAGAGTTCGTTGAGTTTTTGTTTTCCGTTTCCAAGGATGGGGTCGCCATGCCCTGGGCAAAGGTTGACAAAATCAAGGTCAAGGAGGTGAGAGAGGGTATCTTTAGGAATCGGATGGCCGGTAGGGTGTCCACCGATCGGCATCCCGTCGGGAGCCCATTTGGCAGTTGTCCCGAGGCAGTCTCCGACAAAGAGAGTGCCGCCATTTGTTCCAGAAAGAAGAACATTTTCACCTCGCGTAAGTCCGGGTGCTCCGATCGCTCGAAGTTCGCCTGGAAGTATGTCTCCGTCCCTATAGACCTTTCGGGAATCAAGGTCTTCAAGCATACAGAGATCCAGTTCCGGAACAAAGACGGGGGTTCTGGTTCTTTTCCCAAAGAGACGACTTGATCGTTCGTGCCAACCTACGGTTACAATAACTGCTTGGATATCGGTAGTGGCATCAATAAGATCGAGGCCGGTGCTTTCAATCGGATCCACTATTACGCTGCCGGCCTCTGTTTGAAGGAAGTAGGACTCGAGTGACCAGATGCCAGGCCAGACGACTCTCCAATGATGGAGCCCTGGAAGAATCTCATTCACGATAATTTTTGCGATTAATCTTAATTCTTTCTCTTCTTTTGTAAGGCAAGGAAAAATTCTATGTTACCATCACTGCCCGGTAGGGAGGATTGTGAAAACCTAACTTCGCGAGAGTTGGGAAGGTGTTTCCAGGCGAAGCGACGGATGCCTTCGGTCACACGATGATGGATGGATGGGTCACGAATGACACCTCTACCTTTGTCAGCCTCTTCCTTGGTGGCTTCAAATTGCGGCTTGATTAGAGATATGAGGGTGCCGTTGTCCGTCAAAAGAGGCCATAGAGGTAGCAGTACCAGTTTGAGGGAGATGAAAGAGACGTCGACGGTAATAAGCGAGTAAGTAGATTTCGGCAGGTCAGAAGACTTGAGGTAGCGGGCATTCAATTTCTCACGATTTGTTATACGGGGATTATCTAGGAGTTTTGGGTGGAGTTGACTGCGGCCGACATCGACACATGTTGCAGACGAAGCGCCCCGTTGAAGGAGACAATCGGTGAATCCACCAGTTGAAGCACCTACGTCAAGGGTGTCGGCGCCAAAAATAGGAAGATCCATGGAGGTGAGAAAGTTTTCGAGCTTTTCTCCGCCCCGGCTAACATAGCGAGGAGGGTCGACGATCGAGAGCTCTATGGTTTTGGGGTAGGCCTTACCCGGTTTGTCGAGTATTTCGGTTCCTCGACGGACCCTTCCAGACATAATTAGTCCTTTGGCCTGGCTCCGAGACTCACAGAGGCCACGTGAAAGGAGGATAGAATCGAGGCGAGCAGTGATAGAAGACCTTGCTTAACGAGTTTAAAGCTGAATATTGTGATGTTGGATTCAATTGCTCTCAAGTACTAGTCTCGAGCGAAAACCTATATTTTCAAAACTTAGCTGGTTCCTTTCTTCAGCGGATAAGTGTTATCCAAAGAAGTTTAGGTAAAAAAATTGGCAGGTCGAACTATAAACTTCGTTTGTTATCTAGAGAAGATAACATTGGAAATTATTGAGTTGAATTTTAAGAGTTCCTACTGCGGATCATACAAACCCAGATAGGTTCGGGATTAGTCCGTAAAAGTTTCACTCTGCCTGAATTGCTTCTTCTTTGGAGAGATACACTTCGGTGTAGAGCTTAACTTCTTTAGGAACGTCAGCATTTCGTAACTCAAAGGCTTTGAGCAAGTTGTGAACAACATTCTCAAGCAAATCACTTGACATTGTGGGTTAAAATGTCAAATAATGTCAGGAAATGTTGTTGTTGTACAGCACGAGGTATGGCTGGAATTGAAACAGAGCCGTTTTATGTAGGGGAGTACCGGCATAATCTGGACGGTAAAAACCGGGTGACAATACCGTCTAAATGGCGATTTCTGGGGGATGACGGTGACATCTATGTAGGCTGGTGGCATCCAGATGGGTACATTGCAGTTTATCCTCCAAAGAAGATTACGGAATTCCGGGAACGAATCCGTAGAATTGCAGAGAGTGATCGGCAGGGACAAGGGATACTAAGGCGGCTGTTTGGGAAGGCTCACCAGTTTGGATGTGATTCGCAGGGAAGGATTAAGCTGCATGGTGCTCTAATCCGACTAGCTGGGTTAACGAAAGAGGTGGTATTGGTTGGCCTGGGCGAGAGTTTCAATATTTGGAACGAAAAGCTGTATCAGGATCAGGCAGGAGAAGAATTCGATTTGTTGTCGGCAATGCGGGAATTTGGGATCTGACGGATGAGAGATTTTCTGAATATCGGAAAGAGATTAGTGCTGAATGGGATACTTCGGGACGGAGAGCCGCGACACTGTTCCGACTGGGAGGTAGGCTACATGAAAGGAGATCTACCTGGGATTCCGCTATCCCGGAAGGGACAATCCAAGAAACGCCGGAGGACTACTGAAGACGCAGCGAGGATGCGTCGAGCGCTTGTTAATGTTCTTCACAGTCGCTGAGTTAAGGATTAAACGGATAATGGCGGAACACATTCCAGTGCTCCTGGAAGAGGTTTTGGACCTATTTAAGCCGTCTAGAGGAGATTGTTACCTAGATGCTACTTTCGGAGGAGGTGGACTGGCTCGAGCGCTACTGGAGGTTTCCCCGGAAACGGAAGTTGTAGCCTTGGATTGTGATCCAGAGGCAAGAGAGCGATCGAAAACCCTATGGACTGAATTCGGATATCGATTTCGTTTCCATGATATGAATTTTAGCGAGGTTGCTAATCTATCAGAGTCGGGCTTTGCCGGAGCGATTCTGGATTTAGGAGTATCCACTTATCAACTCGACAAAGCGGAACGGGGCTTCTCCTTCCAGAAATCAGGTCCGGTTGATATGCGTTTCAATCCAAGAAAGGGTATTTCAGCTAGTGAGTTCCTGGAACAAAGTAATAGAGGTGAGTTGGAGAGGGCAGTTCGGGAGTACGGACAGGAGCGACATTGGCGTCGAGTGGTTAACGCGATTGTGGGGGCGAGGGGCACGGGAATCTTGGGAGATACGCTAAAGCTCGCGGAGTTAGTGGGTAGAGCGGTTGGAGGGTCTGGGAGACGAGGGAGAACCTGGATCCATCCGGCTACTCAGACATTTCAAGGGATTAGAATCGCGGTTAACGGTGAACTAGAGAATCTACGGACGACGCTACCCGAGATCTTTGCCATGCTCGGGCAAAACGGGGTGTTGGCGGTGATCAGTTTTCATTCTCTTGAGGATCGGATTGTGAAGCGATACTTTCGAGGATTAGCTGGCTTTGCTGAGCATAGGGGTGATTCCACGCCTCGGCAGCTAAAAGAAAAAAGGGCTGAGCTTCTAACCAAAAAACCAATCAGAGGTTCAGCAGAGGAAAAGCAGAGTAATCCCAAAAGTAGATCTGCTCGACTTCGGGCTGTCAGAAAGAAGGCCTAACGATTTCGTTAAAATGGATTTTTGGGACGATAGGAGTAAAATGAAAGTCAACCGGACTCGAGAAGGTCACATCTGTTTAGTTCTTAATAAACATAAGAATTTTATAATAAATAGGCTATATAATTTAACGATCTATTCCGAATAGTAAATCAATGGACAAGGGTACAAAGCAGGAGTTGGGTCGGGAGGAAACCAGCTTGTTCTTCTACCGGACCCTGATCCTAGTAGTTTTGACTTTGATGGTTGCAATTGGCTGTGGACTAATCGTGGTCTGGCAACGTCGGCAAATATCAGAGTCTGCCCTACGTAGTGCTGAACATGAACGGAAACGAGAAGTACTGAAGATAAGAATCCAGGATTTGAATGCGGAGACGGCTTCTATGCATCAACCGGAACACCTCAGGAAACTGAACGAAAAGTTTGGACTTGAGTTGGCATGGCCAGTTGAGGATCAAACGTTCTATATATTGCATGAAGAAAATTTGATTCATCCGATTAGAAAACCTGGTAGGAAAACAGGAGATGTGAGCTTCGATGTTGCTTTGATCGAATTGAGGGCGAGAAAGGAGATTGGGAAGTGAACGGAGTCTATCCATCTGATTGGAGGATAAGGTTGGTAATCTTTGGAATCTTAGGGTGCTTTCTGGGTATCATAGGGCGCCTTTATTACCTGCATGTCCTAGATAGGGAGAGGCTCGTTTCAATGATTGAACGGAGCCGGACTGATGTGACAGTGTTGCCGGCCCGGAGGGGTGCCATTTACGATGTCAGAGGGAATGTTCTAGCTGCTACACGTTCCACGGTAGAATTAGGGATCGATCCCCATTGGATGGATCCCCTAGATACCACAAAAATTCCGAGCCTTTCTAATATCACTGGTGTTTCCACTGACGAACTGCTCAGTAAATTCGAGAGAGCTCGAGGGGACAAACAACTGAAAAGATCGGAGAAGGGCGCTAAGGTAAGGTGGAGAAAGTTAGCCGAAGGGATCGATGAGGCGCGTTACAAGGAAGTTATGAAGCTCGGAATTAGCGGTCTTTACGGAAATCGGAAATTCCAACGGTTTTATCCGGGTAAAGAGCTGGCCGCCCACGTGGTCGGCTTTGTCAACTGGGAAGGCCTTGCGACGATCGGACTTGAAAAACAGATGGATTTTTATCTTCGAGGCCAGGATGGGTGGAGGGAGACGGAACGTGATGGACGTAGGCGTGAATTGCCCCATTTTAGATCCAGAGAGGTATTCCCGAGAGATGGGCTTAACCTTGAAACCACGATAGATTCATTTGTCCAACACATAGTCGAAGAAGAGATTGGAATCCTCGTAGAAACTTATAGTCCGAATGCTGCAACCATTATTGTAAGTGAGCCTCCTACAGGTCGTATCGTGGCTATGGCCAATACACCTACATATGATCTCAATCGATTTTGGAAGTATCCAATCGGAAGTCATCGCAATCGGGCTCTTACGGATATTTTTGAACCGGGTTCCACCTTCAAAATTGTGACTGCAAGCGGTGTCTTGAATGAAGGGATTGTGGGTCCTGATACGAGGTTAGACTGTAGCATAAACGCAGTCCGTTTTCAGGGAAAGATGGTGCAACTCCCAGTTGACGACCATCCTTTCGATTTCCTAACGGTTAGGGAAATCATCTCTAAATCAAGCAATCGGGGAGCTGCGCAACTCGGAATGCTTTTAGGTAAAAAGGGGCTACGGCGTTACGCTTCTTCGTTTGGATTTGGTGAAGAAACAAATATTCGGCTCGGTGGTGAGGTTAGAGGTCTCCTGCATCCGGTAAACGATTGGGATGGTTTGACAATCAGCCGGCTTCCGATCGGTCATGCCGTCGGTGTAACAGTGTTACAGATGCACTTTGCGATGTCGGTGATTGCAAACGGCGGAATTCTCATGGCTCCCCAGCTTTTGAGACGTGTTTTTGACAACGCGGGGAATACTGTGGTGCACTACGAACCGAAAGCGCGGAGGCGTGTCATCAGTGAAGCAACTGCCTGGACGATGAGAGAAGTGTTGCAAAAAGCCGTTTCTCCTGAAGGGACTGCATCAAAGGCAGCGATTAAGGGATACGATGTAGCAGGGAAAACGGGTACAGCGCGCAAGATTGTCAACGGTCGTTATTCTCCTAAACACCATATTGCCTCTTTTATCGGGTTTTTTCCAGCCCGTAACCCTAGATTTTTGATCAGCGTGATCATTGATGAACCTGAGGTTCGAGGAGTGGCCTACGGTGGCCGCATAGCAGCGCCATGTTTTAGATCCTTGGCGGAGAGTCTTATCCGATACTATGGGATTAAGCCCGAAACGAGAACAAAGGAACTGTACGTTTGGAAGGGGGCAATGGATTGAACTGCGTGTCCTTCAGAGGAGCCTTAGCGGGAAGAGATGGCTCGCGATCGATTACTAGAGATCTGAAGACCTTATTCAGGGATCTGCCGGTGCGTTCCTTTTTTGGCAATTGGGATACGGTTGTAGAAGGAATTAGCATGGACAGCCGAAAAACAGGACCAGACTCCTTGTTTTTCGCTATCAAGGGAATGCGAACGAATGGAAATTTATTTATCCAAGAGGCGATCGAACGTGGGGCGCGGGCAATTGTAACAGAGGACACGGTAAAGCAGTTTGGTAACGTTTCTGTTATTGAGGTAGGTGACATCAGAAAAGTAATGGCAGAAGTAGCTCGTCGCTTCTCCGGTTTCCCGGAGGAAGATCTGGAGCTAGTCGGAATTACAGGAACAAATGGCAAGACCACGGTTTCTTTTCTAGTCAGCTTTCTTTTGCGGGAAGCCCAGGAGGAATCGGGAATAATAGGAACCATAAAATATTACCTAGGGAGCCGAACGATACCTTCGAGTCAAACCACGCCTGATCCGATTGAGATGCACTCTATGTTAGACCAGATGCGAAAGTCGGGCTGTCGTTACGGTATTCTCGAGGTGAGCTCACACGGTATCGATCAACGACGGGTCGATGGAATCGGATTTCGTGTCAGTGTATTCCTCAATCTCACACGGGATCACATCGATTACCACTCTTCCATGGATGGTTATTTCGAGGTAAAACGACGTCTTTTCAACGGCGGTATTGGCAGAGTTCCTGAAATCGCGGTGGTTAATATCGACGATCCCTACGGCAAAAAATTAGTCAAAGATATACCCGATGATATACAGGTGATTCGAGTTGGAGATGATACGGGAGCTGACTTGAAAGCTAAAGAAGTGGAGTTCAATGACCGCGGATGCCAGTTTACCCTATGTTGGCCGGAAGGAGAAAAAAGAGTCAGCACTTCACTCCTAGGACGTTTTAACTTGAATAACTGCCTAGCTTCTTTGGGGGTTTGTTACGCTCTAGGGTACGATCTTGAGCTGCTGGCTGACCGGCTGGCCTATTTTCCAGGTGTTCCAGGCAGGCTAGAGCGGGTTGATGCGGGACAGCCCTACAATGTATTAATTGACTACGCCCACACCCATGATGCCCTCACCAATGTGCTGGGGATGTTGCGGACTATCACCAAAGGCAAAGTTATGGTTGTTTTCGGGTGTGGAGGGGACCGAGATCGGGCAAAACGCCCGCTGATGACTCGTGCAGTTATCAGAAATAGTGATCGATCGTGGGCTACTTCTGATAATTCTCGGAGTGAATTTATTGGGGACATATTTTCTGATATGCAGAAAGGTGTCGACCAAGAGGACCAGATTAAATTCGTGGAGGATCGGCGCGAGGCAATCCGTCTCGCAATCGGGGAGGCAGAGCAAGGGGATTCTCTTCTGATTGCGGGCAAAGGGCATGAGACTTTTCAGGAATTGAGCGATTCGACAGTACCTTTCAACGATAGTGTGGTGGCCTTAGAATTAGTGAAAGCTACGAGAAACTGGGGTTAGGACCGAAAAAAATGGAAACTACTAGGCGAGGATAGGCTGAGATTTCAAGACATGACAGATTTCCCATTAGAGAAAAACGTCTCATTCCACTCTACGAGGGCTCTCCTAAGGGAGGGCCTAGCTCGAAGATTCCGGAAAACATTGAGTTATAGACACTGAAATTTGAACACCGAATATGCCCGAGTTTGATACAGATAGGTTGAGAGAATGGGCTTTAGGACGTTGGGTTCAGGGCCGTCCGAAAAGAGTATCGGGATTCTCGATTGATACCCGAAAGCTAAAAAATGATGATCTTTTTGTCGCACTCAAGACCGATAGCCGAGACGGGCATGATTTTCTGGAATCCGCACGTCTTCGGGGTGCTTCGGGAGCAATAGTTACGAGGGTCAACAATCAGATTCGGTTGCCTCAACTGAAAGTGGATGACCCCTTGCGTGCCCTCCAGAGGATCGCATCAACCTGGCGTCGTGGATTTTCCCATCCGGTTATCGGTGTTACCGGAAGCTGTGGCAAGACTTCAACTAAAGAATTACTGGCGAAGTTATTGGGTGATACAGATGTTCATAGGACAAGGGATAATAGTAACAATCAGATCGGAGTGCCATTGACACTCTTGGAGATTGATCCCTTGCATCATCGCTTTGCTGTTGTGGAAGCCGGATCGAACTCTCCCGGGGAGATTGAATTTCTAGCTAGGCTAATCGATAGCAACGAGAGCCTTATCACAGGAGTAGCTCCGGCACACATTGGTAATTTTGGCACGATAGAAAAAATTGCTGCAGAAAAGGCTCAGCTAGGCAATTACACGCGCCCAGATGGAAACGTAATATTTCCTGGTTCTTGTGCAAGATTCTCCGACTTTGACGATTTTTTAGCCACATCAATTATCTTGGTTCCGAATGCTCTTTCGGAATCGATACCACAGCTTAACGGTAAGTTAGTCTATTGGACTCAATTTCGACATACACCAACGAAGGGTGTATGTCGGATTGAACTTCGGCAGCCGCCTCTGTCCCAACGCCGCTTCGACATAACCTGTTTTAGTCCTGGGATGTTGGCTAATGCAGCGCTGGCAATAGTTGCTGCAACAGTTCTTGGACGAAGCGATGCGGAGATTAGAGAGGGCCTACGCAGGTGGAAGCCTGCACCTTTCAGAGGTGAAGGCGTAGTTCGCGGAGAACAACTTTACTATGTTGATTGTTACAACGCAAATCCCTCCTCAATGGTGGATGCGTTCGATGCGTTCGATCTTTTCGCTCCACCGGAGATGGCCCGTCTTTACATTCTTGGAGGTATGGCGGAATTAGGTGAACTCTCCTCACAGTTTCATCGCGAGGTCGGGGAACAGCTCGTTCTGAAAGGCGAAGATAGAGTTGTGTTGATAGGAGACGAATCCGAGCAGTATAAGGAGGGGTTGCTTGCCTCAGGGGCTCAGGAATCGCAGATTATGCTAAAGGATTCAGTAGAAGGGGCTCGGGGTATCCTGACGTTTTTCCGAGGCGCTGTTTTCATCAAGGGAAGCCGGAGTTTTCAACTGGAGAGATTGGTGCCCGAATCAATCAGCGATATGGATGACAGAGGGGAGGAGGCATGCTGAGTTACCTGGCAGATTACGAGGCTCTTTTTGGTCCTTTCCGGCTCTTTCGTTACATTACCTTACGCAGCGTATTGGCGACGGCGACTGCTCTCATGATTGGTTTCATGGTTGGACCTTGGCTTCTTGCTAGATTGAGAGGTTTGGGTTTGGCGCAGGAATTAAGAAGTACCAGTGAAGTCGGAAGGTTAGCAGAGCTTCATGCTGAGAAGCGAAATACTCCTACTATGGGTGGTTTGTTGATTTTCCTCTCCCTTACCGTGAGTACAGTGCTTTGGGCCCGGCCCAACATATATGTGTTGGTTGCCCTGTTCGTTTATTCTGGGCTGACTCTGGTAGGCTTTATCGACGACTTAAAAAAAGTGAAACAACAAAGCAGCCGCGGGATACCTGGCAGTATCAAATTAATCGCTCAAGCCTTTATCACCCTATGTGCGTTGGGGTTTCTATTGACTCACGAGCTCTCCTCTTCGAAGGCAGCTGAAATTTGGATTCCTTTTCTAAAGACTCCCCTATTTGATAATACTCCGTTCTGGTTCCTCGCTGCTTTTTTCTTTCTCGTTTTAGCCGGTTCAAGTAATGCGATCAACCTGACGGACGGAATAGATGGCCTAGCGATCGGATGTACCATCAGTGTTTTTCTTGTCTACGCAATTATGGCATATGCTGCGGGTCACGCCATCATCGCTGACTATCTTCTGGTGAGTAATGTTTCAGGTTCTGGTGAACTCGCAGTGGTGTGTGCAGCGACGGTGGGTGCCAGCCTAGCTTTCCTTTGGTTCAACGCCCATCCAGCAGAGGTATTTATGGGAGATACTGGTTCACTTGCATTGGGTGGTCTAATCGGAGCTATTGCACTGATGATTCACCAACCCATGACTCTAGCGATAGTCGGAGGAATCTTTGTTATAGAAGCTTTATCAGTTATTATTCAGGTGGCTTCATTCAAAACTCGAAAAAAACGTGTCTTTCGAATGGCGCCATTGCATCATCATTTTGAATTAAAAGGATGGGCGGAATCTAAAGTCGTGGTCCGATTCTGGATTCTCTCCCTCATTTTTGCCTTTTTTGGACTCGCAACCCTTAAGCTCCGATAAAGATTCAAACTAGCGCAAGATTGAGAATTACCTAAATGAGTAGGAGATGAAAACGATGACATTAATCCCTCCCGAGATCATGTCGTTTCTAGAGGAACCGGTGGCTATTTTTGGACATGGGGTGAGCGGTCATTCCGTGGCAAATCTCCTTTTTTCTATGGAGGTAGATTATTTGTGCTACGACGAACAGTCGGCATCGGGAGTGCGAACACAATTCGATGCAAGGACCGCAAAAGGTCACCGATTAGTAATCTATAGCCCGAGATTTCATTTTAATCATCCGTGGTTAAGTGAAGCAAGACAGGCGGGGTGTTATTGCCTCACAGAGCTGGATTTTGCATCACTGTTCTGGAAGGGGAAAGCAATTGCCGTTACGGGTACGAATGGGAAAACGACTCTAACTGAGTTTCTCGTATATGCTCTTAAGCGCTATAGAATCGATGCGGTGGTTGTTGGGAACAATGGTTCTCCCCTTTCCCGGATCTGTGGAAGGATTGATTTTGAGAATGTACTAGCCATTTGCGAAGTCAGCTCATTCGAGGCAGAAGCTCTAGAATTTTTCCAACCCGATGCTTTGATTTGGACAAATTTTTACGAGGATCATCTGGATCGATATGACTCAATGAAACGGTACTTTTCGGCTAAATGGAATCTTGTCGAAAGGCTTTCGCACTCTTTCTTTCTGGCTGGCGCAAGTGTAGCGGAAGCAGCGGAAAAATTCGGTTTCCAGCTCCCAGATTTTACCACTGTTGTGGAGGGGGCCACCAGAGAGGATTGGGACCTACCCAAAGGATCAGTATTTTCACTCCTTCCCCAAAAAGAGAATCTAACGATGGCGAGGACCTACTGGGGTATCGAATCGCTTCCGGAGGAGGCACTGCGTAATGCTGCTGAACGCTTTCCGGCGAGGAATCACAGGTTAGCGAAGATAGCAGAGATCGACGGAGTCGAGATATGGAATGATTCCAAAGCGACCAATTTTTCAGCTGCTAGAGCTGCAGTAGCCAATTTCGAGAAACCAGTCCTATGGATCGGTGGGGGAAAATGGCGAGGTGGCGACATTAATGGTTTTGTCGAAGGTATGGTCGGGCAGATCCAGCAAGCTTACTTAATTGGAGAGACGGCACTTCAAGTCGGCTCTCTATTGGATAGATTTAGTGTAGATTGGACTCGGTTTGGTTCACTTCCCAATGCCGTTAATGCTGCCTTTGAAGCGGCTAAGCCGGGCGATGTTATCCTTTTCAGCCCGGGGTTCTCGAGTCTAGATATGTTTAAGGATTTTGTTGATCGGGGAGAGTGTTTTGAAAATACGGTGTCGAATTTGAAATATCGACCAGCTTCCTATTCTGACAGATTTCGTAAGTCTGCCGTACGGTATGATGCGTCACCATTTGTATAGCGATACGCTAAATCAAAAATTGATGGGCCTAGATATGACAGAGACATTAATTTAGTGACAGTTGATCTTTCAAATTTGATAGTATTGAAATCCATAAATTCTATAGAATCTACTCATGAAACTGATTAGGATATTCGGGTTGGTGTTTGGACTGCATGTTTTTGTCATCAGTCTCTTATTTATTCTTCCGGCGTGTCAGACAACGCCAGAGTTGGCGGAGGTCTCTGATACTTCGGGAGGTTTATTGGCCAGAAGTGACGAGCCGTTAACCGAGGAGGCTCCAAGTGGGGAACTAGATCCGTCCTATAATGCTGGTCTAATGGACACAACCCCCGCAGCGAGCCAATCTGAACGTTATGCCCCTACACGGCCAGAGCTAGACCCTGTCTCGGACATGAGTATTCTGCAATCACTTGACGTCACAATGGAGCCAAAAGTGTCAACCTACGTCGTAAAGGGTGGAGATAACCTTTGGACGATCGCGAATATTCATGGGATCTCTCTTGATGAATTGCTCGAAGTTAATGATATCACCCGAGATGAAACGATCTACGAGGGAGACGAAATCAATGTTCCTGACCGCTCGGATTTGTTCGACGGAGAGGACGACCTCAACAAATCAATTGGAGTGGATGAGTCCTCGCTAGAGTACATAGTACAAACAGGAGACACTCTTTCGGGGATCGCAGCGCGGTCGGGAGTTCCTCTGGGAAATCTGAAGAGGGATAACGGGTTGATGGGAGACACGATATATGCTGGGCAGAAGCTTTATCTTCGCGGATCTTATGCTATGGACCTGAAGGATTCGGCACCGCAAGTAAATGTGAGTGAAGAAGAGCGTGAGCTGGGCCGAGGCGAAACAATCCACACTGTGGCAAGTGGTGAAACGCCGAGTGGGATCGCCACTCGGTACGGGATGGAAACTTTGGAATTGATGCGCAAGAACCATATAACGGATCCTACCAAACTTAAAGTTGGACAGGAACTAATTGTCGATAGAGAGGACATAGATTCATCGCCTTCTGTTCTTGATAGCAGTCAGTTGAATCCAGAAAAGATCGAGGAGAGAGAGCCAAAACCTCCCGAGATCAAACCCGTTTTTGAGCTACCTCCATCCTTGGAGGAACTTGACATGCAAGAGGACGAAATGGAAATCCCCGTGGTGCCTCTTGAGGCGGATGAGGGGTAGCTGAGCCTCCAAACAGAACGTAGCCCAAAAACATCTCGAGGAACGGATTACAAAAGCATTCCTGAGATTCAATCGATGCAGATATGCTTATAAGGTGAGATTTCTAAAGAGCAGATAATGCACGCTAATTCGAGTAGTCAAATCGGGGTAGCAGGAAGAAGACTTCCCGCCCTTATCATCGGGGGGGGTGCTATTGGATTAACTTTATTTGGCCTTATTATGCTTTCGAGCGTGACCCAGAGTTTTTTGGGGGGATCCTATTATTTGGTAGGGAAACAGGCACTCTGGTTTGTAGTAGCTGCTATAGCAGGAATGATTACCTATTTTCTCGATCTGGAGGAGTTGCGGTCAGTGACATGGGTATTAGCGGGGGCCTTATTGGTTTCACTGGCCATTGTTTTAGTTCCAGGGATCGGGGTGAGTGTTAATGGGGCACGGCGATGGCTGGATCTGGGTCTCATGAACTTGCAAGTTTCTGATTTTGCCAGAATCGGTATGGTTTTTGTGCTGGCACACTATTTGGCCTTAAATCAGCGCCGCATGGACTCACTTCGAAGAGGGTTTCTAATCCCGGGCGGAATAATTGGGATAACGTCTTTGCTCATCCTTCTGGAGCCAGACTATGGTACCTCCTTCATTGTAGCATTTGTTGGATTCATTCTTCTCTTTTTAGCTGGAGCACGACTAGTTTTTCTCCTCCCTACGATTTTAATAGGGTTGTTCCTTTTTCTTGCCGCAATCGCTGCAGATCCTGTCCGGATGAGGAGGTTGGTATCCTTTTTTGATATAGAGGGTAATCGTTCCGATGCTACTTACCAAGTTTGGCAGGCTATGTTGGCCTTTGCGGCGGGCGGATTGGGAGGCGTCGGGATAGGAAATGGGCGCCAACAAAGAGCCTTTTTGCCTGAGGCTCATACAGATTTCATCTTTCCCATTGTTGGAGAGGAACTGGGCTTTATATGCACGTCGGGTGTTGTCATTATTTTCCTGGTTTTGTTCTTAACGGGAATTCGACAACTGCAAAAAGCTCCGAATCTTTTCTATTATATCCTGGCGTGCGGTGCACTCCTGATGATCTCGGTCCAGGCGCTTCTAAACTTTGCAGTGGTAACGGGATGTCTGCCGACGAAAGGGCTCTCTTTGCCCTTCTTAAGCTATGGTGGATCCAACTTGGTGGCGACTTTTATTTTGGTTGGTATTCTCTTGAACTGTTTCCGAAGTTGGAGTCGGACTCCGCCCATCAAGCCGATGCATCTATGAGCCGATTCGTAATCTCGTGCGGAGGAACAGGGGGACATCTCTCTCCAGGAATCTCAGTTGCAGAAGCGCTGATAGAGCGCGGACACGACTGTTGGCTTGTTGTCAGCCGAAAACAGGTTGATGCTCGTCTGATTGAGGACTACCCTCAGCTCGAATTTGTTCGGGCTCCCGGTTTGCCCTTGTCAGGAACCCCTCTAGGTTTGATCTCTTTCATCTTCGGTCAAATCCGGTTGACGGTGTTTGCGCTCCGGTTTCTTTGTAAGGTTAAGCCGGAAGCGGTAATGGCATTTGGCGGATTTGCTTCCGGTGGAATCGCGGTGGCTGCTTTCTTCCGTAAATGCCCCCTAGTGCTTCACGAGGCTAATCGAGTTATGGGCAAGGCAATTCGAGTTTTAGCACGATTTGCTTTGCGAATATACCTTCCGGATGAGGTTGCAGTTTCTTGTCAGAAGAGAGCAAGTCGGGTTAGGTATTTTGGCTATCCGGTACGCAGGCAAATTCAGAAAGTTTCGCGGGTAGAAGCTCGAGAAGAAATAGGGATCACAGAAAAAGGAAAGCTAGTTGTAATTCTCGGAGGCAGTCAGGGTGCTCAGGCGCTTAATGATTGGGCAAGCCAATGCCTAGAAGATTTGGCAATGGAGGGGGTAAGCCTGTATTGTGTTACTGGATTAGGAAAAGGGCATGAGAATGTGAAGGAAGTAGAGGGCAAAAACGGGAAACGGTTCAGGGCCTATTTTATACCGTTCACGAATCGAATGGGCGAGGTTTTATCGAGTGCTGATGTGGTTGTTTCCAGGGCTGGGGCCGGTACCATAGCCGAGCTGATTCAATGTCAGGTTCCGGCAATTCTCATTCCCTATCCTTATGCGGCAGACGATCATCAAATCGCAAATGCGGATTATCTTCAGGCGAAGGGGGGATGTGTGATGCTAGAGCAGAGATGTATCAGTAAACTGACAGGTGCAGTGCTGGATCTAATAGGTAACGACGAACGTCTCAGAAATATGAGAGAGGACCTCAAGAGATTAGAAAGTAAAAAACCCTCCGATGCTATCGCGGAAGATCTTGAGCAAATTACTTCGGGATCTAGTAATAGGATTACTACTGATAGGGTTGAGATGTCAGTCTGATTGGATGCAAGATCTCGTACATATAATTCTTCTGCTGCTTGGGATGGGATCAGCTTTTGTTAAGGGGTAATTCAATGTTGAAGGCAATTTCGGATACCGAGTGGTGGGAGGAGTTGAAAGGAATGTTGAGCAACCATTCACTTCTAGAGCTGGACGTCTCTCTCGCGAAGATGACAACATTTGGCGTTGGGGGAAAGGCTCGTTACTATATAGAACCTGGATCTGTGAATGATCTGCGGATTGCAATTGAAGGAGCTCGAGATCGCGGGAAGCCAATTTTTTTTATTGGGAGAGGTTCGAACTTGCTTGTTCCCGACGAGGGATTCAATGGGATGATTGTAAGACTCAATCGAAAGTATTGGAGGGGAATTTATCCGGAAGCGGATGGCCGAATAAGCGCCGGAGGAGGTACGAGGCTAAAGGAGATTTGCAGGGTGGCCTGCAAACTTGGACTATCTGGATTTGAGTTTCTTGAGGGTATTCCGGGAACTTTGGGCGGTGGATTGGCAATGAATGCAGGAGCTATGGGAAGTCGAATCTTTGATCTAGTTGAGGAGGTAGAATTTATTCGATATGATGGCGAGCTAAAGAAGGAAAAGCGTGATTGGTTTCACGTGGGTTATCGTGAATGTCGCGAATTAGGAGACTCTGTGGTATTGAGTGCTATTCTACGGGCGGATAACGAAGAAGGTGAGCGGACGATTAAAGAGAAGCTGGAGCACTTTTCACGTGAGCGGAAGAAGTCACAACCAGGAGGACGTAATGCTGGCTGTATCTTTAAGAATCCAACTGGCGAATATAGTGGCCAGATTATCGATGAGCTTGGACTGAAAGGAAGACGCGTGGGGGGAGCCGAGATATCAAATCTGCACGGAAACTTCATCGTCAATCGCGGCAATGCAACTTGTGCGGATATCATAGCACTGATCAAGGATGTGAGGGAAGAAGTACGCCGAAATAGAGGAATCGATCTACGACCTGAAGTACTTCTATTGGGAAGAGATTGGGACGAGGTTTTATGATGAAGAAGAAGATAGAAAAGAAGGAATCTTCGGAAGCAAGATCGTGGCGTGACATTAGTCAGACGGCTGAAAAGGAGTTGGTCACCCGATTGACACGGCGACGACGGCGGGTGTCTTTATTTAGGAAGGTAACCATAACATTGGTTGGGATGGGAGTGTTGACCGGATTTGGGTACGGAGGTTACCAGATTTTTGTTGAAGGCAAGGAAGTGATTAGCTCGAAGACCTCCGAAAATTTAAGGAGCATAAAATTTGGATCGGACGGCGTGCTCGATTCCGTTTGGGCGGATAAGTGGATAGAGATCAGACCGGAAACAGGCATGATGGATGTGGATATATACGAGATAAAGGCTCGATTGGAGGATTTTAGGCAGATTAAATCTGCCACTGTTACCCGTCGATTTCCTGATGAAATTCATATTTCCGTTAGGGAGAGAGAGCCTATTCTGCGAGTGAGAACTAAAGCTGACAAACTATCTCACGAAGACTTTCTTGTCGGACGTGATGGTGTGGTTTTCAAGGGTTGGAACTATTTACCTGAGTCTATCAACGCGCTTCCGTACATCGGCGGGGTGAAATTTGTTCGTGAAAAGAACGGAACCCGGAAGGTTGATGGCATTAGCCGTATAGTTGAGCTGCTCGATGCTACACGAAACAGGCATCTTGGAATGATCGAAGGATGGCGGGTCGTATCTTGCGAAGATTGCCTAGGCGAAGGAAATCCATACCGTGGGATGATAAAAATACGGAGTGAGAATGTCCGAGAAATTGCATTCTCTCCTGTTGAATTTCCTGCACAGCTAGAGAAGCTTAATCGTATCCTGCAGCAAGCACAAGATTGGGGGATACAGTATCTGAAACGAGTGGATCTTTCGAAGGGCGACCAAGTGGTGGTTGAGTTTTACTCAAAATTGAACCCGAGAATGCATTCCAATCCATGACACAGAGACAGTTTATTGGAGCAGTAGAAATTGGGACTTCTAAGGTGGTCGCTCTCGTTGGTCAGTTGATCGGAGAACGGAGCTTAAATATTATCGGCCTGGGTCAATCGACAGCCGTAGGAGTGAAGAAAGGCGAAATAACAGACTTTCGATCCGTCAGCAATTCTACCCATGCAGCGATTAGTACAGCTGAGAAGAGTGCGGGAGTGCCTATCGAGGGTGTGTACCTCTCTCAATCGGGTTCCCATTTAGAGGGATTCTCCAATAGAGGATCGGTTACGGTAAGTTCTTCTAGTAACGTTGTTCGAGTGGAAGACATCAGGCGAGGAGTTGAAGAGGCAAAGAGAAAGGCACTTCCACAGGGCAGAGTATTCATCCACCATGTTCAGAGTGGTTTCCTACTGGATGGGCGGGCAGTGGAGAAGCCAATCGGGATGCAAGGCGATCAGATAGAAGTATGTTATTGGCATTTGCATGCCGATGAAAAGAAGATAGGTGATCATCTGCATGTGATTAATGCGTATGGTGTGCCGGTACAGGACATGATCGTCTCGAGCATTGCATCTGGATCGATGATTGCGACAGAGTCCGAGAAGCAGCATGGTGTATTAGTCTTGGATGTGGGCTGTGGTACGACTGACTATGTTCTTTACCGTGGGGGAAGGATCCTAAAGACCGGAGTAGTTGGAATAGGTGGTGATCACTTTACTAACGATTTGAGTCTGGGACTTCGGATCAGTGCTAAACAGGCTGAAAAACTCAAGCTGGATTTTGGCAAAGCGGAAATAGATGATTCTGACAAAGGAGATTATGTTTGGTTGATTGGAGATCTAACTATCGGGGACCGTCCGATACCGAAATTGGCTATTTATAAGATTCTAAATGCTAGGGCGGTTGAGCTGTTCAGTATTCTGCTGAAAGAATTCGGTCCTTTGTTGACCGCGGACCAGGTACCGGCTGGGGTGATACTAACTGGAGGGGGTTCCCGTATGGAAGGTCTTATTTCCTTGGGAACAAGCATTTTGGGGGTCACGGTGAGAGCAGGAGAGAATCCCTTGTGGGTACGCGAAGATTTGCGAAAGCCCGAGTATAGCACGGTTTTAGGATTGCTGCATTATGGACTAACGGCTCAGCAAACCGAAAAGGAAGACAATCCATCCGATGGATTGATGAAGAAAGTCGCAAGGATTTTCAATCTTGTATGATGGATAGGCCAATGGAGGAGGGAAACTCGAAGGATTCCAACGAAGTGTCGGAGGACAAAGCGGCCAGTGATCTGATTCAAGTAAAGGTCATTGGTGTAGGGGGTGCTGGGAACAATACTGTCGATCGGCTGAAACTCGATAACCTAGGAGGGGTGAATTTAGCTGCGGTCAATACCGATGGCCAAGTATTGGCTTCTTCTCCGATTAGCGAGAAACTTATGATCGGTAAGCCCATTACTCGGGGGTTAGGAGCTGGGGGAGAGATTAAGATCGGAAGAGAGGCGGCTGAGGCCGATCGCGATAGTATTAAAAAAATCGTATCGGGAGCTGACTTAATCTTTTTGATTGCTGGTCTTGGAGGCGGTACGGGAAGTGGAAGTACCCCGATAGTGGCGGAGACGGCAGTTGAAGTCGGAGCCGTTGTGATTGCATTTGTCACTCTTCCATTCACTCTTGAAGGATCACGGCGCCATCGGCAGGCTGAGGATAGCCTAGTTTCATTGCGGAAGATATGCCATGCCGTAATTCCTTTACCAAATGATATTCTTCTTCAACAGGCGGATGAAGATGCAACCGTTCTGGAGGCGTTTTCCTTGGCCGATGAATGGATTACCAAGGGTATACGATCGATTTGCTCAATGTTGTTTGAGACTGGCTTGATTAATATCGATTTTTCTTCCCTAAAAAAAATTTTTGAATCCCGAGGCGGCAAGACGCTCTTCGGCATGGGAAAAGGGAGTGGAGATGATTTTGTTGGTCGAGCGGTCGACGATTTAATGATCTGTCCACTTCTTCATACACCAGAGTTTTCCAAACGGGCTGATAACTTGATTGTCAATCTCTCAGGGGGAACTGATCTTACAATGACCAAAGTCAATGAGATCCTTACGATTGTCGCGGAGAAATTTGGGAGTAAGGAGAGTACTTTGATCGGGGCGACGATCGATGAGAATCTATCTGCAAGTCTCAGTATCTGCGTGTTGGGAACAACCGATATCGAAGGACGAGGTCGATATCGTCCTTCCAAAAGCTTGTCGTCGTTTAAGAACAGGCAATCCGAAGCCAAAAATCCAGAATTAGAGACGGAAGCCCAGCTGAAACCCGTCCACCGTTCAAAGCTGATTCGAAAGAATAACTCGGTGAAACGCGAACAAGAGGAGTTTGATTTCTGCAGGGAGGAGGAACAGCGAGGATATTTCGAAACGACCGATCCAAATATATACGATGGTGAGAATCTTGACGTTCCTGCTTATTTACGTCGGGGGATTCGAATAGTGCTGTGATGAGATTTGAACGGCTTAATGCTAGAATGGGTGGGCAATCTCATCCGTAGGAGATAAAGGAATGGCGGAGATTCTATTCCCGAGCTAGAGTTGGAGAAGAACCAGAATTTCTTAGACGCGTTTAAAGTAGGAATAGCCCTTTTCAAGGCCTCACACAAAATCTAAAGGAGAGAAGGTCCGATTGAGTATGTGACGGCTGGAGCAGTGGAACCAGTTTTCTAAGATGGTGGAATAGACCTGTCGAAAATCGGTAGAAAATTGTAAGTCTTGAGTGGGGTCTAGGGCGAGAGAAGGTGCGGTTCCGACTATGCCTTTCTTAATTTGGCCACCCATGACAAAGAGAGGGGCACTAGTCCCATGATCCGTTCCTCCACTGGTGTTCTCCCCAGGGCGGCGTCCGAATTCAGAGAAAGTCATGGTTAGGACTTGGTTTTCTAGATGATTGGCTTCGAGGTCTTTCTGAAATGCAGCCATCGCTGAAGAGAGCTCTTGAAGGAGCCGACGGTGCGGTTTTTCCTGGTTAGTATGGGTGTCATAACCACTATGGGAGACGAAAAATACCCGAGTTTCCAAGCCTCCGACAATTAACGCCGCAACACTTCGTAGATCTGCACTGAGGCGTGACTGAGGATAGTCGATATGAGGTAGATATTTTTCAGTGATAAACCGTATTTTCTCCTCTGTTACGCCCCTTTTCGTTAACTTATGCTGGGGGATTTTCAGATTTCCACCGTGAGTTTCAGAAGTGGGGAAGTTCCCATATTGGTCGAGTGAATTGTTTCGGACGCTACGTGGAAATTCTCGAGTGCTTCCCGAAATAATTTGAGGTTCGGTTGACCGGAATGTCTGAGGAAACTGATTGCCGACATGGATCGCCAAAGGATGGTCGGAGGAGGAACGATTAGTACAGTGATTGTCAAAATAGCGACCCAGCCATCCCGTGGAGACAAATTCATCGCTATCTGAGGCTGTTTCCCAGATTTCAGAGGATCGGAAATGACTCCGATTCGGATTTGGATAACCGACGTTTTGGATGATGGAGACTTTTCCATCTAAGTGAAGGTCGGCTAACTGCTTCAAAGCGGAATTTAAAGCTATATTTTTGCCAATAGGAATTAGATCTTTTGTAGTGAGGGCAAGGTTAGGTCTGAGTCTAAAATAGTTGGAATCACACAATGGAACTACTGTATTTAAACCGTCGTTACCTCCGACAAGTTGAATCAGGACGATTACTTTTCGATCCTTTGCCAGGCTTGGAGAACCCGTCAAGTTGGTATATGTAAAGAAAGAAGGTACTAATTGATATGAAGTTAGAAGCCCGATCCCGTGGGCGCTATTACGAAGAAATTCCCTTCGAGTTGAGGGATAAAATATCGATTTCCTTTCCATAAATCAGTCAAAGAGCAGCTACTTTAGCAATTGTTTCAATGTGGTTGAACCATTTCACCCTGCTTTCAAGAAGGTAAATTACGATATGGCTATGGATTGCGAATTTCCCATTCTGTAGGTTAGGTTGATCCCAGTTCGATTCGGGAAGAGACAGCCAAGTTTTCCATGGTCAGAGTTCCCTGGATGTCTGCTCATCCCTTTTCAATTTGGGTTCCAGGGTTTGTATTCGGTTTTCTGAGGGACGAAAGCCTCGGCGGATGAGACCCTCAGGAGGAGTTGATGTTTGAGAATGACTTCGGGAAGATCTTCAAGAGAATAGGGAATTGTAGTAGCATTCCCAGGAGGTTCGAGCCATTGGTTTCGCTGTCGGATATGAAATAGGAGATGAGATATGCGCTCTACTTCCTCACGCTTTATCACCTTTAGGGGTGAGAGGTTGCCATCCCTATCCACATCGAGATGGTTCCACAAGTCTTTCCGAAGATCAGACACGAGAGTAAAAGGAGGGGATGTGCCTTTTTCGATTAAGAGGTAGGCAACTGCTTCGAGGCTGTAGTATTTAAAAACGGGAATGTTTTGATGGGAGGGAAAGCTCCTCCAGCCATTAATAGCCATGGTCGTGATTCTAATCCCAAGAGTGGATCCTGGACCCGCACAGAATACAAATCCTTGTAGATCGAGAAGCTTCAGACCGGTTTTGGCCAGACAGTTTTGAGCTCCTTGGAAAACAGAATTAAGTGCTTCCTCATCTGATCTATGGCGGTATAGCCATCGGCCTTCTTCGAAGATACCAACATGAGTTTGTAGAGAGCTGGCATCGAGAAGCAGGATCCTGTCAGGAAGGTTCACACCGGTAGGGTTTCAGCAGAAGATTTTAATGACCGACTAGTTATATTGTCGCCGAAGATTGGTGGGAGGAATTTGCAATTCTTCACGATACTTAGCCACTGTTCGCCGGGCTATCCTAATATTACGGGAAGCTAGTTCGGTGACAATTTTTTGGTCACTCAATGGCTTCATTGGATTCTCGCCTTCAATTATTTTGGCGATTAGGTCCTTGATTGATGTATTGGCAACCGTTTCGCCGGAGTGGGATGTGTAACCCGTAGTGAAGAAGTACTTGAAACTGAAGACGCCGTGAGGCGTTTCCATATACTTGTTTGCAATTGCACGACTAATGGTCGTTTCATGCACACCAACGATTTCGGCTACACGACTCATAGTCAGTGGTTGCAATTTCGATACTCCGCTCTCAAAGAAATCCTTCTGAAAGCTGAGGATTTCACGAGCGATTCGTTCCACCGTGTTCTGCCGTTGCTCGATCGAGTTGATGAGGAATCGTCCAGACTTTATCTTGTCTCTAATGTAATCTCTCTCCTTGGGCGGTAAACATCCTTTGGCTATCAGGTTCTTATAGGTGTCGCTCAAATTCAACCTAGGGATAAAGTCGCTATTCATCGTGACAATCCATTCATCTTCCTCTCTGAAGATTCGAACATCCGGAATCACAACGCGATTGCTGTCTTCCCCAAAACGCCTTCCGGGCGCAGGATCAAGGGCGGAGATGTCTTCGATGGCCTTTCGCACAGCCTCGACATTATTACCGGTTTGGCGGGCGAGTTCAGGGATCCGATTTCTAAGTAAGAGCCCAAAATGATCCGTGATGATTTGTCCTGCGAGGCTGTCTTTCTTGCCTCCCAGATTCAGTTGGAGGAGTAGGCAATCCTGAACACCAGAAGAACCGATGCCGGGAGGGTCAAGACTCCGAAGAAGGGTTTGTGCACTTTCTATGATAGCAAGTGGAAGTTCCGCAAGAAGAGCGATATCGGAAAGTGAGGAGGTGAGAAAGCCCTTATCATCCAGGCTTCCAATAATGAATTCAAACGCTGTGATTACTTCCGGATCGATGTCGCTCATCTCTGCTTGTCGCATAAGATGCTCCTGAAGTGAGGTTTCGGAGGTCAAAGAATCAAAAAAGTACTGTCTTTTTTTGGTGTCGTCGTTGGTGTAGCGAGTAAAAGCATTTTCTTCAGCATAGAATTCCCTCAGATCCTCGTTGAGTTGGCTAAGTGCAGTGTGGTCATCAAGAAAATCAAGTTCCTTGCCATCGGTTTCCCGTTCTGGAGTCCGATCCGTTTCACTTCTCTCCTCAATACTGATTCCGTCCATGGGGAGTTCCTCGAGAGTTGGGTTCGACTCCAGCTCTCCCAAAATGGTGTTACGTAGCTCAAGAGCCGGGACCTGAAGGATCTTCAGAGATTGGCGCAATTGAGGCGCCAGCACTTGTGTCTGGATCTGTTTTTGGACCTGATGTAGCCCTTGAACTGGCATCTTAGGTGTCGTTTAGCAGTGAAGATTTCTGTGTGAATGGAGTTTTAACCAGTGCTTACCAACGATTTTAACCCCATTATTCAGCGATAGATCGGAGGGCAACGAGTGATTGCTTCCTGTCAATAGTCGAATAAGCTTCTAACAATTTTTGATTACGATTCGCGGAAAATATTGTTCTCAAAATTCCTCTACTTAGTTAGCGGGCGACACATTTATGGGACGGTAACTATTATCGTGGGGCTGGAATTTGAGAGAGGTGATTGAATTGCTAGCCTTTTGATAGCGACTAACTCGCGTCCCCAGATCTATCCAGTGTATCGATCGGTTTGTGAGATATTAATTTCACAGGTTTGCGAAATCGGCGGACACTCGTTTCGAGTATGTTCCTCCTCCTCTCGGCTGTGGTTTGTCTCTTTCAGAGATAACCTTATCCAAGAAGGGATCTTGACAGGATTATTACATATGCTGCCCGAGGTTTCAATCCGGATATGTTTCTATATATTTGATTTGCTTAAAATGCGAAATTATTAGAGAGAGAAATCTAGGAGATTGCAATACGTTGATGTGGAAATCTTTGAAAAGGGTTAAACCCTTCTTTTAGAAGTCTGGTTACAAAGGAATGGTTGTAGAAGAGCCAATACAAGAGAAGGATCGGGTTCTCACGGAGGTATACTTAAAAATAAAGCTGGGTGTTAATTAAAGGTCATGATTAGATTAACAGAGAGGGCTGCCAAACGCGTACTTGAGTTGGCTGGGAACATTAATGATCCTGAGAGACGGCTGAGGCTGGCGGTTGAAGAAGGAGGCTGCTCAGGTCTTGAATACGCGATGTCTTTCGATCTTAAGGTGGAGGGTGATACCGAGATCGAGAGTCTGGGAATTCCGATCTTAGTTGCTTCAGATAGTTTGGAACATCTCAAAGGTTCGGAAGTGGACTTTGATGATGGCCTCAACGGTAAGGGCTTCGAAGTTAGAAATCCAAATGCAAATACGACTTGCGGTTGCGGAAGATCTTTCCAGTAGGATTTTTTTACTTTTGGCGGTCCTTCTGATCACTAACAAATAGTCTCATAAGAAAATTTGAAAACACCGTCCGGTCGAAGCTTTATAAGACGGCGGTGTGAATTGCTACGGTTGAGAGGGAGAGACCGCAGGCACTTACATGGGAGAAACCGGCTTGGAGGATTTCTTGTCGAAGTGACTCCTTATCCGGAAAATTAGAGATACTGTCGGCGAGATAAAGATATGCATCAGACCTGCCTGTGATGAGAGTAGCGATCTTAGGTAGGAGGAAGTTGAGGTAGGTGAAATAGAGGGGTTGAAACCATTTTACCGGTTGGCTGAAATCAAGGATAAAAAGTGTCCCACCTGGAGACTTGAGCACTCGTTTCATTTCACTCAGCCCTTGCTTTCGATCCTTAAGATTTCGATAGCCAAAAGCAATGCTGATGGCTTCGTAAGAATTATCTGGGCACGGTATTTCAAGACAGTCCCCCAGTCTGAATTCAAGTTGCGCCCATCCAGGTTTTCTTCGACGCTCAAATTTCTTTTGAGCTATTTGTAGCATGGGTGGGCAAAAGTCCATTCCCGTAATATGGACCGGGTGTCCCAGTCTTCGGGCCAAAGCAATGGCGACATCACCGCTTCCTGTAGCCAAGTCTAGAAGGGTCAGAGGATTTCGACTCTGTACCATCCTACCCAGGACAGAGCGCCAGTAGAAGTCTAGCCCCATGCTGAGTACGTGATTAGTGAGATCGTAGCGGTCGGCTATGGCGGCAAAAATTTCGTTTATTCTATCTGAATCAGGATTATGATGGAAATCTTTAGCTAAAATCATCTAAAGGGAGGATTAAGGAATTTTTCTGTGTCTGGATTCCGCGCAGTACTTTGATCTTAACGGTATGTGATCTGAAACAGATTTCTGTGTTGTTAGCCTTGTTGGATTCTAATCTTTAGACGCCTTGGGATCGAAGGTACGGCTTATTTGTTTTACATCAGATTCTTTTATTTCCTAATTTTCGTTCTTCCTCTCGTCAAAACTGGCAACGACCATTTGGGAGAGCTCTTTGTCCGGATCCTCGACAATTGCCTTTGAAATGGAGAATGAATCCTCTCCGGAATTGCGGAAGATGATCTTAAGGCCGTGCTCGAAATCGCAAAATTTCTCCTCGCAAAGCGCTCGGATTGTTTTTTTTGAGTGAAGTGACTCATCGATCAAGGCTTTGCAGGCTTCCTCTTCGAATTCCAGAGCCAAATCATGGTCATCTTTAAACCGTTTGGTAAATGCCGTAATATCATCTTTCATGACTTCCCTTTGGGCGTCCTCATTCTGTTTGAGGAGCTCGTCCAAAGCCTTTCCAGGATCTTTTATAGTGTCACTCGTAACAGAGAACGATTTCACTGCGGTGGAGGGCAATTCGAATTTGAAGTTCCGAAAGGCTTGTTCCAGCACCGTCATGAGACCCCGAGCCCCGGTCTTTTCGCTATGTGCACGTTGGGCGATCTCTCGAATGGCCTTTTCGTCGATTTTGAGATCGAGGCCATAGCCTTTAAAGTCGAGACGGTACTGCTCGAGTATATTCCCTTCCGAGCTTAGAAGGATATTGGTAAGGTCTTCTACTGAGAGTGGTTCGCAGATCTCTCGGACTGGGAGTCTTCCGATAAATTCTGGTTCGAAGCCAAAATTAATGAGGTCGGAGGCTTCGACGAATCTAAGGAAGTTGTATTTTGAGTCTTCAAAGTCTGCCGGGGAACTGCTGAACCCGATTTGGGAATTATCGATCCGTTTCTTAACGATGTCGGCAAGCTTATCGAATGCACCACTTACGATGAAGAGAATATGACGAGTGTTGATTGACTTCTTTCTGGGTTGCCCACCTCGGGATAATTCCATCATTGCTTGCATTTGGGACGTGATATCTGTGGGACTGAGAAGATTTACCTCGGTGTCCTCCATCAACTTTAGGAGATTGATCTGGACGCCCCTCCCGGATACGTCGCGTCCATGGCCAGTAGCTACGGAAGCAATCTTATCGATCTCGTCGATGTAGATTATTCCGTACTGAGCTAAATCAACGTTACCGTTAGCAGCCTTAACGAGGTCTCTGACCAAGTCCTCTACATCATAGCCGACATACCCAGTCTCTGAGAACTTGGTTGCATCCGCCTTGATATAAGGGACTCCAATCAGTTTAGCTATGCATCGCATGAGATATGTTTTCCCAACCCCAGTCGGTCCAAGAAGGATAATGTTCTGTTTTTGAAAGTTTCGATGGATCAGATCTGGTTTTTCAATGCATTGGCGAACATGGTTGTAATGGTCACAGATCGCAACAGAAAGGACTTTTTTAGCCTCTAACTGTTTGATTACAAACCGATTAAGATAATCACGAATCTCCCTAGGACGCAGGTTGAATTCTCGAATCCGTTTCAGGACCACCTCCTCGTTTTCTTCAGGACTCTGAGATTCTTTCTCATCATCGCCTTCTGGTTTTTGTTCGGACGTGGCCGATTTGTGGAGATTCAAACCAATGTTCGGATTCCGAAGTGCATCTTGGATCTGTTTTTGGAGATCCTCAAAGGGGTTTGTAGGCTCTTTCTCACTCATAATAAATGGGTTGACAGGTCAATTGGATTTACAGAAGTATCAGATAGTTAAACTTTTATCGAAATATAGCTCTGAGAGTGTAGAATACAATCAATATGCCAGCGAACCTTACGAAGCGAGACATTGTACTGGGTATTTATGATAAAACCGGGTTTGCTCAGAAGGAAGTCCGCGAGGTGGTACAATTGACTCTAGATTCAATTGCAGGGGCCCTCTCCATGGGGAGGAATGTGGAGTTGCGAAATTTTGGTGTGTTTGAGATTCAGGTGCGAAAATCGCGAATTGGACGTAACCCCAATAAGCCGGAGAACGACGTCGTAATCCCCAAGAGAGCGGTGATCAAATTTAAGGCTGGCAAGGAGTTAAAAGGCGATCTCAAACGCCTCGAACTCGATCGGGTTAGCGAGTAAAGTCTTAATTATGGGTATCCTTTTCCCATTTAAATTTAAATAGTCGGGTGATGTTCGAAAACCTCCCGGGGTTTCGGGAGTACTATCCCGACCGTTGCGCGCTGCGCAATTATATTTTCGAGGTTTGGAGGAATGCGGCTACTTGCTTCGGTTTCGAAGAGTACGACGCCCCCATCCTTGAGCCCCTAGAGCTTTTCAAGGAAAAGAGTGGGGAAGAGATTGTAGGGCAGCTATTTTCCTTTTTGGATAGAGGGGGTCGGGAAGTGGCATTGCGGCCCGAGATGACACCTTCGCTAGGACGGTTGGTCGGGGCTCGGCAGCAGAGTCTAAAAAAACCAGTTAAATGGTTCAATATTGGAGAGCACTTTCGATATGAGAAACCTCAGAAAGGCCGAACTCGGGCTTTTTTCCAATTTAATGCTGACATTTTAGGGGAAGAGGGAGTAGCGGCCGATGCCGAATTAATTGCATTGGGCATCGAAAGCCTGATCGGATTTGGGTTAAGAGAAACTGACTTTGTTATTCGTCTGAGCGATCGGGAATTATGGATGGATTTTCTTTCTGCCTTTGACTTGGAAGGGGACCAAGCGAGTGGAGTTCTCTCGCTTATTGACAAGATTGAGCGACAAGACCGTGCGACTCTTGTAAAGCAACTGGATCCTTACTTAGGCTCCCGAAAGCAGGCTTTTTTGACTCAGGTTGAGGAGTTAATAAATTGTGATACGGTCGTTAAAATCAGGGAGTTTTTCCATAAGCAGGTATCCTCATCGGGAGCCTTGATTAGGATTGAGAGCCGACTTGCCGAGTGGGAAGAACTTTTGGAACTCCTGAGGGCGATGGGGCTGATAGCTTTCCTCAAGCTAGATCTAGGAATTGTGAGAGGGCTGGCCTACTACACGGGATTTGTTTACGAAGCATTCGAAAAGCAGGGGGAATCGCGGTCCCTTTTCGCCGGCGGAAGATATGACGGTTTACTTGCGAAATTGGGTTATGCGGATATGCCGGCTTCGGGTTTCGCAATGGGAGATGTGGTTTTGGCCAATTTGCTCGAAGAAAGAGAGCTAGGAGTCGATAACAAGAATGCTCCAGAAATCTTTATGGTATTCGGGGGCGAAAATGAAAGGAAAGTCGTTTTGGCTGATGCCGCTAAGTTGAGGCGATTAAATTTTCGGGTCGAATATACTTTCCGAAAGCAGGGATTCGGGAAGCAGTTTGGATTAGCTGTAGAGAAGAGAGCCAAAATTGCTCTCATCTATGGTTCTGAGGAGCTGCAGGGGGGTACGATCAAACTGCGCAATATGAAGACACGAGAGGAGACCATGGTTTTGCGGGATGCACTAGTCGATGAGTTAAAAAGAATTCTATAAGCCTGATGAAAATCAGATTTCAGGTTATCAAATCATTAATCCCATAGAGCCCTAGGTAAGCATTGGACACTAGCAGCAGGTAAAAATGCTAAAGTGCAGTTTGAAAAAAGAGATTCAGAAAACTGGATCGGTACTCTCAATTGTTGGGTTAGTCTTACTCACACCTTTGAAGAGCCAAGAAGAGGAAGGTATCAAATCATTAATTTGGGCGTTTCGAGATGGGAGGCTCTTGCCCTTGATCTCGACTTCAGTGCCGGGAATCACTCTTCATGAGGCTTATCAGATTCAGAAAAAATTCGTTGAAGGAATTCGGGGCGAGAGTAGGGTAGTCGGTTTTAAGGCGGGGCTTACGAGTAAATCTGGGAGAGACCGGTTTCAATCGGCCGAGCCGTTGTCAGGAGTTCTCCTTGAAACGATGGACTTGGGTTCCCGGGCCGAGGTGATTTTGGCCCACCATCAGAAGTTAATGATCGAAACCGAAATTGCATTTATCGTGGGTAAACCAATTCGTCGTCCGATTTCCAAAATCAAATATCTCAAGAGGAAAATAAACTGGATCGCACCGGCATTGGAGTTGCCGGATTTAGGGTTCAGGAATCAAGAAAAACTCACATTGATAGATCTTGTGGCGGCGAACGTTTCGGCTGTTGGGTTCGTAGTGGGTGAGCGTATAGCTCAGCGGGATGTTGTCTTGAGAGAAGTTGAAGTCGGTCTTTTAAAGAACGGTTCGTTAGTTAACCAAGGGAAAGGAAATGAGGTAATGGGTGATCCTTGGATGGCAGCGCTGTGGCTAGCGAATCACGTCCTATCGAAGGGTTGGACATTAGAACCGGGGATGGTTTTGTTGACGGGAGCGATAGGAGGTCTAATGCCTGTAGAAAAAGGAGAGTATGTTGGTAGATTCGGTAGCCTTGGAGAAGTTCGGCTGCAGGTTCGATAGTCAAAAGAGAGACACCGTTATCATAATCAGACTTGACAAACTGAGAGCGAAGATTGTTCGCTGCGTCGAGACTGTTAGCTCTAGCCTAGGAAGGTTTATGAGGCTTTCTGTATGAACTCTCTCGCATTTTCCTAATATCTCGAGCTTTTAGAATTATAATTTCATTTTTTAGATAGATGGAACCTATATTTTGGATTGCCCCTATTGCTGCTGTAATTACTTTGTTCTTCGCTTGGAATTTCTTCCGGCAAATGAAAGCGGAGGATGAGGGGACCGAGCGCATGAAGACCATCGCTGCCCACGTTACTGCGGGAGCGCATGCCTATTTACGGCAACAGTACAAGGTTGTGGTGATTGTTTTCCTACTTCTCTTGATTGTGTTTGTGTTTCTTGCCTTCGGATTGAAAGTACAACATCCTCTGGCTCCGCTTGCTTTTATTACGGGGGGCTTTTTTTCGGGATTAGCTGGATTTTTTGGGATGAAAACGGCGACCCATGCCGCTAGTCGTACTGCCAGAGCGGCTCAGAATTCGCTTGACCACGGACTGCGGGTCGCATTTCGCAGCGGTGCGGTTATGGGACTTTCCGTTGTGGGGTTGGGTCTTCTGGCAATATGTGTTTGGTTTGCTGTGCTGGTGCGTCTTTACCCGATTGGGGGAGAGGAAGGTGGGAGGAATCTGCTTATTGTGACGACTATTCTGCTAAGCTATGGAATGGGAGCCTCTCTTCAGGCACTTTTTGCTCGTGTGGGAGGAGGAATTTATACGAAAGCGGCTGATGTAGGAGCTGATTTGGTAGGGAAAGTTGAGGCCGGTATACCGGAAGATGATCCAAGAAATGCGGCTGTTATTGCCGATAATGTGGGAGATTTTGTCGGCGATGTTGCCGGAATGGGTGCCGATCTGTTTGAGTCCTATTGTGGATCCATCCTAGCCACAGCAGCATTGGGAGCGGCTGCTTTTATTGACTTCCCTGATTTGCAGGTCAAAGCGGTGATTGCACCGATGTTGGTAGCAGGATTAGGTGCTCTACTCTCGGTGCTTGGTGTCTATTTTGTGAGAGTGAAAGAGGGGGCTGATCAAAGAGCGCTGTTACATGCCCTCGACAGAGGGATTAACACAAGTGCAATCTTAGTCGTGATTGGTTCCTATCTGCTTTTGAGACTCCTAGGCATTGAGAACAGCCTTGGGCTCTGGGCCGCGATTGTAACGGGTCTGGTGGTTGGAATCGTTATAGGTAAGGCAACAGAGCACTACACCTCTCACTCTTTCAAGCCGACACGGGGTATAGCCGAGAGTTCAGAGACAGGTCCAGCGACCGTTATCATTTCAGGTATTGGGACCGGAATGATATCAACTGTAATCCCCGTTGTGGCGGTGGCCTCAGGAATTATTCTAGCATACCTTTTTTCCTCTGGCTTTAATTTCAGTAATATCTCAATGGGATTGTATGGAATTGGTTTTGCAGCTGTTGGTATGTTGTCGACCCTTGGGATTACCTTAGCGACAGATGCTTATGGTCCTATTGCCGATAATGCAGGAGGAAATGCTGAAATGAGTGGGCTCGATCCGCAGGTTCGAGAGCGAACCGATGCGTTAGATGCATTGGGAAACACAACTGCTGCAATAGGCAAAGGCTTTGCTATTGGATCGGCAGCTTTGACCGCTTTGGCATTGTTGGCGTCCTATATTGAACAATTGAAAGCTGCCTTAGCGAAGGAGGGGGGAATATTAAAGATGCCGGACGGAGGAGAGATTCCCTTGGAGAGCGCTTCTTTTTATGATTTCATCAACTATTTTCAGATCACATTGATTAATCCGGTGGTGCTGGTCGGAGTCTTCCTTGGCTCGTTGATGGCCTTTCTGTTCTGTGGGCTCACCATGAATGCAGTAGGTAGGGCTGCCTCATCGATGGTAGAGGAGGTTAGAAGGCAGTTCAAAGAGATTCCCGGGATATTGGAGGGTGATGCTGAACCGGATTACGCCCGATGTGTGGAGATATCCACCCGTGGCGCTCAGAGGGAGATACTTATGCCATCTCTCGTTGCCGTGGGAACCCCGGTTATAACGGGTATTCTTTTCGGCCCGGCAGGAGTTATTGGTCTCCTCACGGGTGGACTCTGTTCTGGTTTCGTCCTCGCAGTTTTCATGGCTAATTCGGGAGGAGCTTGGGACAACGCCAAGAAATACGTTGAAGAAGGAAATCTTGGAGGTAAAGGGTCCGATGCACATAAGGCGACGGTTATCGGCGATACGGTGGGCGATCCCTTCAAAGATACTTCTGGTCCTAGTCTCAACATCCTCATCAAATTGATGAGCATGGTATCGATCGCATTGGCTGGGGTAACGGTGGCTTACTCAATTCTTTAGGAATTTGAGTTGTTTTTCCGCCTAGTTAGTGAAAACGCAAAAAGAGCCTAATATCTTGTGCGAATATCTTCCTAGAGAGTTTGCAAAGTTTCCGAGCAGGTTTGATGGCCGACGAGTTAATGGGAAATCAAATCTACTCGTTTTCTCCGAAATAGTGGTTCGCCTGTTCGCGTGAATCTCTAATCGTTCGGAGCCAAATCTCTCTTAGGTCGAAGAGGCATACACAACAGGAATCATGGAGATAAACCGCTTTATTGAGTAAATTTCGGGAGAGCGCTAGCTGCGTTTCAAGAGTCTCATTAATCGCGCTAAGAGCTGACTTTAAGTGACATACAGCCAGAGAGAAATCACCCATATCTAAAGAGGAAATCGCCAGAATCGCGTTGTTTTCGCCTATACGGAGACTATCTGAGGTTTTCCAAATTGTCTTTTGCGGAATACGATCAGCATCCCTGGCCAGAATTTCTTCCCAATGCCTTCTTATTTTTAAATACAGTGCCTGTGTTGCGACGTATACGGGATGACGATGCAGGGTATATGGATCACCATTAATGTCTTCATCAAGATCGTCCTCTTCAAACTTTCGGGGTTGAATAGAGTCCTTCCCACTTCCAGAGAGAAGCATGGACTCAGTCCCTAGCCATTCTTCGGAATCCCAGCCCATGAGACAAGCAACTTTGTCCAAGCGCTCGGTGTCGTCTTGGAATTCCATGTAGTAGGCTAAAAATCTCTCAACTTCGTCCCTGGATTTAGAGAGATACTTTCGCCACTCGCCTTCTCCCCAAGCGATCTCACCTTTATCTTCCCAATCTCCCTCGAAATCGCCTTCGTTCTCAAAGCTTCTCATCGCAAAGAGTGCAAGTAGAACTGGAATCTGGTATGCCTGGTCGGGAATGCAACAAAATTCGAGAATTTAGCTTAGCTTGTTCTTTTGGAAATAGCAAAGGGCGAGATGTTGGACGCAACCTTCGCCTACAGTTTTTGATCTCGTCATATTCCAAGGTGAAATCTAGTCTCGTTGACATGGGTGATACTGTCCATCGCATAATTCTTCACTTTTCAGGCAGGGTGCAGGGGGTAGGGTTTCGCTACCATACCTTGCAGTTGGCAAAGGGTTTCGAGGTCTCAGGGTATGTAAAAAATTTGCCCGACGGACGTGTTCTCGTGGAAGCAGAAGGTCTTGAAGAAGAGGTGACTGGATTTCGGGCGGAAATCGAAGAGCAGCTTGAGCCATTCATAAGAAATGTCGAATATCGTTCGGAGATTCGGCCATCGTCCTTCCGCGGCTTCATAATTAAGTGAAGGGTTAATTATATTTTCTTATTGCAAGTAACCTTTCCGATAATTCTGTTAGTTGCTGAGCAGTGGTGCATAAAATACTGGATAACCCCTGCGGTCGAGTTCTGGGCCTTAATCTATGATCCCTATCCAAATGTTTAGGATTTGTTGTTTTCTCATAATCTATCTTTTTTCACTCTTAGGTTGTTCGGCACCGGAGTCAGAACAAAAGGTGCCGCCGCAAGTTTTTTTTATCGAACCCTTGGATGGGGCCACTGTGTCAAGTCCGGTGAGGGTTATGATGGGGGTAAATGGAATGGAGGTTCGACCAATATCTGAAGGGGTGGTTGATGGTACAGGTCATCATCATATCCTGGTGAACATTGGGCCAAAATATCCGAAGGGAGCTGTGATTCCGAATGACGATATTAATCGACATTTTGGGGCGGGCCAGACGGAAGCGGAGTTAGACTTGGAACCTGGAAAGTATAAATTGACTCTGCAATTTGCGGATGCGAACCACCGGTCGTTTGGGAACACGATGTCGCACAGTATAGATATTACGGTTGAATAGGGATTTTGAAGGGACATATTCTCATACAACCGTTTCTCGGTGTGAAAGACGCTAATCCCATTTCTGATTTTAAGGCATACCATACCTGTTAAAGGGTAAATGGTAGCGTTTTATTTCTGGCTTCAAGTCTTCTGGTTACTTGGCCAGGCGAACCCATTTAAATCTTGTAAAAGTCATGGCTGTGGCGTGGCCTTTCATGAGTCTTTGTCTCATGGGGCCGGGCATAGACAAAACTGTTCCTCCGTTAAGAGTGAAGGTTTATCGGCGCTTAGCCTTTATACTACCCGACGGTATTTTCCAGCGTGCCAATAAAGTCGATGGTCATGGAGATCTCGTCCCCACTTGTAAGAGTGAAATCAGAATCGGGAATGATTCCAGTTCCGGTCATAAGGTAGGCACCGTTTGGGAAAGGGTTTTGTCGGAAAAGGTACTCTACCAATTCAACGAGTTGGCGTTTCATCTGAGATAGAGTTGTCTCGCCTGAGAAGACCACAGTCCCATCACGAGAGATACAGAGGGAGATGATAGTGGAAGGTGGGGGTGGAGACTCAGGAACACAGAGGCAAGGCCCGATGGAGCAGCTCCGTTCGTAGACTTTCGCCTGGGGCAAATAGAGTGGATTCTCGCCCTCTATACTTCGAGAGCTCATATCGTTTCCGATTGCATAACCAAAAATTTCACCATGTTGATTGATTGCCAACGTAAGTTCTGCTTCCGGCACGTTCCAAGAAGAGTCTCTACGTATTGCAACCTGATCCCTGTGTCCAACAACACGGTGGGCATTTGCCTTAAAGAAGAGTTCAGGACGTTCGGCATAGTAGACTTTGTCGTAGAAATCGCCTCCCTTGGCCGATTCCGATTCCTCTATTCGCGCTTCCCGGCTTTTAAAGTAGGTGACGCCCGCACCCCAGATTTCCTGGCTTCCGACGGGGGGTAATATAGTTCCTCGTAGAGGGGATTCTTGTGGAGATATGCTGTGTTCTCTTCTTGCAAGATCGAATAATCGATCCCTCGGTGCATCGGAACTAAACAAATTGTCGAGGGAAAACGATTCCAAACGGTACCAATTATCTTCAAGATTCAAGAAAGTAGAATCAAGGGTTCGGTAGATTTTCATTTGTGTTAATCCTAGTTAACTAGCTAGATAAGAGGAAGGCAACTGTGTTATCTCTGTTTCTAATTTACTATACTCTTGATGTGACTTAGTCTGCTTCACGTACGACTTAATCATGTATTTAACGTAACGGTGGTAGCAGGATCGGAATTGTTTTTAGTCCCTGTATATTTGGTCTGGCAACTTGGTTGCCTTGTCTTCCGACTTCATGTGATCCAAGTGCTGATTGGTACAGTTGGAAATGTTGTGGTCTTAGGCTTTTCTAATACTTATGGTACCTTCAAAGACAGACAGGCGTCCCCTTATCGATAAAAAAGAACGATTCCCTGCCAAGGGACATCTCCCAATAATATATTAGACCATAGTCTTAAAGTTAGATGGTTCAAGGCTGGTGCTGTCTTGTCACTTTTGAGAGTTTAATTCCGAGGCGGTAATAATTCGATCACGAATTTCGCTGATGGACATCTGGGCTATGTTTTGGGGAGAGATCCGATTGATGTGAAGTGGTGGAAGTGAGGAAAGGGGTTCGGAGAGACAAAGGTTACGATTAGCGTCAACTTCGTCTATGCGATCAACTGGAGTAAAGTAAGGAGTGCCGACCAGAGTTTCAGGGACTTCTCGAACTAGATTCATGATAGTTTTGAGAGCATCGGCGAAACGGTCTAGTTCCTCTTTACGAAAACTTTCGGTTGGTTCTATCATTACTCCGTAAGCTTCGGGCCAGGCCACGGTCGGGGTGTGAAAACCAAAATCGAGAAAGAGCTTCCCAAGCCTAGTTATAGCAGCGGGTTTGGGGATGCCGAATTTATCGAGGTAATCGAAATCAGATGGAGTTAGAGAAAGGATGAATTCGTGCATTCGTGGAATATTTTCAGCTCCTTTGGGTAGGGTAGGGTAGATTTCCTTGAGAATCTCGTAAAGATACCGAGCTGAGAGAACTGCGACTGCGGACATACGTCTGATTCCCTCTCTTCCAAGGCGGAGTAGGTAACTATAGCAACGAACCTTGTGACCGAAATTTCCCCAGTGTCGATGAAAGGACCCAATGCTCTTAGGAGGGCGAACAAAGGAAAATTGGCCGTTCTTTTTCTCAACCTGCATTCCAGGAAGAAAATCAGTTAAATGCTTGCTGACTGCGACGATAGCATCGCCTGGGCCTCCCCCCCCATGGGGAATGGTCCAGGTCTTATGCAGGTTGCTGTGAACGGCATCAACCCCAGCTTTGCCTAGGTCGACCCAACCGGCGATGGCATTGAGATTAGCCCCGTCCATGAAGACAAGACCTCCAGTCTGATGGATACAGTCAGCGATAGTCTTGAACTCTTTTTCAAAGATACCGCTGGTATTGGGATTAGTAAACATGATCCCACATATGCGTTCGCCGTAACGCGCAGTCTTTTTCCGGAGATCATCAAGATCGATGGTCCCGTCCTTCCCTGTTCTTAGGAAAACAATTCCCGACTCTTCCTCTTTTTCCAAGTTAAGGCCGAAGGAAGCCATTGTAGCGGTGGCAAAGTTGGTTCCGTGAGCAGTTTCCGGAATCAGGACAATATCACGGCGATTACTTCCTCGATCACGATGATAAGCCTGAAAGAGCTTAAGCCCGACTAACTCCCCCTGTGCTCCTGCAACGGGTTGAGTAGTTACTCCATCAAGTCCTGTGATGCCTTTGAACCACTCCTGAATTTCGTAGAGCACCTCAAGTGAGCCCTGCGCATCTTCAATAGGTGCCTGAGGATGAGTATCTTGAAAACCGGGAAGAGATGCCGCCCAGTCATTCAGGTAGGGATTATATTTCATCGTGCAGGAACCGAGGGGATAGCAAGCATCATCGGGGCTGACGTTAAGCTCACCAAGTCGTAGATAGTAAGATTTGATCGTATCGATCTCAAATTGAGGTAGACCGACTGGTCGAGAGCGTAGGTATTTTAAAGGAATCTTCGGAACCGATATACTATACTTTAGGCTGCCATAGAGTTCCCCAAACAATTTGGAGAGTTTCTCGATGTTGCAGTCCCGATCGGAAAAGGAGATCTTAAGGAGGTTCCGGTTACCTTTAATTCGGTCTGAAACATCGACCCCGATGTGCATATTGTAGAGTCTACCTTTATCAATGAGATCTTTGGTTCTCCCAGGAATCTCAACGACGAACTCATTGAAGAAATGTCTTTTGGGAAAAGCTAGAGAGACACCGTTCACCGCGGTGATAATCTTGGCTGCACGGTGGGCTTGCTCTTGTGCTTTGTAACAAGACGAGGTCATTCCTTTTTCGCCTCGGGCGAGTATAGAGGCCCCAACTGCTGTGGCAATAAAAGCCTGGTTCGAGCAGATATTGGAAGTCGCCTTTTCTCTTCTTATATGTTGCTCCCGAGTTGAGAGGACCATCACGCGACAGTCTCGACCGGCTAGATCTTTGGCTTTCCCTACATAGCGGCCAGGAGTGAAGCGTATTTCTTTCCTGTGTTTGGGATTAAAACGCGTCCCAAATAGTCCAAGGCCAGGTCCCCCGAAGTTGGGCGGTGTAGCTAGATGTTGGGCCTCTCCGACGATGAAGTCGGCTCCTTGGGAGCCGAATTCGCTGGGTGGCTTGAGGCCACCCGTGGATAGCAACATTGGGTCCACCACGGCGATGCTGCGTGAACCGGTTTTGTGGCATATATCGGTAAGAGCATCGACATCTTCAAGCAAACCGAAGGTGTTTATTTGGGGAAAGACGATACAGGCCAGGGAATTACCGCAATCATTGATGGCATTCTGCAATTCTCCAAGAGGGATACATCCAGTTAAAGGATCCAAGGGTAGCTTTACAATTTCTACAGCGGTATCGACTGCGAGGGTATCAATTACCTGCATGTCTCCTGGGTAGAGCGCTTCTGGAACAATCGCTGTTTTAGCTGACCGGCTAAGTCGAATTGATGCACAGATCGCCTCATAGATCGCGGTGGCTCTGTCGTAGAGGGAGGAATTAATCGCTTCGAATCCGGTTAACATACTGAGCAGGCACTGGTAAATCCAGTGGCTAATCAGGGTGCCTTGGCTTCGCTCAGGCTGGTAGGGAGTGTAGGTGGTGGTGAGATTTCGAATTGAGGAGACAAATGGAACAATGTCAGGCACTTTATAGTGCGGTAGACCATCGCCGAGAAACGAGGATCTAGTATCGTTCCTGTCTGCTATCGCTTGGAATTTCTCTTGGATCTCTTCATAGAGCAACTCCCTTGGAAGCGATGGGGGACTAGTAAAAAGGCAATTTGTCGGAATGTGATTGAATAGTTCTTCAAGAGAGCTTGCCCCAACCCTTTCCAACATCAAAGCTATGTCATCATCGCAGGCGGCAATATAGTGGCGATTAAGTTCTCTGGGTAGAGAGGATGGGTCGTAACCTAGGTCCGGCATGTCATTAGACTTAATGAATGGTGTTTGAAAGCCTGTAAGTCGAGAAAGTAAAGTTGCTTGTGTTAACATTTCATAGTTACGCTTAATCCCAATCTAAAGATGACAAAGAAAGAGCGGGCAACTTACATTCAGGAGGAATTAAATCGGCTCTATCCGGATCCTGAGATACCATTAAAGCATAGCGATCCATATACGTTACTCTTAGCGGTCCTCCTTTCTGCGCAGTGTACCGATGTCAGAGTTAATCGGACGACCCCTTTCTTGTTCTGTTTAGCCGACACTCCAGAGAAAATGGCTAGGCTTCAAGTAGGGAAGATTGAAGCGGTAATCCGTCCTTGTGGGCTTTCCAATAATAAAGCGAACGCAATTTCAAAACTCTCATATATCCTGCTTGAGAAACACGGTGGGGCGGTTCCTCAGACTTTCGATGCGCTTGAGGAATTACCAGGGGTTGGGCATAAAACGGCATCGGTTGTAATGGCTCAGGCTTTCGGAACTTCCACTTTTCCGGTGGACACTCATATTCACCGGCTGGCAAAGCGGTGGGGTCTTACGCGGGGTAAAAATGTAGTTCAGACCGAGGCTGACCTCAAAGCGGTTTTTCCCGAAGATTCGTGGAATCGACTGCATCTTCAGATAATTTTCTATGGCAGGGAGTATTGTACGGCTCGAGGTTGCGATGGGACAGGGTGCGGAATCTGTCGGAGTTGCTATCCTAGAAGATTGAAGCAGTGAATGCGAGAATAGCATAAGTATAGGGCGTTAGTTCATTCGGAGCAAGCGTGTCTGTTTGGTTTTTAGGGCCAGTAAATATTGATCCTTTGAATTCTCAGGAAATCTTACAAACACGAGAAAAAATGTCTCGCGTGAAACATCTTTCTTCAATTGGAGGCATTATGCTCCTAAAAATTCTATCATTTGATATGCTTGAGTGCAAAATTCAGTTGCTCTCCATGGATAAATTAGCAGACGGTGGGCCTGGAGATCTGGGGTGATGCGGGCTATAAGATTTTTTAATCGCTATTCGGGAGCGATTGAGACTGAGGCGGTCTATGGAGAGGCATGGTTGAGATGGACCTATGGGACCATAATGGGGAAGATCTTGCTTTGGGCGATTGTCAAGCGCTCAATTTTTTCTCAGTGGTACGGATGGCGAATGAGGTTGCCTGGAAGTCGAGGTCGGATTTCAGAGTTTTGTAAAAAGTACAGGGTGTGTCTTAATGAATCCGTGGTTTCGATAGACGATTTCAAGACATTCAATGAGTTCTTTATTCGCCGGTTGAGGGCGGAGTCGCGACCTGTTGAGAAGAGTGCCAGTAGTATCGTTTTCCCAGCGGATGGGCGTCACCTTGGGTATTCGAACCTATCGGAGATAGATGGGATCTATGTTAAGGACCAACGGTTTACGCTGGAGTCGTTGCTGTTGGATCCTGCTCTGGTTGAAAAGTACAGGGAGGGGAGTGCAGTTATCTCGCGGTTATGTCCAGTCGACTGTCATAGATTTCATTATCCGGTGGCGGGAAAGACAAGTGCGCCAGTCCGGATTGACGGGTACTTATATTCAGTGAATCCCTATGTGCTTAGGAAAGGGATCTGGAGGCTGTTTTCGAATCGAAGGACCTTAACCCGAATCGAGAGTGATAAAGGAGGGTGTGTGATTATGGTGGAGGTCGGAGCGACATGTGTGGGTAGCATTCGTCAATTACGATCTGGGGAGGATTTGGTTGAGAGGGGTGAAGAGAAAGGGTACTTCGAGTTCGGTGGTTCGGCGATAATCACACTGTTTGAGTCGGGTCGAGTTATGCTGGCGGACGATCTATTAAGGAATACATGCGAGGGTAGGGAGTTGTACGCCCACTATGGGGATAGGATGGGTAGTGTGCGGTGAATCTGGCAGGTTAAATTCATTGAATATTATAGAAATCAGGGTTGAAGCCTCGTGCCGCGAGAGCTCTCCGGATTTCTTCTAGATTCAAACGACATCCTCTCTTGATTTTATTTCGTATGAACCAACCCTGATTCATTTCCAGCGCAAACTGAATTTGCTCGTTTATAGAACTAACGCTGGTTTCCGTGTGGGGATACATTGGGTGAATTTCTTGCAGAACTCCATCGGAGGTGAAATAGCCAATATCCAAAGGAATCCAGGTATTGCGCATCCAGAAATTGCGTTTTTCGGCACGTGAATAGACAAAAAGCATACCATGATTCGGTGCCAACGCCTTGCGAAACATCAGTCCTCTCGTGGATTCTGATTCGTTGATTGCGAGTTGAACCTGGATCTCACTGTTTTCCAGATGGAAAGTGAAGTAGTGGTCTTTGGGGAAGCTATCTGACCCCCGACGGGTTTTCAGCTCCCGTTCGTAGCAGGATGAAAGCAGCAGAACTAAGATGAGTGAAGCTGGATACACCACATGGATCAAATGCATTTATATCAGGTTTTGAGGTGTTCAGGGATTATTCCGGAATAGGAGCAGAGCAAAATTCATGCTTTGGGGACAATGGTTCATTAGGCCCTTCATAGCGACCTGATGGACGTGAGAAGAACCTTGACTTCCAAAATAAGGAGAATTGGAGATTCGCTTTGAAAAAGAGAGGAAGAGTGTATACTTAGGATTACCGAAATTCTGTGATCTGTTAAGGTCTGGTTTTCTTCCTTAACCGGGTAATACAGGAAGGATCGATTTCCAAGTTGAAAGAATTCACATGATGTGGCTATTTTAATCGATCAATCGATGATTGTAAGAGCGACAAGAATCTGAAAAGTGTCTTTGCCTCAGACTATGAAAGTAAAGGGTGCAAAGGATAGATCTATTCTGATCTACGCTGAATCGGATAGCAACGCTGACCAGCTGTATTTTGGGGGAGTCTTCGTCCCGGATCCTTTTATTTCATTCAGTCGAAAGTCAGAGAAATATGCAATAGTCAGCGCTCTCGAATATGCACGGGTAAGAAAGGAGTCTAATTTCGACGAGGTATTAGCGCTTGAAGAGTGGATGACGAGAGCAAGGAAGCACTTTAGAAGAGAGGAGTGCGGCGTGGCCGAAATCATTCGATTGGTGGCGAGAGAGTTTGGGATTTCGACCTTCCATATTGCTGAGGATTTTCCTGCGGGGCTAGCCTTCAGGCTGCGTTCGTCAGGTATGAGACTAATCGTATCGGAAGGTCCGTTATTTCCCGAAAGAGAAATTAAGAGTGATTTGGAAGCAAGTGCGATTCGAAAAGGAAACCAGGCTTCTGCAAGTGGAATCCGGGTAGCGGAAAGGATGCTTCGCCAGTCGGTGGTGAAGAACGGCCGCATCTATTTGAGTGGACGTCTTCTCACATCAGAGCGTTTGCAGGAGGCAATTGAAATCGCATGTATTGAAAAAGGAGCGGTGGCATCAGGTACGATTGTGGCAGGGGGTGATCAAGGCTGTGATCCACATTGTCGAGGGTCGGGACCGTTACGACCTAACGAGCTCATCATCATAGATGTTTTTCCGAGGGTTAAGAACAGCGGCTATTATGGGGACATGACGCGTACGTTCCTAAAAGGAAGAGCGACTGACCGTCAGCGGGAATTGGTCTCGTGTGTAAAGGAGGCGCAAACCCTAGCGTTGAAATCGTTAAAGCCTGGAATTGCGGGTTCAAAAATTCATTCGCTTGTTCAAAATCACTTTGAAAGGAAGGGCTTCAAAACAGGAAAAAAAGGTGGAGTCAATGAGGGGTTTTTTCATGGGACGGGTCACGGGCTCGGGTTGGAAATCCATGAGCTGCCTCAGGCGGGTCGCCAGGGTGGAAAATTGAGAACGGGAACTGTGGTCACTATTGAGCCGGGTCTGTATTATCGTGGTTTGGGAGGGTGTCGCATTGAAGACGTTGTAAGATTGCGAACGGAAGGTAGTGAGTTGTTATCGAAGTATCACTATCGATGGGTAATAAGGTGAGAACGCTTTTAGAGAGGATCAACCGATTGAGACTCTTGGTGGTGGGAGATGTGATTCTCGACCACTATATATGGGGCGAAACATCCCGAGTTTCTCCTGAAGCACCAGTTCCGGTTGTTACTGTGAATCGAGATACCTACGGGTTGGGTGGGGCGGCCAATGTAGCGCTAAACCTGAGCGATCTCGGTTGCCAGGTGGCAATTTTGGGAATTATTGGAGATGATTCGGCTGGAGAACAGACTAGAGCGTTGATGAAAGATGCGCAGATCAAATGCGATGGGCTAATCGTTAGTAGCAGTGCTCCAACCATCCTGAAAACTCGAGTAATAGCCCAACAGCAACAGCTCTGTCGGCTTGATCGGGAATCTCCACCGCAAGAATATAGAATCGGGCTATCTCTTGAGGCGGGGAAAGTTGCAGAGTTGGTCAGAGAGGCAGATGCGGTGATTTTCTCCGATTATGGAAAGGGTTGTATTACCGAGAATCTGATTGAGATGGTACAAGAACTTGCCTCGGAGAAAGAGGCCATAGTCGCCTACGATCCAAAACCACGGCGACGACTCAAATTTAAAGGCTTTAGTTTGATGACTCCAAACAGGACCGAATCGCTCGAATTGGCTGGAATTGAGACGAGCATCCACGAAGATTTCCCTGCGGTAGAAGTGTGTCGTCGAATATGGGAAAAATATGAGCCACGGTTGCTGGCTGTTACTCTGGCAAGTGATGGGTTATTATTGAGTGAAGAGGGAGAGGTGACGATGGCAATACCAACCTATGCTCGAGAGGTTTTTGAAGTATCAGGTGCTGGGGACACCGTAATCGCGGCTCTCACAGCGGCAATGGCTGCAGGAGCTGAAATAAAAGATGCGGCGCACTTAGCGAACACGGCGGCCGGAATAGTGGTGGGGAAATGGGGTACCTCTACAGCCACTCCAGAGGAGCTTCTAGATTACGTGCGGCTACATGGTTGCGCCCCGTCTGAAAATTGAGGGGTTCCAGGTCTTATCTGGCGCATCTGCCTCAAACACATCTCAGTTTTTCCATAGGTGGTTCTTCCTCTATTCCTATGGTAATTTTTATTGAGGAACGTACAAGGTTGATGTGAAATTCACTAGAACAGAAAAATTACAGAGATCCTCAACAATTCTTTTACAAGACTTAAACTCTTAGTAGGAACCGAAATTAAAGATTATGTTTGAGGTCAAATAGCAGACTTAAGTCACCTAATTTTGGCTAGTTAAACTCTAAGTTGTGTAAGATGTGACTGAAAGGATTATGGCGGTTGTGAACAGGAGTAATAAAGCACTCTTTCTGGATCGGGATGGAACGCTGATTTTTGACAAGGACTACCTTTCGGATCCAGATGGGGTGGAATTGATTCCAGGTGTTAGTGAAGCACTGGACTACGCTCGGGTCCTAGGGTTTATGTTGTTTCTTCATACCAATCAGGGTGGAGTGGGAAGAGGGTGGTATAGTCTTGAGGACGTGGAAGCATGCAATCAGCGGATGCTCGAACTCATCGATTTGCCCTGTTTCAAGTTTGAGGAGATTTGTATTGCTCCGGAAGCTCCCGAAGAATTGCCGGTCTATCGGAAGCCATCACCAAGATTCATTGAAGAAATGATGGTTAAGCATGTCCTCGATCGAGACCAGTGCTATATGGTTGGTGATCGGGATTCGGATATCCTTGCAGGCTTAAATGCAGGGGTAAAACCGGTTTTGGTTAAAGGGAATGCAATTGAGGAGGGAAACGAGGACCTCTTGAAAGAGCATCAAGTGCTTGTTTTTGAAGATTTACTTAACTTCGTGCAGTCTCTTGGCTAAGATATACCAAATGTAAGTTTTCCGTTGATTCCTCATTCTCTTTATTGAGAGGAGGTGGAAGAGAAAGTGGAAGAACCGAAAATACCGAATCTACATCTGCTCTAGGGTTTCGAGACCGAGAAGGTGGAGTCCGGTTTCGAGAGTATTGAGAGTCATAGCGCAGAGCGCGAGACGACGGCTCCGTATCTCTGGGTGGGAATCTAGAACTTTATCGGTTTTGTAGAAGGTTGAGAAGATTCCTGCCAGTTCATAGAGATAAGTGGTGAGGAAATGAGGACGGTAATCAGCCAAAGTTTGTTCAAGAGCCGCAACAAAACCAATGAGTTTACGAGCGAGTTGGATTTCAGTTTCTGTTTTAAGAGAGTCGATTTTGCCATCGAAATGAGATGCTTCAACACCGGCTCGACGAAAGATGCTGTAGAGGCGGGCTACTGCGTAAAGAAGATAGGGTGCGGTATTTCCTTCAAGGCTGAGCATTTTATTCCAGGAGAAGATGTAATCACTAGTTCGGTTTTGCATGAGATCGGAATAACGGACAGCGCCTAGGCCGACGACCCGTCCAATGTTTCGTCTTTCATCTTCAGATAGGTCAGGATTTTTTTCCGTCACGACCTTAAATGCCCTCTCGATTGCTTCATCGAGGAGATCTTTAAGTTTCATAGGAGCGCCATCCCGGGTTCGCATAGCTTTCCCGTTTTCGCCAAGAATAGTTCCAAAGTTAGCGTGAACGAGTTTTGGCAGCTTCTTATTTTTTGCAGCGAACCATTTCTGTGAAGTTAAGAAGAGTTGTTCAAAGTGGTCAATTTGGCGGGAATCAGTCACGTATATAATCTCGTCCGGTTTAAATTCCTCGACCCGATGGTGGATTGTAGCGAGATCGCTCGTTTGGTAATTGCTGGAACCGTCGGAGAAGCGGATGATTGCGGGTTGGTCCTTGAACCTCGGGTGTTCTGGGTGAAAAACGACGAGGGCGCCTTCGCTCTCTTCGGCTATTCCAAGTTGACTTAGCTCCTTGTAGACAAATTTTGATTTATTGCGGTAGAAGCTCTCTCCCTGGACCAGGTCGAAGCGTATATTTAGCCGATCGTAGATCTCTTGGAATGATGCGTAGCTAATGGTGTTGATCTTTTCCCAGAGTTTAAGATTCTCGGGATCCCCGTTTTGGAGTTTGCTTCTTTCTTCTCGGGCCAGATTCATAGCGGCCGGGTCAGCTTTTGCTCGTTTGTTACCCTCAACGTACAAGTGTTCAATATCAGTGATTGTTGCACCCTCAAGATGGTTGGGGCCGGGGTGGGCTTGCTTTATGGCCATGATCAAAACACCGAATTGGGTACCCCAATCTCCAATGTGATTATCTCGGATTACACGGCCTCCGCAAAAGGTGAGAATACGGCAGATCGCTTCGCCGAGACCAGTAGTTCGAATGATTGCGACACTCAACTCTTTAGCGGTATTAGGGGAGCTAAAATCAACCACGAATCGATGCCCTCTCAAAATGTTACCTGCTGCTTTCTGAAGCGCAGACTTATTGGCGAATGTGTTCAGCCAGGATTTTAAATAGCTTTGAGTCATTCGGAAGTTAATGAATCCGGGGCCCGATATTTCCAATTCGAAGCAGTTCTGATCGAGACTCTTTGTCTCAGTCATGTAATCCACCAATTTACTTGCTGCGTCTCTAGGGTTAAGTTTCTTCTTTTTAGAGAAAGGAAGAATTCCATTCGCTTGAAAATCACCGAAACGAGGATCTGCAGGTCGAATCTCTGGTTGAAAATCCTCATCAAAAAGCTCGACTGCTATCGCTGCGGAGGCTACAGCCGAGGTTATCTCTTCTAGAGGATGGAATGTGACGTTGTTCATCGTTACAAGCGATCCGGGGATTTCATTGAATATTATTCCAAGGGATCCAAAAGGCTTTTTAAATTAATTCCGAGACATTCATTGCAGTTTTGTTAGTCGTTTTTTTTCAGACTCTTGTAAATGTGCCTCCCCGATGAGGGGAGAGAAAAGACTGGGAAATCTTGGCTAATGAAAGCGAGTAGAACCGAATGCAAGCAAAAAAAGCTCGACATCTCTTTCCTTAATGACCTAATAGTAAAAGGCTTACGTTATTTAGTTGGCCCCATAGCGGAAAAGCGTTGGCAAAAAAGCCTATGAAGTATGAGGAAAAAATACACATCTCCGCAAAAGTTCATTAAGCCCTCGTTTGCCTACTTGGTTGAGAAGAAGCGCGATGGCGGCGAATTCACCCAAGAGGAGATCCGCCATCTGGTAGACTCTATCATCGATAAGAAATTACCTTCTTATCAACTGGCTGCTTTGGTAATGGCGATTTACTTCCAGGGAATGTCGGCCCAGGAGACTGCGGCTTTATCTGAGGAAATGATGCTGTCGGGTGAGGTAGTTGACCTATCGAAAATTACAAAGCCCAAAATCGATAAGTATTCAACAGGTGGAGTTGGTGATAAGACATCCTTGGTTTTAGCACCTTTGGCAGGAGCGTGTGGAGTAGTTATGCCGATGATGAACGGAGTGGATGAGGACTTTGTCATTAGTAACTTAGACAAATTACGGGCGATTCCTGGCTTTAGGTCGGAACTAGAGCTGCAGGACTTTGTGAGTCAGCTCAAGTCAATCAATTGTGGAATCGTTAGTCAAGATTCCCAAATAGCCCCAGTCGATGAGGTTCTTTACAAGATGCGGCAGGAGACAGCGACGATCCCGAGTTTGCCGTTGATTACTGGCAGTGTCTTGAGCCGGAAGTTGGCGCAGGGTGCAGAAGGTCTGGTTGTCGATGTCAAATGGGGGAACGGATCCTTTATAAGAGATGTTGAGCAGGCTAGACAACTCGCTCGATCGATTACTAGAGTGGGGCGTTCATTGAAGCGAAGGTGTGTGGCTTTGGTTACCGATATGAATCAGCCATTGGGAGACACGGTGGGGACTGGGCTGGAAATCAAGGAAGCGGTCGAATTACTCAGAGGAGAGGGACCAGAGGATCTGAAAGAATTGGTCTTGAAACTGGGTATGGAGATTGTCCGGCTGGCTGGTGTGGCTGGTTCAACCCTCTCTGCCAAGCAGACGGTACAAAGGCATCTTGCGGATGGGTCCGCGCTAAAATTATTCAAAAAAATGGTTGATGCTCAGGGAGGTGATTCCTCTATTATCGATGATCCAGAGAAACTTCCCAAGGCGAAATATATCCGGAAACTCCCTGCCCCCAAGCGAGGTTATGTTCACACGATTAACGCTGGAATGATTGCCCGAGGGGTACAAATCCTGGCACAGAATAAGAGAGGAAGCTACGATCCATCGGTGGGTGTTTCAGACATTAGCAAAATTGGAACCCAAGTAAAACAAGGAGAACCGCTTATGATGATTCACTATAATGATGAATCAAGGTTGGATAGTGCCTTGGAATATCTGCGGACGGCCTACCGCCTCGCTCCGAAACGGCCGAATCCGCCACAGCTGATAGTCGAGCGAGTGGCCTAGTTAACTTTCGACCTAATTTCTAAATTCTTTCCCTCAAAAGAAGGTTGGAATCTTCGACGGCGCGATATTGGTTTCTGAGGTAGGTTTAGATAGGTTGATGAAGGATCTACCCCCTCATGCCCGTCCCAGGTAAGAATGATCGGAGGTGCTGACTTTGATAACGTCACCGGTTTTGATGAAAAGTGGAGTCTGGATAATGAGACCGGTCTCGGTGGTAACGGGTTTCAGAGCGGCGCCCGAAGTATCGCCACGAATCGCATCTGGAGCCTCGGAGACTTTCAGCTCTACAGCCGAAGGAAGTTGGATTTGGACCGCTTGTCCGTCTACGGAGAGTAAATCGTAGGTGTTGCCCTCGGAGAGAAACTTCTTCGTATCCTCGATGAAACTTTCATCGATGAGAGTATCTTCGAATGTTTCGGTATTCATGAAATGATAACCATCAGAGTCTATGTAGCTAAATTCGAGTTTCTCAGTTTCCGTGAGGAGGATCCGAACTTCATCGGTGCTGCGAAACTTTACGGTGGTAGTCGAGCGGGTTTGAAGATTACGGAGTGTAGTTTGGACGAAACCAGCCTGTCTTCCTTGGGTGCGGTGAAGCATCTCAAGAACCAGATGAGGCAGACCGTTGTACTCGATCACTCGACCTTTTCGGATTTCTGTTGGCGAAGGCATGTTTATGATAGGAACTTTGGTTTTAAGAAATTCCTAATTCAATAGCCGGTAATTGAAAAAATACAACAAATTGTAGCTGATTGACATTTTGGGATCGATTTGGACCTTGATTGCGGGTTCAGGCTTTGGTCCGGTACGGTGGGGTCAGCCTCACATTCGTTAAAATGTGCAGGTTTCTTTCGAAGCTTGTAGTGGGTTGAAAATAGAATGAGGATAGAGAGGGAGAGTTGGTAGAGGAGTTGATCGTCGAGTGGAAATTCGACCAATCTCCCTCATGAATTCAATGAAACAGAGAACAATACAGCGAGAGGCAACGGTACGGGGCAAAGGGTTGCATACGGGGGATCCGGTTCGATTAACCCTGAAGCCGGCTTCGGAAGATCACGGTATTGTGTTTCAGAGGGTTGATCTTCATGGAAAACCAAAGATTAAGCCTGGTGTGGACCTTGTTTCCGATTTAGTTCGGAACACAGGCCTGGCGTTGGGGTACACGAAAATTCATACGGTTGAGCACGTATTAAGTGCCTGCTCTGGGGTTGGGGTGGACAATCTTTTGATTGAACTTGATGGAAGTGAGCCACCAATTATCGACGGGTCTGCTAAGGTTTTCGTAGATTTGCTCTTGGAAGGGGAACTAGTCGAACAGGAAAAAGAGAGATCGTACTTCGCATTGAGTCGACCGGTTTCGGTGACTCAAGGAAATCAATCACTTGTTGCACTCCCGCACGATGGACTGAAAATTACCTGCACCTCGTCCGACGATAGGGGGTTTCACACGCAACATCTCTCAATCGATCTTGATCCTGAGACCTATATTTCTGAGATTGCGCCAGCCCGAACATTCTCGATTTACGAGGATATAGAAGAGCTTATTCGGCAGGGAAGAATTAGAGGAGGAAGTCTCGATTCAGCGATCGTTATAAAGGGTGATAAGATCCTTTCGAAAGAACCTCTTCGTTTTGAGGATGAATTCGTCCGACATAAGATTTTAGATATCATAGGGGACATCCACTTGTTGGGAGTTCTCCTGAAGGCGCATATCGTAGCGGTAAAGCCTAGCCACGCTCTCAATTACAAATTGACCAAAACTCTCGTTGAAGAACTGGATAGGCAGGGAGCAGAGAAGGGAAATCCGGAGGGACACGAATCAGATGAACCGTCGATAGGAATAAATGAGACTGAATTGGATGTAAGAAGAATTCTCGATATTGTTCCTCATCGCTATCCCTTTGTCATGATTGATCGCGTTGTCGAAATTCGAAGTAATTTCGAAATGCGTGCGATTAAAAATGTCTCCATTAACGAACCCTATTTTCAAGGGCATTTCCCCGGACGTCCTGTCATGCCAGCGGTCTTGCAGATTGAAGCGATGGCTCAAGCAGCAGGTGTTCTGATGCTCAGACATGTTGCGAGTGAGGGCAAAGTAGCTTTCTTTATGAGTTGCGACAAAGTTAAGTTCAGGCGGCCAGTGGTACCAGGTGATCAACTCGTGATCGATGTCAAAATAACCAAGGTCCGTGCCCAAAAACTGGCGGCTGCCTCGGCAGTCTGTAAGGTGGGTGATAAAGTGGCTTCATCGGCTGACCTCATGTTTACAATCGTAGATGCGGCGGAGGCCGATTGAGGGGTGGAGACCAATATTCATCCCACAGCAATTATCGAAGAAGGTGTGGAACTTGACCAAGGAGTAAAGGTCGGACCCTTCTCGTTAATAGGGGCTGGCGCAAAGATTGGATCCGGGACTAAGATCGATCACCACTCTTCTGTAGTCGGCCGCACTCAGATAGGATGTGATTGTATGATTTTCCCCTATTCTTTTATTGGCGCAAAAAGCCAGGACATTAAATCTAAGGGCGATCGACTAGGGGTTGTTATTGGTGACCGGAATATCTTTCGTGAGTATACAACGGTTCATGCCGCGAGTAAGGATGATGACATTACTGTCATTGGTAATGATTGTCTGTTATGCGCCTACAGTCACGTGGCCCATGACTGTTTTGTAGGAAACCACCTTATTATGAGCAGCCATGCGGCGTTGGGCGGGCATGTTCAGATTGAGGATCATGTCAATATTGCTTGGGGTTCAGGAGTTCATCAGTTTTGTAGAATTGGTTCCTACTCTATGCTCGGAGCCTGTGCTAAATTAGTCCAAGATATTCCTCCATTCATGATTTGTGAAGGAAATCCAGCCGAAGTCCGGACCATAAATACAATTGGTTTGCAGAGAGCAGGCTTCAGTGAACAGGAAATTCAACTCGCCCGCAGAGTTTATCGGATTCTTTACCGAGAGGGAATGAATCGGAGTCAAGCGGTAGATAAACTAATGAGCGATGAGGAATCGGATTCTTCCATCATTCGGACGGTAATCAAGTTTGCTAATGAAAGCGAGCGCGGATTCGCTTAGAACGTAATCTGGTCGACATATTCTTTCCTAGATCGCGAGGCGATACGGTTTTACACACTGAACGATAAAATTGATGAGAAAGAATGAGGATATAGGATTTGCGATTGTGGGGACGGGCGGAATTGCCGCGATTTATCTAGATGCCATTAATCAGGTGCCAGGGGCGGATTTGAGGGTAGTTCATAACCGCTCGTTAAAGAAAGCAGAAGAATTTGTTTCGGACTCAAGCGTCGAGGTTGAGATTTCGTTTGATGCCCTGTTGGCAAGAGATGACATTGATGTAGTCTGTGTTACCACGCCAAGCGGAGCTCACAGTGAGGTTGCGATTCCGGCAATGGAGGCAGGGAAACATGTGCTTTGCGAGAAACCCCTAGAGGTCACGGTAGAGAAAGTTGATCAGATTATTGAGACAGCGGAAAAAACTGGATGCATTTTGGCGGTAGTATTTCAGTCGCGTTTTAGCCCTGAGGCGAAGCTGTTGAAAGAGGCCATCAATATGGGTCGATTTGGTCGTCTCACGCAATGCAGTGCTTACATCAAATGGTGGCGAGACGATGCCTATTATGCTAGTGCGGATTGGAGGGGCACATGGAAACTCGATGGAGGAGGGGCTCTAATGAACCAAGGCATTCACTACGTTGATCTTCTTCAGTGGCTGGTAGGGATGCCAGAATCTGTGTTTGCCTATTGTGCGACTTTATCCCACCATGGTGTTGAAGTTGAAGATACTGCGGTTGTCTCGATGAGATATCCGGGAGGAGCCCTTGGGGTGATAGAAGCCTCGACCTCCTCCTACCCTGGATTTGAGCGGCGAATCGAAATAGTAGGTGATAAGGGATCGGTTGTTCTAGAAGACAACAGGATTGAATTCTGGCATTTCTCAGAGGAGTTCCCTGAGGACGAAAGAATCCGAATCGATGAGCCCAAGGTGGACATCAGTGGTGGAACCTCGGATCCTAGGGCTATTAGCACCGAAGGCCATCGGTTGCAGATTATGGATCTTGTCGATGCCATTAGGGAGAACCGTGCCCCTACTATCTCGGGATCGGAGGGAAGGAAAGCAGTACAAATGGTCCAAGCGGTCTACGAGTCGGCTTGGAAGGGCGAAGCGGTGGATCTTTAAATTGTATGATTCTGGGTTTTTGCGATTGTTCTGGATTTCTAGTGATCTTATTCATCCACCCAGGGTTTCCGTTCGGAGCATAATAGCGATATGGCATCTTATGGTAGAGATAAGGTAATCTTGCGATACGGTCACGAGTTGCGTATCAGGAAGGGGAAACATACCTTCCTTTATGGACATAAGTCGTGATATATTGTCGCAATTCGGGTCATTTTGTTTTTGGCTGGGGGTCTGTTATTGAAATTTTCCCATGGCTTGCTCTCCCTGATTGGAATTGATTGATGACTGGGTTTTATAGTCTCTGGATCGTTGAAGAGGGTCTGCGAAGGGGTTTCATCCCCACAAAATAATTCCAATCTGGGACCTTGCTAGCTAAATGAAAACTGGCATCGTTGCAGCCCTACCACAGGAGATGGCGACATTAGTACGACCTATTCCATCTCCCGGCGTTGTTGTTTCACCAAGGGATAACGTGTTCTGTATCCTTTCCGGTGTGGGTGCTCGGTGCGCTTCCGAGTCGGCTAGGAAACTGTTAGAGCGAGGAATTGACCGTTTAGTGAGTTGGGGCTGTGCAGGCGCCTTGGTCCCAGACCTTTGTTCGGGAGATCTCCTGCTTCCCGAGGTTGTGATCACTTCCAATGATAGGAGATGGACGCTTGATGAGGATTGGCGCATGAAGTTGATGCTGCAAGTGGGTGAGTCATGTAGATTACGGCAAGGCTCGCTCTACACAAGCGAATCACCAGTAACGACAAAAAGCGCCAGAAAGCAACTTTACGAGAAGACTGGAGCAATAGCAGTTGACTTAGAGAGTAGTGCCATAGCCGAATTCGCGGATAAGAAAGGGATTCCGGTCGTAGTCCTCCGAGTAGTGGCCGATAGTTATGAAACAGGGATTCCTGGATTTATTAGAGACTCCATAGGTAAGGACGGTTCTATTGATGGAAGGGCCCTTTTCCGAAAACTATTAGTGCGCCCCAGCGAATGGGCGAATACGATTCGGGTGGTTCGGGAGTTCCGGGCCTCCTGTTCTACTCTTTCACTTATTGCTCAGAAGATAGACTAATATTTCCAGTGAGTGACGGATTTGTAACACTTCAGAAAAGGGTGCTCTCCGGCTGGGCTAAATTTGTCCTTAGAAGGGCAATTTGGGTAGTGGTGAGCGTGGTCACCGTCACCATATTTTTATTTCACTATGCGACTGAGAATCTCGGATTCAACACGGATCTAGATGAGATGATTTCTCCGGATCTGCCTTTCAGAAAGGTCTATGCCGAGTATCGGGAAGCTTTTCCCCAGTACATGGGTGTTCTTATCGTATTCGTCGAAGCGGATACGACAGAGTTTGCCAAGGAGGCTTCCCGGATTTTGACAAGACAGATCAATGGGGATAGAGAGTATTTCATCGGGGCCTATATACCTGAAGGGGGAGAATTCATCGAGAATAATGGTCTTATGTTTCTGTCTCTCGATGAGTTGGAGAACTTAACAAACGACCTGGCTCGGGCTCAGCCAGCTCTTTCTACCCTCTATCGTGACCAGAGTCTGCGCGGACTTTTCGATATGCTCGAAGTAGCGTTGGGGCTCCTCGATGATGATCCTGAAATTGATCTGAACTTGATTTTTAAGAGCGTTAATCAGGCATTGAAAGCGAATCTCCAGGGAAGGGAATTTCGACTTTCGTGGCAGGAAGTGATGAGCAACAAGGAGTCCGAGATAGGGGACCTGCGAAAAATCATCCTGGTTCAACCTCATTTCGATTATAGCAGACTACTTCCTGCGAAAGATGCGTTAACGCGGATCCGCAGATTCAGCCGAGAATTGGAGGAAGAAAAAAGATGGGGAATAAGGGTGAGAATCACTGGAGGTCCTGCTTTAGGCCACGACGAGATGGAGAGTTTGGCATCCGGTTCAACTGAGGCCGGGGTTTTATCTCTTCTACTTGTCTGCATTGCACTCCTAGTAGGGCTGCGTTCCTTTCCAATGGTCTTCGCGACTTTGCTTTCGCTGATCATTGGGATAATTTGGACAGCGGGATTCGCAGCTCTGGTTATTGGACATCTGAATCTGATCTCGATAGCTTTTGCTGTTCTCTACATTGGTCTTGGAGTCGATTACGCAATACATCTCTGTCTTTGCTATCGTGAGAAGCTCCTGGAGGGAAAAGATAAGGAGGAAGCGCTGAAAGGGGCTATTGTTGATATTGGGCCTTCGTTGAATATGTGCACGATTTCGACAGCTATTGGATTTTATTCTTTCATCCCTACTGCTTACGCCGGAGTTTCAGAACTAGGACTGATATCGGGGACTGGAATGTTTATTAGTCTCATTATAAGTCTGTCAGTCCTTCCTGCTATCCTCAGTATCTTGCCTAGTTATGACAGAAAATCATTTAGACCGTCTTTGCCTAGAGAAGAGCGTGGGCCTTCGATTGTCTCGCGCTATAGCCCTGCTATCCGATGGGTGAGTATCGGGTTTCTTATTGTTGCATTTTCGCTGATATTTCACGCTCGTTTCGAGTTTGATCCCGTTAGATTGCGTGATCCTAGTACGGAATCAGCATCATCTCTACTCGAATACATAGAGACGAGTGATAGGCATCCTTCCAGTATCATCATATTGGGTTCAGATGATGAAGAAACCCGTCGAATATCGAAAGCGCTCAAAAAAATGGAGACGGTGGGGAAGGTTATTTCGATCGATGATCTTGTACCTGGTGACCAGGAGGAGAAACTTCTTCTTACGGAGGATCTTGAATTGATCGTTGGAACTTCGTTTTTTGATACAGATCCAGAGCCGCCGCCGAGTTTCAGTGAGCAGATCAAACAGATGGAGTCATTCCTAAACGAGTTGGGAGAGTATCCTGAGGTGGCACGGATGGATCAACTAGTTCGAATGGAGAGTCTACTCAATCAACTGCTCCGGATGATTGAAAAAGAGGATGCAAAGATCATGGGTGTGCGTATGGGTGACCTGGAGAAAAGTATGCTCGAAACATTGCCTCTAGCTCTCGACACATTGAACACTGCACTTAATTCTGAACCTTTTGACAGGGAAAAACTTCCAAAGGAGATCCGCGATCGTTGGATTAGCGAAAACGAACGCTTTCGGATTCAAGTTTTTTCAAACCTTAACATATCCGAAAATGAAGCCTTAATTCGCTTCGTGAATGAAGTAAGGGCGGTTGCTTCCAATGCAACTTCGGGTCCTATATTTACATATGAAGCGGGGAGGACAATTGTCTATTCTTTTAAACAGGCGTTTCTTAGTGCCTTATTACTTATTACGGTACTATTGATAGCCATCTTTAGGAATTGGGTGGAACCCCTTCTCGTCTTGATCCCCTTGCTTGTTGCTGGTCTCTTCACCGGGGCTGCGACTGTCCTGGTGGGGGCATCCTTTAACTTTGCCAATATAATAGCCCTACCTCTCCTTCTTGGACTAGGAGTTGATAATGGTATCCATATGGTCCATCGCATGCGGAGCATCTCCGGCACAACTAAGGACTTTCTACACACAAGTACCGCTAGAGGTGTATTTTTCAGCGGGCTCACGACTATGTTTAGTTTTGGCACGCTCATGTTTCTCTCCCATCGAGGTACCGCTAGTCTTGGTCAATTGCTTTGTCTTGGAGTCTTCCTTACCATGACCACGACCTTAATCATACTCCCTTCTTACTATCTTCTGCGTTCGCGCCGTAGTAAATAGGCTGTTGTTAAAGCACTGGGGGAATATTCGGATTCTCAATTAGGTTTGGATTAAAGAGGTCCCTTGATTTACACAAAGGGTGTGTTAATTGTTTCATGAAGGTTTTACCCCCCCTTTCATTGCGTAGACAAAATGACCAACCTAGCGAATGAAACTGTTGAGACCGTGTGCCGGGGTAACGGAACATCTTCAATCTTATCCTGAAGCCCATCTCAGATCCGAAGATTATTGATTTGGCTCAGGAAATTCTCTTTCCCCTGCTAGATGGCCAAAGCTTGCCTTAAATCTTCCTAAAGAGGTGGGAGCATCCGCTTATTCATTAGAAAGCTATGTTCCCGTTTCGTCTGAAGAAGACTTGGACCGATCAGATATGGCTGACATGGTACCAACCCTTGTTGCTCTTTGGAAATGCCAGAAGCTTCTGGTTGCGTGTATGAAGACAGTGAAGCTTGCCCAGGCTAATGAGATTTTGAGAGCAGAATAAAGGGAGTCAGAAAAAAATCCGACCAGAAGGAAAAAAAGGTATATTGTTTTGCGGCCGCCAATCAGTCGAAAGTCGCGGTCGAACAATGAATATTCGTCAAGCGTTATTTTCATTCTTTTTTCAAAGAGGGCCGCGATAATTCGATCCGCGGTGTCGCAGGCGGAAATGGCAATACCACAGAGCCATGCAGAAGGACCGGAGGTGAGGGCAAGATTTCTGGCTAGGCAGAGGTACCAAGCGTTTTCACCGAAGTAATCGAAAACATGCTCAAACTTACCAAACTTTGAAGTCATCAGTTTGACACGTGCGAGTTTACCATCTACCCCATCAAGTACTGTTGCTGAAAATGCAAAAACCCAAGCAATAAGAAAAAGTCCATGATAGAATAGGATTGCGCCAGCTACAGCGCAGGCGATGACAATGAAGGAGATCTGATTCGGAGTTATCGAGGTGTCGCAGATCCTTTTGACCATCCAGTTTTGTATATCGGGATGGACGTATTTCTCAATGAAATCACCTGGTCGTTTCTGAGACCTCCGTATGAGGATCTCCCAGCCTTGGTTCAATTTTCCGGGATTATTTATACCTAGACAGTAAGGTTCGACTTCCCCGCGGACTTCGGTGTCATAGCTGGCAATATCGTTTTTAGTTATTAGATCTGCTTTTGCCCAAAGTTCATCCTCCTTCTCTAGGTCTTTAGCTCTTAGCAGGGCGATCCGCCAATTCTTTTGCGGTGTCGCGTCTGTATCCAAAGTAAAAAAGGCACAGTTCGAGCCTGTTAAGAAGACAAGAATCCTGGGGTCTGTTAGTAAATTGGCGTGAAAGATCAACGCAGATTCGGAATTTTCCGGGAATGCCACTCTCAACGTCGAAAGTAGGTTATCTTCGAGTAGTGTTTCGTAGATAATCTCTTGTTTTATTCCGAGAGGCCTTGGAATGGATATTGTTGGTGGATACTCACCGGGAGGAATTACGATTCGTACCTTTTCGATATTAATTTTATCGAGCGACCGCAGGTTCCGCTCAAGGACGGACATTCCACCAAGTTGGGCCCAGGAATCCCTGGGGAACTTATAAATTATCGCTATCATTGAAAAGAGAACCGGGTTAATGCTCTACGATCTCGGGCGCTTCATTGGGGTAAGATTAGAAATCTGAATAATCGAAAAGTGGTTGCAATATGGCAATAAGGTATTTAACCATCTGCCCTAAGATCTTAATTGTGTCATCACTGACCGATTGAACTGTGGGGTTGGAGTTGGGTTCTCGTTTATTTCCAGATGAAGTCGAAAGGACCCGTACGCTGGATCAATACAGGAATCAGTTTGCCAGAGACTAACCATCGTTACTTCAATAATGGCAATCCTACATGAAATAAACGATCCCTCGGACATCAGAAAGCTTACTCGTCACGAGTTGGTTAAGTTAGCCGATGAAATCCGTAAAGAACTTATCCATGTAACTTCCGTGAATGGGGGTCATTTGGGTCCCAATTTGGGAGTGGTTGAACTCACTCTCGCCTTGCATCGGGTGTTTGACTCCCCGCGAGACAAATTTACTTTTGATGTTTCCCACCAGGGCTATGTCCACAAGCTCCTAACTGGACGGCAAGGAAACGGGTTTAAGAATATTCGGATGACGGGGGGGGTAAGCGGTTTCCTCTGTCGAACGGAGAGTGCTCACGACAGTTATGGTGCGGGGCATGCTGGAACCGGGCTTTCCGCAGCTATTGGAATGGCGGTGGCGCGAGATATCAGAGGGAGTGATGAGCACGTTGTGGCCGTGGTTGGCGATGCGGGATTAACCTGTGGAATCACTATGGAAGCCCTTAATAATGTGGCGACTCACACTAAACGGCTCATCGTCGTAATAAATGACAACAAGTGGTCTATCTCGCCGAATGTTGGAGCAATATCAAAGTATCTCAATGAGTTGATAACCAATCCAATTTACAACCGTCTCGATCAAGATGTCAGTAAATTCCTAGAAAAATTGCCTGGAGGTGAATCCCTTATAAAAATCGGGAGAAAGGCAAAGAAAGAGGCTAAAGAGTTATTTGTTCCGTCGTCGCTTTTCGAAAACTACGGACTGCGCTATCTTGGTCCGATTGAAGGGAACGATCTGGAAGCGGTTACCCACTACCTTGAATTCTGCAAGAATTGTGATCGTCCGGTTGTACTCCACATCATGACCACAAAGGGAAAGGGTTACGAACCGGCGTTGAAAGATCCAGAAAAATTCCATGGGCCGAGCCCCTTTAATATTACCACAGGTAAGAGCAAGCCGGGGAACCCAGGAAGTCCGCCCAAATTCCAGGACGTTTTTGGGAGGGCCATGGTCCGATTTGCAAAAGAGGACCCAAAGGTGGTGGGAATAACGGCCGCTATGTCGGCTGGAACTAGTTTGAATATGCTGCGCGAAGCCTCCCCAAAACAATTTTTCGATGTGGGGATGGCGGAGGAGCATGCTGTGCTGTTTGCGGCTGGATTAGCGACCCAAGGATTTCGGCCGGTTTGTGCCATCTACTCAACAATGCTGCAGCGGGCCTACGATCCGATCATCCACGATGTTGGCGTCCAAAACCTTCCAGTGACATTTTGTATGGACCGGGCTGGACTATCTCCCCAGGACGGTCCGACTCATCACGGTCTTTTCGATATAGCTTATTTACGATGCATCCCTGGTACGATTGTGATGCAGCCCAAGGACGAAGACGAATTAGTCGATATGCTTTGGACGAGCCTTTACACTTCCGAGCCGACTTTTGTTCGTTATCCGCGTGGTGAGGCGTCAGGTGTGACTATAAAAGATGACCCACAATACATTGATATTGGCAAGGCCGAGGTTCTAAGGGAGGGGAAGAAGCTTGTTTTCTGGGCTCTAGGTCCTTGGGTCCAGGAAGCTCTCAAATTAGCGGATCGATTGGAAGTTGAAGAAGGGATTTCAGCCGGTGTAGTCAATGCGAGGTTCGCTAAACCAATTGATCTGGAGCTTCTTATGCAGCATGCCAGTAAGACGGAACTGATCGTGACAATGGAAGACCATGTTTCAAAAGGAGGCTTTGGTTCCTCTGTCTTGGAAGCTCTCAATGAGTCCTCCTGTGACATTCCTGTCGAGATTGTTGGATGGCCTGATCGTTTCGTTGATCATGGGAGTTCTGTCGGTGATCTACGTGCCGTTAACGACCTCGACAATAATTCGATCTACGATCGTATCCTAAAGCGCTTGAACCAAATTTCTGTGCCTCGTGAAAGGGCGACATTGGCCCATTAATCGAGGATTCAGCGGTGTCCATGAGTGGGGGGCTTTCGCTCTCCTAATAGGTCTCGAGAAGTAGAGTTTATCTCATGACAATCAAATGGCTGGCAGATCTAATCGGGGGATAAAGTCCTTGCTAGAGAAGGAGAAGAAGGACAAGCATTCGTCCAATGGAGGAAGAGAAGGGTATGCAGGGGTGTCGCCAGATAGTATGGCTGGCCGTAATTTGAGCCCTCTTCAATGGATACGATACGGACCGTTCCTTGCGCAAATCGTCGTTGTCCGGCGCTGCAATCTCTCTTGTGCTTACTGTTCAGAATTCGATAAGACGTCAGAACCGATTGCGTCGGAAGTGTTGATCAGTCGGTTCAGAAAATTACGCCAACTAAGAACCTGGGCGGTTTGCCTCACTGGAGGAGAGCCGACGCTTCACCCAGATTTGCCGGGCCTCATTAGCGAGTTGAAAGCCCTTGGGGTACGGCGGCGTCTAATGATTACTAATGGGTATCGTCTTACCGAGAAACTCATAGAATCTCTCAATGTCAGTGGATTGACCGATATGCAGATTAGTGTCGACGGAGTGAAGCCGAATGACATCACTGTAAAGACGCTCAAGCCGCTCCGAAAGAAACTCGAACTGTTAAGCAAACATGCTCGATTCAAAGTGGTAATGAGCGGCGTGATTGGAAGTTCGCCTCCTGAAGAAGCAGTAGAGGTGGTTCGATTTGCCAGGGACCGTGGTTTTATTCCGCGAATCCTCCTTATTCATGATTCTAACGGCCAGTTGCGGTTGAATACGGAAGAGTTGGAAGCCTATCGAGAGGTCAAACGGATGATTGGTCCGAGGTTGGAGGATGCTGATCGTTACAGGGAAAAACTGATTCGAGACGGAGTTGCTCCATTCAAATGTCGGGCCGGATCACGTTATCTCTACATAGACGAATTCGGAATCGTCCACTGGTGCTCTCAAACTCGGGAAATATTCTCCAAGAATTTAATGGACTATACTCCTGATGACCTCCGCGAGCAGTTCCATACACCAAAATTTTGCAATAAGACCTGCACTGTGGGTTGTGTTCGTACCACCTCAGCCTTTGATGAGTGGCGAAAAATGGACTAGTGAGAATACCGCATTTACTTACTAATGTAATTTTATTGTTACGACTTGTTCATTTGAGTTCATTAGAAACATCGCAGCCTCAAAGGACGGGGGTCCCCTGAGACCGGGTTTTACATTATTGGAAAACCCGTAGCGCTCGCGTGAAAACAGTACAAGGCCTAGGTTGTATTTGTCATTATCGTTCTCGTCGTGGTAGAGTGAAATAGCGTAATAGCCATAGGGTAGTTCCTTAAAGCTGGTCTCGGCCTCCCTTGAATTCGGTTTCACTACCGCTGATCGAATGGCTTTCCCTTTCTTAGAGAATGTTTCCTTGGAATTAAATAGACCGATTCTGAGCGTTCCTTTTTTGCTGCGCAATCCGGAGATCTGAATATTGAGTGTACCGGAGAGCAGTTTTCCCTCTGCTAAATTCGCGCCGCAGACCTGGGAATAAGAAACTAGGGCTATAGAACAGAATATCGAAAAAATCTTCCAATTCTGGGGTTTCATGGGTATTGTGAGGAGAGGTGAATTAGTTCAAAGAGTCTGAGGATCAATTGTTCCTTTATGCCTCTTAATTGTACTCCTTATTGAAAGGCTCTAGGTGTTTTTCGAGTTCCGAATGAATCTAGTTCCTAAATCTGTTATTGATTTACAGTCAAATATTTAAGGTACTTAATGAGGTATTTCTATTGAAGGAGAATCTGAGCGTTTTCTAGTAGATAATAAACCAAGCAGGTGAAATTTTTCGGATTATTTCACTGTAGTATAGAATGACATTCATTTGAAGGTCCTACGTGTTTGTCTGCGGTACGAACCGATTGACAATCGTATAGCTTTTCAATGACGCTGATGAATTCGATTTGAGGTTTACGATGCGTACTTTCACTATCCTACTCTGGCTAATCGGTATAGCATTGATGTTTGGATTGGTTGTGATTCAGGGATTCGGGAAGGTGACCGAGGCCCTCGTTCAGTCTGGCTGGGGACTGCTTGCAATGGTAGCCTATAGTGTAATCCCATTCTCGGCCAGTGCTGTTTGTTGGTGGATTTTATTGGGTGCCGCGGGACGGCCTCCATTTGTCTCCGTTTGTTGGATTCGGTGGGTGGGAACTTCTGCTAACAGTCTATTGCCAGTTGCTCAGGTGGGAGGCGAGTTGCTCAGGGTTAGATTGGCTTCTCTTAGGGGAGCACGGGGCCCCGAGGCTGGGGCAAGCGTCATTGTTGATGTGACTTTGGCAATCGCTTCTCAGTCGATTTTCGTTATTTTGGGTATAGGGTTCTTCATTTACTACTACGGATTTGGCGAGACCGCCCATGCTGCGATCGGTGGGATTTCTTTATTTTTGTTATGCGTTATGGGGTTCTACATTGCTCAACGCTGGGGAATGTTTTCACGTCTCGCACAACGCATTGAGAAGATCGTCAAAGTAGCAAATTGGCAGACTGTAACAGGGGGTGCAAAGGCCTTGGATGCGGCCTTAGATAAGCTCTATCAGAAAAAAAGGGATCTCTTTTCTGCAGTATTCTGGCGCATGATGGGGGTTTTTTTAGGGACTGGTCAGATTCTCATCGGTCTTCATTTTCTTGGACATCCAATTGGTATAATGGAAGCTATCATGCTTGAGAGTATGACGCATGCGGTACGTAATGCTGTGTTTTTTATTCCTGGTGCTCTAGGTGTTCAGGAGGGTGGTTTCATGGTTCTGGGAACGGCCCTCGGCCTAGGTCCTGAAACCGGCCTTGCTCTCGCTCTCTTGGTTCGAGCCCGTACCCTCCTTTTCGGACTTCCTGCTCTACTTCTATGGCAGATTGTGGAAAGCCGGCAATTACTGAGAACTAGCTTCAACTAACTAAGAGCAGTGGTAAGATACGCAGGGTTCCAGCTGTTCAGAATTCGGATGTCAATCCTCTGAATTTTTCCGTATAATTGAACGGACGCTGGATAAGTGAAAGATCTGTAACAGAGAAGAGAATCGAGTAAAGGCCTTTTGTTAGCCTACTTTTGTCCCTTCCCAACCCCTTCAAGGAAGTATTCAGTTGATTTCCCACTCCTTCCAACGGATACTTGTATACGGTTTTGGTTAATTCGTACCAGGCTTTCCTGAAGGAGAGGTGGCTGAGTGGCCGAAAGCGCTCCCCTGCTAAGGGAGTAGGCCGCTAAAAAGGGCCTCGCGGGTTCGAATCCCGCCCTCTCCGCCAAGTTTACTTTCATAGTAGTGTGACTACAAAACAAACAGAGCCATTAGAGAAATCTTCATAGCACCTAGTAGCCTACATTTAAAGCTAGCCTGTCCAAAGTCAGGGCTGGGAATGAGTTCCGCAAACATAATGTAATCAAAACGAAGGTTATAGCACTCTTAAGAGAGAGAAGCTTTCCCAGTCAGAACGTAGATGTCAGAAGGAGGAGTAGCCCAAGGATTAAGGACGTGTATAATCGGGGGGTCCATTGCTGGGTGTGCCTCTGCGATAGAACTCGATCGCGCTGGATGTAATGTTACGGTTTTCGAGCGCTCAACTGGTTCACTAAAGGATCGAGGTGCGGGTATCGGATTCCCGTTTGCCCTCGTCGAGACACTCCAGGAGCGTGACATTTTCGATGCTAAAATGGCTATTTTGCCCGTTAGGAGACGACATTTCTATACTCGTTCTGGAAGCGGCAGTCATCTTCTCTGGGAGCAGAAATTCGACATTGCTGCAACCAACTGGGATGTACTCTATCGGACTTTGCGTAAACGCGTACGTGACGATATTTATCATCAAGGTTGCGAAGTTACAGGTTTTAAGGAGAGAGAAGGGGGCACCGCAGTCGAACTAGCTTCCGGTCAAGATGCTGTCTTTGATCTTGTCGTTTGCTCCGATGGATACATGTCAACTGGCCGGAGTATACTATACCCCGACCAAGGACTTAAATATGCTGGATATATAATGTGGCGAGGTTTGCTAGATGAGCAGCTTGTCAACGACGTCACGGCATTAGAGGGGGTTAATATCTTTACTGTTACACCTTTGGGCCATCTCATAGCTTACCTTGTCCCTGGGCGTAATGGCGAAACCCAGATTGGACAACGGCGAGTCAACTGGGGATGGTATGTTAACACGCCTGAAGTCGATTTAGCTAAATCCCTCACCGACCGAAACGGTACAATCCACACTACTTCATTACCCGCTGGTAGTGTTTCGGATGAGAGGATTGCCGAGCTCCATGAGCAGGCTCTAAGGTTTCTGCCTGAATTCGTTGCAGAAATGGTTGTTTGCACTGGCCGACCGTTTATACAGGCAATATTTGATGGCAACATACCGAGTTACCGAAGAGGTAATATCTGTCTGATTGGTGATGCATCTGCTGTTGTGCGACCCCATGTTGCGGCGGGAGCGACCAAAGCACTGTATAGTGTTATGTCCCTTACAGACATCCTCAAGTCTCATCACTCGCTGGATACTGCTCTGACCTTTTGGGATGATGAGCAGCGGTTAGAAGGTGATCGGCTGGTTGCATTAGCGCAAAGAATGGGTGAAGCTTTACAGGATGGGACGAGAGATTGGAACAGTATGAACGAAAGAGACATGAGCCGATGGTGGAAAAACGTCATAAAAGATCAGAGATGGTATGCGACAGGGGCAATATGCCGAGACGGGATTTCTGATTTATGAATCTCTTTAAGGCTTTTTGTGTTTATCCGGGGGTTGGACTTTTTTACTGATTGAAATTTCTGATGGGCAAAAAGATCTAGAATTTTATCACATAAAAATGACTGGAAAACTATAGAAACCCTGGTGATGAGGAATAAAAATGAAAGAATGGTTCGCAGGTAAGGTCGCACTTGTAACTGGAAGTGGATCTGGGATCGGTCGGGCCACTGCACTGGCCTTTGCTCGAGAGGGTGCCAAGACAGTTGTCTCCGACATGGATGTAAAAGGTGGTGACGAGACTGTTCACATGATTGAAGACTTTGGCGGAGAGGTAACATTCGTCAGAGCCGATGTAACGGTTTCTGACGAGGTTAATATTCTGGTTCGTAAGACTGTTGAGACCTATGGCCGACTCGATTTTGCCTTCAATAATGCAGGTATTGAGCGGGAAATTTCCAATCCAGACCAGCGCCATGCTGAGGATACTTTCCAATCACTGATCGATACAAACCTTAAGGGGGCCTGGCTTTGTATGAAGTATCAAATCCCGCAGATGCTGGAACAAGGGTACGGCGCAATCGTTAACAGCTCTTCAGTTGCGGGGTTGGTTGGTATACCTGATCAACCGATCTATGTGGCCAGCAAGCATGGGGTCGCCGGATTGACCAAGTCGGCCGCTGTGGAGTATGCGGACAGGGGCATTCGTATCAATGCTGTGTGCCCGGGGCTAGTCAACACGCCCCTGATGGATCGTATCTACGCGAGCAACCCTGACTTAAAGGCGGAAGCTGATAGTTGGCAGCCGATTGGACGTGTGGGAAAACCCGAGGAGATCGCTGAGGCTGTCATCTGGCTCTGTTCAGAGAAGGCTTCGTTTGTTGTTGGCCATATGATGACGGTCGACGGTGGGCTTGTTGTCCAGTAGGGTTAATTACTATGCTTTATCCGGGTTTTGGAATCTTTCAAGGTTAGATAGGTCCCAAGCCTCCTGGATTACAAGTATATCTAGATATTAAGTAATGTGCTTGAATGTAGTGGAAACGTGCTATCATAAAAGTGTGAATCATTTAGTTTTTAAGGAAAGTGGAAGGACGATCAAATTGGAGTTGTTCGACTAGAAGTCCTGCTGAAACTTCCGGCCAAATCTATATAGTTGGGGCTGGAGGCATTGGCTGTGCGGTAGGGTATGCTCTCATTTCCGGCGGGCTCGATGTAACATTTGTCGAAGTCGATCGACAAAAACTAGAATGGGGTAGTCGTAATGGAATTGGGTTGGATAATCGTTCGTTGTTATCGGCCAAGTTTGTTTACTTCGAGGAGTGGAAGCCTTCGGATACGTGTGTTGTCATTCTTTGCACGAAGTGTTTTGAGAATGCATCTATTCTTCAACGATTACCTGAATCAGTAGGGGTGATGCCGATCCAGAATGGATTTGATTCAGAATTAATGGAACGCAGTACCTTAGAAGGTATTGCGTCATTTGTTTCCGAATGCTTTCCGGGCCGGACCCAGACCCGAATTACGAGGAGAGGAGACCTTCATATTGGCCAATGGGGAAAAGACAATGAAAGGGAAATTCTAGGGGAATTCATAAGAGTGTTGGACGTCCTCAAGAAGTCTGGTGATTTTAATGTTAAGACTGTTCCCAATGTTCTTCCTTATAAGTACAGTAAGGTTATGTATAATGCCGCCATCAGTCCGCTGGCGGCGATGGCTGGTCTAGATAATGGTGAGCTTTTAACAATTCGAAAGGCACGTGATCTCTTCTTTCGGATTTTGCAGGAAAACTATGGCATCCTTAAGGCAGCAGGTGTGCCTCTAGGAGTCATTGGGCCTTTCCATCCTGACACCGTGAATCGTATTCTTCATTATCCCTTTCTGGCGAAAATCATGGCAAACCCTTTCGCCTACTCACTACGTAACACCTACTGTTCGATGGCGGGTGATATTGAGCAAGGACGGACGGAGATTGACTTCTTTAACGGTCATCTGATCGAGCTTGCGGGAGATCGTGAAATTCCTTTTAATCGATCGATTTTCGATTTCCTTAAATGGATGGAGAAGACGCGGCAGGCACCGTCTTTGGATCTGCTTGATACGCTTATTGAGATTACGCGGATTGGAATCGAAATAAGAGAATGAATCGAATTACTTGCTGGAAAACTAATTTCGGGAGTGACTGAAAATAAAAGCAAGGTATTGGTAACTGGAGGGGCGGGTTTTGTGGGTTCGCATCTTGTAAAGATGCTGGTGGATGAAGGCCGCGAGGTAAGAGTACTGGAGAAGCCTGGGGCTCTCACGGATCACCTGCCTTCAGATAGGATTGAGGTTGTTCATGTCGATCTTCGTGACCCTTTGGGAGTAGAAAGTGCGGCAGAAGGGTGCCAAGTGGTCTTACATCTGGCGGCGAACCCTAATCTCTGGGCACGGGACTCGGAGGAGTTTGAGCAGGTCAATCACCAAGGGACTCGAAATGTGCTTTCGGCTGCGCGAAAAGTGGGAGCCGAGAGGATGGTGCACGTTTCGACTGAGTCCATACTTTCTCCGAAGGGAATGAAGGGTGTCATAACTGAAGAGACCCAAACTAACTTCGAGGATATGATAGGGCCCTATTGTGAGAGCAAGTGGTTAGCTGAAGAGGCAGCTAGAGAGGCGGCGGAATCCGGTGATCCTGTGATTATTGTCCGTCCGAGTATTCCAATTGGTCCAGGCGATCGGAACATGGGTCCTCCTTCTCGAATGATTTGCGATTTCTGCAATGGGCGAATTAAGGCCTATCTCGATGGGTGTCTTAACTTTGTTGATGTGAGGGATGTCGCAGCCGGAATCTGGATAGCTGCACAGAGAGGTGAAGTAGGAAGGAGCTACCTCCTGGTCCACGAGAATTGGACGATTATCGATTTGTTTCGATATCTCTCCAAACTGGTGGATCGTCCTGCGCCCCAGCAGCGTATCCCTTATGCTGTTGCGCTTACTTTTGCCTATTTTGAAGAATGGATTCGCAATCTGTTCAACTCCCGAAAACCGCCGATGGCCACTGTGACTGGGGTGAAGCTCACAAAGCGAATTCTGCATTTTAATGGTAGTCGGTCGGCTGAAAAACTAGAGCTGCCGCCGATGCGAGATTGCCGTACATCTCTTTTGGAAAGTATCAAGTGGTTTAAGAATGAAGGGAAGATCAGTTAATTGGATAGGAATAAGATGGGGATTTAGGAGTTTAAGAAAGAGTAACGCTTTCGACTCCTTTTAACGGAAAAGGTTTATCTGGATAACTAAAAGCGTTTGCTCTACGATTTAATCTCTATGATGGAGACTTCATCGCAATTGGTTGTTTTTCTTTGGCCCGATGAATTAAATGAGTCGGCTAGACTGGATCAGCCCATACTTGGATTACCATTAATTCTTCGGATGGTCCTCTCTGCTCAAAGAGCGGGATTTGACAACATCTGGGTGGCGATAAGCGAGGACCGTGAGGTGACAAAAATTTTGGATGGGACCTCCGTAGAATTCAAAGCTTTGGATGCAACGTTAGATTTGGCCGGAGTCAGGAGGGCCGTGTTCATAATCGGTGGTGTCCTCCCAGACGCTGCTTGGTTCAAAACTTTATTGGAGACACCACTGAAACCCGAGCGACTCTATTGTGACACTGGGGTGGCGGCTGTTATCGAAACGGAAAAGTCACTAAAATTGTTTCCGTCGACCCAATATGGGCGAAGTGAAGGGGATCTAGGTCTTATATTTGATCGAGAGATTGAGACAGAATTGCTTGAGATAGACCATCAATGTCGAATCTTGATTCCCAGTGGCGCAGATTTTCATGAGGCCGAGAGCTGGCTCCTCGAGCGATTGATCAAGAAAAGTGATTCCTTTATCGCCCGTCATTTCCATCGTCGAATCTCGTTGGCAATTTCGAGGCATCTTGTATCGACGCCAATCTCACCAAATCTGTGGACAATTTTCAGTGTTGGAATTGGGTTATCGAGTGCCCCGTATTTTCTTTCGTCACGGGCCGTAGATCAGTTTACTGGTGCCATTCTCTTTCTCATTCATGCGATAATTGACGGATGTGATGGGGAACTTGCGCGGCTCCGGTTTCAGGAGTCACGAATAGGTATGAAGCTCGATCTTTGGGGAGATAATTTAGTACATGCCGCTGTGTTTTTTTGTATGGGGATTGGGTGGTGGATTGGAGATCAGGGAAAATGGCCATTGCTTGTAACAGCGATTGCGATTGCAGGTGTGTTGTGGACGGCATGGTTAGTGTATCGGAAATCAGTGTTTTGGGCACGGACCGGAACCCCCTCATTTTCTTCCGTCGTCAGGACGAGATCGAGTAGGATCTCGAAAATCATGGATGCTTTAGGTAATCGGGATTTTATATATCTTGTTCTTCTCCTTTCGGTTTTCGGTAAAGTCTATTGGATTTTGCCCCTGACTGCTGTGGGGAGTCCGGTATTCGCACTAGTCCTCCTGTACTTGGGAAGGAAAGAGGAAGAGAAATAAACACGGTTCGACAATTCCTAGATACTAGTGTCAACTCTGGCTCCAGATTTTGAAGAGGGAACAAATATGAAAACGTCTGTATCGGGAGGGGATGTAGAAGTAGATTTGGCAAAAGGGTTAAATTTGATTGATGCCGACGTTCACAACTATCCTAACGCAATGGAGGATCTTTTTCCTTTTCTCTCTTCGCGATGGAGAACCTATATTGAACAATCTGGAATGCCGTTGCCGGGAGTTTCGATGTACCCAAAACTCTTTGAAATGGCCGCGAGGAGGGATGCATGGCCTCCGGACGGTAAAAAACCTGGAACAGACCCAGGATTCTCGCGGGAGCAGTTGATTGAGAAATGGGGCGTTGACCTGGCCATTCTCAATCCTCTGATGGGGGTTTCAGCAGTCTATAATATCGATCTCGCAAACGTATTGATGCGGGCGATGAACGATTGGATGTTAGCGGTATGGTTGGATTCGGACCCCCGCTGGCGCGGATCGATTGTCGTCAATAGCCATGATCCTGAGTCTGCGGGGAAAGAGATACTACGTCTAGCGGATGATTCACGGTTTGTACAGGTGCTTCTGATGGTTAGATCCCATTCTCCCTACGGGCGCCGGGAATTTCGACCAATTTTCCGGGCGGCAGCCGAGGCAGGGTTGCCTGTTGGGATTCATTTTGGGGGAGGGGGCAATCCAATTACGGCCTGTGGGTGGCCCTCATATTACATTGAAGATCACACAAGTATGACCCAGGCCTTTGAAACTCATGTCATAAGTCTCGTTTGTGAAGGAGTATTTGAGGAGTTACCTGATTTGCGTATCGTTCTCATAGAAGGGGGATTTGCTTGGATCCCAGCACTGATGTGGCGATTGGACAAGAATTACCGGGGACTGAGAAGCGAAGTCCCCTGGCTGAAGAAAGCGCCGAGTGAGTACATCCTTCACCACTTCCGGGCGACCACTCAGCCCATGGAAGAGCCTCCGGAACCGAGCTTCCTATCCCAGATTATGGATATGATTGGACGGGATGAATTTTTGATGTTTGCGACAGATTATCCGCACTGGGATTTCGATTCTCCCGATCAATCTCTTCCATCTATCATTGACCGCAGGCTGAGAAGAAAGATTATGGTGGAGAACGCAGCTGAGTTCTATGGGTTCAAATGAGTATGACGTTGGTGCGGTATCCGATTTCGAAAAAGGACGGGCCTGTCGAATACAACTAGCCGGGAAGGCCATTGTTCTTGTTCGTAAGGAAGATGCCTTTTTCGCCCTTCGGGACGTTTGCCCTCATCAAGGAGCTACCCTTTCTAGAGGAATCGTAAGCGGTGCTATCAAACCATGTCTTCCGGGGGAAGAAATTGTACTTGATCGGGTTGGAGAGATCTTAATTTGTCCCTGGCACGGGTGGGAGTTTGACCTTAGAAAAGGTGAAGCGATTGCGAATCCAGATCGTGGTCGGGTAAAAACTTACCCGGTGCGTGTGGAACGGAATCGAGTAGTGGTCGCAATTTATTGAGGGATATAGCGACGTTGGGTACGAAAGCAGTATGCGTTGTTTCTAGACGAACGAGCATCTACTCCTTGCTGAATTTGTCGTGTTGGAACGAGACGATTGGAACCCCTTCCAAGGTAAACAGGAGATAGTGTGTACGGTTTAACAGAAAAAACATCCAATTAATTGGTCATTTCATCATTTGCATGGAGGAGTTTCCGTCTAGAAGAGAGACGAAGTCCATTACTTCTTGCCACCAGTATTCAGTCGCCTCAGATGGCCAATTGTTGTGACCAGAGAGCGGGAAGATCCATTTGCGTTTGGGAGGTGAGAGACTTTCAAAGAGGCGAAAAGCATGGTGGGGGGGTATGATCTCATCATTTTCTGCGACAAGGACGGCGATGGGATTATCAAATTTCTGAAGATTTCGAATATTGTCGTATTGGTCGCGAAGCATCCACTTGGCAGGAAAGTACCAATAAAGAGTCTGGACTAAATCAGCGAGAGTATCCCATGGAGTTACTAGTATGACTCCATCGGCTTGAGTTAGGGGATCCGCTGCAACGGCGCTAGCAATTCCGCAACCAAGAGATTCGCCCCATAAATAGATGGGGCCTCCCAATTCGGCTTTGGCGCGTCGGACTGTCTCCTTGGCGTCGGAAACAAAGGACTTCTCGTTTAGGCTTCCGTCACGGCCACCGTAGCCCGGATATTCAACCAGTAGAACATTATAACCTAGTGGGTTCAGGGCTCGAGAATAGTGCATACGATCAGCGGCAGTTCCGGCGTTACCATGAAAGATCACGACTAGACCCTTGGCCTTTTCTGCTGGTGTGGCTGCTAACAGACCACGGTACAAGTGGTTGTCTTTTGGCCAGAATCTAAAACCCCCGTCCTCGACAATCTGCCGAGTAGATTTGGGTTTCTGGTTACGGTAGATTAGACTGGATTGCAAAAGGGCAACAAGAAGGAGGATTGCACCATAAGCAATCGCAATCCCTATCACCAGACGGAGGGCAAAATTCATTTAGATTCGGGGACTTCACAGCCTGCCCACATTGGCGATAAAATTTGTCCTTTTGGTTGTTCGTACATTGAATGAATTAGCTGATAAGTTAGATTTATCGGGGCGATTTAACTATTCTCAACGCTAGTTTTCATGTGTTAAGTGAATCACGAATTAACCCTCCACCGATTGATGGCTTCTTGGTCAAATTCAATGCCAATTCCGTGCCGGTCGGGTAAGGAGATTTCGCCGTTAGTTGGCCTGAGGCGGGTATCGGGAGTAAGGAGGCGTTCGAAATTATAGATGTCCTGTTCTAGGGCAAAAAATTCGACGGTTAGGCCGTTACTGACAGCAGCTATCAGCTGGGCATGTAGATTAGCGTGCCAGTGGGGGGCTAATGGAAGATTGAACGAGGCGGCACAATGGGCGATTTTCATATATTCTGAAATTCCTCCAAGAACAGCGGCGTCGGGTTGAAGGATATCGGCCGAATGATGTTCTATAAGCTGACGAAATTCCCATCGAGTGGCGTGAATTTCGCCGGTTGCAACCGGCATTTCAAGAGTGCGGGCGACTTCGGCGTGCCCCTCGAAATCATCAGGTGATAGCGGTTCTTCGAGCCACCAAATATCGGCAGTTTCAACTGCACGAGCGAACCGAATTGCTTCATGGGGCCACTTCCATGCATTGTTTGCATCGAGAGCAAGACGACCACTGGAACCGATGGTTTCACGGGCGACCTTTACGCGGGCGACATCAGTGTCGAAATCTGAACCTCCTACCTTGATTTTAAAGTCAGTGAAACCGAGAGCTTGGTAAGCTGTTATCTCGTCGCGTACATTTTTAAGCAAATCACCAGGACGATAATAGCCGCCAGAGGCATAGGCAGGAACTCGATCGGAACTCCCTCCGAGGAGACGATAGAGAGGAAGTCCGGCGGATTTCGCCAAAAGGTCCCAGAGTGCGATATCAACGGCAGAGAGAGCGCGAATGGCAGCGCCTCGACGACCCGAGAGTAAAACTTCTTGGTACATTTTAGACCAGAGATGCTCAATAAGGTGAGGATCGCAGTCCAGTAGAAGAGGAATAAAGACGTCCTCAACGAATGAGAAGGTAGAATAGCCAGCAACTGTTCCAGCATAGGTGTAGCCGTGACCCGTTTCTCCAGAATCAGATTCTATCGAGACAAGGACGTATTCTCTTGAGCTGAGCTGCCTGGTTGAGATTGAGGTTGGCTTTTCAACGGGAATACGGACAAGGGAGGCATTAACGTTGGCGATTTTCACTAAGAGTTTTTATGTATATAAATCCTGTGACGTCTTCCAACCGTATTTAGGAGCTAATCTGATATCTGCCATGGCCCTCCTAAAGGATTTGACTGCTACTACTGGTAAATAAATGCGAGGGATCAAAACTTAAAGTATCCTCAACAGAAGGAGCGCACCTTTTGTTATTAAGTAACGGATGTCAAATTTGCTGTTATTTATTAGTATTTCGATGGCATGGTGCAATGAATCTGAAGTTAGAATCACGTGAACACCGATAAAATATTGAACAAATTCACAGTCTCCGTAATCTGTGAATGAACCTTTAATTGGAAATACACATTAAAACCGGGTGAACTTGTCCTGAGTATCGATCTCGGGTTTTGTATCTCTTGTGGGTATTCTATATGAGCCGTGTTCCAGATCGATTAAGTTTGCACAGCTATCCTTGAGGGATTTTCCTAGTGCCCAATATTTGAACCACGATTTAGAAAGAAACTCCTCTAAAGGAGCTTATGAACAAATTCCTTCATACTCGACTGCGTGTTAGTGATTTAGAGAGATCTATAAATTATTATTGTGATAACTTCGACTTCGTTTTAAAAAGTCGAAACGACAAATCGCCTGCCGGAAATCAGATCGTGCACCTCGAATTGCCTGGCAATGAAACAACCCTAGAGCTGACTTATTCGCCCGACTATGAGGTGAATATCCCGGATGACCTTATGCACTTAGCTATAGGAGTTCCGGACATCATCGAATATTGTGATCGCCTGGAAAAGAATGGCCTGGAGATTTGGCCTGACGGTTGGCGCGAGCAGTTTGTATCTGGACTTAAAATGGCGTTCGTGGATGATCCGGATGGCTACGAGATTGAGATCCTCGAGAATTAGATCTTCCGAGAAGCATCAAATCTTGGTACTTCGATTGATAGACTTTTCCGTTATTGTGAACAGCTGGACTCAGCGGTCATACATTTTGAAGAGCGCTTGAGTGCCAAAGTCTTCGCCACCTTCTGATGCAACTTGGTCGTAGAGTCTCTTAGCGAGGTCGAGACCTGGAAGATCAAGTTTCATTTCTTCGGCCACTTCGATCGCAATCTTCATATCCTTTATGAAGTGTTTGACGAAAAAACCGGGGTCAAAATTACCTTTGAGGAATCGAGGAGCAAGATTACTTAGCGACCAGCTTCCAGCGGCACCACTTTCAATGCATTGAACGACGCGTGCGGGATCAAGCCCAGATTGCTTCGCGTAGATCATCGATTCGCAAATTCCAATCATTCCGGATGCAATAGCGATCTGGTTGCTCATTTTAGTGTGTTGGCCGGCTCCAGCCGATCCCATCAGCATGATATTTTTCCCCATGCAGTCGAAAAGAGGCTTGGCCCGGTCAAAAGCGTGCTCTTCGCCTCCAACCATTATAGAAAGACGAGCTTCGCGAGCCCCGATGTCACCTCCTGAAACTGGCGCGTCAAGTGTGTCGACCCCCTTGGAGGCTGCTGATTGCGAGATCTTTTGAGCAAGGACCGGACTTGAAGTGGTCATGTCAATGAGGAGCGATCCGGAATTCGCATTTTCCACAATCCCATTTTCGCTGAGGTAGACTGATTCAACATCGTTGGGAAAGCCAACGATAGTAATAACAACAGAGGAGGATGCGGCAACTTCTCCAGGAGAATTTCTCCAGACTGCACCTTTTTCAAAAAGAGAGTTTGCCCTTTCCTTGGTGCGATTATAGACGCTTACGGGGTAGCCTTCGTCGAGGAGATGTTTAGCCATGCTACGGCCCATAACTCCAGTTCCAATGAATCCTACGGTCTCGCTACTTGACATAATTAATAGTCTCGGTTTTCGGGTTGTGATGTTAAGGTATAAAGATTGGAAAGAAGAAGGGGGTCTTGTTTTTTGTCAATCGTGATAAATCCAATTACTTCTCAGTATTTCGAGAAAATAGAGCATATTAACAATCTTCTCCTAATTATGTGACTGCTTTGACAGGGAACTGCTCCAATAGATTTTCCAATTAATCGAGTTTTGTTGGTAGATTTGTAACTAAATCGTTCGGAGGTTTGGGTTTTTCGCCAGTACTATCGTTGATTAGGAAAAGAAACTATAGCAGTGAATAGGAGGGCGCAATCAATGGAGACTGATATTTAAGTAATTAGTGCATGATGAATTCAAATTAAGAGAACTACAAAAGGAAGGTGATTTAACTCCATTTTTCCTCTTCCTGAAAGAGTTTACCTTTTAGTATTCAGATTGAGTCAGTGCAAACGGCAAAGATTTTTCGATACCCTGGGATTGGGATTATTTTTGGCCGATCGTGTTATTGAAATGCTGGGAAATGAATCTTTGAAGGTACGACTTTAGTTCCTCAATTGAAGGAATCATATCCTCGTAGCCTCGATAGGCTTGATCTCCCGCGTTTTCGATTACGATCACTTCAAGCATCGCCGTTGTTTCCTCGGCGGCTTCCCGCAGCCATTGGGCCTGTTTCCTTCTTATGTCCTGGGATCCAACAATGACGAGAGTAGGTGGGGAAGAGCTATGAAAATAGTTTACAGGACTGGAAGCAGCATAGGCTTCTGGAATCTCGTCGACCCTGCCGCCGAGCCCCAGCTTAAGTTGGTTATATATCTTCTTGTCTCCTTTTTTACCGCTGTCAGTAACACTTTTCGCAATACGGGTAAGATCGGCCGGAGGGGAAAACGCCATGATAAAGGAGACTGAATGATGGGGCTTTCCATTGGCGTTCGGTTCCCCTGACCCGAGTTTGTTGTCTAGGCCAGCCAATAAAACCAAGTGACCACCACTTGTTTCTCCGACCAGTCCGATTCGTTCAGGGTCGAGGTGATATTCAGAAGCACGTATGCTGAGCCACTTAACGGCATCTCTCGTATCCTCAACCAAGAGAGGGAAGGGAGCCTTTTTGCTCGCTTTACGATAGTCGATCGATGCGACGGCATAACGTCTTTGAGCAACCGGCTTAAGGAAAGTTTCATTCATAAATGGGCTAGTGCTAATTTCATCTCGAGTGCCTCGTCGGTAGCCGCCGCCATGGACGTAAACAATAAGAGGGAATGAAGATTCATTAGAATGCCCTTCGGGGAAATAGAGGTCCAGTTTGAGGGTGGTTTCTCCGACTTTCTTATAAGCAAGAGCCCGCTTAATCTCAATCCCATCTGGAATTCTAGGGCCGGGTGCTGCTATTTCGCTACGCGGCATTTCATCCGCAGTCAGGGTAACGGATATGTAGAGTACGAAAAGTAATACAATGAGATGTTTCCGCATTGTTGTTCTGAGCTAATCTGATTGTTTGAATCATCCCGTTTCTCAAGAAATCTTACAAATCCTGAATAAGGGATTCCTTCCCAACGGGGCGTATTCCTCGTAGAGGTTAGGTTCTGTTTCTCCCCCAAGAAGGCTTGATCATATGAGCCTTTAAGGATTTAAACTCCTTCGGGCGAAAGATCCGACGCCAAGGGAGCCTCGACTAGATCAACTGTCAGCATTTGATCGCCTTTGCTTGCCCAACTCCATTGTAGCCCATTGACGTTGGGAATACCTCTAAGCATTTCATTTGTGTACGGCTTCCCGTAGACTTGGGCCAGACGCTGTCGTATCATCAGGCTCACCCAGAGCCCGACCTGGTTTTTCTGGCATAAGGGGGCGTAGTCGTTGGCAAGGATCTTCGGGAGTGGGGGCAAACCGAACTCTCCTTCGAAAAAACTGTTGAGGTAGCCGTAGCCAAAACGCAAATGTCGGCCGACTATGTTGGCGTGTCCCACGACAATAAAGTCGATGAGGCGGTCTTGGACCCAGGTGCGCCAATCGAGGTAGAGGTTGCCCAGTGGCGGCCCAAAATAGTCGCCCGGCGGCACCCCGATTCCGAGCTCGAGGCTCCGTTCTTCGCATAACGTTCTAACTTCACGAATATACTGCGTCACAAACTCGCCGCGCAAGCGCCGCCACGCTTCGAGGTCGAAATTCTGCGTAAGGATATCGACGCCATACCGCTCTGCGAAGGCTGAGACGACGGGTTCATTGAAGCCGTACTGATCGCCATGCACCGCGGAGAGACGATGACCGCGGGTACTTATGTAGACACCGTCCCAGGAATAGTTGTCAACCAGGTAGGCGAGCTCTTCGCGGCACTTGTAGTGGCGCACTTGATCATAGGCGTACTCGGGCACGCCCCAGTGCTTACTCTGCCAGATCCGATCACAGGCATAGAATTCTGGGTGTTTTGAAAAAAACTTCGATTCCCAGTAGTAGTTTTTGTTGCTCCAGCTATCGACGTGGAAAGGCTGACCTTCATCATACATGTCGATGTAGCAGAAGATCTTGATACCGGCTTGACGAGCTGCTTCAACAGCGACGACGGCGTCGTCCACCGAATGCGCTAGTTCATAGGCATCGGCTTCTTGAACAGCCTCGCCATACTTGGACACCTTTCTATAGGCGTGCGGGTGGATTTTCGCGAACTTGTCCAGCCACCGTTCCTGACGCCAGAGAACGCCGGCGAGATCATACTTATCCTTCCATTCAATAAATGCGTCGCGAATGCGTTCGGGTGTATTCAGACGGTATTCTTCTCGCTCCGCCTGCAAGGTGTCGCCCCAACTGCACAGCAGAAGGTCGCCTTTCATTCCGTTAATAACCATTCCACTCATATGGACCTTTAGGATTAGGATATTTGCCGCATAACATCAGCGGAACGATAGGACCGAAATCCGTTGGTAAAAATCGCTTTTCTATTGTTCAACTCCGCCTGTATCAATGCGTATAAGCTGACGTTACGTCAGGCAATTGTCGTATAAAAAAATGGTATTTAAGTCAAATAAATTGGGACTGCTTTCGAATTGTCCGATCCCGTTTCACTGCCTTAAAAACCCTTAAGAATTACAGTTCCTATCCCGGTGCGACTTCCCGTTATTGGGGCGTCTGGCACCGTCAAGATTTTGCCCTAGCATGGAACTAGTATATCCGTTTCCAGGGTTGATTGTTCTTGTGGGAGCGACCGTGTCCCATCCTAGCCTGCTACGGATTCCGGCATATTTTCGATACGCGTCAGCCAGTATCCGGTGTCGAAGGTTTCATCCCCAGTGAGGAAGCGCCAAAACTTGATCCGGTTGACAATCTCCAGTTGGCCGTCCGCGAACTCGAACCATGACGCTTTCTTACCTAGGATGCGGTTGACCTCCGATCTGGTTTTTTCCCCGCCTGCGTCCTGTTGATCAATATCGCTCACATCCCATAGGCGCTTTTGGCGCACCTTAGGATTCAGCCGCAGCTTGAACATATATCGGATGCGATTTGTCTCATTACGCCCTCCGCCGTGCCAGATGCCGTGATGCAGTGCAAACACTGTTCCTGCCTTTCCATCCATCTTCTCCTGCCCTAGGAAGTTCTGGTAGCGGGCGATTTCGGAACAGTTGATTCTTCGGAAATGGCTGCCGGGTATGAGCATCGTCCCTCCCATTTCTGGTGGCACATCATGCGGAAAATAAAGTAGTTGGATATCGAAATGCATCCGGGTGTCGATGATGGCGTCACCGTGAATGCTCTGTGCTACCACTTGCCTAGGCTCCCGCGTGTGGATAGAATGGTGGTCGTACTCACAACCGGGGCCTACCAAGCTTTCGATGATTCCTTGGATCTGCGGCAGCCGAATGATTTCGCCGATAGCGGAGGAGTCAAGAAAACACTTCGACAGCGGCGTGCCGGCCGCCAGGCGCTGGGGATTGGATTCGGCCATTTCCTCGTGCGCGGCGGTGTTCAAATCGGCCGGAACCAGTTCATCAAAGCGAAGAACGCCAAGAGCGGCGAAGCGTGCCATCTGCTTCGAGTCCAAGAGGTGATTTTCCATATTTTCAGGTTTCTTCAAGTTTCTCGAAGATGTATTCAAATTGCATGAACGAAGTCGAGTATTCTGCCCCGGGAGCAGACGGAATCAGTTGCGGGAATTGAATAACGCGCCATCCGTGTATCAAAGCATCCAATCCCGATTCATAGGGTGGGGAATCGCTGTCTCCTGAGGTCGGGTGTAATTTGCCGGTTCCGTCGTATTGCGACCAGGCCAGGACCTTGCTGTCGAGGGCCGAATTATCGAGGTAGAGGATCAGAATCTTCTGTCTTCGATTTCCCATTGGGGCGTTACACTCTGTACTTTGCGCAACCGACTGAGAATGTCAACATAAGGCGAAGATGCTAACTGGAGAGGCTGTTAGCCGTGTACTGCTTTCCCAATCCTTTCGTCATCAGGATAAGCTGCTTCTGGAAATTGCCCCGACCAAAAGACATTCTGTCAGGTCCGCTCGCTCGATTTCTATTAGCATATCCTGTCGCACAGCTGACCACTAATAAAATGTTAGTAGGTATTAAAAATTTTCGAAGGCCCGGGTACCCTATAATTCGTTCTATATTGCTATTCTGAATTGTTCTACAAGTTGTCTTCAGACTCCTCAGCCAGTTCTCTGGGTTCCTTCTTGGCTTGGATGAGGCTCGCTATGGACTCGTTGATCTGACCAAAGGTGTAGTCAGAGTAGGTGAGAGAGACGCGTTCCATGAGGCCGTTGAGCTGGCTCTGGGAATTTACTGTTGAATAAAAAATGAAAACGGGTCCCAGATCGGTCATCCCTGGCTGGTCCGGCTTGTCGAGGATTTCGAAGTTAGGGATCTCCGTATCAGGCCCTGGTGATCCCGGGTCCTCTGCTTTTCCTATGAATTCGTCGGATTTGCGGCCAATTCGGAACGAAAAGGTTTCACCACCAAAGAGAAAAAACTCGATATGTTGGGAGTTTTCAAGGGCTGCCAGAGCGTCTGGATCATCGGTTTCCTTTACGCCGGAGAATCTGGCATTGATGAGGGTTCGAATGAGATCTTTGGCCGCTGAGTCATTTATTTCCTGGTCCTGAGAGATGTCCTCAGAGGAAAAAACAGCATCAGGTGTCTCGCGGACAATAGAAAGGAATCTATCTTCACCGGGGTAACCCAGTTTTACGATCTCGACGTGATTCGATTCGATGTCGAGGAGTTTCTTTTGGGTCCAGTTTTTCTCATCAGTGTCGACGTATAGGCTGATATCGGACAAGTAGGCTGCATCATAATCCTGGACTTTAACGAAGCGGCCTCCAGCATTATTCCTTTTCCCAGTGAGGAGCGACCAGATATTCTCACCCTCGGCAGATCTGAACTGAACCGTATTCTCACTGAATCCAAGTTGCTTCATTCGTTCGGGATTTCGTGTTACTAGTCGAATAATTTTTGCGTTGAGGAGAGAACTAACAAAAGATTGTAGTTTGCTGAAATCTACAGGGAATTGGTGATATTCGGGAAGAATCCAGATATTATCTTCCAGCTTAAGATGCACTTTATTCTCTAAATCGGAAGCACCGAGTAAGATCTCCGTGGTTAACTCTATGGTTTTGTGCGCAACTAAACTCTCTCCGACTGGTTTCTCCCTCGTGTTTGATTGGGATTGTGATCGATCGACCCATAAGGTAAGTGCGGCGAGCGCACCGAGGATCGCAATAGCGAGACAAATCGGTTTCAATCTCATCCGTATTCAGTTCTTTTGTCGTTTATGGCGTTTGCTGAAAAAGTTTAGACCAAAAATACAGATCAGTGTTGGAATGGTGAGGAGATTGAAAAGAGCAAGGCGACGGTCTAGACTCTCGATTTTCTCCCGAAGTCTCTTTCGGATTTTGCGGAGGGCAGCACGTTTGTCGGCTTCCTCTTTACGATATATGAGGATAGCGTTTCTAACTTCTTGTGTTGCGACCAACTTTCCTCTTTCGGTTTGATCCTTCTGTAGATTTCGCAACTGTTCTTGAACTTCGTTAAGTTCATTTTGGATCGATTCATACTTATCCTGGTAACTCATTTGCGCCTTGATCTCGAGGTTCCGAACGACCGTGAACGGTCGAATTGCTGTGCCCTTCCCTCGGAGTGAGATTAGGTCTTCGCTTCCCGAGAGAAGCTCGAGAACATTGGTAACAAAGTTGAGGTTATCATTAAGAGGCCTTAGGGCGGATAGACCAAAGAAATTGAGACGGCGAACACTGTATTGATCAGCCAGGAAGTCTGTATCTGCGATGATGGCTACGGTACTCGTAAGTTTAGATTCCTTGAAAGACGTTTCACTATCCTCGTTGGGAAGAAGAAGGGGAGAGCTCTCTCTCCCCTCAGTAGACTCAATTTCTTCATCTTTTTTGGGCTTCCCCTCTGGGAAGGCGGATTTAAAGTTTCCGCGAACAATTCCTGCCAGGGTGTGTCTAATTCCGGTGGGTCTAAGTTGTCGGAACACCTCCTCCGGACCGCCAAAGGTAAGTATACTCTTGGTGAGTGCATCGCTTTGATTAGAGCTGATCAACAGGGGAGTAAGCTCATGATCCAAACCCTCCTCAATTCTGAAACTTCCGGTCTCGACCAGAAGGATAGAATTGAGTTGAGCGGTAGCGGGAGTGTCGGAATCGAAGGAGTCAATGAGTAGCCACGCAGGGTAGCGTATCTGATTAGCTCCAGCGGTAACGGTGGCGGCGTATTTAAGATCTCCGACGAAGAAGAGGGGATCAAATTCGATACCCCAACTGTCGAAAAGTTCAGAAAGATCGCTAGAAGTCAGGTTTATTCCGCGCATCATCGCTTGCTGCCCGACTTGTGATTTCTGTATATCCGATGAGGGGTCTATGGCGATAAATACAGGTCGACCAGAGAGGACAAATTGATCAATAGCGTATAGTAGTAAGTCGGAGAGATTCTGGGGATGGATTACTGCTAGCAGGTCGATATCGCCTGGAATTCTATCACCGGAAGTTTCGATCTGTTGGATCTCAAAGCTATTTCGGAGTTCTTCGATGAAGACCCAATCCTGTGGCATTTGCTGACCGGGAGGCATCATACCCGGAACAGGCTGGTTGATTACGGGGAGTCCAGAAATAACACCGAGCTTGGGCAGTTCGTATTGCTGGACGTGATGGATCTTTCGGGAGAGGTCGTATTCGAGTAAAGATTCACGAGCGGGGTCAAAGAAGGCTATTGTCTCTTCCTGGTCGGCGTGAATGACCAAGAGTCCGAAAAAGGCACTTCCCCCGCTAGCAAGCAGCTGGTTAGTGATGCCTGATCGTATTGCAGCCTCCTCTTCCTCCGTATCTTGTTTCGGATCGATAACAGAAAGTTCAAGTTTTCCGCCAGCAGCTTTCTCGTATTGCTGAAGGAGTGTTTCCACTCGAGTAGCGTAATCCTTGAGGTATTTGGGGACGTCTTCTACGCTACGGCTGAAATAGAATTCGAGAGTTATTGGCTCTTCGATTTGCTCGAGAAGGGAGCGGCTACCATCGGACAGAGTATATATGTTGTCCTCGGTAAAGTCTAGTTGGCCAGGCATGAAATTCCCGATGACAGTGATGAGAGTAAGGCCGATCAAAAGGAGAAAAAAGGCGACCCACTTGGATTTTATTCTCATAGCAAGTGTTCAACTCAACGTTCTAGTACGAGCACATTTACGAAAAGGGAAAAACCCATAACGGAAAGGAAAAATATGGTATCACGCACCGTAACCAGTCCTTTCACCATTGGTTCAAAATGAGTCAGAAAACTGAAACTAGAAAAGCTGTCTACAAGCCAAACAGGAAATCTCGCTGCCAGCATCAAGTCATTAAAAACGCTCCAACCAAGGAAAACCAGGATGAGGCAAGTGATTACGCTTAGAACAAAGCTGATAACCTGATTTTTAGTTAGAGCAGAAGTTAGTGAGCAGATGCTGAGATAACTACCCGCCATTAAGATAGTACCGAAATAGCCGGTAAAAATTGGGCCCCAATCTGGGTCGCCAAGATAGCCTACGGTCAGAGGCATAGTAAAGCTGAGGACGACCGCGAGACTGATGAAGGCCCAGCCAGCGAGGAACTTACCAAATACGGCCTGAGTAACAGACAAGGGGAGAGTAAAGAGCAGTTCCCAGGTTCCGGAACGTTTCTCTTCCGCCCAGAGACGCATGCCAACGGCTGGGATCAGAAAAAGAAAGATCCATGGTTGAATATAGAAATAACTAAGTAGGCTGGCACTATTAGTTTCAAAAAAATTCCCCACGAACCAGGAAAGGCCAATGGATGCGATGAGAAAGACAATAAGAAAGACATAGGCTACGGGTGACCGAAAATAGCCCAGGAATTCTCGTTTTAGGACCGTGAATACGATACGCATTTGCTCTTACTATAATTTGTGTTTAAGGCAGAGACAAATTCAGGTACTGTGTGTTAGATTCCAAAATACCTCTTCAAGGCGGATGGGGGGTTTTTCGATATTTTTAAGTTCCCAATTCTTTTCCTGCGCCATTCGGAGAACGAGGGAATCTATTGACCTGCCATCAGCTGGTACTAAGAGGAGGGCTCCATTTTTTTCGTGTACCTCCTCAATTTCCGGAAGTTCACCCAGTTCCTTTCTGATTTCTATAGATGATTGGCCTTCTGCGATGTTCAGTTGAATGGCGTTGTACCTTGGATGGCGCTGACGAAATTCCTCTGGTTTTTCATCCACGATAATTGCACCCCGGGTAATGATGACGACGCGATTACACATTGCCTGGACTTCCTCAAGTATATGAGTGGATAAGATGATCGCCTTCTCCTCCGCCATCGATGCAATTAATCGTCTAACTTCTTGTTTTTGGTTTGGGGCGAGACCATCGGTTGGTTCATCCATAATAAGATAGGGAGGGTCGTGAATAACTGCCTGGGCCAGCCCGACCCGCTGACGAAAGCCCTTGCTAAGTGTTTCGATCGCCTGATTTCTCACCTCTTCAAGGTGGCAGATCTCGATGACTCGATCGATTTGGCGGGCTTTTTTAGTTGATGCGCGGTATCCTCGAAGCTCGGCAATGAATCCGAGGAATTCCAAGACAGTCATCTCTTGATAAACAGGTCCGTTTTCAGGAAGATAACCGAACAGTCTCTTAGCCGAAATTGGATCTTCGTGTATATCAAATCCTCCCACTCTAGCGGTGCCGGAAGTAGGTGGAAGAAAGCCTGTGATCATTTTCATGGTGGTGGACTTCCCGGCGCCGTTAGGTCCAAGGAAACCCAGAACGTCTCCCTTTTTAACGCTGAACGTAACATCATCGACTGCACGTATCAGCCCGAAATCTTTTACCAAATGATCTGATTCAATCACTGCGTTTCTGTTTTTGCGTGGTTAGTCGAAAAAGATTTAGTCTATTTGTCAAAGAATGGATTAGGTGAAGGAATTTCTTTAATTTGGTGATGGAAAAATGGTGATTTCTTCGGTGTCAATCTTGTATTTAGACTTAAAGGGAAGTTGTTTCCGAACGATTTTTCATTCTTTTAGTGAAGGTTCATTAACAAAGGTTGGTAAAAGTCGTTTGATACAGGGGAAACCAGACGTATTTTAACTTAATAGGCGGAAAGTCCAAAAAGAGGTTATACATGATTGTCGGATCTGGATGGAAATGTACAGAATTGTGTTTGTCTAGATTTTCCGCATCCTCTACTTTAATTTTATTAGGGTTTAGCAAGAAATACTGGCTTAGGAAATTTGTGGACTACGGGATGAAGTGGAAAGAGGAAAAAGCAAAGAAAGCGAAAAATCATGTCGCTCCCTAATGACTTCGATAATATTCCGAGAATTTGGGTTGCACAGTTGCCAACACCAGTTCACGAGCTGCCACGCTTAAGTAGATCTCTCTTGGGACCAAGAATTTTAGTTAAGCGCGACGATCAGACGGGTTTAGCGACTGGAGGAAATAAAGTCCGGAAACTTGAATATCTGGTAGCGGATGCGATTTCGAAGGGTTCTGATACGCTAGTGACTGCAGGTGCTCCTCAATCTAATCACTGTCGGCAGACAGCGGCTGTGGCTGCACTTAAAGGATTAAATTGTGACTTGATTTTGGGTGGGAAAGAACCCGAAGTATGGAATGGGAACCTTCTCTTAGATCGGCTTTTGGGTGCTCGGGCGCACTTTACGGAAAAGGAGAATCGAAATGTAAAAATGGATGAGGTTGCGGCGGATCTAAAAAAGCAAGGACGACGGCCGTATGTGATTCCGATCGGAGGATCGAATGGTGTGGGTGCATTGGGATATGTCCGGGCAATGGTTGAATTGCAAGGGCAGCTTAAGCAATTAGGTGAGCAGGTCGATCGGATTGTATTTGGGTCCAGTTCTGGTGGCACTCAGGCCGGAATGGTCCTGGGTGCTCGGATTGCGGGATTCTCCGGTCAGGTTTTGGGCATCAGCGTGGACCAAGAGAAGTTGGATGACCTTCCTTATCAAAAAGAGTTGGCAGAGATCTCCAATGAGGCATCGAAGCTAATTGGAAGCAAGGAGCAATTTGGTCCGACGGACTATGAACTGATTTACGATTATCTTGGAGGCGGTTATGGAGTGGTGGGTGACATGGAAAGGGAAGCGATCCGGCTTTGCGCTGGAACGGAAGGCTTGCTGCTCGATCCGGTTTATACGGGAAGAGCATTTGGAGGGATGATTGATCTGATACGCAAAAGGTACATTTCATCGGATGAAACGGTGTTGTTCTGGCATACTGGAGGGACTACCGCCTTGTTTGGTTATGCGGGAGAAATATAGTGAGGTGATATAGGGAGAGGTGTGGCCAGCGGCTACACAACCTCTGGTGGTCTGAGTAAGTAAACTATTGAAAAGAATGGAAAGAGCTGAACTAATCATCGTTGGCGGTGGAATTGTGGGGCTGGCGACAGGACACAATTTCCAGAGGCGGTATCCGGGTAAGAAGATCATTATATTGGAGAAAGAAGGAGAGTTGGCTCGACATCAGACGGGCCATAATTCAGGAGTTCTCCACTCCGGAATCTACTATCGGCCCGGTTCGCTCAAGGCAGAAAACTGTCGATATGGGAAGTTGGCAATGGAAGAATTCTGCCGCAATGAGGGTATCTCTTTTGAAATCTGCGGAAAGGTTATCGTAGCGGTTGACGATAGTGAGCTGGGAAGGTTAGATGGGATCTACGAGAGGGGTCAGGCTAACGGGGTGAGGTGTGAACTAATTGGGCCAGAGAGATTGAGAGAAATCGAGCCTTATGCTGCGGGAATTAAAGCAATCCATGTGCCGGAGGCAGGAATTATTGACTTTGTTGAAGTTTGCGAACGCCTTGGTGGGCGAATTCTTGCTAATGAAGGAGAAATTCGTAAAAACACCCGGGTGATTGGATTGAAGCGAACTTTAGATGAGATCATTGTGGAAACGACGAGGGGTGAATTTGCTTCGAAATTCGTAGTAAATTGTGCTGGCCTTCATTCGGACCGAGTTACATCTATGAGTGAAAACGCGAAAGTGAAGATTGTCCCGTTTAGGGGAGAGTACTTTAAACTGAGGAAGGAAGCATACCATCTATGCAGGAATTTAATCTACCCGGTACCTGATCCGCGATTCCCTTTCTTGGGCGTTCACTTTACCCGAATGATCGACGGAGCCGTTGAATGTGGGCCAAACGCTGTCCTTGCTTTTGCACGTGAGGGTTACAAGAAAACAGACTTTAATGCCTTGGATCTTTTCGAAACTCTGAGCTATCCCGCATTTTGGAAAGTAGCTACACGGTACTGGCGGACCGCGTTAGGTGAAATTCACCGTTCTCTGAGCAAAAAAGCCTTTGTGAAAGCTCTACAGCGGCTGGTACCGAATATCAGTGCGGATCAGATCTATCCAGCACCAAGCGGAATTCGGGCTCAGGCGCTTGCACCTGATGGTGAATTGGTTGATGATTTTTTTATTCAAGGAAATAAACAAGTGCTTAATGTTTGCAACGCACCTTCCCCAGCTGCTACAGCATCACTTAATATCGGGAAATTAATCGTAGACAGGCTAGCTGCACCGACAGACTGATTGTTATAACTCTAAAGTGCAGCGCGCACAGAAAGGATAGTAGGAAAATGAATATTACCTCATGGCCTCTAATTGGAACCGTAATCATTGTTGGTATTATCCTCCTGATCGGTTCGAGACTGATTGTAACTGTGGAAGCGGGCCACGTAGGAGTGGCCGCATTGTTTGGAGAAGTCCAGGCGAGGCCCTACGAGGAAGGTCTCCATGTCCCAGTTAACCCTCTCTATAAGTGGACCTTTTTTGACACTCGTCAAAAGACACTAAAGGAGACTGCGAGCGTTCCTTCCCAGGATCAGCTTCAGACAAGAATTGACGCCAGTGTACAGTACAGGATCATTGGTTCGATGGCCCCAAGTATTCTCAAGGAAACTGGTTCAATTGGAGAGGCGGTGTCAGTTCACTTGCTACCCACACTTCGCTCTTTGCTTCGCGAGCAGGGGAAATCGATCAAGCGTGCTGAAGACTTCTTTCTAGAGGATACCCAAGAACAATTACAATCATCTCTGGAAGTGGCCCTTCAGGACTATCTAAAAGAGAAGGGTATTGAGGTCCAAGCGGTACTGATTCGTGATATCAATTTACCGGTTGCAATAACAAGGGGAATCGAAGCGAAGAAAACACGTGAACAGGATGTAGAGAAGCAGAAGGCAGAGTTGGAACGAGTGAGAATCGAAATGAATCAAAAGGTCGTTGCGGCCGAGGCTTCGCGAGCAGCAGCTGAGGAAGAAGCAGAGCAAAGGCGGGTTCTGGCAGATGCTCAAGCCTATGAGATTAACAAAATTAATGAAGCGATCGCTTCTAATCCCGCCTATTTGCAGCTTCAAGCTCTTGAGGCTCTGAAGGAAATTAGCGAGGATCCCTCGACAAAGTTATATTTTCTTGATGGTGAGAGTCCGATGCCGCTTCCATTGATGAACATAGGGGATCCGCTGATCGCAAAGTAGTAGGCTGATTTCCGAGATCGCAATCTCGGGTGCAAGGTTGACCGGATGTACGGTGTGTTTGTATAGCAGCTCGAAAAGAGAATTTCGGTTTCTGAAACCAGCTCCAAGTTGGAAGTTCTGAATTCAGGTCTGCTATATGGATCATACCTTTGATGGGGTATCACTATACAATACAACTCTTCCACATTAAATTGGCCTGTGATGAAACCATTTTCTAACATTTGAAAATGGTTATCGGTCTAACAGGTGGCATTGGATGTGGAAAGTCGACCGCACTTGCAGGCTTTGAGTCCGCAGGAGCGAAAACGGTGGATTCCGATGCTGTTGTGAAGAAGTTGCTTGACGGGGACAAATTGGTAAGGAGTGCTCTTAGAGATCGGTTTGGGGAAAGAATCTTCGGAAGACGGGGAAAGGTTGACAGGAAGTCCCTTGCTAGTATTGTATTCTCTAGTGCGGAGGATCTTGTTTGGTTAGAGACCCTCCTCCATCCCTTAGTTAGGAAGCACTGGGAATTAAATGTTCGGGCAATGCCCAGGGCTCTTTGGGTTGTAGAGATCCCTCTTTTGTTCGAAAAAAACCTTGAAAAACTATTTGATTTTACCGTTTGTGTATCGGCAAGCCAGTCTTTGCAGTTGGCAAGATTGAGGGCTAAAGGGTTCTCCGATGAGCAGGTAAAGCTGCGGATCAATCGACAGTTGCCCTTGAGAGAGAAACTCAATCGTGCTGATTTCGTATTGTCCAATAATGGACCAGTTAAATTTTTACTAGAGCAAGTCTCAGTACTGAAGGCAAAATTTCTCCTTTATTGAGTAATCCCAAACTTGGGCGAATCCATTAAAAGGAGATTCTCAAAAGAGTGTGGTAGGATATGCCTACCGCAACGTTACTATGTCGAATAACGAAGAAAGCAACGAAGAGAAAGTTGTCCTCGAATCCGATCCTGCACCGGATGTGATCTCAACCAATACTCCTTCCGAGGAGCCCTTTATAAGTGATCAGAAAGGAGAACGCGGAAACCATAGAAGGCCAGGTGGGAATTCGGATTTAGAAATTACGAAGGGTCGTAGAAATACGAATGAGGGAAACAGAAGAGGAGCACGTGGGCAGTCAGGAGAACAGAGATCGTCTAATAATCGGTCGTTGATGCCAAGAAGGAAGCCAAAAAGGAAGCCACGTGGACGTTCGCAGCGCGGACTTCAGGAAAGTGGAAACGGGATTGGAACAAATATTGGCAATCTGACCGTATATGACTTCCTAAGCAACCTGGAAGAGATGGAGATCCTGGCCCAGGAGCATTCCACCGGGGGGAGTCCACTTCTGCTGACTCCACTTTTGACCATGCCTCTTATTGAATTAGCAGAGGAGGCTAAGGCACTTGGAGTTTCGATAAACGGAGTGCCAAATCGGAACATGCTGATCGATGAGGTGATTCGAACAGGGTTCGAGCGCCGAGTACCAATTGTGATGAAAGGTGTATTAGAGATCACAGATCAGGGGTTTGGGTTGATTGTCTTTGAAAATGATAACTATCGTATACGGCCCTATAGTGCCTTTGTGTCATCTGCATTAATTAAGCAGTATGGGCTGAAGAGAGGACAGATCCTCGATACCCAAGTGCATCCCCATCGAGAAGGGGAGAGCTGCCCCTTCGCCATCAAGTTAATCTCGGTTATGGATGATGCGATGGCGAAAAATCAGGGGGTGGAGCCGTTTGAGGACCTGATCCCCTATTATCCGCTTGAGCGCATTCTTTTGGAGAGTAATTCCGATGTAGGTTGGGACAACCTCTCGATGCGTATTATTGATTTACTGACTCCGATCGGTTTGGGGCAAAGAGGGCTTATCGTTGCACCACCGAGGACTGGGAAAACAGTGCTCCTTCAATGTATTGCGAATGCCATCGCATTGAACAAACCGGATGTTCACCTTATCGTCCTACTCGTCGATGAGCGGCCGGAGGAGGTCACAGATTTTCAGCGGCAGGTTGTAGGCGAGGTTGTGAGCTCGACTTTCGATCAATCGGCCGAGAGCCACGTGCATGCTGCAGAGATGGTGATCGAAAAATCCCGAAGAATGGTGGAAGACTCGCGAGATGTCGTTGTTCTGCTCGATTCTATTACCCGGCTGGCGAGAGCTTACAATACTCTTCGTCCCAGTAGTGGCAAAATTCTCTCCGGAGGAGTGGAAGCGAGTGCACTTCAAAAGCCAAAAAGATTTTTTGGCTCGGCTCGCAATATCGAAGGAGGAGGGAGTTTGACCATTATCGGAACCGCCTTGATTGAGACCGGCAGTCGAATGGACGAAGTGATATTTGAGGAATTCAAAGGAACCGGGAATATGGAGCTGCATTTGGATCGAGCTTTGGTCGACAAACGGATTTATCCAGCAATCAATCTGGAACGAAGTGGCACGCGAAAGGAGGAGCTTCTCTATCATCTGGATGAGATGAACAAAATCTATTCGTTGCGTCGGGTAATGAAGGGGGTTCCTTCCACGGAGGCTATGGAGATGCTCATCCAACGAGTTAAGAAGACCAAGACTAATGTGGAATTCCTAATGGGACTGAATCGATAGGGACGAATGGGGCATATTCTCGAGGTTTTGGGGAATTAGAGCTCGCTTGAGGAAAAGTAGTCTTAGGGGGTCTGTTGAGTAGTACTTTACGAATCGGGAGATGGCCGACACTTTATTTTCAGAGTCACTAATAAGATTTTTTCCTGTCTGTTGAGCAATGTTCTCCCTGTATCTCTGTTTCCTGGCCATCCTGTCTACCCATGTCGTGCAGGGTTCGTATCTCTAAGTAGTCTTTTGGAGTATCGATATCATTTATCAGACCTGCGTCTTGAGATGGAAATGGGAGAATAAGGTGCTTATAGGCTTCAAGGGCTTCCTTTAGGTGAATAAAGTTCCGAGAAGCGATAGAGCGAGCGGTTGACAGGGGCAAAATTACGGGGTGACAGCGTTTTCCCTTATATTGGGGCTGGCAGATACATTCAGGGTTCTTCCTGGAGAATTGGGTGAGTTGAAAAACAGTAGCCTTTCTAATCTGTGGTTGATCGCCAAGGACAATAGCGATGTGTGTGATCCGATGAGACCATCCTTTCCAACGGATCGCACAAAGCACTGAACTGTACATTTCTGGCGAGATCTTCGGATTCTCAATCCAATTTAGTGAGGGAATGGCATTCCGTTTGAGTTCATTTCTTACAGCAGAATCCTCCCCAGTGTAAACGGCTGTGATTTGTGACGGGTGAAGAGTTCTGTAGAGTGTGATCAGATGGCCAAGAATCGTGGAATTACACCACGGCAAGAGGAGTTTTTGTTTGCCCATCCGTGTTGACTGTCCGGCGGCAAGAATAGCAATCCCTAAATGGTTATTATGCTCCTTGTCTGACTTGGGCTCGGGTTTCATCGAGTTCGACGGTTATTACCGAAATCCCGGGGATTGCACCGTTTGTTAAATGCGTACGAGTAAAGATCCCATCTATGGTTGGTCGATTTGTACTACCATCTCTCGACAATCCAAAACAACCGTGCCTGGATTTCCGAAATCCTGCGCCTAGGAATCCGACTGAATGGCTTGGTCGATTTTTTCTAGAATCGCTTCTTTACTAGTAAAACCAACAATCTGCTCTTTGACCTCACCACTGTTGAAAATCAACATAGTGGGTATAGCTTGAATTCCAAAGCGGCTGGCTAGAGTAGTGCTATGATCTACGTTAACTTTCCCTATTTTAACCAATTCCGATCTTTCTTGTGCTACTTCCTCAAGAACCGGTGCAATCATTTTACAAGGACCACACCATTCTGCCCAGAAATCGACTAGAACCGGAATCTTAGAATTCCCAACCTGCTCTTCAAAATTGGCTTCAGTTATTTCGACTGTATTACTGCTCATCGTTTTTCGTAAAATACGTATTCTCAATACATTAGACTGTACAAAACCAAACCTCTTTCGTCAGGTTTCTATTGGACATTCCAAATGGAAGAACATGGAAATGAGGATCCCCTGCCAATGGAATCCTAAAGTGTGCTGTGTGTTCCGTCGCAGAAAGGATTATCGTTGGAGTGCTTACAGCCGCAGAAGGCCACGACTTTCGACTCATCGATAACAACTTCAATCGGCGAGAATTCGGTTCCCTTGTGAGCACCATTGCAGAAAGGTTGGTTATCGGACTGTCCGCAGCGGCACCAATAATAGGTGCCAGGATCCATTTGCTGAACGTAGGGTCTGGTCTGAGCAATTTTTGGTTCTGACATTTTTTGCCTTTTTTCTCGATCTGGTTTTGGTGGGCAGGTCCTAGAGGTCGGATCTACAGTCGCAAGAGAATTTCAGTTGTTACTAAATATCACGTAAAGTTATGATATTAAGGCATACAATCCCGATGGAAGTCGGACAAGAATAAAGTGTGGTTAGGGCATTCATTTATGTTCCAATCCAAGACGGTTATGCTTCTCAAGAATCTCTTTAAGACGGTTGTGGGGCAGGGCGATGATCCTACGATTATCCCGTCCTTCCATAGTTTCCGCGGCCACAAGTGCATTGATGATAGCCTCTTCTGTAGCTTGAACTGTCGCAGTAAATAATGGGTTCAGAAGTCTGTTAGGTACCATAGCTGCCGATTCCAGTGAGGAATTCTCCAGTTTATGAATTGCCTTTATGGAGAAGGCGATAAAGAAATCTCCGGATCCGTTAGCGGAAGTGCTTCCAGTTCGGGCGAGTCCAAGGGATGCTCTTCGAGCTACCCGCTTGAGTTGATGAGGAAGAAGGGGTGCATCGGTTGCGATAACGATAATGATCGAACTGTTTTGCTGGGAGGGTTTCGGATTCAACCTCTTTTTGAAGGTATATTCGGAAATTTCCCGTCCTACAGGGATCCCGGCGATGAGAAGTTGTTCACGCCTGCCACAATTCGCTTGGACCAGAACCCCAACTGTATAGGACTTTTTTTCAACCTTAAAAATGCGGGACGAAGTTCCAATACCTCCCTTGAATTCGTAAGAAATCATGCCGGTTCCTCCGCCCACATTACCCTCGGCAACAGGCCCCCCTCGAGCTGATTCAAGTGCTTCGTACACGTGTTGCTCTTTAACGTGAAAACCATTTATATCATTGAGGTGTCCATCCCAAGTCTCCGCCACTAATGGGAGGGACCACCAGTATCCGGTCGAGTCTGGCCCCGCTTGCCGAATACGCCAGGAGATTACCGAATGATGAGTCATACCAACACTGTGTGTGTTAGTGATGAGGATGGGACCTTCCAGAAAGCCCGACTCTTCCACCCATGCTGCCCCTGTTACTTCCCCGTTTCCGTTTAGAGCAAAAATTCCGGCAAAGACTGGCGTCGTTAAAGTTATAGATCCTAACGGAAAAATTGCTGTAACTCCTGTACGCACGGGTCCTTTTCCAACTCTCAGCTGTCCTTGGCCTTTCACGATCGTGCTGTGACCTACGGTCACGCCGCTGACGTCGGTAATAGCGTTCAAACTTCCGGGATTTCCTTCAAAAGGGATCCCAATATCTCTTGCCTTTGAAAGAAGCGGGCTATTGGGGAAGGCAAGAATAAGGAGAATAAAGGCCCAGCTTTGGTATTTGTATAATCGAAGATTGGAACTTAGTCGGAATCTCATTATATGTCGGGGATGGTTCTATCCTATCTGATACATCCAGGAGGGTTGGACACAATCACAACTAATAGATGCAAAACACAAAGCAAGGATGGAGATATTCCATGCTTTTTGAGATTATGGTTATATTTTCTTCAGTCGGGATATTGTCGATCATGCTATTTCTCTCTTCATAAAGGTACGTTGTCTGCTCGGAATAGGGTAGTGAATAGAATAATTGCAGGCAGATTGGATCAGCTGATAGCCGGTTCAATTTAAATCAAATTATTTCTGGAGCAACAAAACGGATGATAGTGTGTTCTGTTTGCATATTAAAACTTGTGAAGTTGTTCCTTACGAGAACTGAAATTTAACAATAATGTCGGCTCTTTCGCCTATGAGTGTAGATTTTTAAATAATTGTCGGGTGTAGTTCTTTTTTTAACAACATTCTCGTGTTTTAGCCTTCTAAAAATATGGAATGATTATGCTAGGAGTACGTCAGATTTTTTGATTCGATAAAGATTCAAATATGAATTCCCTATCGGTAGATTGCTTGTGTAATGCGAAGGACGCGAATTATTGATGCTCTGAGAAGTGACTCAGAAATCGACTCAGTATTGATCCAAGGCTGGGTGCGTACTCGCCGTGATACGAAAGAACTCTCATTTGTTGAAGTTAACGACGGTACCTGCCTTAAGAACATTCAAGTTATCGTTGAGTCCTCCCTTCTTGAGGGTGCCAAATCAGTTTCGATTAGCACGGGTTCGGCAGTTGCGGTAAAAGGGAGTCTTGTTGAGTCTACGGGCAAGGGACAGAGATGGGAGATTAAAGCAGAGACGGTTAAGGTGATTGGGAAGGCGGAAGAATCGTATCCACTTCAGAAGAAGCGACATAGTAATGAATATCTCAGAGAGATTGCGCACCTCCGACCTCGTTCTAATTTTTTTGGGTGCGTGTTCCGTATCCGCAATCATCTTTCTTATGCTGTGCATAGATTCTTCCAAGATCGGAAATTCATTTATGTCCACACTCCGATAATTACTTCGAGCGACTGTGAGGGCGCGGGTGAACTTTTCCAAGTAACGTCTTTGGACTCGGCTGCTCTCCCTATTGAAAAAGGGGAAGTTAATTATGCAAAGGATTTTTTTTCTCGGCCAACCTATCTTACCGTAAGCGGCCAATTTGGAGTGGAAGCTTTTGCCCTCTCTCTCTCAAACGTTTATTCCTTTGGACCTACTTTTCGGGCGGAAAATTCAAACACATCACGCCATGCAAGTGAATTTTGGATGATTGAACCGGAGATGGCTTTTTGCGATTTAGAGGGGAATATCAAGTTGGCAGAGGAATTCGTTAAATTCCTGGTTGATGATGTTGTAGAGAATTGCGCTGATGACCTGGTCCTTTTTGAGCGCTATGTCGATAGGGGTTTGAGAGAACGTCTGCGGTTTGTTTCAGAGAGGCCCTTCCTCCGAGTTTCTCATGCTGAGGCGATCGAGGTTCTGAAGGCCTCCAACAAGACCTTCGAATATCCAATTGAGGAGGAAGGTAATTTGCAATCGGAGCACGAGCGATATCTTACTGAAGAACACTTTGAATCTCCGGTTTCAATCTATGATTTCCCCCGTGCCTCAAAGCCCTTTTACATGAGGGTAAATGACGATGAGAAGACAGTTCGAGCCATGGATGTCCTTGTTCCCGGCATCGGAGAATTAATTGGTGGCAGTCAGCGTGAGGAACGACTCGATCTGCTCGAGGAAAATATGGATCGGCATGAAATCGACAAGACGGACTACTGGTGGTATCTAGACCTCCGGCGCTACGGCACGGTTCCTCACAGCGGTTTCGGACTCGGGTTCGACCGGATGTTGATGTTCGTCACTGGTGTTTCCAATATCCGGGATGTCATTCCGTTCCCCCGAACTCCGGGCAACGCGGAATTCTGACCTGAGTATCGTCGGAGAGCAGCGTTCACGTTCCTCTAAGCAACTATGCCATTGGAATTCGCGAAATGTGAACCGGTTAGCTATAGGAATCATCCCCCGTATACAGTGGGTTTGTTTTGCTAATCTATGTTTCTTCTGTCCTCGAATAGGTAATTCTTTTTCGTTCTTAGCTTAATGAAAGAGAGTACAAATACTGGAGTGAAGGACCCGAATTCGAAAAAGGATCCATTTGAAAAATTTCCTAGGTAACTCAACAGTGTAATGTAGGCAGAATAACTTTTCCCATAAGAATCGTTGCAAACGCCGATTTCCTAGGGCGTTGGGGCATCTTCCCTAATAAGACCGTCCTTTCTCAATTCGTCCCAAAGGCCTGATGGGATCTCACGGATAAAATCATCGCGATTGGTTGGGAGGTATTCCGGTTTGATTGAGCCCGGGATTATAGCAGCGACGATTGGATGGGCGAGGGGAAACTGCATTGCAGCCGAACGAAGAGAGACGCCATGGTTTTTGCAAACAGATGCTATGCGGCATGTTTTTTCCATTATTTCCGGACTGGCGGGTTTGTAACCGTAGACAGCTCCTTCAATAGGACCAGTCGCGAGTATACCGGAGGCAAAGGGAGATCCGATGACAATGCCAACGCCGCGGTCTGCACATCGTGGAAACTCGCTATCCAGCGCACCTTGGTCAAGGAGGGTATAGGGCATAGCGACTATGAAGAGATCGAGATCCATTGAGTCCAGGAACTTGGGTATTGTCCCAGGGAGGTTTACCCCGGCACCGAACGCTCTTATCGCACCGCTATTTTTGAGATCTTGAAGAGCTTGGTAACCTCCCGAAAGAAGTTGTCCAAAGTATGCATTGAATACGTCTGGACCATGGAACCAGGGGTCGAGATCATGAATCAGCAATACGTCGATTCGATTGAGTCCAAGGCGTTGTAGGCTATCCTCAAAGGAGCGCATAACTCCGTCATAGGTATAGTCGAATTGAAAATCAAAAATGGCATCGATCCAGAAATCTGACTTGAAGTTCGCGGGGTCCTTGGGGGCGCGAAGCACTCGGCCCACTTTGGTTGAGAGGACGAACTCGTCCCGATCCTTTTGTCGAAGAAATTGGCCGACTCGAAGCTCGCTCTTTCCATGGCCATAGAAGGGCGCAGTATCGAAGTAACGGATGCCGGAGTTCCAGGCAGCATTCAGAATGGATTCGGCTTCTGGTTCGGCAAGCTTTTGGAAGAGATCTCCGATAGGGGCTGCGCCGAAGCCCAAGGATGTTACCTCCACTTCGGTTACTCCAATTTTACGAGAATTTATCGAGTTTTTCATCGTCCCTTGAGATTCATGCACTAATGTCGATGTTTCAAGCCTGGATCACTACGAGATGAGGTTGGCCGTGCCAAACAAATTTCGCTTGGGAGCATAAGCAAGAGATAAGCCGACAGAGTTGCCTTTGGGTAACAGTGGCTAAACCCCTGTGACTCACTTGTGTTCCTAATACGCCACGACTTAGATCCGGGGTGCCTGAAGTTTCTATCTAATTACGACTCATCGGATCTGCTCACAACTGTTGCTTGTTGTCTCCCCTTTACTCTGTAAATTACTCCAGACCAGGTAACCTTGTTCCCGATTCGGGACCGACAAACCATGAGAAAATGGACAGTCATGTAGAAAAAGGTACCAAACTTTTCAAGAATGAAGGTTGGTTTGAGACGATTCAAATCCTTCTCGGGAAAGAGAGTCTTTTGGAGGGAGATCCGTTCTGAAGCTCGCATTTGATTAAAAAGGAAGACAATTCCAATGGGCAGTAGAATTTTGAATTCCCCGGTGATCAGCGACACCCAGGCAGCAGCAGATCCAGAAATGTATAGGGCCGTTATTATTAGGGTGGACCACCATGCCCAGGGAGCATAGATGCGGACGTGAAAATATTGTCTCCATCCGAACTCGAACATGGTGATCCAGTTGTATCTTTCCGAGCTCGGTAGCATAAGGGAGCGAATATAGGCGATTTCTTTTCCTTTATACCGGACGTGGTGAGCTGTCTGAAGATCGTCATTGAAGGCTCCCTTGAGTTTCTCAGTTATTCCGATCTCCTCGTGGGCTTCACGGGTGAGAGCGTGGGCCCCCCCCCACATTAGGTTACACCACTCAGGACCTCCCATGGTTGCTACCGAAGAATTTACCACGGAAGCAGTCCACATCCCCAAATGGCGGTTGAGGGGAATCAACCAGCGATAGCCTGTAGCGGCGACGTGAGTACCTTGATTAAGCGGTTTCAGTAAACGAGATAGCATGTTTTGAGGAGGATTAATGTCAGCGTCAGAGGCGGCAATCAGACGGTCCTCTTCTCTCAGTTCTTGAAGAGCTCTTAGCTGATTGTGTACTTTCTGTGAGCCCTCATAGCAAAGACCAACCACTATGAGTTGGATTTTCCGCAGACCTGGACTAACTTTTACAGATGACCCATCCGGTGGCGGTCCTGCATATGGAGACCAAAGCAGTATTTCATCTGTTAACCCCAACCTGTTTCTAAGCCTTAGATACAGGGGGTCATTAGTCGATTCAATGGTAAATACTAGATGGTAATCCGGATAGTCCTGATTGAGGAGACCGTTTATATAGAATTCAAAATTGTGCCGAATTCCTTTCATCGGAGCCATTAGTATTGCTGGAAGAGGGGGGGATCCTAGCGGTTGATCAAGTTCTTCATCCTGAATACGCATTCGGGTTCGATAAAGCCAAAGATTCAACCAGCCGTAGAATCCCTGGAGGGACCAGAGGACGAGAAGAAAATAGAGGATCCATTCCAGCTCCATAGTGCAAAAATGATTAATGAAGGTTGGGAGATGCAATCTTTGAGTTGTTCTTCATGAGGGAGAATTTAATGTTAAGAAGTCCCAGGTTCGTTTAGGAATGAACGGTATGATAGGAGAGTGTGTTGCCAAGGGGAATTTTTTTGAAGGTACAAATTTGTCTACAGGATCCACAAAGTAAATAGAGACAAATGTCCGAGAACAGAAACTGTTCGCCGATAATAGAAAACTCCCACCAAGTTTTCCTCTATCTGGACTTTATAGCGCGAAGGATAGAAAGAATAGCGTTGGAGAACAACGTGGGAAAAACAATTATTCAAGTTATATCATTACGTTTCAGATAATTGCTGTAAGGCTTCCCTGATCACAGCTTATCCACTCGAAATGAATATAACTCTGCATTCTTCATATAAAATCGAACCCTTGTGTATCCGGGAACCATATTAATTCCCGACTGCCCTTCCCAAGCCACCACGTGAGATGTTTCGTCACCGGTGAATCGCTTGCAGTCGGAGCGCGAAAAACCTTTCCAAACCTCATCCATGATATCGGTGATTTCTACTTCGATATAGCCTTTGCTGTGACAGCGGGCATTTATAATTAGTTGTTCTCCCGTTGAGAAGAAAGGTGTGGTGGTGATGATTCCCTCGCGCAGCCCACTGTCCAATGACACGAATCCGTCGGCGCGGAAGGTTGCCAGCCCCAAACACTCGTTCAACTGTTCCAGAGAATAATTTACCTCCGGCGTGTCGAGGCCCTGGGCCTTTCCTACCATTGCCCAATCGTGATGAAAATCAGCGCCGCCATAAAATACCAAATGATGATCTCCCAATCGTAAAGGCGGGATAACGGTATCGATTTGAAACTCGTCCCAGGTCCCCTGGCCTCCCCGCTGAATCCTCCAAGGTTCTCGCGGGTAATGGTGCCATTCTATTCCGTCGTGGCTGTATACTAATTCAGTGTCCTTAGTATTGTCGACCGCATGAAACACGGGCATCAGGGCGCAATGGTAACGCCCGAGCCGAAAGTAGGCCAACGAGTAGAACTGATCGTCAAGGTTGTGGAGCGTACCTGGCGTTAGCACCCGTTTTGGTTCTGACCAATCGATCAGGTCAGTGCTCTCTATACGGTAGATGGCTCTCTTCGAAACCCATCCGTTTGGTTGAGCAGGATAGTAAGGCGTAAACCATTGGTCAGAAGAAGGGTTACCGGATTCTGCCATGTAGTGGCAACGGCCATAAATGACGTAGCGCTCGTATTCCATATCGTAGGTCATGGTCAGCACGTCACTCCCCCAAATATCAAGTACTGGGTTTCGCTCTTCATGTTCCCATTGGAACCCATCTGATGAGTAAGCAATGCACAGTCCCAGCGAATGGGAATGCGCCATGACACTTTTCTTTGGCACGTTGACGTTGTAGGCTTCCGGAAGGTAGGCCATCTTATAGCGCCTTTTCGGATCAGGATCAATGGGGTCGCGGATCACTGTCAGTGCTACTGGTTGTCCCGGAGCTGCTTCCCAGTCGATACGATTGGTGTCTCTCCCGTCGATCTTAACCATGCCGAGGTTAGGCTTTTCCCAGTGGATGCCATCAGTCGACTCGGCGTAACTCAATTTCGGCTTGTATAGAGCATCGGCACCACCTCCTTCAAAACTGAGATTTGTGACGTCGGTATACCAACAACGGAAACGGCCATTTTCGTCACGCAATAGAGTCACTGTTGTGTTGAAATGAAGCCAAGCCTCCCAAGGCTGGTCACGTCGAATAACGGGATTTCCGTTATATTTTTCCGCCACGTGATGGGTTCGTTTGATATTCTTAACCCATTCGATTATGCTGTCATCGAGGAAATACTGGGTCTGGTTCCCAATGATTTCGAAATGATTTTCCGGGCTATATTGTGTGAACATCGATATTTTTGGTGAGGTCCATATCACTCAGGTTTTCAAATGGTGGCCTTGTTAATCTAATTGAGTAGTCTGGAAGCCCCGATTCCATTGGTGCACAAACTTTCATGCCTCATGGAATCACGGCAAAGGATAAGTATCAAGAATTCTGTTAGGAATAGGATTTAAACTCTGTCTACCGGACCGCATTCGAAACCCTAACAAACTTATTCGTGAGTTTGAGCAGTGCACCAAAATAAAGATTCTTGACCGAATGGGGAAATTAAAAAGATAATTTTATATTGGTTAAAGAATTAACTTGTCGAAGAATCTCGACATGGCCTGCTGACTTAATTGGGTCAGTTAAATTGAGTATGCCCTATAGGATCCCAGTAATTTATAGGGGTTACTAAATTGAGAAATGAATTCGCGAACTAGAGGTGTTTTAAGGTCGATCATTCTGTCTTTTGTTATCCTAGGTGTCGCAGTTTTGTTTGCCATCTATATGGACAAGTTGCGGTCTAGGCCTGAGGAGAAGGAAGATCTTCCGGTCCTTCCGAGGGTTGAGGTTGTCAGAGTACAGCTAGAATCTCATCGGTTGGAAGTGGTGACTCACGGCACTGTTCAGCCTCGGACGGAAACGAGCCTAACCAGCGAGGTTTCGGGTGTTATTGTTGCGGTTTCTCCTAACTTCTTTCCTGGAAAATTCTTTCACGAGAACGAAGTGCTCCTTGAGATTGATTCTACTGAATATCGGGCTCTGCGTGCAGAAGCTAGAAGCAGACTCGCCCAAGCCAGACTCGTTTTTAAGCAGGAAAGTGCCTTCGCGGAGCAGGCTCGTGATGATTGGAACGATCTTGGGTTAGGAGAAGGGGGTGATTTAGCCCTGAGAAAGCCTCAGGTCTTTAGGGCTAAGATGGAGATGGAAGCGGCTGAGGCGGCTCTTGAAGTGGCGGAACGCAATCTTCGCTTAACAACAATTCGCGCTCCCTATACTGGACGCGTAAGGGAAAAGTCTGTGGACATCGGTCAGGTGGTAGCCGCGCGAGTGACCCCTTTAGCGCGTATCTATTCGGTCGATGTGGCCGAAGTTCGGCTACCGATTTCAGCAGAGGAGGCGGCATTTGTGGAATTACCGGAGCAATATCAGGATGACATCAACGCCTCAGAGAAACCGGAAGTTATCCTTGAATTCGACTATGCTGGAAGACGTATTTCTCGGCTTGGATTTGTTGATCGAGTTGAGGGTGCCATTGAGGTTTCAACGCGGCAAACCGTCGTTGTAGCTAAGGTTTTGAAGCCGTTTTCTCGGGCCGGAGCTTCCGACGAACCACCCCTGAAACCGGGACAATTTGTCCGAGCCCGTATCTTAGGACATCTTATCAAGGATGCAGCGATTATTCCTCGAGGTTCATTACACAATCAGCTTGTCTACGTAATAGATGCCCAGGCCCGTCTGCAGATACGTCCTGTAAGAGTTGTGCGCAAGGGGATCGATAAAGTGGTTGTCGCTGAAGGGTTGAACGAGGGTGATCTCGTCTGTATAACGCCTTTAGTATTCGCAATCGAGGGTATGGAAGTCATCGTAGAAAATATTTCTGGAGATGCCCTCCCAAGGGAAGCTAAAGCCCTCCCATGATTGCTTGGTTCACTCGTAACGGAGTCGCGGCTAATCTGTTAATGCTGCTACTGGTATTCGGTGGCGGCTATTCGGTACTCACCGTTAAGCGAGAGATGTTTCCCTTCTTTTCTCTCGACACAGTAGTAGTGCGAGTTCCCTACCCGGGTGCGTCACCTTCGGAAATTGAAGAAGCGGTTATTATTCGCATCGAAGAGGCTATTGAGGGGATTAACGGAATAAAAGAGATAATGGCAACTGCTCACGAAGGCCATGGGTCCGTGGCAGTCACCGTAAATAAGGGATACGATGTCACATCTGTTAAAGATCAGATCAGGGCCCGAGTAGATGCTATTCCCTCCTTCCCAGCAGAGACGGAGCGACCCATTGTGGAAGAGCTCCTTTTTGATCGTGATATCATATGGGTTGCCGTTTATGGGGAAGCGAATGAAAAGAGCCTCAAGGCCTTGGCAGAGAAAATTCGGGATGACGTCGTCAGAATTCCGGGGATCTCCCGGGCTTTTGTCCAGGGCGCGAGAAACTACGAAATATCGATTGAGGTTTCAGAGGAGCAGATGCGGAGGTACGGGATCAGCTTCGATGCGGTCGTACAGGCAATCCGTCGCAGTTCACTGGATTTACCTGGTGGTACGATCAAGGCATCGGGCGGGGAAATTCAATTGCGGACCAAAGAACAAGCTTACACCGGCCCCGATTTTGAGAAAATCGTTCTCCTCACGCATCCTGATGGAACCCGGATATATTTAAATGATGTGGCGGATGTTCGTGACGCTTTCGAAGATCAGGATCTCTTCAGCCGTTTCAATGGGCATTCGGCAACTCTCGTTAAGATTGAAGAGGTTGGCCGTGAGAATCCACTTGATATTGCTCATAAGATTTACTCTTACGTTGAGGACGCCAAGGCAACTTGGTTGCCCGAAGGTGTCGAGTTGGTTGCTTGGGGTGATTTCTCATTTTATCTTCAGGACCGGTTGAATATGCTGATGAAAAATGGGTTCTATGGCTTTTTATTGGTTATGCTTGCTCTCGCCATTTTTCTGCGCCCGTCGCTCGCGGTCTTCGTAGCCATTGGGATACCCGTTAGCTTTTTGGGCACTCTCATGATTGCTCCTGCAATCGGTCTTACTATCAATATGATTTCTCTTTTTGCCTTCGTCCTCGTTCTTGGAATTGTGGTTGATGATGCTATCGTAGTGGGAGAAAGCGTATTCACTGAGTACCAACGAAACGGGCCGGGCGCGGAGAGTGCTATTAGGGGAACTCACGCAGTTAGTACTCCTGTCACTTTCGCAGTTATCACTACGATTGTCGCTTTTATTCCGATTTTTGCGCTGCCAGGGCTCATTGGGAAGTTTTTTGTCTCGGTGCCTCTGGTGGTTATTCCTACGCTGATATTTTCTCTGATCCAGAGCAAGTTGGTGCTTCCATACCATCTTTCCTTGTGCCGATTCGATGAACGAGTTCGACGGGGGAGATTCAATCCTCTTTTTAGATTACAACGCCGGTTCTCAGATGGTCTCGAAAATTTCATCAACACCCGGTATCGCAAGATACTAAACCGAACGATGGAGCATCGGTATGTAACTTTGGCAATTTTCGTTGCTCTATTGATTATCTCAGTAGGTTTCACCCTTGGAGGTTGGGTGCGCTTCGTTTTCTTCCCCAATATTCCTTCCGACTATTTTATGCTTGAATTGAAAATGGCCGAAGGAATTCCTCTCGCAGAAACTAAACGTGCTCTGAATCATATAGAGGAATCTTTACACAATATTTCCCAGGAAGAGATCAGGTCTGGGAAGCCGGATCCGGTAAAGAACAAAGGGGTTTTCCTAGGGTATGTCCCAATGGCAGCTAATGTGGAATCTATGGGATCCACCGTTTCTGCCAGCAACATTGGTTCGATGTTTGTGGAGTTGTCAAAAAGTGAGGTAAGGGATTCAAATGCATTCGAAATATCAAGACGTTGGCGCGAGGCGATCGGAGCCGTTCCTGGGGCGAGAAAATTAACGATTCGGGGCAATGCTGGCGGCCCCACGGGGTTACCTGTTGATATTCGTCTCACAGGCCCGGATTTTGAGGATCTTAGGAATGCTGCCAACAAGGTTCGTAGGCAATTAGCCGAATACAAGGGCCTTTACGATATCCGAGATACGTTCACAGAAAGTAAAAAAGAGATCAAAATAAGGCTCAAAGATAAGGCTCGTATCCTGGGATTAAGTTCCGTTGATCTGGCCCGGCAGATCCGCCAGGGGTTTTATGGCGAGGAAGTGCAGCGAGTGCAACGGAATCGAGAAGACATTAGGATAATGGTCCGTTACCCAGCGCAGGAGCGGATTTCACTGGGCCATCTCGAGTCGATGAGGATCCGATCTCCCGAAGGTGCCGAAATCCCAATCTCTGAAGTAGCGGATATCCAGGTCGGGGATGGATATTCCTCTATCGTTCGAATTGATGGTCAGAGGGTAATCAATATTCAAGCGGATGCTGACAAAGACGTGGCCGATGTTAGTGCCATAAACAACGAACTCTATTCGAATGAAGGTCCTTTGGCGCAGATCCTAGATCAATTTCCCCAGATTGTATCTTTGAAGTCGGGAGAAGCCAAGGAGATGGCTGAAATCCTTCCTGTAATCAAGAGGGGAGTAGTTATGGTCTCGGTGGTCATTTATATCCTATTGGCGATTCCTTTCAGAAGCTATATGCAGCCACTCATTGTCATCGCGGTAATCCCTTTTGGGATAGCAGCTGCCATATTCGGTCACTTCATTACATTTCAGAATCTCAGTATTCTTTCTTTTTTAGGTGTTATTGCCTTAACTGGTGTGGTGGTCAATGACTCCCTAGTGTTGGTTGACTACATTAATCGTCTTCGACGACAGGGCTGCGAAATCAAAGAAGCTGTATGGGAAGGAGGTGTTGCGCGATTTCGGCCCATCATTTTGACCTCGCTTACAACCTTTTTTGGGCTTGTCCCAATTCTTTTGGAATCAAGTCTTCAGGCCCAGTTTCTGATTCCGATGGCTACTTCCCTTGGGTTTGGGGTTCTTTTTGCCACTGGTATCACCCTCATACTTGTACCGATTTGCTACCTAATCTTAGACGATATCCGTCGTGCAGTTAGGTTTGGTGCTTTCTTTCTTTTCTCACGAAGAGAGCTGAAAGATTTTGATGCCCAGTAATTTATTTTATAGTGTTTTGATAAGAGTTTCTTCTTCGGGCTGTTTTAGTGTTAAGGCCCGTCCCCTTTTTAAATCCTCTTAAACCACAGACTGGGAATCAGGACTTGTTCTCTACCTTGGACCTCAAGAATAGGATAGATAAGAAAATTTATTGGCCCGCTTGAAGGGGACGGTGTTACGATAAGATCTCGTCCCCGGGTAAATTCAATTCGATTGGCCGGCTGATTTCCGAAATAGTAATTCGCCAAGGAAGGGGTTTTCCATGCTTCGCTGATGTCGATGGGAAACCATTTTCCGTCAGCGTAGAATTCTGCCCAACAATGGTAACCTCCCACAGGGCCTTCGTCTTTTCCGGTAGGTATTGTTGCCCCAATGGAGAACCGTGCTGGAATACCTACTGATCTCGAAAGAGCGATAAAATAGGCATGAAAGTCTGTACAATTTCCTGTCTTCACATCGCAAGCGTAGAGTGCGTCTCCTCGACCCCAACCAATGCCGCTCTTGTCGTACCTCATTCGCCTAAGTACGTGCTCATAGAGAGCACGGGCCTTTGCTTGTTGCCCCATCTTGCTGTCGATTTCTTTTTCCGCGAGGCGTTTGAATTCTAAATGGAACGGTGTGAGCCGTTCGGGGCGAAGATAATTAGCCAATTCTATTTCGGAGGACACATATGGTGATTTCTCTCGACGTTTAACTTGGTAGCGCAAGACGATTTCGCTTCCAGTGTGTTTCTTGTCGAGCTTGAAGTAGAGTAAACGATTACCAAAGTCTCGGTCCGTGATTGTCTGTCCCGAAAGGGGAGATTCAATATCGATCAGTGCGACTTCCTGAAACGCGTCTGAAGTGGCTACCGGGATCCATAGCAAAGCCGACTTCTCAATCAGTGGAATTTTTGCCCTATATACGAATTCAAATGAATCCAGTCCAGTTAGAATACTTGAATGCTGCACTGAGTCCTTAACGGTGGTTGTCGGCAAATGTGATGCCTCCGAAGTAGCGATCGAAAGCGTATAGGCAAAAAGAGAAGAAAAAAACCACTTCGAAGCAACGTGGTGAAACATCCTTGTCTTGATAATTGAATCCCAATAGCGAACTGACACGGGTGTTTTAGAAGTTCCCATTAAGTTAAGAACAGGCCTTCAAAGTTGGAGTTATCTATTTGGAAACAGGATCCTTAACCCACTTCCCATTGGAATTTTGGCGCCAAGTATAGAGTGGGGAGCCGTTAATTTTATGCACTGTTGCGTCCGTTACCCACATGTTTCCTCTTGAGCCGCTGAGAAAGAAATCGACGTCGTAGGTATTGCCGTCGGTTCCTTTGAAATCAGTACAGGCGAAAAAATACCCGTTGTCCAGCTGAGCGAGTTTGTCCTCGTGTACTTTCTCAAGTTCGAGAGACAACATAGTGCCTTTATGATTTAACTTATACTTGCCGTCACCTCTTTCTGTCACGGCGTTAATATGAGATTTTATCCCACTTGCAATGTCTCCTACTATACTACGCGCTGTGGCGGAATCTGGGGGAAAGCCGGAAATTTGGGGCTCAACTTTTTCAGTGTGTTTTCTGGAATGTTTCGGGTGTTCGGGGTGCTCTGAAGGATGCTCTCCCGCAAATGCTGTTAATGAAAGAAAAACTATGGTGACAATGCTTAATGATAGACGATTAGAAAAGTAAGTAGACATCGTTTGCTCCTAGGTTTTCAGTGATGATACGTTCCCCAGTTTGGTTAGAAAGGTAGGAATCGGTTCCCTACTGTCTAATGGGTTTTAATTATCGCATTTAAAGATCCGCGCAACTGCAATTTCCTATTTTAAGTTAACCTAGAAACCGCTTTATCCAGTGGGCACATGTGAATGGCAGTAAAACTGTAAACCACTCAGCGTCATTCAACATGTGGGTTCGCTCCTGTGTGCCATGCTCTTGTTGGGCTTTCTGTTTGCGTGGGTCGCCCATTCATGTCCGCGGATATTGCAGTCGGTCGATTCTTAGGACAGATCTAGGTTTTCTTAGTTCTCTGAATGATTTGTAGATCCTTGCAATCGGTGAGATTTCATCTTGGGCTCAAGGATGGAGAAAGTTCTCAACATCATCAATCAGTTCATAGATTCTAGCCAGAAAGCGTGCGGCGGGAGCCCCATCAATGACGCGATGATCAAAAGTTAGGCTCAACTGCATAGTATGCTGGATTTCAATTTTATCTAAGGCGACGATCGGTTCTCGCTGAATACGGCCAATTCCCAGGATTGCAGACTGAGGCAAATTAATAATGGGAGTGAAAGAATCGATACCATGTGAGCCGAGATTGGTCACCGTGAAAATACCACCCTGTATCTGTTCGATTTTCAGCCGACTCTGATATGCAGCATGTATCAACGCATTGGACTCGTAAGCGATAGCAGACAACGACTTTACGTCAGCGCCCTGAATCACAGGAGCAAATACTCCAGATTCTGTATCGACGGCGAAAGCGATGTTTATTTCGGTAGGGAGGAAGATTCCTTTATCGTGCCACTGGCCGGCCATCATGGGGTCCTCTTTAAGTGCAGAAGCAACCAGCTTGATAAATATGTCAGTGTAGCTGGGCAAAATACCGTCTGTATTCAGCTTCAGTTTGTCACGTAAAGCTACTAGTTTGGAAGCTACGACTTTGCTCGATAAGGTACAGGGAGCTGCTTGGTTAATCCCTGCCGACATTTGTTGTGCAATTGTTAATCTGGTCGGAGTTACAGGAATGTATCTACCGGGCCGGCTGAAAGACTTTTCTTTTTCCTTGGTAAGAGGAGGTGTATTCGATCCTTTTGATGCCACTCGAATATCTTCTTCGCGTATTCGCCCATCCTTCCCAGTACCCCGAATTGCCGTCCAATCAATACCCAAATCACGAGCTAAACGGCGGGCGCGCGGGCTGATCTTGGTGTTTTGATTTGAGCGTGCCGATGAGGATCTGGGTTCTCGGTGTTGCGTTACAACTTCAATATTTTGAGGCGAATTAAGTACTGATCTCTCCTTTGAGGTTTCTATTCCTCCGGATTCTGAACGGTTTTCAAAGGGAGGAGATTCTCCCTCGGGAACAATGTAACCCAATAATTGACCAACTTTTACGGGGTCTCCTGGAATCGGAGCATCAGGGGGGATTCGGAGAATTCCTTCGTCAAATGATTCGACCTCTTGAGCAGATTTTTCGCTTTCGAGAACAAACAACATATCGCCTACTTCAACTCGTCCACCATCCTCTTTTAACCATTCAACAAAAGTACCTTCGTCCATTGACCAGCCGAGTCGGGGCACTACTACTTCTACTAAATTCGACTTTGCCACTATTCGTTGATTAGTTGTCGAATTGAGTCTTCAATATGATCTACGTTCGGTACTACTGCGGCTTCGAGACTCGGACTGTACGGGGTAGGAGTGAAATCTCCAGTTAGACATTTAACTGGAGCATCTAGGTCGTTAAAGCCTTTTTCTGAAACTCGTGCTGCAATTTCTGAAGCGATCCCACACGGACCGAATGCTTCATCTATCACTAGAATTCGTCCCGTTTTATTTACCGAATCCAAAATTATCCCAAGGTCGAGAGGCGAAGCAGTTCGTGGGTCGATTACTTCAACCGATATGTGATCTTTGGACAATCGCTCCGCTGCCTTCAGAGCGTGCCGACACATCAATGCAAATGCCACCACTGTGACATCCGTTCCTTCTTGTGCTACTACCCCTTCCCCGAACGGTATCTCGTACCATTCCTCAGGAACGGGACCTTTCGTTGCCATTAGTTCTCGGTGTTCGAGAAAAAGTACCGGATCCCAAGATCGTAGGGCATGTGCAAAGAGTCCCTTTGCATCAAAGGGTGTTGAGGGAAGGACTACCCGTAAACCGGGAATGTGAGCGTAAATCGAATGGTAGCTGCCCGAGTGATGGGTGGCTGCTGAATGACCGACACCAATACAACCTCTCAAAATTATTGGCACTCTTAACCGACCGCTGCTCATGTACTGCATTTTTGCGATTTGGTTGACGAGCTCGCCAAAGGAATCGTTGATAAAGTCAATGAACATGCAATCAATTACCGGTCGTGTGCCTGATACAGCGGCTCCACAACCCAGTCCGACAAATCCTCGCTCACAAAGTGGCGTGTCACACAGGCGATCCGCTCCATATTTATCAAATAATCCAAGAGTAGTCGCAAAGTTGCCGCCTCGTTTCCCGATTCCTTGTCCCATTACAAAGATTGTTTCGTCTTGGGCCATGGCAAAATCCAACGCCTCCAAAGTAGCGTCGACGTACGTCTTCTCCCGGGTGCCTATGGGAGATTCGTTTGTTGCTGTAACGACTTCTGGCTTCGAATAGACGTGATCCTTTGCGGTTGCACTATCGGGAAAGGCGCTCTTTTCTGCAAAAGAGTGGGATTGATCAACAATTTCATTAATCTCTTCGTCAATTTCGTCCAATGCTGATTGTGCGTCTGTAATGTTTTCTATGATCGAGTTTCGGAGCCGTTCGATTGGGCAGCGTGTTTTCCACCTGTCCACTTCATCTCGTGTCCGATAGGTAAAATCGACCATTCCTTCAGCATGGGCGCGAGTGCGGTAGGTCTTGCATTCAATGAGAGTGGCTCCTTCGCCCGCCCTGGCTCGTTGGACAGCATCACCAGCAATCCGATGAACTTCAGCAACATCGTTCCCATCGACTTCAAATCCGGGTAATCCATAGTCTTTTGCCCGGCGTCCAACATCTGGAATGCCGCTTGCGTATTCGAATGCCACTTCGGTGGCGAATTCGTTGTTCTCACACACGAAAATGACCGGGAGCTTCCAAATAGCCGCCATATTGAGGCCTTCGTGGAACGCACCATTATTAACTGCACCGTCGCCGAAAAATTCGACTGCCACTTGATCGGTTCTTAGGATTTTAAAACTATAGCCACCTCCGCAGGCTTGTAGGATGCAAGGGCCTACGATTCCACTTGTTCCCATTAACCCTATTTCAGGCTTGAATAAATGCATACTACCGCCTCGCCCTCGAGAACACCCGGTATCGCGGCCATAGAGTTCTGCCATCAGCTCTTTTGGTTCTAGGCCCTTAGCCAGTGCGTGACCATGACCACGGTGAGTACTGAATATAATGTCATCCAGGCGCAAGTGGGCACAGACTCCACAAGCAATTGCTTCTTCCCCCACATAGGTAAGACACGCTCCATGGACCAGCCCTTGCTGATGAGATCTTGCTAACCGAAGTTCGGACCGTCGAATCAGCTGCATGTTCCGATAGAGTGAGAGGTACGACGTATTGTTGAGGCCTTTGGGTGCTGGTTTCACTTTTAATGAATCAGTTTTGGTAGCATTGGTCTTTTTTGGCAGAAATGGGTTTGTTTCAAAATCAATATGTTTCTACTCGATGAATACTTCAGTTCCGACGGAGCCACCTGCATTCATAGCTAGGTTGCCGCCATCCATTGGGATTAAGGCGCCTGTTATCCACGACGAAGCATCAGACGCCAAAAGAACTGCAAGCCCTCGAATGTCGTCAGGTTGGCCAAACCGACCCCTTGGTATCCCGCTAAGAAATTTCTCTTTAATACGAGGATCAGATCTAATCCGTTCCTGCAGCCCCGGGTTCAATACCTGGGCTGGTAGGATCGCGTTGACCCGTACGCCTCTACCTGCCCACTCCGTACTTAGTTCGCGCGTCATTTGCACAACCGCTCCCATCGCCATGCTATACGGAATGTGGCCGCGGCCCAGAGCGGTTACACTGGCCAGCGAACCAACGTTTACGATACTACCACAACCCGAAACAAGCATGCGTCTTCCCGCCTCTTGGCAACAGCAGAAACGACCATAGACAAGATTTCTCCAGGATTGCTCGATGTCGTCGAGCGAAACATCTTCCGGCTTACCACGTAAGCCCTCTCCTGCTATGTTGCCCAGAAAGTCGATTTTTCCAAACTCACCGTCTAGGATTTCAAACATGGAAAGGATTTGATCGGGGCTTGATACATCGCATTTTACTGGAACCGCATGCCCCCCCAAGTCACTTATATCTTTAGCCGTCTTATTCATTTCTTCCTCGTTGATGTCAGCCAACATCAGAGTTGCTCCTGCTTCAGACAAGGCTAGTGAAGTAGCACGGCCCATTCCACTAGCCGCTCCAGATACCAGCGCGAATTTCCCCGACAGATCAAACATCTCACTAGGTTTCATATCTCAATCAAGTAATAGGGTGTTTATCCATTTAATGATACAAATTGGCCGTTGTGCACAACAAAACCCGTATGTTGTTTTTGGATCATCGCTTTTATCATTATTAACGTAATCTTCTAGGTGTTAATTGAAGTCGATCGGGAGAGAAGTCATCAATGGGTGGGAAACAGAAAAATATAGATAGTAACTAGAAGGTCGGACAGTACCTAAGTATGGCTCCATCATCATTTATCATTTACTGTTCTCTTCTTTCTCGGCCTCAATCTTGAGCTCTTCTTTTGCCGGTTCGAGAAATTCTACGGAACACTGCATTTCAACATAGATCGGTTGTTCTCCCCATCTTTGTTGTTCATATTCGCCTCTGATAAGTGAAGCAAGCGCATTGGGTTCGAAAGCAGGATCGCTCGAACTGAGGACTGAAGGGTTGATTACTTTACCTTCTCCATCCAGGTAGAACTTCAACACCACTTTACCCTTTTTCCCGCTGCCTCTCAGTTCCTGGGGATAGATGGGAATAATGGGTATAGTAGGACGCGGATTCTCTGATAGATCTTCGGCAACAATAATCTCGATACTTGGATCTAGAGGTTTGAAAACTTCTCTTCCAAAAAGTGCGTTAAGCTTCTTCAATTTGAGAGCGGCCCTTTGCTGTTCCGATAGACGAAATTTAAATGGAATCTGAACTTCTTTTTCCACAGGCTGCCCACCCACTTCGTGAGGGGTAAAGATCCATTGCTGAACTGCTTCTTTGGCCGCTATGCCCAATAGTTCATGATCGCTAAATATGACTTCGCATTTCCCCACCGTTCCCTCAGTAGTCACAGTGACTTTTAATGTCGCATCCCCCTCGAACCCTTTACTTATCAGCTCATCCGGATAGTCGGGTTGCATTATATGGACAGGAGCCAGAGCTCCCTGTATCGCTGAATTAAAAGCAAGGAATGTAGCAACGATAGAGGGAAAAATAGATAAAGGGCGAATTTTCATTTAGATAATGGTGACAGCCGGTATGGTTCCCGCAATAGAAAGTTTGTTTAAATAAACAGACCTAGGGGCACAATATTTTGGTCATTAGCTAATTCGTATGTATGGTTTATGCTATGAGAACGGTAATTATCGATACAGACACGGGTTCAGATGATGCGGTAGCCTTGGTCATGGCCGCGAAACATCCTGATTTAAAGATTGATGCTGTCACGGTGGTGGCGGGAAATGTCCCTCTGGAACAAGGAGTCCAGAATGCGCTTTATACGCTACAACTGTGCATGTGTCGGGCGCCGATTTACGCAGGACATTCGAAACCGTTTTTACGGCCTCTTCAAACTGCGCAAGAAGTTCATGGGGCCGATGGGATGGGGGATATTGGGTTGCCATTAAAAGGACGAGAACCTAATCAAGGACATGCGGTTAACGAACTCTGTTCTCGCTTGATGAGAGGAGGAAGGGAGATATTTCTGGTAACCCTGGGGCCCCTAACGAATATTGCCGCAGCGTTACGGCTGTGTCCAGAAATTGCCGAACGTGTCGTGGAATGCGTCATAATGGGAGGAACCGGAAGGGGGCCTGGAAACATTACCTCGGTGGCTGAGTTTAACATATGGGTCGATCCAGAAGCGGCAAATGCCGTATTCAATTCAGGCATGCGGCTTAAGATGGTGGGTTGGGAGATTGCTGGCGAGTTTGCGTATTTTGGCAGGGAGGACTACGAACGGCTTCGTTCAGTAGGTACGCCTTTGGCTCTATTTTGTGCCGATATTCAGACATCAAAGATCGATGTGATGAAGAAAAGATTAAATACGGATTGGTTCAATCTGCCTGATCCGATTGCTATGGCAGTGGCTTTAAAGCCCGATATTGTGGAGGAGTCGAAAGTATGTCGTGTGGACATTGCAACTGACGAGGCGTTTCGCGGACAGACTGTTGTAAATCACTTGGAGGTCCCGGGAAAACCGCTTAACGTGGAAATTGTCACGAAAGTCTCGAGGCAAGGGTTTCTTGACATGCTTTTCGACGCGATAGGTTAAAGTGATCGGAGGAGGGTTACGCTTCAAGGGTCCTTGTGGATTTCAATTTAGTTGAGTCTTTGGTGTGACAATAAAACAAGAGAAGGGGTTTAATATTGGAGAGGTTGTCGGAAGATCTTTTGATTAAAATGGGCAAGACAACCTAAGGTCAAAAAAATGCTGCTGGTAGTAACTTCCCTTGACGGGGGTGCAGAACATGGACTGTAAGAGAGATACCGAGGCGCGAGGATCTCAGCTGAAGGTTTCAGTTATTCTTCAGATTTCGTAAATATGCCCAAGTATATGGTCCGTCAGTACTTGATCGTTAACGGAATTTCCAATCCTTTTTGGCCTCTTCAAATTTTCTATTTCGCTCCCTTCGCATTAACCCGTCGTGCTTATAGTACTCGATGTGGGGTCTAAGGGACGTACGGCCGGCGGCTGGCTCATTGTCAAAAAGGCTACAGTATCGATCCGCGCTTGAAGCCCCTCCAGTACCGGCTGGGCCAAGTTCCGATCTTTCCAAGGGTCGGTCGTTTTTGCCGAAGGGGAACATCCCATAGATATCCATGAGACCACTGAAGCGGATGGGGTTTCGATCCAAAATCTCCTGAGTAACAGACTCTCTGAAAGGTTCCTGCATTTGGAGTCGGGGTCGGGAATATTCAGATAAGATCATCATCCGGTGTCCAGGGGCTTTTCTGGGAAATGAACCGTGCCACACATGATCCCCGAAGATAAGGGCGGAACCGGCCGGCGCTTCGACAGGATGAAGCTTGTCCGCCCAGGCTTTACCTTCTTCTGGAGATGGTCCTCTTTGCCACCTATGACTACCGGGGACGAATCCGAGGCACCCGTTTTCTATGGAGTAGTCAGTCAGAAGGTAGTTAGTATTAACATGATTCGATTCGGGAGGGAACGTCCGGCGGGTCGGATCAGTCCAGTCACAATGAACCTGGGTATGAAGTTTGCCAGGGCCGGCCATCCACCCATCGAATAGGCTGAGTGTGCAATTTGTACCTATGAGGTACTCTGCCAATCCTAAAATAGCGGGGAGAAGAACTACCTTTTCGAATATAGGATCGTCCCATAAGATAAACCTGATATTCTCATTACTTTCATTCCATAAGTTGCCTGATTGCTCAATCGAGCCGAAACGATCGGAAACGATTCGAAGAAGCGCCTTTTTCGCTGCTTCGAGAAATTCCGGTGGAGCTACTTTTTCGGGTGGGACGACTGTAAAGCCAAAAGCTTCCAATTCAGCAATATTTGTTTCAAGTCCTAATTCCCGAAGCTCCCGGTATAACATCGGCATAGATTCGGCTGACTCCCAGTTTCCAATTTTCATCAAATGATTTTCTTTTTTTGATTATGTGGTTAGATCTAAAGGGGGACCCGGTACCATCAGACAATTAACGTTTTCGGTCCACAACTGAAATAAGCAATATTTCTGCCGCTAGATAGTATTTCCCTAGTGCGGAATTTAGGCCACTTCTATCTTTCCGTGTTTTAGGGCACACTCTCTTTTTAATTCCGCATAACTTCTTAAAGGAAAAGGCTACTATGGATTTGTACGACATTGTGGTAATACCTGTTTCTATCTCAGATTTTGAGAGGAGTAAAATTTTTCTGACTGGTCAAAATCAGTACAATTACTATTATAAGACGAATGTTTTCGCCGATCTTTGCGTCCTACGTTCTTGCGGTAGATTGAAATTCATTTCATCCTCACTACTTTGGGTCGGGTAGTCTAATTTATAACCGAGAGGGGGAGAAAGCCATTATCTGCATTAGGGTTGTTTAGGTGTATTGACGCACTGCTGAAAAGTAATGATTAGATGCCGATAAAATGGTAGTTTTCCAAGGTGTTCTGTTAGTTGGGACTAAAAGGTAATAGAATGGATCTATTAGGACGGAAAATTGTAGTGACGGCAGGTGGGACACGAGAACCAATTGATCCAGTTCGATTTATTGGGAACAGGTCCTCGGGGAAGATGGGATTTGCTCTTGCAGAGGCTGCCTGCGAGCGTGGGGCACAAGTAACGTTGATTACAACTGTGCTCCCTCCAAAGTGTGAAGGTTACGGTCAGGTACGCGAAGTCGAGACAACGATGGAAATGCGAAAGACCGTTCTCTCGGCTTGCAAATCAGCGGATGTACTTCTGATGGCAGCCGCGGTTGCTGATTATCGGATCGCTGAGCCGCGAACTCATAAAATAAAGAAGGACGGTGAAAATCTAAAGTTGGAATTCGTTAAAAATGCGGACTTTCTTTTGGAATTACCGGATACTTTCATCAAGATTGGATTTGCTGCTGAGACTGAGAACATCCTGAAAAATGCTCGGGACAAACTGAAGCATAAACGCTTGTCCTTCATTTGTGCAAATGACGTTTCCTCTTCAGATGCTGGTTTCGGTGTTGATACTAATCGCATCACGATCTTGTATCCATCGGGCAAAAAGGAAGCGCTGCCGCTGATGAGAAAAATCGGGGTGGCCCATGAGATACTCCACCGCGTAGTAGAGCTGCTCGATGGTACTGAAAACCGGAATGATTATAAGTCTTAATCAATTAACTCCTAAATTGAGGCTGTGATTTTCTGCTGTTTCGGTTAGCCAGCTGGTTCCCCAAAGGAAACCTTCCTAGAGAAGGAAATTCTTTGACGATCACTGGATTTTCCCCTTCAACCAGTTGGCACGTCGTGGCTGGGGATAAACAAAACGGTATTCGTAATTTTTGTTAGTAGCGTGACCTCCAGGAGTGAAATCACCAGGGTTGGCCAACATGACTTCATCGATGAGATCGACACCAAGTCCGGGTAAGTTTGGCACGATAATATGACTATCGAAAACTTCTGGTTGTGGTTGCATTACCTCGTAGCGAAGCGGGACATCTCCCGTCCGGTGTTCCCAAATGAGGAAATTCGGTATTGACGCACAGAGGTGGATGGAGGCGATTTCCCCTACAGGGCCGAGAGAACCGTCATGAGGTGCCATTTGAATGTAGTGTGCTTCGGCCATGGCAGCCAGTTTCATCATCTGTGAAAGACCACCAAAACGACCGGCATCAGGCTGAATTATATCGACAATCTCACGCTCGATTAGTTCACGAGCTGCGTAGATATAGGCCAGACGTTCTCCTGAAGCGAGTGGAATGTTGACCGAATTTTGGATACGGGCTAAGGCCTCAATGTTTTCCGGTGCCACAGGTTCTTCGTAGAAGAGCAGGCCGTAATCCTCGATTGCTTTCCCGACTGAGATAGCGTCAGAAGTGGTCATCCACGGTGGGCCATGAAGATCGGCCATAATATCTATGTCATCTCCGACTTCTTCCCTCATGTCCTTGACTCGTTGGACTGCTTGTTCGATCCCTCCCATCTTGAGGCCAGTGTAGCCCTGGTCGACAAAGGCTCTCGCCTGTTCTGGAGTATCGGCATGAGTATAGGCCCGTACTTTGTCACGCATTTTTCCTCCAAGAAGATTCCAGATTGGTTGTCCTAGAGCTTTCCCCTTGATGTCCCAGAGTGCCATCTCGATTGCTGAGATCGCACCGCCGCTGGCAATTCCAGTCATAAAGTGAGATTGAAGATACATTTTACTCCACAATTTTTGAATCTGAAACGGGTCTTCACCGATAATGAGTGCTCCCTTGTTTCTTATCTCCGCCTCTATTGCAGGAAGGGATGAAGCTTCCCCGATTCCGGTGATTCCCTCATCAGTGTAAATTCGGACAAAGAGGAAATTTCGTACTCCTTCTCTGTCGGGCCAAGCCTGGCCGGTGAGGTAGGTTTTTACATCAATAATTTTCATTTCTTAAAATATTCTTTTAGATTTTAAAATCGACCCCCCCAACTCAAGTGGGATTGGAAATCTTAGCTCCGTACTAGTTCTACTAATTCAATTTCCGTGGTTTCCAGTGTTTGACCATTGAAAGGAGTCTGGTATTGCGACATGGTTAATGAATGACCGGAGGATAGGCCTATGTTCAATCGATCTGATATCAAGATTATTTTAATTTGTTTCTTCACAGTTGCGGCTTGTGAATGTAGTGGGGAGCTGTTTCAGGAAGCCAGTGAGGCGACCATTCTAAGGGCGGCGAAAGAGATCATCGCTGGGGATCCGAATTGCGCTCTAATTACGATTGACGAGGAAGGACACCCTCGGGTACGCACAGTACGTGGATCGGCTCCAAAGGAGGGAATGACGATCTGGATCGCTACTCGTCCGTCGACACGAAAGGTAAATCAGATTCTGGCAAATAATAGAGTCACGCTATATTTTAATAATGACGAGACATCGAGCTATGTTTCGCTGATGGGACAAGCCACCCTACACAATGATTTTTCGACAAAAGAAAAGGAGAATTTCTTCGCGGAGGAGGATCTTAAAAAATTCTGGCCGCAATATCCCAAGGATTATCTTCTGATCAAAGTAATACCATTTTGGATCGAGGTCATGGGTCACGGAATCAAAGGACATCCAGAGACCTGGAGACCACAGGCGGTTATTCTCGAGAAATGATGCTTGTTCGGGCCGGTTCCTGAAATGGGTAAAATTATAATAAAACGAATTTACATAAATGGCTTAAACTTTAGCTTCCTTTGCTTTGTTCAGCAGTCATTTTAGTTTTTTTCAACTTCGAATTAGAAATACCATGGAATGTGATATTAGCACATTAGCCCTCAAGGTCAGTGAGCTTCTTAAGGCCCGATCAGAGACAATTGCGGTGGCGGAGTCCTCATCTGGCGGACTGATCTCGGCGGCGCTTTTGGCTGTTCCCGGTGCTTCCACATACTTCAAAGGAGGAGGTGTGGTTTACACGCACGATTCTAAGCGAATCCTGATGGGGATTTCAGAGGCGCATATGGCGGCCAATCGACCGGCTACGGAGGCGCATGCGATTGATTTAGGTCGGGCTGCAAAGAAAAGTTTAGGTTCTGACTGGGGAATCGGAGAAACTGGGGCTGCCGGTCCGGATGGGAATCGATATGGGGATTTAGCGGGGCATTCCGCAATCGGCCTCGCGGGTAGGAGCGAGGTTAGCATATTAGTTAATACAGAATCTAAAAAGCGATATGACAATATGGTGGCTTTTGCGACCGCAGCTTTGGATTTATTCTATGAAAGCTTGAAGAACCATTAGTAAAAAATGTAGTGATTGCTTCAGGTATTTATGCCTGGCGATATATCTTTAGTGCCGTATCCTGTAGATCTGAATAGCTGGCAGATATTAATTTGGAGATTGGTTAAACAATAGGAAGCAGGAACTCTCTTGCCTCTGGGATTTAAATTAACTGTCTTTTCGAGTAGTCGATAGAATAATTCCCAATTTCAGGGAAAAATAATGAAATTTTCTTTATACCCTTAGTTTTTAAAGAAGTATCAGAGATGAGTATTGTAAGTAAGGTAGCAGTTGTAACAGGAGCAGGTTCGGGGATCGGAAAAAGGACATCAATAGCTCTCCTTGAGGAGGGTTATTCGGTTATGTTAGCAGGACGCCGGATCGAGTTGTTGGAATCGACCGCAGCGGAGGCGTCTGCTGGACAACGAGCGGTTGTTTTTCCGACAGACGTGACGGATCCTAGGTCGATACAGTCACTCTTCACCAAAACAAAGGAAGTTTTTGGTCGGCTTGATTTGCTGTTTAACAACGCCGGGATTGGAGCTCCGGGGGTTCTTTTTGAAGACTTGACTACCGAGCAATGGAAAGCGGTTGTTGACACTAATCTGACCGGCGCATTTCTTTGTACCAAGGAAGCCTTCAAGATAATGAAGGATCAGAATCCTTGTGGTGGCCGTATCATCAACAACGGTTCCGTTTCGGCTCATGTTCCGCGAGAGAATTCCGCACCCTATACGGCTACCAAACATGCCATAACAGGTTTAACCAAAGCTGTTTCGCTCGATGGGCGAAAGTATGATATAGCGTGTGGGCAAATTGATATTGGAAACGCAGCTGTGGAAAGGACTGTTCGATCGGAAAAGAGTACTCCGCAGACAATGATCCAAGAGAATGAGCCGAAGATGAATGTTGATAACGTGGCGCGGGCTGTTTTGTACATGGCGAGTCTTCCTCTTGAAGAGAATGTACAGTTTATGACTGTAATGGCGACCAAGATGCCCTATATCGGGAGAGGGTGACTCGGCGTCACTAAGACAGAGATTGACTGCAAATTTTGTGGAGTAGAGCAATCAAAGATTCTGCTATAAGTCATATCTTGTACGACAGACAAATGTGCGTACTTCAGCAGGAATTCCCTGGATCTTTATGATCTTTGAGCAGCTCAAATTAGGGAAAAAAACAGGTTGGAACAGGAATTTCACCCTGCTCTTATTCGCGGTGCTCATGGTGGGTGGATTCTTTGGGATTCTGTTTACACTCTACAATAATTTCATCGTTGAGAGGGTGGGTATTGAGGCGCACGAATTGGGAATAATTGAAGCGCTAAGGGAGATTCCAGGTTTACTCAATGTTGTCATAATTGCGCTACTGATCGGGGTGGCGCCAGCGCTATTTGGTTGTTGGAGTCTTGTCATCCTTGGACTTGGAATCATCGGGTTCACTCAAGTTGATTCAGTTCTAACGTTGGCCTTGTTTTCAGTGATTTGGAGTATAGGGTTCCATTGCTGGATTCCTCTTGAGGCAGCAATGGCGCTCACGTTTTCTGAGGACAAGGAGAAGGGAAGGGTTCTTGGGTTGCTTCGAAGTGTTGGTGGATTCGGCGGACTTGCAGCGATCCTGTTTTGTCTGATTACATTCCGTTTCCTGGGATACGACGGCTTGTTCGCCTTAGCTGGAGCAGTTGCGATAATTGGTGGATTAGGTCTTCTCTTTATGACTCAAAGGGGTGACTCGGTACAGGGAGAGGCTTTTGTTTTTAAGCGCCGGTTCCGTTACTTTTACTTGCTTGAATTCCTTCAGGGCTGCCGGAAACAGATGTTTATCACCTTTGCCATCTTTGCTCTGGTTAAGGTACACCATATGCCGATTGAAACCACAATCGTGCTGGTTCTCTTTAATCAAGTGGTGGTGATGATGACTGGGCCGATATTGGGACGCCTAGTTGATCGATTCGGCGAGCGCAGAATGCTGAGCGCAAGTTATATTGGGTTGTTCTTCATATTTTTGGGCTATGCCTTCATTAAGTATAGGCCGGTTCTTTATGTCCTCTACTGTCTGGACAACGCTTTCTTTTTTGGAGGTATAGCGCTCACTACCTATCTTCACAGAATTGCTTCACCCGAAGAACTCCGTCCTACCCTGTCTATGGGGGTGACCATGAATCATGTTGCCTCTGTAGCGGCACCCTTGATGGGCGGTTATGCCTGGTACCTTTTTGGGTATGAAGTGATTTTTTTGGGGGGGGCTGGCATATGCCTCGTTTCTCTCATTGTGACACAGCGAATTGAAGAGTACTGACCTGAATTTCTTCTGAGCTAGAGCGGCTTGTTTTTTTAGGACATATTCCCTGTTCTCTCTTGGCGCGAAATCCACTATAATTCGTTCTCGTTTTTAAAATCTATGTTTTGTGGGCAGTGGCAGTGCTCACGGATTACAATCTACCAAGGTCGTAGGAACCTTGTCCAACTTGGGCGATATGCAGTGTTAAAACGCGCTCAAATTTAAAATGCAAGGGCCTCTCCTGTAAGGGATTAAAGATGGATAAGATTGTAACAGATGTGATCATAAATTAGTTCCGTGGACAAGTTTGATTCGGATCGATCGTTCAACTTGCCCCTATGATATATAACCCCGGTCTGATTTCGTAATTTTTGTTCTTCACCTGTAGTTTAATAAGTTTCTAAGATGCAGCTATGGAATGTGGGAATTATTTACCCAGACGCCGTCTTGGAAAAACCGAATTAAATATCCCCGTGATACCTTTTGGCACTCAGGGATTCGGTAATAACTTCGGTGCAGTTTCTGATGAAAATGCTGTTGCGCTTGTCAAACATGCGGTCGGGTTAGGGGTCAATCATTTTGATTGTGCCAGATGCTATGGTGATTCACTACGGAAATTGGGATTGGCGTTGAGGGAGATACGTCGTGACGAAGTCATAATAACGGGCCGGCTCTGCTGTCATTCCGCGTCAGAATGGGGAGATTATGGGGAAGGTGAACCAGATTACTCGTTAGAAAGAGTTATCGGCGATGTAGAGAATCAATTGGTGGTGCTCGGGATAGATTACTTTGACGGAATGCTGATTCATGACCCGAAGGATATCGACAGGGCTTTGGCTAAGAATGGAACCTTGGAAGGACTGCTACAACTTAAGTCGCGGGGCTTAGTCCGAAACGTGGGGTTCGGAATGCGCCCGCACGATTTTCATCTTAAGGCTATAGAAACAGGCAATGTCGATTTTCTACTCTGCTTCAGCGATTACAATTTGATCCGCAAAACAGCTGCCTCCAAGTTGATACCGGCTGCTCACGCAGCCGATGTTGGAGTGATGAATGGATGGTCAATCTTAAGAGGTCTTTTGACGGGTGTCGATATCGACGAGGCGAGGGAGAGTGGACTATATAGAGATGAGGAAGACGTAGAGGCCTCGCGCGAGATTTGGAAATGGTGTCAGCGAGAAAAGATTGAACTTCTGCAATTAGCGCTTCAGTTCTGTATTAGAGAGGATCGGATTCATGGTAACCCAATTGGGAGTCTTAATAAGATCCAGTTAGAGGCTAATATCCTAGCGGCGAGCCGGCCAGTTGAAGAAGCGGTATGGAAGAAATTTGATTTAAAATTTGGATAAGCCAGGCTTTGGGTTAGACCATCCCTTCATCGACCTATTAGAGGAGCCTACACATTGATAAATTAGTGATCCGAGAGGTGCTTAGAATGGATTGATTGTAGGGAGAAACCTGGATGTTTATATTGCTGGAATAATCACTTTCGCCTTAGAGCTGTGATGGCACAGAGAATGATCTAGCTATTGCCCTTTCAGGAGACCTACTTCAACAGTATCGGCGATGCCATCGATCCCATACATATCGTCCGTGGCTATAGGATTAATCGCCGTCAGTTTCCACGGATCACCCTTTTCAGCAAAATATTTCCAACTGCTTTGAGAACAGTTTAGGGGTATCCTAGACCGGTGGATTAATAGACGGTCACAACCGAGTCATCGCGAATCATTATAGCTACTGATTATGGTGAACCAAATTAGATGAGTCTCATTGCTATGGGTCGAAGAAGTTTGAAAATTAAGCCTTAGGATTTTTCCGAAAGGTTGTTGGTTAAATTCCATTCTGAACGGAAGGTATTATCCATTTCCTTTCGGAGATGAAACGCATCATCAACATTGTTGGGATCGATATCACTCCAGCATACGGGTTTCCCTTTACGGACCTCCTTAATGAGTCGTAATCCGTGTGCGAGACCGATGGGTAGCGCTCCAGATTTTAGACTGTCCTCTGCAGGCATGAGCCTTCCCCAGACCATAAAACCGCCCTCGCCGTCAAGTTTTTCGTTCTTCGCTAGATTTCGTTTCGCGATAGCCACAACGTCTCCTTGAAAGCCCGAGGTGCGTCCGGTTGGTTCGTTGCGGAGAACAGCAGACAGAATGGATATGTTCAATTCTAATCCAACCAGGTGGAATGGTTTGTGGATTGCTCCATATTGGCCAGTGGGATCCGTAGGTATCCCGTACTCTTGGAAACAGTGGGTTGTGTATTTGTTAGGCGCCTCAACGACGACATAGACTCCCCAGCGCAAATGCTGCGGGATTTCCTGTCCATCTCGATTGAGGGATGAGACTACTTCAACCTGACCTTTGTGATGGAGCTGTCCACCTTCCTCTCGAGGCCTTAGTGTTTTTGCAAGATCACTGGTACTACATGGTGGAAACCCAAGACCTTCGGGAGCAGGCGTCAAGCCGGTTGCGTTTGCGATGGCGGCCATCTCAATTGCGGATTTGGTGCCATCGAGAAAAGAATTGAACATTTGTGCGTTCATCTTCGCCGAAGCTGCTTTTTCGGGCGTTAGTCCGTAGTTGTCCCAAACTGTATCTGGAGTCGATGTGTGGTATGAGGGTAGGTATTTAGTTCCTTTGCCAGCAGCAATGACATTGAATCCGCACGATCGTGCCCAGTCGACTAGTTCGCAGGTCAGAGCTGGTTGGTCGCCGTAAGCCATTGAATAGACGACCCCAGATTTTTTCGCTTCTCGGGCTAGAATCGGACCCATCAAAACGTCAGCCTCCACGTTAACCATTATTATATGTTTACCCTCTCTAATGGTTGCGCGTGCATGGGACACGCCGGCTGCTGGACTACCTGTTGCTTCGACGACGATTTCAACATCGGATGAGGATATGAGCGGCAGGCCATCCTCGTAAAATCGAATCCTGGTAATACTCTCTTCTTCCCAACCCACATCAGCACAGGTCTTACGTGCTCGTTGCAGATCGAGATCAGCTATCGCAGTAACTTCAATGCCTGGTGAGGTTGGAACTTGCGCCAGAAATAGGGATCCAAATTTTCCTGCACCGATTAGACCTACTTTAATCGGCCCACAGTTGTACAGACGCTGTTCCAAGAGATTGGTCAAACTCATTTGGAATTATTCTCTATAGCATGAGCATGTTAGTTTTATCAAGCCGTCAGATTAAAGCATCCTTCCCGACTGGATTCCGTTGTCTGTAATTAGTCCCTCGCACTGGAGGTCGTATCTCTCTAAGAATCCCTGATCGCAGTGGTCTCTAATATATCCACATATTCTAAGGAGCCTAAGGCTCGGCTTTCAAAGACCTTCCCAATCCAACTATGAACTCTACAATACAGATGGCAACTGATCTAGGGCCCATTCTTCTTTTGGAGTCAGTAGTCGCGGTCCCAGGGGAAGTAGAGGGTAGGTGAGTTTGCGTAGCGTTCCATACTTATTTTGAGTTGGCTTCCACAACCCGGGGATAAGTGCATCTTAAAGGCGGATCGGTTGATTTTGATAGATTCACCATTTATTGAAACGGTTTGGAATTGGTGTTCACCATAGGCGCCGCCCTGTAGAACGATAGTGCGCTCCGTAACAGGATTTATGTTCACAAGCTTTACCGTTACTTCGTCATCGGTCATCGATTCCACAAGAGCACCTACGTCTTCGGGTATTCCAGCACGTTTCAGGAGGGGATCGAAGTAACGCAAACGACAGTGTAAAGGAAAGCCGGCACGGCCAGTTGGAAGACCCCCCATCATTAATTGGGTTAGAACCTCAGTGGTAGCCGGATTTATCGAGTTCATGTCATCGGAGAGGCGAGTATCTGGGGTTGAGTTGTCGTTTCTAAGCGCAGCTACTTTTGAGCGTACTGCTTCAATGGCCTCCTGCAAAGCCTCGACGGGAAATTTGGGGTGTTCCCCTCCTAGAAAAGCTATCCACGGATCGTCAGAAACCCGCGTACGGTCCGCTGCATCCATTGACCAGTAGTAGACTTCGAGGGCTCCATCATTGAAGGGATGTGGTGTGTAATCGTACCATCCTTCATCACCAAACATGTGAGGATAATGGGTCTTTCCATCGATTTGCTTAGCATTCTCATTGACTTTGTCGATTACGCCACGCCAGGTGTCTACGTAACGCCTATTCCCTGTTTGTAAAAGGGCGTTACCGAAGCCGTAATGGGCGCGAGCTAGGAAGCCCGGCCGGTGAGCAAGCTCACCTGTTTGTGGGACTTCAACTGTGAATCCCCAGCCGTAGACGCCCCCGTACCATTTACCAGAACAGGAGCCGCCAATGGAGCCATCAAGTCCAATGTTGGTTGGAATAATACCATTATTATCCTCAGTTCGTTGAACCCAAGCATCCACATATTCAATGAGCCAATCCTTGTACTTAGCTTCACCTGAAAGCATGTAGGCATTGAGGGCTAAGGTGGTAGTACAGAGATTGAGGGGGTTGTCCCCAATAATATCGTTGTAATCCTTAAAGTGGGCCACCATCTCTTCATAACTCTGTTCGCCATGGCCCACAGAACCAAAATGTTCCACATCGATTGGATCGCCTGCCCAATCGAGACCTGTGGCCTTCCGCATCAGTGGGCCGCGACTTCCATTGAACATGCTTCGAATTATTTTATTTTTGGGATCATAGTTATTAGCTAAGGGATCCTCGTTCATGTAGAACCCGCAGAATCTTCGAGTTCGTCTTTGAAAGAGTTCATCGTAAGGATCTGACAGGCCCTGAAGAAAAAAGGCAGAGAATCCCTCACTGTTGTGGAACCAGTCGAAAGTTACTGGGAATTCACGGAAGTACATGCCGTCACGAGCTAAAGGAACTTCAATCGTCTTAGCCTCAGTGTACTGCTTAAGGTGGCCTTCCCAGCCTCTCTTGTACAGCTCGAGAACAATCTCTGGAGCACCGAGGGCGTGAAGAATAGTCCAGTTGAGCATGTTTTCCGCAGCATCGTCCGGTCCGTCGTCTCCGCCCCATCGAGGGACGCATTTCAAGTAGCCACGCTCATCGAAATAATGCTCGTAGAACTCTTGGACAGCTATACTTTGGGTACTTATGAGCTCACGTTCGAGTAGAGCCCAGTAGGGTGGAGGACAGGGTGTGTTAAGGTGGAGAATTGCCTTCATAAGCTTGGAGTTCGATACGATTGAATCCTGGGCTTGGATGATGTAGACTAGGAGCTTTCGGTTGTCAGATGTGAGGGCACAATCCCTGGGTGGGGCAATCTGTCCCTCGCACTAGAGGAAAGTACGGAGTTACTTCATTATTTGAAAGTTTATTTTCGACAGAAACTTGACTCGATCGTCAGGTGGAGAAATTGTCGTCAATCATGATGAATGGTGATGAAAATGAAACAATGAAGGACAAAAAAGCTATGGAAATTGGCGCGGTGTCTCGGGCTAAGGCTGAGGGGAGGGGGCCGTTAATCTGGCTGGCTGGTGATCCGGAGGATTTGAAGGATTGGATGCCGTTAGGGATAGCTGGCATAGTTACCAATACGGTAGTATTAAATCAGATGGTGCAGAAATACGGGCAAATTATTCAAGTTGTGCAACGCTATCTTGACATTACGGATAAACCGGTGGTGGTTGAGATCGATGGGCATTCTGTCCCCGAACTTCTCGAAGTTGGACGCTGTTTTACCGAGTTGTCGGATCAGATTATTCTCAAGATTCCCTGCGGGGTGAACGGATTGAAAGCGTTCGCGAAACTGCGTGAGGAAGGTGTCGAGACTTTCTGTACAACGGTTTTCTCTCTGACCCAGGCGGCGGCTTTAGCTCAGGCTGGAGTTAATCACATTCTTCCTTTTTGTGAACCGGTGAAAGAAGTAGGAGGGGATCCAACAAAGTTGATTCGTGAATGTTCAACAATGTTTGAAGGTTGGAAACAGCGCCCATTCATCATGGCAGCCCTGGTTCGTTCCGTTGATATGGCTTATGCTGCTTTTCGGGATGGTGCGGATGAGCTCGTAACGATGTGGACAGTCTACCGCGATATGATGGAGAATCCTCTGACTGAACATTGGAATAAAATCTTTATGGACGAGTGGCTGTCAATGCATAAGGCCGGTTGTTTGGAAGGGGTTCCGACAAGACTGGGGGCAAGGGAATGATTAGAAAGAACCCATTAGGATCGGGATCTCGACCACAAGAAGTTCAGTTTTCGGGACCTTGGCCAACCCAAGTTGGCACAAATGCTTGGGGTCTTCAAATTAATCATCTAGTCAAGTAGGCCTTTACAATATCAATTACTAATTGGATATCTGCCCGTGCTTCTTCAACAGGTGTACGGCAGGGGATATGCCCTGTGATACAGGCATGAAAATGGCGAAGTTCACGAACAAATGCTATTTCCCATTCCACGGTGGGTTCGTGTCGAAAACTCCGTCCCTCGCAATCAATACCGTGGAGAACTACTTGGGCAAGAACACCCTTGGCAAAGCCATTTGGGTAGCTGAGTAGAGTCCGAGATTTATCTCCGTAGACTTCAAGAGTTTCAGTAAATTCCCATACCTCCGGCAGATCGATCCAAGAGACGGCACAGCGTGCGCCGTTAGAGTAGGAAAGGACGGAGTTGATGGCGCGGCCCTGGTTCCAGATCTCCGTACTAACGACCTCTTTAGGCTGACCCACCATTAAACGAAGTCCGTAAATATCGTGAATCATGCTTCCAGAAATGGTGCGGAAAGCGCTTTGAATCTCGGGTGACACGTTGCCTATAGCATCTTGGAGAGATGATGTGGCCGCCTCTTTTTTTGATTTTTCCGCCGGAATGTCGTTAAACTGTTTGAGCCGAAAATTACGTAAATGGAGCAAATTGTCAGGGTGGAGGTGATTTACCTGAATGAATCGAATTGAATCCATCCTTGCTACTTCATCCCGTGCTATCTCATAGGCGGGATCGTATACTTTCATGTAAGCTACCATTCCAACTTTGTCGGTTTCTCTGGCGGCAGCGATGATGGTGTCCGCCTCCTGTAGGGAATAGCACATCGGTTTCTCGATGAGTACGTGCAGTCCAGCTTTGAAGGCATCGACGGCTACTTGAGTCTTTGGGTCGGAGTGGCAGAGGATAACGGCATCAAGATTGGATTTCAGAAGCTTAGTATAGTCGTCTGTGTAGAAGGGCACATCGAAGTTATCAGCTATGGTACGAGCAAGAGTGGGCGAGATATCACAGACGCCGGCAATCTCGAATTCTTCAGGTAAAGATTTCAGATTGGGTAGGTGCTGAATTTGGGCGACTGATCCGCAGCCGATGACTCCGATGCGTATTCGTGACATTTTTTAACTTGAAGGTTTCAACATTTGATCACGTTTCGAAGACACACTCATACTAGGTGAGGAGTAAAATGGGTGAAATTGTCCTGGGGAATCCGAAACCAGATGGGAAATTTAAAGAGTTCAGTTGAGTTGCCTCCAACAGACGGAATTCCCAAGTTGAATAGAGATTAAGTGGGCCAAATTAATCCTCTCCATCTAGCCTAGGCGCCAGCTCGTTCCATACCTCGCCGAGGGCATAAATATCCTGGAAAGTAGCAATTAAATCTTTCCATACCTTTTCTCGAGTGTCACACACGTTCCCCTTCGCTACGGTGGCTAATATCTGCTTGAGATTTTCCGTTTTTTCGGCGCATTTCAAAAGCGAACGAGAGGCGGATTGCGCAAGTTCGCTCATGCGGTTCGTCAATTCCTCGTTTGAGCCTTTAGTGACCTCTACGGCGTCGTAGTGTTTAGGCGGCCAGAAAGAGTGAGGCTGACGTTTACCCTTGGGTGTTCGGCTAGTATGTGTCGGTACGATGTGCGGAGTGACCGATAAGTACATAATTACATCCTCTTCGCCCACCGCATTTACTCTATGCGGTTGGTTTGCCAGAGCGATACACATCTGTCCAGTTCCCAAAACCGCTTGTTCTCCGTCTATCTCAAAACGACAGCGTCCCTGTAAAATAAGAAAAATCTCGTGGCCCAAATCGTGGCTATGAAAATCATTCATTTCACTGCCTGCCTTCAATCGCAAGAACCGCGAACGAATTTGAGGTGTGACAAGAATGTTGCGTATGTCTTCCTCGTTTCGGAAATCAAAGATCCTTAAATTCACACATTTGAAAATTCAAATAAATTTTTAGATAACAATCAAAATCCTTTGGTTTTATTAGGAAAGACGTAGATATGATCTCTGGTGTGTATTCTAAACCCTTTTAAAGATAAACTTCGATTGATGCCTTAGACCAACATTCCAAAGGCCGGTGGAGGAAGTGATATCACGAATCTACCGGCCAGATGGAATTACTAGGTCCCGGTAGGTGTGACGAGAAGATCAGTGGAAATATTAATTCCGAAAAGAATGTGACAGAATTTTTAATCGATATTTACATTGAGAAATAGTTTGCTGTTTCCTGGTAAATCTCCAGCGTTGGGGTACTATTACAAATCAAATTGACCAAGTTGTTCTGGAGACTAATCAGGGTAATATCACCATTCGGATGATGTTGGATATTGCTCCAAAGAGTTGTGAAAACTTCATAACTTTGATCAATAAGGGCTATTATGACGGGGTGATCTTTCACCGTGTTATCAAGGATTTTATGATTCAGGGCGGGGATCCCTCCGGTACTGGAACTGGCGGTCAGTCCTGTTGGGGAGGGAAGTTTGGGGATGAGTTACATCGTGATGTGACTTTTGGAAAAAAGGGGCTTTTAGCCATGGCCAATGCAGGTCCCAACACTAACGGAAGTCAGTTCTTTATCACTACAGCCAAGACCCCGTGGCTCAATATGAAGCATACTATTTTTGGTGAGGTGGTCGAAGGTTACGATGTGGTTGAAAATATTGAAAATGTTGCCACGGATGGTTCTGATCGTCCCCTAGAAGAGCAGAAGATTGTGGTGGGGCGAGCTGTGTGAGGTCAGAGATTCAGTTGAGGGTGGAGCTCTAGGATCGATAGTTGGCCAGTTTGTGATAGGAGCGATGGCCCTGCTGTTCTGTTGTTATTTGCACATGAACCAAAACTCTAGAGTAAGAGGGGGCTACGAAGCTTTGCGGTGACAGTAGTCATAAAATAGACTGATAGATTGTTTTTTCCCAGACTCTCAATTGTAGACAAAAAATGAAAATCATCGATCCGCACGTTCACATTTGGACCCATGATCCCGAGTTTCCCTGGCCGGCCGAGACAAGGAACCCTCCCTCTGGATCAGCACTTCCGGAGGAATTGCTTGCCCTAATGGAAGCTAATGGGGTGGAGAAAACTGTCCTGATTCAGTCCATCCACTACCGGTGGGATAATAGTTTTGTCGCTCATGTACAGAAGAGCTATCCAAACAAATTCATGGGTGTTTGCCGGGTGAATCCTGAGGATCAAGGGGCCCCAGATCATCTCAGTTTTTGGACTGAAGAACACGGTTTTAAAGGTGTCCGTCTCAGTCCTTCGATCGAACCTTCAGGCGATTGGTTTGACGGTCCGCTGATGGCCCCACTTTTCGCTCGTTCTGAAGCGCTGAAAATCCCGATGTTAATACTGACTGGGCCAAAACGGCTTCCACGGCTTGCACAGCTGATTGAGCAGTTTCCTGAACTCGATGTTGTTATAGACCATATGGCGGATTGTTCACCGAACGATTCTGAACAGGTTCAAGCGTTACTGAATCTAGCCCGGTATCCTCGCGTGTATGTCAAAATTAGCCACACCTGGGGAATTTCAAATGAGGTTTATCCTTGGAAGGATACCCACGGTTTGGTTCGGCAGGTCTACGAGGTTTTTGGGGCACGGCGGATTATGTGGGATACGGACTGGCCGGTTTGTCTGCACAAAGCGACCTATGGACAGACGCTAACCGTAGTCCGGGATGAGATGAATTTTTTTTCATCTGAGGATCTCGAATGGGTGCTGGGAAAGACAGCCTTGAGGCTTTGGCCATTCGATTAAAGCCAACTTTTCTACCTTTCTATTCCAAGGTGTAGACGTGTGGGCAAAAAAATGTAGAATTATCATTTTCCCGTTCTCCTCTAAGTTAGCTAAAGCAAGTGACGAATCAAAGTACCGTAAATGAAAGACATCAAGTGTCTAACGGTTTTCTAAGATTCATAACACCTGAGAACACTCAAGTTGAGAAACTGCCTTGGGGTGAACACGAATGGATAAGTCGGGTAGGATTTACGGAGGCGGAGAAGCTAATCCTGGTAAGAGTGACAATGCCTCCGAGCCAAGCACATAAATTCCACCGACATCCAGCCATGGAAGAGATTATTTATATCCTGGAAGGCAAGGCTGAACAATGGGTTGATCGTGAATCACAGATTCTTATCCCCGGGAATTCTGCTCATATTCCTTTGAACATTGTTCACGGAACTTATAATGCAGGGGAGTCCAATCTTGTGTTCTTGGCAATCTTATCGCCGGCGATTTTCGATGGGCCTCCTATAATCGATGTCTCCAGGGAGGAACCTTGGGTCAGTCTGAGGGATGATGCAACGTGACCTCGGTGGATTTGGATTTCTTCCAAATGTGAATTTTCAGGTTGTTGCCTTAGTCTGCTAAGTTGAGGATGAATAAACCTATCGAGGTACTTTAGACTCCGTGTGATCGGATCCTAGGTGTTGATTCTCCCAGCCACTCACCAGTAAACCTATTAAATGCAATATCAGACCCAATCTCGCAACTTATTCTTCCTGTCGTCTTCTCTAGAATCTATTCGGGCCAGGACGATTAAGAATGTCTTTAATCTTCTATTTTTTTGGTTCAAATGACTTTATGGGCTCTGAGCTCCCGAAGAATGGTCTGAACGCAATCCGAGATAGTGCTCTGATCTGTATAAAGGAGAATCTCAGCGTGTTGTGGAGGCTCATAAGGAGCATCGATACCAGTCACATTTCGGACTTTTCCTGCCCGCGCCTTTTTATATAGACCTGTAGTGTCACGGTCCTCACAAACAGCTAATGGCGCATTACAATAGACTGTGAGGAAACGCTCTCCACCTACAATGTGCTTAGCTTTCTCGCGTTCGGATTCGAGTGGTGATACCATCGAAACAATAGATATCAGTCCTAGTTCATTACTTAATCGGGCTACCTCGGCGGCACGGCGCTGATTCTCCCACCGATCGGCTCCAGAAAACCCAAGATCACTGCTGAGACCGCGGCGCAAGGTTTCACCGTGGACAACATGAACTTGGCGACCTAGGTCGAAAAGTGTGCGTTCAAGCGCTTTAGCAATGGATGATTTGCCACTACGGGGAAGACCAGTTAGCCAGATGGTTATGGGGCGTTGCCTGAGGCGCTGTGATCTTTCGGCAGAAGTGACAAGACTGATCTGGGAGCGGAGGTTAGTTTGGGCATCAATCGAATTTTTCCGTCGCTGCAGGACCTCATCAGCCGTGCTTCGGGATACTATCATCCCTGCTGCTACTGTTGAATTGGTCATTCGGTCTATAAGAATCAAGGCTCCGGTACCACGATTTTTGGGATAAGGATCGCATGCAATCGGATGGTTACTCTCAAGTTGTACCCGCCCAATCTCGTTCAGATTTAGGGTCGTCGCTTTTTCCCGGTGAAGAGTGTTAATATTTATCCTGTATCGAAGTTTATTGACCACTGCTCCAGTCTGTAGTGAGCAGTGTTTTAGGAGATAACCCTTTCCTATCTCGAGAGGGGTCTCGCTCATCCAAACAATCATCAGTTCGACTTCATTTTGCAATGTTGGGCTGTTGTTGATATGGGTCAGGATATCACCCCGGCTGATGTCGATTTCATCCTCTAGCGCCAATGTTACAGCGATAGGGGCAAATGCCTCTGAAAGTTCACCTTCGTAAGTATTTATCGACTTTACCCGACTGCGTTTCCCGGATGGTAACGCCACAATTTCATCCCATCTACGGATTACCCCGGATGTAACTGTACCGGCATAGCGACGTACATCATGACTCGGTCTAAAAACGCTCTGGACCGGGAAGCGAAAGTCGATAAGATTCCTGTCACTTGCGATATGCACGGACTCTAGATGATCCATTAGAAGGGATCCTTGAAACCACTCCATTTTCGCCGAACGATTTATGATGTTATCACCTTTTAGAGCCGAGATGGGAATGAAATGAACATCTATGGTCTGGAGTTTGGCTGCGAAGTTGTTAAAGTCAGTTTTGATTCCTTCGAAGACGGACTGGGCATAGCCTACCAGATCCATTTTGTTTACAGCTACAACGAAATGTCGGATTCCTAGTAACGAAGCGATAAACGAATGCCGCTGAGTCTGTTCTAGGACACCCTTTCGAGCATCTATCAAAATGATGGCAAGATTAGATGTCGATGCACCGGTTGCCATGTTCCGGGTGTACTGTACATGGCCAGGCGTGTCGGCGACAATGAATTTTCTTTTTCCCGTTGCAAAGTATCTGTAGGCAACATCGATCGTAATCCCTTGCTCCCGCTCCGCTTGCAGACCATCAACGAGAAGAGCGAAATCAATCTCACCGTCGACACTTCCGTATTTAGTTGTATCGCGACGGGCGGCGTTTAAGACGTCGTCAAACACCGTCTTTGAGTCGTGTAAAAGCCTTCCAATTAAGGTAGACTTCCCATCGTCGACGCTACCGCATGTGAGTATGGAAAGCAGATCCCGTTTCCCGTATTGTGCTAAGTATTCCTCGATTCCTAACCGGTCTAGCTGATCCGAGATTGACATCAAAAATAGCCCTCTTTTTTCTTTTCCTCCATAGAACCGGCTTCATCGTAATCAATGACACGGCCCTGTCTTTCCGAATCCTTAGAACGTAACATCTCTTCGATAATTTTAGGGAGAGTATCAGCCTCGGATTCAATAGCACCTGTAAGAGGATAACAACCTAAAGTGCGGAAGCGAACTCTCTTCATGGAAGGAGTTTCGCCCGATTCGATGGGTAGCCGGTCGTCATCCACCATAATTAGAGAGCCGTTGCGTAGTACCACCGGTCGTTTAGCCGCGAAGTAAAGTGGAACTAAGGGTATCTGTTCGAAATAAATGTATAGCCAAACATCGAGTTCGGTCCAATTCGACAAGGGAAAGACACGAATAGATTCTCCTTTGTTGACTCGACCGTTGAATAGATTCCACAACTCTGGACGCTGATTCTTCGGATCCCACTGATGATGGCGATCTCGAAAGGAATACACACGTTCTTTGGCTCTACTTTTCTCTTCGTCTCGGCGTGCTCCACCAAAGGCTGCATCATAAGCGCCCTTGTCCAAGGCTTGTCTGAGAGCTTCGGTTTTCATTATGTGGGTATATCTCTGAGTGCCGTGGTCGAAAGGATTGATGCCGGCTGCTTTCCCTTTAGGATTGATCCATTCTATGAAATCAAGATCGAGATCCGCTACTATCTTATCGCGGAATTCAATCATTTCATGGAATTTGAATGTCGTATTGATATGTAGCACAGGAAAGGGGATTTTGCCTGGATGAAATGCCTTTTGCGCCAGCCGCATCATAACGCCGGAGTCCTTGCCAATCGAATAGAGCATCACAGGATTCGAAAACTCGGCCGCCACTTCTCGAAAAATATGAATGCTCTCGTTCTCGAGGTGTTGGAGGTGAGATAGGGCGAAATTAGACATGGCTAAGTAACTGTATCGTTCTAACTATACCCAGGGTGTTTTGGTTCAGGCAAAAGGGTGTTAATGAGCTGGTCCTGTCCACTTATTGAGATTCAGGTTTCCGGGTGGTCGGGATTTCCATACGGCATCGAAGCCTAGTCTTTTTTGAGACTGTGTATCGTTCGGCAATTGTGGAGGAACAGATACGGTTGGTAATCAGCTGATTAGGATTTCGGCCTTGTTAAAGTACCCAGATATAAAGTTCTGAGCACTGAATATCAATGCAAGACAAACAAGAGGGTGTCGAATAGGACAACTGTTTCGATTAACTTAATATTAAGTCTGATGGCTTTTAGACAGGAGGCGAAAATTCGAGTTAAACCTCATTCAATGCAGCTGTCAGCTCCGTGGCCATTTCCTTTGCGTCACCGTAGAGCATGAGGGTGTTGTCAGCTGCGAAAAGGGGATTAGCGATGCCAGCAAAACCGGGACTGAGGCTGCGTTTTATGATTACTACGGAGCGTGCATCATCGACGTTTAGAATTGGCATACCAGCAATTGGAATAGAAGGATCGGCATCACGCGCCATGGGATTAACGACATCATTGGCCCCTATCACTAGAACCACATCTGTTTGCTCGAAGGTGGGGTTGATTTGGTCCATATCCTTGAGTTTCTCGTAAGGGATATGGGCCTCTGCAAGAAGGACATTCATGTGACCTGGCATTCGCCCTGCAACAGGGTGTATGGCGAATTCAACGTCAACACCCTTGGCTTCCAGATCATTGACCAGCTCACGAACGGCATATTGGGCATGGGCCACCGCCATTCCATATCCGGGCGCGATTACGACGCGACGTGCACCATCCAGCATCATCGCTATTTCTTCGGGCGAGGCAGATTTTACCCGGCCCGCGTAGATGTCTTCGGTTTCTTGTTCAGCCCCTTTTGGGACGCCAACAGATGAAAACATAACATTGGCAAGAGACCGGTTCATCGCCTTTGACATAAGGGCGGTGAGGATAAATCCAGCTGCTCCTACCAGGGATCCTGCAATAATTAGGACGCTATTGTTCAAAACCCAACCGTGCCCGGCAGCGGCGATGCCGGAATAGGCGTTGAGCAACGAAATAACCACGGGCATATCGGCCCCTCCAATTGGGATTACAAGCATAATTCCGAGGAGCGATGCAACGCTTACCATGAGCCAGAAGGGGAGGGCTGATCTGGCGTGAACTGATAGTCCTTCGCTCAACTGACGGATTAGATAGGTCTCCCGATGCTCCTCGTCATTTAATGTAACTTCTTCTCCCTTTAAGCTTACCGAAACGTGATTCGAGAGGGTAATACCGTGCTGGTCGAATTCCTCCTTAAATCCTTTGGAGGAGAATGATTGCTCAAAGTCTCCCAGAGAATAAGAAGTGGTGCGAAAAACTTCCGGATGGTACCCCAATACCTGCCAGACGCTTAGTCCAATGGCAACAGCCAGCAAAGCGACATTAATCACATGGCGCCCGGGGAGAAGAATTGGCTGTTCTTTGACAATCCCCTGCAGTTTACCGAAGGCGATAGCGCTTCCCGTTAGGGATATTGCGCCTATGAGTCCCGCGCCCGCCACCGAGCATGTAAATTGAATCGTCAATTCTTCAATCCACTCTCCACGTAGAGCTTCTTCAAGCGCAGCTCCAACTGCCAGAGCAGAGGCTCCCCCACCAAAGCCGTTAAAAACTGCGACTACTTGTGGTATAGCAGTCATAGGTGCCTTGTAAGCCATAGTGGCACCTATCAGCCCTCCGACGATAAAACCTGCGATTATTATGCTAAAGTCGAGAATACGGTTATCGGTCAGAGTGACAACGATTGCTAGCAACATGCCAATTGCTGCCAGTAGGTTTCCCTTAACTGCGGTACGTGGATGGGAAAGACCCTTGATACCGAAGATAAATAAAAAAGCAGCGGCGAGATAGAAAAGTTTAACTAGGGCTTCTTCCCTTGGCATTTTTGTCCTTTCCGCGAAACATTCCTAACATGCGATGAGTCACTAGGAATCCGCCTACAACGTTGGCCGTTGCGATTGCAACGGCGATGAATCCGATGACCTCGGTCAATGGCGACAGCCGGGCTCCGGACGTTATGAGCGTTCCTACAAGAGTAATTCCAGAAATAGCGTTGGCACCTGACATCAGAGGTGTGTGTAACAGAGGAGGCACTTTTGTAATGACCTCAAATCCGATAACAAGAGCTAGAAGAAATATTGTTAATGCGGGTACAAAAGTTTCCATCAATGTCCTACTTTTATATAAATAATCCTCGTCAGTTTTGAGTTTCTTCCAATCCCAGAATTTCGCGAATTCGGTTGCTAGTAATTTCCCCTCTGTGGGTTAGAAGAGAGTCTTTGATGATTGGGTCTTCTGTATTGAGGGAAACCTCACCATTTTGCAGTAGATTTTGCAAAAATTCACTGATGTTCTTGGAATACATTTGGCTAGCATGGTGAGGGATAGAACCAGGTAGATTAACAGGTCCGATCACCTTTACTCCGTTCAGTTCAATGGTCTCCCCTCGGTTGGTGAGTTCGCAATTCCCCCCAGTTTCTGCAGCCATATCGAGAATAACAGCTCCCGGCCTCATGCCCTCCACCATTGTTCTTGTAATCAGTGTTGGTGCTCTCTTTCCCGGTACAGCTGCGGTGGTTATGACGGCATCGCTTTCCGCGACTACCCTGGTCATCATTTCTCTTTGCCGACGGTAAAATTCTTCTCCCATCTCCTTAGCGTAACCGCCCGAAGTCTCTGAGTCTTCTGTCTCAAGTTTCATCTCCACAAACTTTGCTCCCAGGCTCTCTACTTGTTCCTTAACGGCCGGTCGAACATCATAGGCCTGGACCGCAGCTCCAAGTCGGCGGGCAGTAGCAATCGCTTGCAATCCAGCGACCCCCGCCCCGATCACGAAAACTCTCGCCGGCGCTATAGTCCCCGCCGCCGTGATCATCATTGGGTGAATTTTATCAAGAGCCGAGGCAGCCAAAATTACGGCTTTGTACCCCGCAATTGTAGCCATAGAACTTAGCGCATCCATAGATTGAGCGCGTGTGATTCGAGGTAGGAGCTCCAGTGCAAACGAGGTAACTTCTTTTTTAGCGTAAAGCTCAACTGTTTTCGGAGAGCCCAGCGGATTAAGGAGTCCCAGTATAATCTGGCCAGGGCGCAGAAGTGATGGGCTAATCGGGTTATCACTCACTTTTACAACGATATCCGAGGAGGCGAAAAGTTCTTCCTCTTCGTCAGCAAATTGGGCTCCTGCCTTCTTGTAAGCTTCATCCAGAAAACCGGCTTGGTTGCCAGCACTCTTTTGAATTAATATCTCAAATCCTGATTTAGCCAGTATTGGGACGAATGAAGGCACTAGAGAAACTCTACGTTCTCCATAAGCTGCTTCTAAAGGAACTCCAATAACCATATCTAAATATTTAATCAAAAATTAGTGGTAGAGCTCTATAGGGAGCCCTTTGGAAAATGATCTTTCGTTGAACGCTAAAATCCCTAGAGGGCAGGGCGTTACCAGAAAATACTATAGGAAAGCGTGCTATAGTAGAACAATTTGTAAAGAACCTTTCCAGACTAAATAGTCCAACTTAATCCAAATTTAAGACATAGGTTTTAGAAGAACGGGATGTTGTTCAAAGTTTTGATCAACAGATTGCTGACAAACTCGAATTCACTGTTACCTCCATTCGTCGACCGAGACTGTTCCCTGGTAGTCGCACCCCATTATTCGCCAGTACCCATTTGTTTCTCCGCCAACGACGACAACATGAATGTCTTCCTTCCGGTAGATGTTAACGGGTTCTGTGTCCGCAGCTTTGAGCATGGTTGCATAGGGCTCGACACCTTCCAGAGCTTGTGGGTAATAATAATTTTCAACTAGTTGATAGTCCCAGAAGATTCCTGCTGGCATAGTAGCGTTTTCATAGACCCAGTCGATTACCTTTTCCTTTGTGTCATGCCCATCGCGGTCTACAAACTGTCGTGCTGTTATTGGATCGAGCACGAGGGTGGGAGGGTTATTTGGATTCAGACCGCGAAGCATATTAACTACGTGTTCGCGCCAATGTGTTTCCCGTAAGCCTAACTGAAATGTAGTGGACCGGCATCCAGTGAAGGCGCTGACCGCACTTTCGTCCTTATTAAATCCATGTTGAGTGTGAAAGGGTTCCCATGGACTCCGCTCTTCGTTCTCAGCAAAAGTAACGCTATTGTAGGCGTAATTGTTACCTTGGGAGCCAAGGTAAGTTACTTCTGGAAGGGAACCTCCTTGGAGATTCTGGGAAAAGAGACTGTAGGCGCGTCCAATAGTGGCATTAGCGTGATTGTAGGGTCCCATCGCGCCAATTCCCCAGTTCATACTAATTTCACGGCGAATCGGGCCATTTACTACTGCCATTGCCGCTGCGGAACTTGTGGTACTGGCTCTGGCGGTTGCCTGTGTGGCAGCTAGGGCCAATACCACGGGAAAGTATTCTGGTCGGGCGCCGGCCATAACTGCATTGACCGCTACTTTTTCTACAGTGTACTCCCAAGCCTCGCGTCCCTTGGTAGGACGCATGTATCCGACAACCTCATCTGAACTACGGCTGGTTCCCTTGAGCATTGCCTCAACCCGTTCCTCAGTGGGAAGAATTATAGGCAATTTGTCAGTCCAGTTATTTGCGAGGAAAAGCTGATGAAGGTTATCCTCTGTGTCCTGTTCAACAAAGCGCGGAGTCGAGCGATCGAAACGGATCTTATCGGTTTCCTCTGAAGACAGAGGCTTCTCGATGGCGCTGATTACCGATTGCATAAAAGGTTCACCTGTAACAGTGTCATTGCCGTTCACATAGGCACGAAGTTCTTCAGGTGACTTCCCCATAACCGGTTGAGGTACAAATGCGAATCGTTGTCGAGGCATTCCGCGCTGCATGCATGAAGCACGCACCAAGTGCTCGAACACATCTGTATGGACGGAAGCTGTAGGAATCCCGTATTCTGTTTCAATTATGAAGCATTGGTCGGCGACCGCCGGTGCACAAGTGCTTCAGTGGCCGACTCCTACAATAGCAGCCGAACCCTTTGTCCGTATTTCTTCGTACAGTTGCTCGTCACGTTCTGTGTAGACCCCGGACTTGCTCCTTATTTCGGTTTTAACGGAGGGCATGTTGTCGGTGAACCAGTTGTTCATCTGTTCCATAAGGATGTCCCCATCATCAAATCGACAGTCAACCAGGTAGACGGTTTTTCCCTCTATGCTGCCCAATCTTGGGGCCATTCCCAACTGGATGATTTGGGGTGGATACCCCACTGGATTCATGACTCTCAATTTGTTGCTCATCGCTCGTAATTTCTAATTACCGGGATAGAACTTTCTCAAACAAATCTAAACTTGAGTAATTTTTCTAATCAATCTTAAAAATCCGAGGATAAACTGATAGAAGTTTTTTCGAAACTTTGGAATTCGAGACTATTGGACAAAAAATCTAATTCTCTAGTAAAGCTACCTTCTAGCCCATAACCTAAAGTATTGCGATCGTTACAGGGCTTTCCTAGAGTTTGCAAATCAAGACCAATATGTTCTTAGTATTAAGAATGACGCACGGGAAATTGGAGTTAAAGTATGGCTAAAATCGTTATTATAGGGGCCGGAAGCCTAGTGTTTTCCAGTAGGTTAACTGCTGATATACTTTCTTTTGATCAAACCTGTGACTCTGAGTTTGTTTTGGTAGACATTGACGAAGAACGGTTGGCCTTCGCGAGCCGAATTATCGAAAGGATTTTTGAGGAAGGTGGTTACGACAGAGCTTCTTATACGGCCACAAATGATCGAAGGAAGGCACTACCAGGAGCGGACTACGTAATAAGTAGCTTACTGGTTGGTGGTTATGAAGCGATCGAGAAAGAGATTGATATCCCAGGAAAATACGGAGTCGATCAGTGCATCGGCGATACCCTTAATCCGGGAGGTATTTTGAGGTGTTTACGTACTTTGCCCCACCAGGTCGGAATCGCTCAGGATATTATGGATTTGTGTCCTAATGCGGTGCTCCTTAATTACACTAACCCCATGTCTATGCTCTGCTGGGGTATGTACCGTCAGGCGCCTGGAATTAAGCTGGTGGGGCTATGTCACTCGGTCCAGCACACTACCGAGCAATGGGCGAAGAGGCTTGAACTCACAATCGAGGACGTCCAATGGAAGTGTGCTGGTATCAATCATCAAGCTTGGATTTACGAGTTTAGAAAAGATGCCGAGGATCTTCTACCAAGGATTCGAGAAATTGCCGTGCAACCTAAGGTTTGGGTGGAGGATACGGTGCGGATGGAGTACGTTAAGCACTTGGGATTTCCGGTAACCGAGTCCAGCGGCCATTGCTCCGAGTATACTCCATGGTGGCGCAAACGTCCTGAATTAATCGAACAATACTGTGGTGGGGCAAGCCCCTCGAATGGGAAGAGTGGATTTATTAAAGACGTTTACGCACGACCGGATTGGAGAGAGAAGATGGAACGTATGGCCAGTGGGGAAGATCCGGTTGATCTTAAACGGAGTTACGAATACGGATCTCGGATCATCAATGCTTGCGAAGGAGGTGATCCGGTTGTGATCCATGGAAATGTGGAAAATAATGGATTGATCGATAATCTGCCGGGGGGGTGTTGTGTAGAAGTCCCGATCCACGTTGATCGCAATGGCCTGCAGCCAATGAAGGTTGGAAAACTTCCTATGCACCTAGCCGCAATTAACCGTAATCAAATCACCATGCAGGAGCTAGCCGTGGAAGCTGCGATCAAACTTGATCCCGAGCTTGTCTTCCAGGCCCTTGCCATGGATCCTTTGACTGCAGCAGTACTGTCGCTCGATGAAATTAGGGAAATGACGCTGGAACTACTCGACGCGTTAGCCTTTTGTCTCCCTACATTTGAGGGCAAGAGGATGGATCCTAAACCGAATTTGGTAGGATCGGCATGAGCAGATTAGAGAAAATCACGTAACCAGTGCCAAGTAATAAATATCGGTTGCAGTGGAGGGTTTAATAGCAAATGTTTGAGAGCAGTAGCGATGACAGAATACTTGTCTGTTTTACTATTCCTGAACGGAAATCGGACGATAGGACGCAGCCGCATTTTCTCAGCACTGATCATATAGAGGGGGAGATCTTTCTTTTACGGCATATGTTTGATCTCCAGTGCTTGTTATCATAATTTCTAACTCTTCCAACTAGTGAAGTGAGTAGCTGAGGTTTCAGGAACGCGAACAATACTGATGAAAATTCACCTGCAACTTATTTTCTGTGTTTTCTTCATAAAGTTCCAATGCATTGCTTTTGCTGAATACGGGCCTGTATCCGCTGACACAGTGGTAGACCTTTCACCAACCGTGAGAATGGATCACTTTCAGTATTGGCCAGGGGGTCAGCTTCACCACCAGCCTCTTATGGTTCCGTATATCCGGCATGGTCCGGGTCCTTTAGCGGCGGATTTGATCATGGTGGACGAAAACACCGGCACGCAAACTGACTGTCCTCCTCACATGATGCCAGCTCAGGATAGTGGTTTGCCCAATGCACACTATTACGGTGATTTGACTTGTGACGAAGTCCCGGTTTGGGGATGGATGGGTGAAGTTTTCAAGATTGATGGAAGAGATATTCTTGATCGATCAGGTAATGGAGTGAGCCCTCTCTTCACGGTCGATGATGTTAAAACTTCTGAGCTAGAACATAGGTCGCTGCGTGAGGGTGACGCTGTTCTTTATTGGAGCGGCTACAATGATAAATATGACGCATCTATGCCCGAAGGAAGGCGTCTGATTATTGATCCTGTGGCAGGAGCAGCTCCAGGTTGGCCGGCTCCTGATTTTGATGCAGCTGACTATGTAGGTGGTCGTGGAGCGTGGATCATGGGTATCGATAGTCCAAGTATGGGGGGCCTTGGTGAGGGAATTTACTCGCAACCTGGTCCTGCAGGAATGTTTCAAAATCCACTCGCACTGGAGAGTCATCTTGGACATTTTAAGCACGGTGCATCTCATACTGAAGGATTGATCAACCTTGATCTGGTTCCCAACGGATCTCTTTACATCGCCTTGCCGGTTAAACACAGGAACTCACCCACTGTCGAAACCCGTGCTGTTGCTATAACTGACACAAAGTTAGCGGGAGAATTGATGGAAGCTGTGCGGGCTCGTCGAGTGGTGGATCTTTCGGTCATCCTTTCCATGCAGCATCCAGTTTCTTGGCCGGGGAGGGGCTTAGGGGATTTCGCATTTCCCTACCACTTGGTTGAACCTGTTAACACCTTTACTGGCCCCTTTGGACCCTACTGGGTTAATACCCATTTCATGGACTCACGTACAGGAACCCACATCGACCCGCCAGCGCATTACGGTCCACCTTCGGGCTTTAATTTCGACCTCTACGATGCGCGAACGAAATCCTGGAGGAAGAAATTTGAATCCCTTTACGGGTCTCTCAAACCCACCGACCTAACTTCGGAAAAAATCCCCGTTCACCATTTTATGGGGCCTGTACGCGTCGTCAATGTGCAGCACTTGTTAGGTACCACCCAAATTAAAAGTTGGCCTGCTTCGCCTAAAATCACTGTCAGTGATATTGAGGCTCACGAAAGCACACACGGTCCAATTGAGGCGGGGCATGTAGTTCTTTTCCACACGGGTCACAATGATGTCCACTTTGCTGAATTTGATCGTGGCCGGCTTGATCGGTGCGTGAAGGCGCCCCTTGACGGCCTAACGGAAGGATGGCCCGCGCCCACTCCCGAAACAATTCTTTATTTGGCTCGGAAAGGTGTTCGACACGTTGGTATCGACACCCCTGATATGGGTTCGGTCGATCCGGAGGGTGCGACGTTCGTTCACTGGGCTGCTGCTAACAATGATATGATTCTTACGGAGTTTCTAGTTGGAATTGGTCAATTGCCACCGAAGGGCGGGTTTTTCGTTTTTCTGAATCCAAAAATCGAAAAAAATCACGGTGGACCGGGTCGGGCCGTAGCAATTTTGCCGTGATCCTTGGTGCAGATTGCGGGATTGAGTCGATTGGAATAGATTCAGGGTCTCGAAACCGTTTTTATGGCTACACTAAAAAAGTAATAGTGAACTTGGCGAATGGTTAGAATGGAATAAGACATGTTGTGTGGGGTTCGAATAGACGTAGAGAGTGTTTGTCTTTAGGATGATGACTCGAAAGCCAGGGATTAGAATGAGAAAAATGAGAAACGTATTCGTAGTAGGATTGTATTACATGATGCTGGGTGTGCTCATGTTCCCGGGTAGGATTGATGCTGACCAGGTGCTGAATAAAGAGATTTGGGTTAGCTGGATAGAAGGCGAAGAACCTTCTTCGCGAATAGGTTCCTCTCCTTACGGGATATGGAATGCCACTGGTGGCAATGGGCAAATGGCTCAACAATCTGATACCAAATCCAACCGGAAAGCTCGTGTGTTTAGGTGGGGAACTTCAGATTTGCCATCCCATGACCCTTCCGCCAAGAAGAAAATGGAGAGGAAGCACAAAAAGGAGCTAAAACGGCAGGGGATAAAATCAAAAGAGGATCGATCAAAAAAAAGGAGAGTCGATTGGCGGGGAAAGAGTGAAACCACCCCTAAGAAAGAGTCTTTGATCCAGCCTGAGACGAGGAGTCGACAAGATCCTGAATTAACTTCCCCTGGAAAGCTCCGTATGTTTCGGTGGGGTAAGGGAGACGTCAAGTATAGCGGACAACCCGCCAGTCCAACGAAGAATGAAACTAAGGTAAGACGCGGAATTCGGGATCAAAAGCGACAGTTGAACTCTTTAGGTGAGAGTAAGAAAAATCAGGATAAAACCGTTGCTAGAGCTAAGGACCGTATTCGAAAAAAAATCGAACACGAAAAGGTAAAGAACCCTAGAATTCCTAGGTGGAACAGAGAGGTACCTGGTTACAGCAGGCCTCCAGTGAGAAATAGAAACGAAGGGCGAGATAAGCCGAGGATGCTTCGCAGGGAAGTGAGAAGATAAAAAGGAAGACTTCGGAAATTTCCAGTGAAAGGCGTAAGTGTTCTAATTAAATGAACTTGGTTATGGTCCCTTCGAATTCGACTTTATATCTACAGCCTAAAATATCGTTTTCCTAGGGGTTGGCTTTGTTAGAATGCAGGATCTCCCATCTGAAAAACTGGTTTTGCTGAGATTAATCTGTAAAGAGCCTTCTATTCCAAATACCAGGTAGAGCTCTTAATTTCGGCCAGACCGCGGTAGCCGTTGCTAGACTTTGGCCGTCTGGAATGGTGTGAAGGGAGTAGCAGGGCGGCTTTTTGTGGTTCCGTGAGCTCATCCCAGTAATCAGGAACTGAGCCGCGGATGCCCCCTCCTCCCCATGACATATGACCGGTGTTGTATTTGTAGAGAACTGCCCGGCGTTGGTGGTCTCCGGTCCAAGGGAGTGTTCCGTGGGTGCAAGCCTCACTGAAAATGACAGCATCTCCAGCTTTAGCATTAATTTCGGTTACGTACTCCTGGTAAAGCTCCCACCTGAGCATCTCATCCGGGCAGGATACGTTGGCCTTGTGACTTCCAGCGACAACGCATAGGCCACCGTCGCCATGACCTTCATCGGCTAGCAGGTATTCGATAACACAAAGTCCAGTAAAAATCTTACCTTCTCGGTAAAAATAGGGAGCGTTGTCAAAATTGCCGTGCAACTTACCCCCAGAGCATCCTTTGTCCATGGCAATCAGCCCCGGTCCGTGATCTAGTCGCCATCCTTCTCCAAGGATGGTGTTCAAGTGGGGACTGGTCTTGGGATGAACCAGCATTTCTCTGAACGGATCGCAGAATGGCTTGGGCAGTTCTAGAAGGTTCGTGGTTGCTCCCAATCGCGTTGATTTGTTTTCTCCCTTTAAGGCTTTTGAGTCCCTGAAATATTCAGGACTCTGTTCTAGTTCTAGGGAATCGATGGCTGCATTTGCCATCTCCAGGTCTTTTTCACTCAAGACATCCGGTACGATCAAGAATCCAAGCAGGTCAAAGAGATACTTCTCATTAGTGGACATTTCCAATGTTTCCTCGGTAATCGAGCGAGAGGTATTGGGGCGTGTTTCTTTCATAGCAAGTATTCGATTATGGGACTAACGTTTTTGTGCAAACACATTACAAAATAACTGGATTTAGGGCTTCGATTGTCAGAATTCAATAGGTTAGGTTCGGACCAATTTCAAAGGAAAATCCGAACTTTTCCGGTTTAGCATAGTAATTTTTAATAGAACGAGCAGTCTAAAAGCTGGTGGGCTAAACAAGTATGCAAGAGAGATCATGCGCTTTGCACGCGTTTGGAAGGATGGTTCCTTGTAGGGTCATTATATCTAGGAACTGAACTGGAAATCACGGACGGGCTCGAAGGAATCCTTAGATTAATACACGTCAACCGTCATCTTATCGAACTTGTCCCAGTCCCACTCGGCCCCCCAGCCCGGACCGTCTGGTGGGGTGAGATGGCCGTCGGTAACAATCGGTTTGTTGATCATTCCAAATCTCTCACTTCCCTTGAGTGTGCTACTTCCTGCCTCGTAATAACCTGTATTGTCGATACAGCAACCCAGATGCACGTGGATAAGACCAAAGAGGCCTCCTTCTGCATTCATCTCGATGTTGGTATCGTATAATTCTGCGAAGTGAGCCATTTTTAAAACCTGTGTTGTCCCGAACCGAGCATTGGCTCGGAGCAAATCGGTTGCTCCCGAGATAAGCCACTGGGTAGAGATGCCGATGTCACTCATCAACGTTTCATTTCCCATTACCGGCATGGTCAGTTCACGGCACAATTTTTGATATTGATGTTGCTTGTATTCGTGCATGGGTTCTTCAAGCCAAAGAAAGTTGAGTTCCTCCATGACGTGGCCGACTTGGATCGCTTCCTCAAGGGTGTAAGAGCATACGGGATCGTTGATAAGTAGATAGTCGGGCCCGATTTGCCGGCGGACCTCATGAAAGAGCTCAATGTCGGCTTTGCCACCCTTATAAGTATGAAACTTGTAAGCCTCAACTCCAAAGCTTTGTGCTTCTTCTATTACTTCTAGATATACCTCGAGGGGACTGTTCCCACTGGTTATGTATACGGGAAACCGGTTACGTACCTTGCCGATTAGGTCGTAAACTGGGAGGCCTGCGGTTTTCCCTGCAATATCCCAAAGGCAATTGTCGAAATCTCCGAACCAGCCAGGCCGCTGATAGCACCATCGGGTGCCTTTGTGAAACATCTGGTAGAGCCGCTCGCGATGGAGCGGGTTCTCTCCCAAAGCGTGGGTGCGTAAGACATCCACTTGCTTGGGTTCCATGGTGCAGGTACACATCCCTTCGATTCCCTCGTCGGTCATGACCTTTAGAAATTTCTGTTGCAGATTCTTGTCGGAAGGTTGCATCTGGCTGCCGTGTGTATACTGAATGCGGCGGAGGTTAGGCACCTCGTACATCTTCGCGTAACCCTCTTTCTGATTGGGATCTTCAAGCGTAATAAGCTTAATATCGGTAATCTTCATTTAGGTTTCGGTGGTAAATAATAGTTGAATAATCGATTTTCTTAAGCAAGACAGTGATATTTTATATGGCAAATATATTGCGGGAAAAGTTGCGCGACACTAGTTAAGATAGCTGCAAGATTTAGGAATTAGAACGAAGAGAGTTGTTAGTTAGGCCGAGCCAAAATCAAAATACATTCTATCTTAGGAATGGAATTCGATCCGTTGGAAATATGGCAAGTTTCACCGATATGGATATGAGTCTTGTCTCCCCTGCTCACAGGGTCGCTTGAATCCTTTTGAGAATTCTGTTTTAGTCACGCTTGTAAAGGGATCTGAGGAGGGGATAATTTCATGCCGTGTTTTTGACTGTATAGCTTAGATACAGGATCCATATGGCAAGTCCCAACATAATGAAAAAGCTCATCCAGAGAGCGATGTTAGTCAACCGAGAGGGGGCAATGCGCTTATCGAGAAACTTATATCGCAAGTAGATCGTACCAGCAGCGATGATGGGGAATTGAATGACACCGATTGCCATCCCAACGGTTAGCATCCATACTGGATTTTGGAAGATATAGTAGCTCAGTGCTTGTCCCAGTGGTGTTACAACGGCATAGCCTCTGAGAACTTGGATTCTCAGAGTGTAGTCATTGCGTTCCATTAGGCCTAATACGGCCAATCCGTCAGCAAATGTTCGGGCACCGCCCCCAAGTCCGGATATGCAGGTGGAAAACAGGACAATAAAGGCCCCTGCCATGAATAACCAGAAGGCCCATCCTCCTAGTATCCGAGTGTAAATACTGGAAATCACTGATATCGTCTCAAGTCCATCAGGTTGTTGGCCAAGTTGGTGGAGGATCCCTGCGCCAAGCATGTAAAATGGGATCGTCGCAAATGTCAGGAGGATCAGAGAGAGTATTACATCCAAATGCATTACCTTTATCCATCCTCTAGCTCTTTTTACCCAGTCTTTTGAATCGTTAACTGGTCCGGTAAAACGCGCATATCCTTTCTCCACGCACCAGTAGGTATAGAAGATTTGATCCGCTGTTCCGACCCCGGTTGCACTATACATTCCAAGAGCAACCAGTATTGCGAATACAGGGAAAGAAAACGTAAGACCCCCTTGAACCTGATCCCATGTGATAGCATATTCCGTTGTCTGTAAGAGTACGGCACAGATCAAGGTAACGATGGTAAAAGAGAGAACCATAACGGTTAGTAATCGTTCGATTCCCTTGTAACTGCCGGTACAGATGATAACCGAAGAGAGAACCGCTAGGCCTACTGTCCACCACTCAGAACCGATCGCAGGAATGGCAGCATGGATGACTTGGCCCGCGCCGCCGTAGATTCCTCCCCCAGCGAGGAATACTCCCGGGATAATCAACAGAAGCCAGAAATAGATATACCAGGAGACTCTTTTACCTCTGAAGGCGCGAATTTTTCCGGGCAGGCGGTTAAAAGCGTGGAGAAAGGGTTCTCCTGTCGAAACGGAGTAGCGTGCTAGTTCGGACTGGATTATGTTTTTGCTCCAACAACTCAGAAGGACAAACCAGAGCATAGAGAAGCCGACTAAGGCTCCGAGGCTAGTGGTCAGGATGATCTCACCGGAACCAACAATGCCACCGACCAAAATCAGACTAGGACCCAGAAATCGGAGCCGCTCTTTGAAATTCCTCGGTGGATCCCTCACAGATTCCGGGGCGAGCGCATAGAGATCTATTGAGCTTGGTTTGGATTCTCGATTCCTAGACATAGCCCCTTTCAAGGTATCTGGTTCCACAATGCAGCTAAACTACAATTGCGATGATATAATTCTTGTTGTTAGCAGAAGCAAATCTTTAGAGAGTACCGCCTTTCTGACCATGATTTGTACTGATCCGCTCCCCGGGAGATGAATTGGTACCTTTCAGCAGGGAATGAACAAAATCATTGATATGCTGGAGATGCCGGTAATTGCTCTAATGGGTTGTTGCCTAAACAGATCTCGTAATTAATTCGTTTAGCTTTACCGAAAGGGTCTTAGCTAATTAAACGTATTTGTCCGAAGATATTTTCCTCAAATCCTACTTCAGACGTTCCAGTGCCAGAATGGTAATTCGGGACGTTTGTTCCGCTAGCCGCAGGTCATCACAATCCGACTCCCAGACATCCTTGACGTGTGTTGGCGTGAGCCTAATATTATACACGATCGAGCCAGGTGGTAGGACCCTACTGAGAGTGTGCGTTTCCTTAGAAACCGGTTAAGAAACTTCAATCGTAATGAAAATTACCAAGATCGAGACCATAAGGGTAGCTGAGCAACCACAGATTATCTGGGTTCAATTACATACTGATGCTGGGCTTATTGGTCTTGGAGAGACTTGGTATGCGCCAACGGTTGTTGAAACGGCAATCCACGACTGGTTTGGTCCATTGGTGATCGGCCGCGATCCGGCTTCCATTGAACGTCACTGGGAAGCCATGTTTCGGCTTTCCGATCACGCTGGCTATGGGGGAGCGGAGATGCGGGCAATCTCAGCCATAGACATTGCCCTCTGGGATCTCAAAGGACAGGTTTCCGGACTTCCGATTTATGAGCTTCTGGGCGGTGCGGTTCGGAAGAAGATTCGGGTGTATGCGACGGGGATGCCCCATGAGGGAGCGGCAGATGTCGCCAGGGCACTGTTGGATGAGGGCATCGTCGCAATGAAGGGTGGCCCCACTATTCCCCTCGCAATCGCTTCGGATGGGCAGTTTCTATCTCCAAATGAACTCGACCTTTCGCTTAAGCCGATCCGTGAAATTCGGGATGCGGTGGGAACGGATATGCAGATCGCCAATGATGCTCATGGAAAGTGGGCTCTTCCGGTGGCCATTCGTATCGCTCAAGCAATGGACCCCTACGAAATAATGTGGCAGGAAGACCTGATGCCACTCCTTAACCCAGAGGCGCTCTCCAGGCTTCAGGCTGCGACAGAAGCTCCAGTTTGTATCTCTGAGCGTCTGCTTACACGCTGGCAACTACGGCATTTCATTGAGAACGGTTCGGCCCGTATTGTCATGCCGGACCTTATTTGGACAGGAGGCATATCGGAAACCTACAAAATAGCAATTCTGGCGTCTGCTCATCAGGTTCCGTTCGCGCCACACGATGCTACAGGCCCTGTCAATATCTTCGCTTGTTCGCACATTTGCTATTGTTCGCCAAATGCAATGATGCAGGAGCATGTCCCCGCAAATTTCAAAGGCTGGTACAGCAATTTTGTGGATCCCAATCTCGATATCAGGGAAGGTTTTCTGCATGCTTCAGAGAACCCAGGAATCGGGACGAGGCTGAAGACAAATGTTCGCGACCGCTTCGATGCGTCGATCCGGGTTAGCGACAAACCGGGTAAGAGCCTGATCGACACCTGGGGCCCCGCGCCCCAAAGGACTGCTGAAAACCAGAAACGTGTAGACGAACTAGAAATCGAGCGTGGCCCGCAGTGATTTTGTTTGATTTGGCGGGAGAATTGGAAGGGCAGATTTGTCTCCGAATCAGATTTTCTAAGTGGAGCCATTTGCGACACCACTGTCCCTGTATTACCACCGAAATTACCCATCAGAAGAACAAACAGGCTCCCAATCTCATGCTTTCGTGGGGGCGTTCTACAGCAGAATTTAATGTCCAGTAGATAATATGGGAATTGTAGATTTCTCCATATTAGGACTCCTTGATCAGATTGTCATTGATGTAGTCCCAGTTGAGATCGAGGCCGAGACCGGGTTGTTGGGACAGGAGCACATTCCCATTATCGTCCAAAGGATCCACGATAGAGTTCAGGTAAGGAGGAGGCGTCTCATAGTCGAAATCGGGACGGAGTAATCCACGTTCAAAATACTCGCAGGTGGCTTCCGTAGTGGCGCCGAGTATTTGGCTGTTTGCGCACCCTCCACCATGCATTTCACATTGGATACCGTAGGCCTGGGCTACATTGACCAGCTTGATGGAACCGGTGATACCTCCGTAATTGTGGTCGATTCGAAGCATGTCAGAAGCTCCTTGAATCACCCATTCAGCGCGGGAGAATACACCGCCGGGTACGTGTTCTGGTGATAGAACGGCTATGTCGAGTTCTTTTGTCAGTCGTCTGTAGGCCTCAATCCGAGTTTCCACCATCGGGTGCTCCAGCCAGTAGTAATTAAGCTTCTGCAGTTCACGGCCAACCCAGAGAGCCTGTTCGAGTGTATAAACACCGAATGGGTCCAGCATCAGGACCATATCGTCTCCTACGGCCTCCCGGACTGCGGCGCATACTTCCACGTCTTCTTTCGGATAGCCGGGAAGCTGTGGTGCTGGTTCCCAGGCATGCGGGTTCCAGCAGATATAGGCGTGTACTTTATATGCTGTGTATCCCTGGTCCTTGCAGGCCTTCGCATGGGCTGCATAGTCTTCTGGGCGTCCCATATTGGGAAAAGTGCTGGCATAGGCCTTCACCTTTTTCCTTGCGCCGCCCAGGATCGTACTTACCGGTAACCCGACCATACGGCCGAAAAGATCCCAGAGGGCGCAGTCAACCACACCCATGTCTTTTTCCGGTAGGCTATTAAGTCCGAAAGTGACCAGTTGATCCATCCAGTTCCAGAGTTTCTCGCGTTCCAACGGATCCTCACCCAGCAGCATGCGTTTCACGGAACCCTCAATATATTCTCGGGTTCCGCCAAGCATATAGCCATTGATCCCTTCATCCGTGGAAATCTTGGTTATGGACTCGCTTGATTCAATTTCCTTTCCCCATTGACGGTAGCCCCATTTGGATGGTTCATCCCGTGTCCAGGTTTTAAACCTGATTACCTCAATATTGCTGATTTTCATAATATTGTATCCTTTCTACTGGCGGTCGAAATTTGCCGAGTGATTGTAGGGTATCTTGAATCTGCGTATGGGTTTTGGCTATAGGGAAAGAGGTACAATATCCAATATGGTGGAGGTGGCGGGAGTCGAACCCGCGTCCCTTGAGTTTTTGTGAAAGGCATCTACAGGCTTATCTGACTATTTAATCTCGCCGTCGGGGCGCGAATCAGCGCGCTACCTTTGGGCCAGAGTCCGGTGAATTTACGACTCAAACCCCGGGCTCTCGGATTGAGCTATACCTGCTGTCGTCGTCTTCTTTGCCTAGCAGGTGTCAGCGAGAAGACGTGCCGCTTTAATTAAGCAGCAAGGGCTAACTCTTCGTTGCCGTTTATTTAATTTGATGGCTTTGATAACGAAGCCGAGCCATCATCTCCGGCCTGCCGCCAGTCACTCCCACTCGAGGTCGAATTCCGGAACACCCCCCAAGATTTAAATCCAATTGCCTTTATAAATGAGCTACCAGATTTGAATCTGGTAGCTCGACCTGACAGGACCCACGTCGACGGATATGACGAATAGATTGGGAAAACTGTTACTGTGGTACTGCAAAGAACTAATATGTCCGTAATTTTCTAAAGAACCATGATCAGAACATAAGATTGTCGGGATTCGGGAAAAAGCAAGGAGAGAGTTAGCGCTAGGGGATCGGGTTACTGGAGTGTGGGTTTTTAATACGGGACTCGCCTCAGCTCAAGAAATGGTTGAGGCTGAACTGCTGAACCTTCAGTCAATACATCCCAGCTTTAGGTCTATTGGGATCATTGAAGGCCGTTTACAGGTAGTAGTTAGTTGGATATGTTCTCCAGAGGTTTGGGATTCGTGGAAGGACTGCATGAGGTCAAGGATGTGGAGAGCAAGTTCTCCATTGGCGCGGTGGAGACGACCAGTGCGAATGGAGTGGGCCATGTCGGCGAGCCCGAATCCACGGCCCATAGAGTGTGAGTGGGTGAGGGGGATGTTATTCCAACTCTTTTCGTCTCTTTCCCGGATCATGACAGGACCATCGAATCGGTTAGGGTTTGGAACCGATAGGGTTCCTTCTGTTCCATAGATCTCGATAAAAGGAAGACTAGTTGAGCCCATGGTATCGAAGCTGAAGGTAGTAGTAGCAATGGTCGCGTTATCATACTCGATAATTCCTGCAAGATGGGTCGGTGTTTCCACTGTAATTGCGAGACCGTTACTCTGTTCGCTGGTTGCGATTCTTTCGGGAAACGTCTTTTTTGTTTTTGCAGCTACCGATGTAGCAGGACCCAGCAGAACAGCAAGGGATGTAAGATAGTATGGTCCCATATCGAAAAGGGGACCACCTCCCGGTTTGTAGTAGAAGGCGGGGTTCGGGTGCCAGCTCTCGTGCCCGGATCCACAACAGAAGGCGGTTGCGGCTGTGGGCACTCCGATTGTTCCCTGGTCAATTAGTTTCCGACAGGTTTGAGTTCCTGGTCCATAGACTGTGTCAGGAGCACAGCCTACGCGAAGGCCTTTTGCCTCAGCGAGTTTGAGAACTTCCTTCCCTTCCTCCCGATTAAGTCCAAAGGGTTTTTCGCAGTAGGCGTGTTTGTTGTGTTCAAGGGCCTGTCGGTTTATTGCTGCATGGGCTGCTGGAATAGTAAGATTCAGGACGATCTCGATGTCGGGATTGGAAAGAAGTTCATTAACCGAACAAACCCTAGGGATGGGAAATTCCTGTGCCAACTGTTTCGCTGCTTCCGGATCTAGATCGGCACAGGCTATGACCTCAAGGCCCTCGAAATCTCGACAAAAATGCATATAAGCGCGGCTGATTTTCCCGCAACCTATAATACCGATGGTGGTTGGATTCAAAATTTAAGTTTCAGGTCTCAGTTGGTTTAACGCCCAAACTAGAGGGACGAAGGGGTAAGATTTGTACAATATAGACTTTATTTCAGGAAAAACCTAATGCATCTCTAGAACGGTACGTATGTCAACCAATACGGGGGAAATTTACGTAGAGGGAATTGTCGGACAGGTATTCCGCTTGGGTAATATATGGGCACCCCACTCATTGGGACTTAAATGCCCTAACTTCTTGCCTACATTTGTGAGCCGTTAGGCTGGCAAAATACCGTGGCTTTTCAAAGTCTGAAGTATATGGTGGTGACTAAACTGCGAACTACGGAACCTTAACTGCTCGATTCGCGATTGACGATTCCTTTCGATTTCTGAACCATTCACTAGTTCAAATGCGAGTAATGCCTTGAGGTTTTTTATTTCTTCGAGGGAAAATCGATGAAAATCTATATTACAGGTGAATTAGTTGAAGAAGCAGATGCGAAAATTTCGGTTTTCGATCATGGATTTCTGTACGGGGATGGGATATTCGAGGGAATACGAGTCTATAATAAGTGTGTTTTTAAGCTGGAGGAGCACTTGGAACGGTTAGAGTATTCGGCGAAGGCAATAATGTTCGATATGCCTTGGTCGCGGAGGGAGATCTCCGATGCAGTCTGTGAAACCTGCCGAGCTAACAATATTATAGACGGTTACGTCCGTCTTTGCGCTACACGGGGTCGGGGAACTCTCGGTTTAAACCCAAAGGTCTGCGAAGATCCACAGCTGATCGTCATTGCAGGAACGATTCAGCTCTATCCAGAAGATTATTACACAGAGGGTTTGAAGATCATTACCGTGCCGACACGCAGGGTAAATCCGGCCGCTCTGCCTCCAATGATCAAGTCACTCAATTACCTCAACAACATCCTGGCAAAGCTAGAAGCAATAAACCAGGGCTATATGGAAGCCCTCATGTTGAATGATCAAGGATACGTAGCTGAGTGTACCGGGGATAACATCTACATAGTGAGGGGAGGGGGTATTTTCACGCCGCCGACCAGTTCAGGAGCCCTTAAAGGAATTACAAGAGATGTCACATTCGCAATCGCACAGGAGAAGGGATTGGCTCTTACCGAGATTGAAATGACTCGATATGACCTTTGGATTGCAGATGAGTGTTTTTTGACAGGAACTGCTGCCGAAATCATCCCAGTCACTGAAATCGATGGAAGGAAGATTGGTAGTGGACGTCCGGGTACTCTTACCCAGCAACTTATGAGTGCGTTTCAAGAAAAGCTCTCCCTAGAAGGAACGATTCTCTAGGAACTCTGGATGCGTACGATCTAGTCGAAGAGTGCCCGCTATAAGAATAGTAGCCCACGGAGATCGAGTATTTCGAAAGGGAGGGACACTTGCTGGTGGATTCTCACAAGAATAGGGTCTTTCGGAATGAATCTCCATTGATAATTCATTCTCACCTGTCTTATTTAAGTGCTGCCAACCGTGGAGGTTCAGTTTTGCTGTATGGTCTGTTGTTAGATAGGAGACGGAGGATTGTGATGGTTAGCTTGATTTCACTTTCGGTAATCAAATCACTTAGAATATTGGCATATGATTTGCTAAGATAGGGCTAAGGGAGATGAGCAAAACGACTGAATTCTCAATTTTATTATTGGCTTTATCAGAGAGCCGAAGTTGATTTATTCTCTATATCATGGGAGAGTCCTTACAGTGTCAGATTTGCGACAGGTCCGCGACGGTGCACCTGACACAAATTATAAGTAATAAGATTCACAAAGTGCATCTTTGTGAGGATTGTGCTCGAGATAAGGGGGTAACTGATCCTGAGGGGTTTTCTCTTGAGGATCTCTTCTCAAAATCCGGCTTGGTTACGGAAAATAAGGGTGAGCAAGAGGGTCCGCTTTGTGAGACATGTGGTCTTTCGCCGAGCGATTTTAAGAAGCATGGGCGTCTTGGATGTCCTGATTGCTACGCTCATTTGGGAGATTTAATCGTTCCCATGCTTGATAATATGCACAAAGGGGATGTCCATCGCGGAAAAGTGCCTCGGCGGGCCATTGAAAGGGTTTCTAGGAATAAGGGTCTTGTTGATCTAGAGATGAGTCTGAAAACAGCTGTAGAGGAAGAGCGATACGAAGATGCAGCTGAGATCCGGGATAAACTTCATCATCTTAGGGAATCGACTTCCCAGAGAGCTGAGACTTGAACAATGCGAGTTGAACCCATTCTAAAGGCAAAAGCTGAGCTAACTCACGGGGCCAAGTCGAATTGCCCGGTGGTGTTGAGTTCTCGAGTGCGCCTGGCGCGCAATCTCGAAAGCTATCCTTTTCCCGGGTGGGCCAAAGAGTCCCACCGCCGTGAAATTTTGACCTACTGTTTTGATGCCATCGAAGGGTTGTCGCAGATGAAGAGAGGTACACGGTTTACGATCGATGAGCTTGATGATCTAGAGAAGCAAATACTGATGGAACGGCACCTTATTAGTCGCGAATTAATGAGTTCCAAAGAGAATGCAGGGGTTTTTATCAGCAAAGATCAGTCGTATTCCATAATGGTTAACGAGGAGGATCATTTGCGCATTCAACAGGTACGGTCTGGCTTCAATTTCAAGAGAATTTGGCGGACAATAAATGCTCTCGATAGTTCTATAGAAGAGAATCTGAACTATGCCTTTTCTTCCGATCTCGGGTACCTGACAGCTTGTCCAACCAATGTGGGGACCGGTTTGAGAGCTTCGGCAATGATGCATCTCCCAGCCCTAACTTTTGGTAATCAAATGGAGAAAGTGGTTAGGGCTGTGAACCAATTGGGCATAGCGGTAAGAGGTCAATCAGGGGAAGGTTCGGAGGCGGCAGGAAGTATATTCCAGATATCTAATCAACAGACTCTTGGGGAGAGCGAGGGAGAGATAATTAAACGACTCACTAACGTGCTTTCCTCGATTATTGAGCAGGAGAATAATGCGAGGCAAAAGTTGTTAAAGACTGATGCTTCGAAGGTTTTTGATAAGATAGGGCGTGCCTACGGAATTCTCAAATTTGGTCGAGTTTTGAGTTCTACTGAGGCCTTAAAACTTCTTTCACTGCTTCGGTTTGCGGTTGATTTAAATGTGGTTGGCGAGGAATGGCGCCAGGTAATCGATAGGCTCCTAATTGTATCGCAACCTGGACATATTCAGTACCAAGCCAAGCGGATTATTGAGCCCGATGAGCGCGATGTATTTCGATCTACCTTGGTACGGGAACAATTTTCCGATTTAACACTTCTTGACTTTGACAATGCTCACAAGATGCTATAATCCTGCTAATTCTGGAGAGGTGGTGTGCGATGGCGATGGAACCAATGAATAATTTCACTCCGCGAGCTCAACAAGTGTTGGCGTTGGCCCGTAAAGAGGCCGATCGTTTCCATCACAATTACGTTGGGACGGAACATTTGCTTCTAGGACTCATTAACCTGGGCCAGGGCGTTGCTGTTAATGTGCTGCAGAAAATGGGTCTCGATCTGGAAACTGTTAGAACAGCGGTGGAAAAACAGGTGGGTACGGGCCCAGAATCCAAGCCAACAGGAAATATTCCCTATACACCAAGAGTGAAGAAAGTGCTGGCTTTGTCAGGGAAAGAAGCTAGGGCACTGAATCACAGCTATGTTGGAACGGAGCATATTCTTCTAGGCTTACTGAGGGAAGGAGAAGGTGTTGCGGCGAGGGTATTGCAGAGTCTGGACGTTGATATTGAACGCTGTCGGAACGAGGTTTTGAGCGAGCTTGATCCAAATTTTGTGAATGAAGGCGAAGAAGCTGTCTCTTCGGCTTCCGGTATGGGGTCAGAAGAGAAAAAAGAGTTAAAGATGCCGGCTCTTAAGGCCTTTGGTAGGGATTTGACCGAACTTGCACGAAACAACGAACTGGATCCAGTGATTGGACGTAAGGAAGAGATTCGTCGAGTTGTTCAGATACTTTGCCGTCGGACAAAGAATAATCCAGTTTTAATTGGCGAGGCAGGGGTGGGTAAAACCGCAATTGTTGAGGGGCTTGCTCAGGAGATTGGATCTGGCATTGTCCCGGAAATATTGGCAGACAAGCGAGTCATTACCTTGGATCTCGCACTTATGGTGGCTGGAACAAAGTACCGCGGGCAGTTTGAAGAGCGCATTAAGGCGGTTATGGATGAAATTCGGCGGGCCAAGAATGTCATAATTTTTATCGATGAACTGCACACGATCGTGGGAGCTGGAGCAGCGGAAGGAGCGATGGATGCTTCCAACATCTTCAAGCCAGCTCTTTCCCGTGGTGAGTTACAGTGTGTAGGTGCAACAACCCTTTCAGAATACAGAAAGTACATTGAGAAAGATAGTGCATTGGATCGGAGGTTTCAGAGTGTAATAGTGGAAGCTCCTTCAGTGGAAGACACGATCAAAATCCTACATGGAATCCGTCACAAGTATGAGGATCACCACAAAGTTATTTATACGGATGCGGCTCTCGAGGCGGCTGCTAAATTCTCTGACCGTTACATTACTGGTCGGTACTTGCCGGATAAGGCGATTGACGTTCTAGATGAATCCGGGGCTCGCGCTCGCATTGATTCCCTGAACCGTCCACCGGAAGTAGAAAACCTGGCTCGGGAAATTGATGGAGTCTGTTCCAGAAAGGAGGAGGCGATTAGCAAGCAACATTTTGAGGAGGCAGCAAAATTTCGGGATCAGGAAAAACAGCTGCAGGGCAGGAGGGAAGAGATCCTCGAAGATTGGAAGCGGAATCGCGAGGAAACCAAGGTGACAGTGGATGAAGACGAGATGTATCAAATTGTCTCCAGTTGGACTGGAATTCCACTCACTCGTCTGGAACAGAAGGAGACTGAGAAATTGCTTAAGTTGGAGGAAGAACTCCAGACTGAAGTGGTTGGTCAGAACGAGGCTACAGCAGTAATTGCGAAGGCCTTAAGGCGTTCAAGGGCGGATTTAAAGGATCCCCGACGGCCCATCGGATCTTTTATGTTTTTAGGACCGACAGGGGTGGGCAAGTCCCATTTGGCAAAAATCCTGGCAGAGAAGATTTTTGGCGATCAAGATTCCATTGTGCAACTCGACATGTCTGAGTACATGGAGAAGTTCACGGTTTCTCGTCTAATTGGATCTCCCCCCGGTTACGTTGGCTATGAAGAAGGTGGCCAACTTACCGAGACGGTGCGACGGAAGCCTTATTGTGTGGTCCTGTTTGACGAGATTGAGAAAGCACATCCTGATGTGGTTCAATTACTTCTTCAGGTATTAGAGGATGGTCGGCTGACGGATAGCCTTGGACGCACTGTTGATTTTCGTAACACAATCCTCATTATGACTTCCAATGTGGGAGCTCGAATCCTACACAAATCGAGTAGTCTTGGGTTTGAATCGAAAGAAGATGCGCACGGTAATTTCGAGAAGACAAAAGAGAAAATCCTTGAGGAGACGAACCGGATTTTCAAACCAGAGTTTCTCAACCGGATAAATGAGCTCGTTGTATTCCCGTCTTTGACGAGGGACAATCTCTTTGTTATTGTTGAACTCGAACTCAACAAAGTCTCAGAGCGTTTGAAGGAGCAGGATATAGAGATTGAAATTTCAGAGGAAGCGAAGAGCTTTCTTATCGAAAAGGGATACGATGAAAAATATGGTGCGCGCCCGCTGCGCCGTGCTGTTGAGAGGCATTTAGAGGATCCTCTTGCGGAAGCGATTCTGAGGTCTGAATTAAAGAGGGGTGAACTGATCGCGGTTGGGGCGGGAGACGACCAACTTACCTTCAATCAGAAGCAGCCTGCTTCGGTGAAGCAGTAGGAATCTGTTTGGAATATTCTTTGCTTGGGTGAGATTCTTGAGCAAAAGGAATTATGATCTCTAGTTTTTTGCCTAGGGTATGAAATATGGGGTTAAGTTCATCGCGAATCAGAGTGAATTCCTTGACTGATGAATGGGGCATGGATTTCCATTGCAATTATCGACTCGATTGCGACAGGTCGCAGTGGAGGCAATATATGGCAACTAGTTCGGACCAGGTATGGATTTTCTAACTCCGAACATCGGGAAAAATTCCCAAGATTGAAATTTAAACCGAGTGATTAGAGCAATCGGGTTTAAATTTCAGACTATTGGCTTGTCAGTCGGTTTGTAGACTCTACACACGGTTAGAAGACTGTAGATTTTGGAGAACATTGAATAATGGGATTGGATATGGAAAAGACATTGATTATTTTCAAACCGGATTGCGTTGAGCAAAAAAGGGTAGGTGATGTGTTAAGCCGGTTTGAAGAGAACGGTTTCACGATTCTCGACTGCAAGGTAATGTTGCTCACTGAGGAATTGCTCAGTGAGCACTATTCTCATATCAGGCATCTCCCATTTTTTCCCGAAATAACTGGATTCATGAGTTCCAGACCTGTTATCGTAATGGTCCTTGAGGGAAAAAATGTGATCCAGAGAGTTCGCGAACTCCTTGGACCAACCGATTCAACGGTGGCTCCTAAAGGTAGTATCCGAGGAGACTTCGGTACTGATAGAATGCGAAATATTGCCCATGCTTCCGATAGTTGGGAAAATGCGAAGATTGAGATTAATCGATTCTTTGGGACCTAGTTCCGGTTTCTGGAGCATTAATTAAGTTTCCGACAATCGTTAGGGTTTTCTCTATCGAGGAGTTCGCCTACATTGTAGTCTGATCGCAAACTTAGTTGACTTTGGGGTTTAAAGGCGTGCTAGAAAAGAGCAATTGAGGTTAGGCGAAATTGTAGATCCCACGGGAAATTTTGATAGCAAGGTGCCCCCGGTTCAGTCATCTCAACTGCAAATTGTAAGTTGAGAACCCAGATCTGGTTATCCCTCATTCCTGTCCGGTCAACAAAACTACCGCGTGCGCCGCAATTCCCGCACCCCTTCCCAGGCTGCCGAGTCCTTCATGAGTGGTTGCTTTAATCCCTATACAGGTTGTGGGAATATCAAGCGTCCTTCCGAGAATGATTTTCATCTGGCCGATATAAGAAGCAATTTTTGGTTCTTGTGCGATAACAGTGCAGTCGATGTTAACAATTCGGAGACCGTGGATACAGGCTTCCGATTTTGCATTACGGAGAATTATTTGTGAATCCATGTCCTTATTCGCTGGATCGGTATTGGAAAAGTAGGTCCCGATGTCGGGAAGTGAGGCAGCGCCGAGAATCGCATCGGCAACAGCATGGGTGAGGGAATCGGCATCGGAATGACCGTCTAGACCTTTGGAGTGAGGAATCGTCACCCCTCCTAGGATAAGATCCCGGCCTTCAATCAGGCAATGGACGTCGTAGCCGTGGCCTATGCGAAGATTCTGGGACACCGTAAGGAGTTTTCGAGTCTCGAGTTACAATATGTAAGTAAACCAATGCTTAGGTTCAGACTTCGGATTTCAGAGTGCATGGTCAATTTCAATGTGCCCTGACGGAACTCCCAGTCGAGTAAATCTAAGTATTATTAGAATACTTTGGAGTAATCCAATAAATAAGTTATTATGGAAGAAACATAGCACCGGGCATATTCGATTCATGATGTCTGTACGAGCTTTCGAAACTAAGCGTGACACCCCAAAACCCCTTTATTCCTTCCGTTACTCAGCATTTTGGTTTTTTGCGACCAGAAATTCGATGTACTCGAGGTCGTCTATTGTTGTCAACTTAGGGTTTGGAGACTCATTCTCGAAGAGGGTGATAGGTCGGTTTAGATAAGAAAACGCAGTGGTGTCATCAGTCGTTGTTAGCCCTCGGTTACGAATCAGCTCATAGGCTTCAATAATCAGTTTTCGATCAAATACTTGAGGGGTTTCCATAGCCCAAAGTGAGTTTCGGTTGAGATCTGAGAGCAAACAACGAATAGTGTTCGGTATTTGGTTAGGTGATCTCCGATGCTCCTGAGATGTTTCACAAGAGGAATCACGATCGTCACTAATCGGATCAACATGCTTCCATGTATCTGTGGCGCGATGTGCCAGGCAGACGGCCCTATCCCGTGCAGCCGTATCAGCGAGGGCTCGAATTAATTTACTAGTGATCATAGGACGGGCACAGTCGTGAATGAACACAAATTCAATCCGGTGGTCAGTAGATTGTAAACCGTTGTAGACTGAATCTTGTCGCTCCTTGCCGCCCTTCGACCAGGTAATATTCCTTAAGGGAAGATTAGCATTCAATATGTGTTCTTCAATTCTCTGGCGTTGAATATCATCACGATAGACAATGGTGGTTTGTTCGACGCTTCCACTTTTGCTGAATGCTTCCAGTGAGTGGAGAAATGCTGGTTTTCCGGAGATCGGAGCAAAGATTTTATCTTTGATCTTTCCCTTCATCCTTTTCCCCTTACCGGCTGCGAGAAGTATGGCTGCGTTGGACATATTGTTAGGTGCTATTGTGCGACCTCTCCCTTCTAACATCTGTTGTGGGATTTGTCGAGATTTGCATCGACAATTTGATTTCAAGATTAGACTGCGCCTTAGATTGTATTTTCCGACTAACAGCGATGGAACTGTTAGTTGCTAGTTAATCCGACTTTCGTTCAACTCCTATTAGTGATTTTGAAGTTAAGTCGTCTTATGGCAAAGATTTACTTTCTAGTCGTTATAAGCATTGATTTGCTCCCAGGTTTCATCAATAGATCCTCTTGGTCTCTTAGACCTTAGGTAGTGGTTTTTTAGTTAGGCCGGTTTACTCAATCTAGACCAGTGCTACCGAGTAAATGTGGGAAACGGTCTGACGATTTCCGCACTCATTGAACTGTAATGGAAAATCAGATGCATGGTAAGGAAGAAATTTCCCTTCACTGTCCAGCCAAAGTTAATCTTTTACTGGCAGTATTGGGTGGTCGGGCTGATGGATTCCATAACATTCTTTCCGTTGCGACGCCTCTTGATTTCGGAGACCGACTGGTTCTTCGACTTCTGGGTGAAAAAGAGGAGGACTGCCTCTTTTGTGATTGTCCGGCGCTGAATATAGGTTCAGAAAACCTTGTCTTCAAGGCTGCGGAGAGCTTTCGTGCAGCTACAGGTTTAAAGCGAGCCGTTGAGGCGAGTCTTGAAAAGAGGATACCGATTGGAGCCGGTCTAGGAGGCGGTAGCAGCAATGCGGCTTCGACTTTAATTGGGCTTAATCGGTTATGGGGGCAGCCACTAACAGGGGAGGAATTGAATGCCCTAGCAGCAGAACTTGGCTCCGATGTCCCTCTCTTTCCGACAAGAGCTCCTGTCATTATGAGAGGGAGGGGAGAGTGTATCGAAGTTTTGCCGGATACTTGTCTTGATCGGATTCTCGGGCGGCGAATTCTACTATTTCGGCCGGAGTTCGAGATCTCAACGCCGTGGGCTTACGGTCATTTGGCAAAAAATGCAGCTCATTTTAGTTCTGGAAAAGAAATGGAAGCAAGGCTTCTGGATTGGATAAAATCTGATAGGCCGATTAATGACTTACTCTTTAATAGTTTTGAGAAAGTTTTGTTCGATAAATATCTTGGAATTCGAGTTCTTTTTGAGAAATTGCGCACAAAGCTTGGTCTATCTTGTTTGGTGAGCGGAAGTGGAAGTGCCTGTTTTGCTTTGGTCGACGACGAAGCCACTTCGGCGGTGGCGGAGCAGTTGATTCGTGAGTACTGGGGTGAGGAAACATTTATAGTTGAAAGCAGACCCTTGGCGCTTTCTAATTAAGAGTCTCTTGCGATATCTAAAGAGTGCTGAGGATAATCCGTTTCGGATGAAACCCGATTGCGAAACAGGGGAATTAATAACGACCGTGGCCCGGGAATTTGGCGGTTGAAATTTGTAACTTCCATAACATTCGAATGTTAATCTTCAAGTGATTTGGCACAGTGCAATGCATCGATTAAATCTTGCCGAGGAATTTTTGCAGAAATCTGGGATTTCATGTCACCCAATCTGATGCTTCCACCCAAAAAAGAAGAGGTTGTCATACGGGGCCTTGCCGCATCGCCCGGCGTGGCACATGGGCCGGCATTCCTGTTCCATCAGAAGGAACTAGACGTCGAGCCTTACAAGGTCGAAAGGGGTCAGCGAGACAAAGAGATTGTCCGCTTTGATCAGGCTATCCTTCAGACGCGCCGTCAGATCAGTAAGATACGGGCGGAAATTGCTGCGAATCTGGGTGAAGAAGAAGCCCAAATTTTCGATGCTCATCTCCTTGTCGTCGATGATAAGGCTCTTCTCGACGAGACCATTCACGAGTTCCGGGAGACTGGGCTGAATATCGAGTACTGCTTCCAGGTAATCGCTTCCAGATTTATGGAGGCTTTCGAAAATATTAACGACGAATATATACGAGAAAGAGTGGCTGATATCCGGGACGTGACACGGCGAATTCTTGGAAATCTTGTCGGCAAAGCGGATATCAGTCTAACAGAGCTTAAAGAAAGGCGGATTATCGTTTCGGATGATCTTACCCCATCAGAGACCGCCGGTCTTGAAGTCGGGCATGTTCTCGGAATAGCGACTGATGCAGGCGGTTTGACAAGCCACATGATCATTATGGCTCGATCTATAGAAGTCCCAGCAGTGGTTGGTCTTCATGAAGTCTCCCACAAGGTGAAACCAGGAGATACGATGCTAATCGATGGTTATGAGGGGGTTGTCATTATCAATCCCTCGGAACAGAATCTCTTTGTTTACGGTGAGATAGAGCTCAAGCATCAACATGCCCGGGAGCTTTATCATGCATCGGCTCGAGATTCGGCTGTCACGATCGATGGCAATGAAATGATTCTTCGAGCTAATATCGAGGGCTATGAAGACATGGTGCGACTAAAGGAAAGTGGGGCTACAGGAGTGGGTCTTTTCCGAACGGAGAGCATTTATTTGAGAGCGAAAGGGTTTCCCTCAGAAGAGGAGCAATTCCGTGCCTATCGGCATATCGTGGAAGAACTCAGCCCGGACCCAGTTACTATACGGACTCTTGACCTTGGTGGTGATAAGGGGCTTATCGACGAACACTTTCGAGAGGAAGAGGAGAATCCTTTCATGGGATATAGGGCGATCCGTTTCTCTCTCGAAGAATCACAAATTTTCAAGGTTCAATTGCGTGCCATACTGAGAGCCAGTATTTTTGGAAAAGTGAAGATCATGTATCCAATGATTAGCGGAAGAGAAGAGCTTAACCAAGCTCGTAGTCTTCTTGAGGAAGTAAAGTTGGAATTGTCGTCCGAGGGTTTCGAATATGACTCTGAAATTGAAGAAGGGAGCATGATCGAGATACCGTCTGCGGCGGTCATTGCCGATCTTCTAGCTGAGGAGAGTGACTTTTTTAGTATCGGGACTAATGACTTGATTCAGTATCTTCTCGCTGTAGATCGAGTAAACGACCGCATCGCACACTTGTATGAACCAACCCATCCAGCCGTTTTACGGACCATTAAATCGATCATTGACGCCGGGCATCGAGCTGGGATTCCTGTTTGTGTCTGCGGTGAGATGGCAGGTGATCCGATCTATGCTCCCATGCTCTTTGGTCTCGGTGCCGACGAACTTAGCGCGACACCCTCTTATTTACCCGAAATCAAGCACCTAATTCGTAGAATTAAATTCTCGGATGCTCAAGAGTTAGCCCAAAAAATGATTGATACATCCGACCCCCACTCGATCAAACGAGAACTCCTCAAGTTCTACCGGAACCATTCAGTTGCGCCGGTAGAGAATTAAGGCGCAATCTTCTGAGGAAGGCTCTGTCTTATAAGATACAGAATTGGTTAGTCAGAAGATACAACCAAGAAATGTTTACTTCTTGCCTTGAAGATCGACCCATCGAGAGATCGATTGAATCGTCCATTCCTCTTCCATTTCGTCGATAACAGTTTTAACCGTACTTCCGACCTTTTGGGCCAACAAACTCTGCCCTATAGGGGTCTTATAGGAGAGGATGTTTTCCTCTGGTTTACTGTCCCACGCACCGAGAATCGAATAACGCACGGTTTTCCCAGTAGATCCGATCAGAAGCTCAACAACGTTACCGATTCCAACTACCTCCATCGGAGCATCGGTAAAGTCGGTAACTCGAGCAAGTCGGATTTCGGTCTCTAGCTCTCCCTTACGAGCGAGAAGAGTATCCTGATCCTCCCGAGCCATTTTGTATTCTGAGTTTTCTCTAATATCCCCGTACTCTCGAGCTTGAGCGATAGCCTGTTTATTCTCAGGGATTTTATTAGAGACCAATTCCTCATATTCATTCTTTCTGAGATCGAGGCTCTCTTGAGAAACAATGAGGCTATCTGTAACTTCGATATCTTCCACATCGTCCCCTGTGAGTATATTCTGAACATTAGGGAATAATCGGATAAAGCGGGCTAAAAGTGACCTTTTGGTGAGATCTTCAAACCCCTGATTGAGCATAAGAGAGGTAGCCAGATCGCTTGTTGTTTCTGGAGTTGCCTCGGCTAGCAACTCAGAAATTAATTCCTTATCGTCGCTTAGGAGTTCGGCCAGCGGGATACGTCGAGTCCCTGCATTCTGTAGAGCTTCGTGGTCGATAGCATAGAATATAGCGTTGAAGAGTCTCGGTGAGATCAGATTACTAAGGAACTTTGAGTACTTCCGGGAGCTTCGGTTCTTGATAATCCAAAAGAGGAGAGGTCCCTTAAGATTCTGCTCGTCAAGCCAACGAGTAAGTGTCTCTTCCAGAAGAGGTTCTTTCCCCATTCCGATGAGGTAGTTTATACACTCAGTAGTAAACTTTCCAGAACTGTGTTTCAGAAGGTCAGTACTGACCTTCTCCCAACGTTCCGGAAAGACCCGATTGAGGAGATCAAGAAATCGGTTGTAGTGAGTCGCAGGAATTTGCTCAACAAGCTCCGGTAGATTTTCCGTTTCCAAGAGGATTGACGATGAGGTTGGATGAAGCGACTCGACGTCTTCACTAATAAAGCGCGCCAGATCATTTCGAACCCAGAGCCCATGTAGACGTTCGCCAGGAGAGAGGAGGCGCGTCTCATCAAGGGCAATGGTCAACGTTTGGAGAATATCGGGAAGCTGTTCTTTTATATCGTCGTGAGTGAGCGACAATTCAAGAAGGGCTTCAGCCAGGTTGATCTGCTTTTTCGGGGCCTTGATGGAGAAAAATTGATCAAGTATTTCCTCTTCCGCTTTTACGGGCGTCTCCCTCAAAACAAAAGGGCCTGTCTTTTTTTCTGGAACTGCGACTTTCGGATCTTTTATCAAACGCTTTTTAGTCGCGGTCCACCACTTCTTATAGCGGTTTTGCCCGAGAACATACATCAGAACACGCTCAATTTCAGTATTGATTGCGGTCTTATTCGGAAATTCATCCAGGACCATCGCGATTATTTCGTTTGGCTGTTTCTTGAGCAAATCCTCAATTTCACTCGGATTAGTTCGATGTTTAACAATAAGATGATTTGGTGAGAGGACTTCAAGATGACTTAGGCAGAAGACCGGATCCATAGCGTGACCAGGTTTATCGTTCTCAAAGTCGATTATGAGTTTCCTTTCTTTTTCGTCGTAGGATTTAATCTGACCCAAGCCCCAACTTCGGTGAATGCAATAGCTGTCATCCTGCATAGCTTCAAGCCGAGCTCGGTCTGATTTCAGCTTCGGATTTTCGAGGACAAGTAAATCGATCGATTCGGCATTCATTGTGCTAGAATTCCATCGCGCTTCTTTGCCTTTGGACTGGGGCGTGTCTTGGTAATTACTATAGGTGTCATCCCTAACTTTAGAATAGGAGGCTGTCGTTTTTTTGTTTTCACCAGACTAGTCCCGACTGGATTACCTAGGGCAGACAACCGGTACTTAAGACTGGAGAAAGATTCTAAAAGGTCAATAAACTATAAAAGCGAATGAACAGCGTATCAAATACTCCTGATGGATGGATGGCTGCAGTACAACTGTTTGAGGAATATTTGAGCCGGCCTCAAAAAGTTGATGATCTAATGTCCAGGTTGTCGGCTCAATTCTCCCAGAGGGAAAGACGGCGATGTCAGTTTCTGTTGTATGGGGCAATCCGAAATCTCGAGTTGATCTCGGGTACAATCAACTCTCACGTGAGAAAAGAGCCGAGGAGACGGTTGAAGTCAATTCTATTTATAGGAGCTGCGGAATGTCTTGGAGACAATAAGTCTCGAATTCCTGAAATTGTCGACCATGCCGTGGGTGTATCTAAGCATCTCCTAAGTTCGACAGAAACTAAATTTGTCAATGCCGTGCTTCGGAAGACCACAGAATGTCTATCGAAGTTTGTCGAAGAGAGGCATGCTATCAGGAACTTAGAACCTGAGGAATTTACCAGGCAATTGAGTTACTCTTTCAGTCATCCTCCATGGTTAGTTAGGCGTTGGCGGAAACGCTTATCCGAAGAATCAGTTTGTAAATTGGTTGAATGGAATCAAACCCCGGCCTTAAACTATATTTATCTGAAAAAGGGGGAAGTAGTCTCTTCGGAATTGGGGCTGGTCTCGACGGAATGGCCGGGATTTTATCTGACTGACGGATTGGGTTGGAATAGCGTTACCGACCTAATTTCGAGAGGGAAGGCATTTGTTACTGACCCTGCGAACCGTCTAGCAGTTGGGCTTCTAGATCCACGACCCGGGGAGGCAATTCTTGATTTATGTTCTGCTCCAGGGGGGAAGTCTCTACTGATTAGTGAGAATATAAAGGGTTCCGATAGTCTTCTCGTTAGCCTCGATCGTCCTGGACCAAGAATGGGACGGTTGCGTGAGAATCTTGGACGGATTTCAGGGATGCGGTATGAGATCATGGAAAGCGACTTGCTTGATGTGGAGCCGGTTTTATTTCTTAACTCGGCTCTACCCACGTCCTACGACGGAGTCCTCTTGGATGTCCCCTGTTCCAATACGGGTGTCCTCCGCAGACGTCCTGATGCCAAGTGGCGACTTCAGGAGGACGATATCTCGCATTCTGCAACTTACCAAATTGCCCTTCTCACAAAGGCGGCTCGCTTTGTGAAACCAGGCGGGCGTTTAGTCTATAATACGTGCAGTTTAGAACCGGAGGAAAACGAGGATGTGGTAGAGCTATTTATTGATTTATCGCGAAATAAATTCCAACTGGTTCAAAGAATTCATAGCCGGCCGTGGATTGAGGGCCACGATGGGGGAGGAGCGTTTTTGTTGGGGAGGAAGGAGTGATGGGCGACCACAGATTTTAGGTTACAGAGTTTCGCGGACCTTTCTGGTTTCGGCTCTGTCCAATGACGCCCGAAATATCGAAGTCGCAGATCTACCAAGCAACAAAGATCTGAAACCTTGGCAAGCTGAGACAACATTTAATTAGTGCCCGGGGGGGGACTCGAACCCCCACGTCCTTTCGAACAGCGGATTTTAAGTCCGCAGCGTCTACCATTCCGCCACCCGGGCTCGGGCATGAGTCAACTAATTTACTGGTGGGCATAGTAAGAGTCAATCTAAGCTAAAGATCGGGCCAGTTATAGCTTGAAATGTTCGGAAGTGGCGATCCAAGGCTTTTCTTTTCTGTCGAGAATTCCCCCTATGACAGATTGAATGCACAAAGAAATAGAACCCTTAATAGGGGCGAATGTAGTGGTAGAAGACACGAATCATTTCATCTGAAGATATTCGTAACTATTGACTTCATTTAACACGATTTTAGAGCTTAGTCGCCGAGGGCTGCTTCTAACACTCGCAGGTGATTTTGCCCTAGGATTTTTATAATGTCCTGTACAGAATAATTTCTTTTGAGGAGTTCCTCGGTGATCCTGGGAAATATGGTAGCATCCGCGATTAGGGTGCCGCCACCGTCGAAATCGGAACCGATACCGACGGAAGAAGGTCCGGCTCGTTGTACGGCATGGTCTATGTGGTCGATTAATCGGTCGAATGTTGGGTTTACCGAATCGATAAATTTTGGAACAAAGGTTATTCCTATAGACCCCCCTGTTTCTCCAATGGCGCTGATTTGATCATCAGTAAGATTGCGTGGATGATTACATAAGGATCTGCAATTGCTATGCGAAGCGATGAATGGTCTTTCCGCAGTTTCAATGAGGTCCCAAAAACCTCGTTCACTAATATGGGAAACATCAACGAGCATACCCAGTTGATTCATTTCCTTTACCAACGCCTTTCCGTAATCGGTGAGACCTCCTCCGCTCTCGGTCTCTGCGTTGCCGGCAGCCGCCCAACTTATGGGGTCGTGGGTCAGGCCAATGGAGCGTACGCCTAGGCGATGGAGCATGTTAAGGATATTGAGACTGCGCTCAGTTGCGTCACTGTTTTCGACCGTAATGATGGCCGCTAGTTTGCCCTCTGATTTAGCTTTTCTAATATCTTTGGACGAATGGGCGATGATTACCTTTTCACCTCTTTTGATTTCGTTATAAAAATACCCGAGTGCATCAAGCGCATAAGCGAGGTGATTATTCCGAGCAAGGGTTACGTCAACGGCGAAAAAGGCTGCATCTATCCCGCCGGCACGCATTTTAGGGAAGTCAATTTGAATATCCATCAAAGACCTCTGTGGGTCGAGTGGCCCACGCAAAGAAAGCACCGTTCCACTATGAGAATCATGTGTTTTCCCACCAGCAAGGCTTAGATTTCCCCTTCGAATATGTGAAACGATGGTGTCGTTGTGAGAGTCGATCACCAAGGCATCGTTGTGAATGGATTGGGTGTTGATGGACACAGAAGTCGTTACCAGGATTCAGTCTTGGGTTATATGCCCTTCGTCAGCATAACTGGGCGGAAATATTTGAATCGACTAAAAGTATCTCAAGCACTTACGCAGAGCTAATGTTCATCGTAATTGAGAGTCAATTCAGCACTATTCGCACCTGGGCAATTTTTGGATTTTTTTAAGAATACGTCGCACAAAATCCAGGGATTTAGCAACCTCGCGGTCGATGTCGTCCAAGTGTGTGCCCTCTACGCATTCCAGAAAGAGTGGTCCATCAAAGCCATTGTTAACTAGTCCCCCGATTACTTTCTCAAAATCAACTAATCCATCACCGGGAGTTACCATGACATCCGGAGTTTCATTCTTGAGGATACAGTCTTTGATGATAAGCGTTGTTGTCATGGGAGCGATCCGCTCGGCAAAGGGCTCAGGACGGAGCTTTCCCTTCGTATAGTAAATAATATTTCCGGGGTCGAAGCAGATGCCGAAGCAGGGATGATTCACTTTGTCATGCGCTCTAATTAAATCTTCAATTGTTAGGGTTATGCCGCCGTGAGGTTTTAGTGTAATTGAGACCCCGCTGGCCTCTGCGTGAGGTGATACCCGACGCATAAGTTCATAAAAGTTAGCGAAATTAGCTGGGTTGTCGGTTCCGCAGTCCAGTAGCCATTTAGCTCCAAGTTCAGCAACTTTGTCGATAAGGCGTTTGAAGTCGTCGATGCCTTTATCTAGACCTTGGGTAAGCTCTGTTCTACCGAGAACCATCGAGGGAGTAAGCCCCACATCAGCGGCAGCTTTTCTCACCTCTAGAACGCTCTTGTTGGAACTCTTGGAGGTGATCTCATTGCCGAATACTGCAACGTCGCTGTAGCCTGCCTCCGCGATGCGACGGCAAGCATCAGCGAACGATATTGTAGAATAGGGTCGGGTTGTGCTGCCAATAGTCCACTTCATGCTCTTTCCATCACCAATCTTTTGTTTGTAGTAAAATGATTCTTCCAAGTGATCTCACCCAGGGAATTCCTCGGGGTACTCAGGTTTTAGGTCTTTCTGAATTGTGATCTGAGCACGACATATTTGTATGGTGGCTGAGGCTACTCGGATATCGTCTAGCTTAGAGCACGTTTCTGTCAATCACCACCGTGTGTTTCGGTAGTTGAATGGCATACCGATCGGTATGCCATCGGTGAATTTGATCCGGCGCCCCGATTCACATGATTGATACATGGCCAGAGCCAATGCGACATTACGCATCCCATTTATACCGCTGTTTTCCGGTTCGTTATGAGATTCGATAGCATTGATAAGGTCGCAAAGTTCAAGATAATGCGGATCGAGAGATTCACATTCAACAGTTTGCATTTTTTCCAGGTCGTGCCGATAGTGTTCTACAGGGCCGCCCCATTCAGTGAAACGGAGACCACCCTCAGTGCCTGCCATCCAGTAATTTTTAGTAGGCATCGCCACGATGCCGCCTGTACGCATTGTGACCAGAGCTCCCGATTCAAAGCATACCAAGGCTTTCGCAAGTTGAGGGCTGATTAGCCCGTCATATTCAGCATCTTTTGACATCTCACACATCACAGATGAGACTTCACCAAAGAGTTCTCTCGTGAAATCGATCTCGTGGATGAATAGCTCTAGGGTTATTCCGCCAGAAGTGCATGGATTTCTGCGCCAGTGACTTGGATCTTTTTCACCGAATGGGAGAGACGAAGATACATCAGGCAATTGAGTTGCGGCTATACGGTCGATGTTGCCCGAGACGAGTGATCCGATGGCGCCTTCGGCAATCATTTTCCGACATGTGAGAAAAGCATCCTTAAAGCGAAGCGTGTGACCTATCGCTAACTTCACTCCGTTTTCGTTGCAGGCGTTTATCATCTGCTTGCAACTGTGTAGATCGAGGGCCATTGGTTTTTCACACATTACGTGTTTTTTATTTTTTGCGGCTTCAATCACAAGTTCGGGATGACTGGCGGTGGGCGTACAAACAATGACAAGATTAATGTTATTGGAATTAATGATCTCGTGTAGATTTGAGGCAATTTTCGCGTTTGCTTCTCCCGCACGTTTTGCAGCAGCATTCCTGTCAAGGTCATAGACGAGCTCGATGTTAGTTTCCTTTTTTCGGGCTACTGCCTTGATCCAGTTGGGCGCGATGGTTCCGCAGCCAACCAGTCCTATGCTGTAATTATTATGCATTTCCCAGGATTTGTATTATAGTCGGTTTGTTGGATGTCATCAGGTACGTCAACCTTGGTTTTTTAGGATGCCCAATTTGTTGTTTGAAAAACCTTTATGGATTAAGCCAATGGTGAGATTCAGCTGAACTGAAGAATTCCGTGTGGTCCCGCTTAGGCTCCTACCATTGTCCGAGATTTTGTGCTTATAGGGGCGGTTATTTACAGCATAGTTGTCCTCGTAAGCAATTAAGGATCTCAGTTGAACTCGCCCAGCCGCGCATGATAAGGGCATAATTGTTTCCATTACCGAGGACCATAGTAGGGAATTCGTTGACCCCCATTTGGATTTTTTTTGTGAAGTCTGATTGTAGTAATTGCTCGACATATTCGGAGCCCAAGTCTTTGGTAAAACGCCCCATTTCGAGACCTATTTCACTAGCCAGCTCGAAGTGGGTTTCTGTATCGGATGGATTACGCGCTTCCAGGTAATAGGCGCGTTGAAGGGCTTTGAACATTTGCGGTAGCGCTCCTTGTCTTCCCCCCGCGATGGCGGCCCGGCAGGCAGGATAGGTGGAACGGCGGGGTTGACATTCATCCCAGAAATCCCAGTTGAATGTGGCGTTGGTTGTCTTCGCGACTTCCCGCCAGTTATCTTGAACGTATTTGCGTACATCAGTCGGCATGGGTTCGTCTGAATCAGGCGCTAATCCACCCATGACATAATGTAAGTTAACCCCTGAAGGTAGCATTTCCAATACATCCTCAAGTACTTGGGCGAAGCCCCAGCACCATGAGCACATTGGATCCCCAACGTAGTAGAGAGTAGGCATTCTAAAGTCTCGTAAAGTGAGCAAAAAAGTTGAGAAATTACTTGTCTAGATCAAGCCGAAGACGGCTGTTTTTGAGAGATACATAAAATATGATTATCTGGTGCCGGCTGAAAGTAGTCTTTTTCTTGATCGATAAGGGGAGCGACCTGTTGCTAGACTTCGGAATACCTGGTAGGGTTAGTTTGCAGAGCCAATGTAAGCAGAGAGCGACAGACATTTATGTTTGCGCAAACAGCATATCTATCTAACAGACGGCTATCCTCTGGATGCTTTATCCAGAGACGCTACGTATTCCTTGCCGCGATGCTTCTCTAACCAGCCTTTGAGTGGGACATCCTCTTCTGTTGGTTGCCACCACCCTTTAACATCTACGCCATCGCCGAGGAGTTGACGGCGAATGCGATCGCATTTAGAAAGGATTTGCATCGACAGATTATTGTAGTCCAAACCTCGGAGCCATCGATAGCTATATCCGAAGAAAAGGACTCGGCGTGTCGCATCGGAAGTGTTGATTCCGCGTCGATGCCACATCCGACGGTCGAAAAGAACGGCGGTTCCCGCTTTGACGCATATTGGTAGTGTGCCTATTCCTGTATCGCAAGCATCAGGCTTTGTATCTGATTTGTGACTGCGCGGGATAATCGTCATTGCTCCGTGTTCGGGCGTATCCACATCACTTAACCAATAGCTAACCTTGAGGGATAGCCGCGGTTGGGGTCGCTCCATTTCGCATACTGGCCGCCCGCCATCCTGGTGCCAAGTGCCCGGTACTATCTCGCTGTTCCTTTGCTCAGGTGGGTAGACGATTAAGTGTGAGATATAGAGCTGTATGTTCCAGCCGAGAATATCCCAAACCAAAGGAAAGGTTTTCGGATTGTCGAGGAGTTCTAAAAAGATATCATCTTCGACTATGGTGCGAAACTTGGACAGTAATTGATCCGTGGCCAGGGTTTGCGCCTTACGTTCCCTATTCCAGATCCGGTCAACAACTTTGTTTAGTTGGCTTAGGAGATTAGGAGTCAAAGCATCTTCAATAATCAGGTACCCCTGCTCTTCGAAGTGCTCTAGTTGTGCCTCGGTCGCACAATTCTTTAGCCAATTTCTATTGTCCATATCCAGTCCTTTATTTGTCCCCGGGTAGATTTACAATTTTCCCAGTCAAAGGCAAAAAACCGCGGGTTTGAAACTCGGTTGCGTCTTACCAGTCAACAACTGATCCATCATCGGGATCAAATTCAACGCGGTAGGGCTTTGGTTCGCCAACCTGGGCCATGAGTTTATCCTCATCGATTGTGATTCCTAGACCTGGTTCGTCTGGTAAAGGGCGATAGCCTTTAGTGACCGCCGGTAAGGGTTTTTCTAGTAAGTCCATGTAATCATAGTCTCCGCGTTCTTGGATGAGAAAGTTCGGAATCGCGCCTGCGATCTGTAGGCTTGCAGCTAGGGAACAGGGGCCTTGTGGATTGTGTGGAGCCAAGGGTGTGTAATAGGCCTCGGCCATGCCAGCGATGATTTTCATCTCGGTTATGCCTCCCGCGTAGCAAACATCTGGCTGTAATATAGTTGCCGCCCGTTTCTCGAGAATCTCCTTAAACCCCCATTTGGTGAATATCCGTTCCCCGGTTGCGATTGGGATATGGGTTTTCTTTGCCAGTTCGGCCATGACTCCTACATTGAGGGCCTGAACGATCTCTTCATAGAACCAGGGGTTATATGGCTCCAGTGCTTTCATGAGTAGTAAGGCCGTTGGTGGCTGCACGGCCCCGTGAAAGTCGACCGCGATGTCAACTTCGGGCCCATGTTCCTTACGTAGTGCCTTGAATCTCTCCGCTACTTCATCGACAAACTTCTGACCTTCGATGTATTTAAAAGCCTTACGGGTGGTGCTTGGTCCGACTTTCATGGCATTAACACCAGTAGTCTTGCTCACCGTGCCGTAGACCCGAACCCGGTCTCGGGTTGGACCACCCAATAACTTGTAGACTGGTACGCCGTAACACTTTCCTGTGATGTCCCAGAGGGCCTGATCGATGCCTGAGGAGATGGCACTTTTGATTGGGCCACCTCGATAGAAAGCCCCCCTATGGATAGCTTGCCAATGGTGTACCACCGGTCGGGGATCTTTGCCAACCAAATAGGGTGCAACCTCGAGTGCTCCAGCAGCACAGGCTTTCGCATCATCCTTGAGCATTTCCCCCCAACCCGCGATTCCTGCGTCGGTCGAAATTTTGACAAAAACCCAAGAGTTTGTGAGAGTAAATGTCTCAATCTTAGTGACTTTTATCGAGTCTTTGGGATTGATGGGTTCTTCATTGTTGAGTCTAGGGTTGAGGCTTTTTTCTTTTTTAATTTTAGGCATGACGGAAATCCTTTGATTAGCTCTTTTATCCAATTTGAAAATCGGGTTTGTACTGGATCAATGCACCCTTGAACGCCAGTACAAAAATTTCTGCTTCGAGAATTTATATAACATTAGAGCTTAATTAATCTTCATCGTCATAGGGTGGGCAGATGGCGAATTTTCCAAGGGATCAAGGAATATTGGGGGTCGGTTGTTCTAACCCTTGTCCTTTACGGGGAATATGCTGCTCATTCCCAGAGTGGTAAAAACAGCTGTTTTCCAATTTGAAGCAGTGAGACTAATCCCCATAAACCCGCGTCAAACTTTAATCAGGGTTCGACAACCCAAGTTTGGCTAATACATTCCCAGTATGATCAGAGCAAGCCGAGACGAATTCCTCGAACGGGGATTTGTAATTTGTCGTGGATTGATACCGCCAGGTGATCTTGAAGCACTTAGAAAAAGTCACGAAGTCCTTGTTGATAGACAGCGTGAAGTCTGGGCCCGTGAAGCTCGTCCAGCGGACCCATCTGGTGGCACTTGGGAGACAAGTATGCAGCCACGACTAATGATCAGCAGGATGGATGGTTTGCATAACAAGCAAACGGCAGACACAATCGAATTTTGGTTGCGCGAAAATGTTCATGGGTTGAGCAGTTATCTGATTTCAGAGGAAGACTGCCCTCCGACCGAGATGATGATGATGTGCAATCCTGTGAGGGATCGGGGACCGGCTAAGTGGCACCGTGACTTTTATCCACCGCTAAATGCTCCATTGATGGCTTATGTTGATGATATCCTTGAGACTGGACCTCGTTATGTTCAGTGGAATATTCCACTTTACGATGATGATGTCTTATGGGTTATACCTGGTAGTCATCTGCGGCCGAATACTGAAGAAGAAAACGAGTCCATAAACCGCGATCCCTGTGTAGCGGTTCCGGGTGGTATACAAACGCATTTAAAGGCTGGAGACGGGGTTGCCTATATCCTGCCGATTCTGCATTGGGGCAGCAATTATTCGAATAGGCTGCGACGTACTATTCACGGGGGGTTCTCGAGGCTTACACACTGGGAGTCTACGAGTTGGATCCAATACCTAAAACCCAGTGCGCAAGAGACCTACACGCGATGGCACAAAAGGGCAATTGGATATGTGGATTATGCCATAGATGCATTCCGAGCTGTCATCGCTAAAGACGTCAAGGCTTACCTTGCCGCGTTAGAAAAGCTGCATCCAGGGCGGGGAGATAAGGGTGTCATAAAATCAACCATTTGTCTAAGTAAGACGGCCAAGCATATCTACAATCACCGCTGTCGCGACCCGGAAACCCTTACTGAAAATGAGAAGAAGGGGGTGACTCAGGTGCATCCAATGACATTGCAATGGGGAATGCCGCTTAGTGAACGTTTCACTGCGGAGGAGGCTAGGGTGGTCTGGGAACGATTTAAGCCTGTAGACGATGTTATGCAGCAGAAAAAAATGAGTCTACTTCCAGGTTTCCAAGGCCAGGAGACTCTCTACTATTTCGAGGAAGTTCCGGCTGAGATGACACTAGAGCATTGGTTCGGATCTTGGGAGAGCGGGCGCCTGAATGACTAGTAATAAGGGAGCGTTTCGTTAAGATATTCTTGTCAAGGTTGGAGATTTGTTTTTTTGAACCGAATCACTCACTTGCTCATTTTTATTAAGTTTGAACTCAGTTCAGTCCACTATTGAGATAAGAATTGACTAGATTGATCCTCTCCCCGAACCGAAAAGGCTTCTGAAGTTCACTCGAAAATCTGCACGGGAAGTGAAATCGCGGGCAGACTGCTACTCAAAACTTAGTGTACCCAGCTGTTTTTCGGGGGAAGGTAAGGGCCGATCTCCGAAAATAACCGGAAATGTTTGCCCGCTTTTAACGCTTCTAGTAGCGGCATCCATATAAGCTATGCTGAAGGCCCTCCTCGGATTATCTGTTTTATTAATGCCTGAGCGGTGTAGGGTCCAGTTATGGATCAGTACTGCTTCTCCGGCCGGGACAATAAGATCGATTATTTGATCCTTAGAACAGTAGGCAATTCGATCCTCCTTTGAGGCGAAATGACCTTGATTGAGGATCCCTAGTTTATGGCTTCCAGGGACAATCTGCATACATCCGGTTGCCACGGAGGCGTCATCAAGAGCAGTCCAAACAGTTGTGGTAGGATCTGAATCGAGTCCCCAGCCCGAGCCTACGTCCTGATGCCAAGGCAGTTCGGTTCCTCCATTGGCGGGTTTATTCATAAACATGGAACGGAAAATAGAAACATTTTCTCCAATATAACGACGAGTGATATCACGGAAAAGGGGGTGCTGCATGTATCTAAGAAAGAATGGATCAAGGTGGAGTTCATCAATACGCCGATAGGCTAAAGTATGTTCACGGGTGCCACTTGTCCTGCTACTGAGGTTCCCATAGCGGTTGCTGTGGCCATCGATTTGGAAAGTGATTCCGTCTATGATACGATTGCCCAACATGAGATCGTCAATGCGTGTGCGAAGGGTTGATAGATCATTGGATGATAGTAACCTACCAAGACGTACGTAGCCATCCTTCTCGAATTGAGAATGTTCGCGGCTACTATAGTTCAGTGAATGCAATGATTTGTTCGCAGTATCACTCTTAAGAATTAAGGTGTAAATGAATAAAAGCAGAATGACGAAATAAGATGAAGATTATCTAAGGAGATACGGGAAATAGCCTAGGTATAGACGAACTTCTATTACTGGGGTGTTTTTTCACTTAGTATATTAGGAGAGAAGCGATTATATCCGAACCCAATACAAGGCCGGGTGCCAGCGAAGTCATTGATTAAATTAGATATATTTGCCATGGGTGGATCGTGTGCCAGAACAAAGAAAATTCTCCAAAGGATATTCCTGGTTGCGCCTCAAGTTTTCTCCCATTTCTTAGTTGATTGTGAAAGGATAACATTTTCAGAATAAGATTCCGAGGGACGGGATCTGTATATTTATCTTAGAAGAAATCAGTATAGATTGAAAAAAAATCGAGATTCTGAGGATGACCTTTCTCTGCCGCAGCTGGAGATGTTGCGAGCAGACTTTAAGAACTTGCCGGAGATAGCTGTGCCTCAGGGGTATAGTCTGAGAAGCTATAAAGACGGAGACGAAACGGCTTGGTGCGCTATTATGGAGGGAAATATTGGAATTGGTTGGACGATTGAGAAGTGCCGAGAAAGGCTAATCTCCGATTCCCGGTTCGATCGAGAGGGTCTTTTTTTTGTGACTTTTAATAGCGAACCGGTAGGCAGCGCTTGTGCCTGGCGGAAAGCGATCGAAGAGAAAAGAGTGGGAGAGGTTCACATGGTTGCAATTCATGAGGCACACCGTAGGAAACTTTTGGGTTATATGCTCAATGTTGCTGTCCTTCATAGATTGAAAGAGACGGGTTTTCAAGTTGCCCATTTGCAGACTGATGACTGGCGGCTTGCAGCGATTAAGTGTTACTTGGCAGTGGGGTTTAAACCACTGAACACCCATCAAAGCCATGCGATGAGATGGGACATTATAATTGAAAAGCTCAACATCCAAGATTGGGGTTGATCTGTTGGTTCGGCTTGGGTTTGATTGGAGATGATGGCTGTTTTTTGGATTCGTTGCAGTGAAGAAGGTAATAACATTCGGTGAAATTATGGGGCGACTAGCTGCCCCAGGTTTTTCGAGAATCAGACAGTCGAGATCCTTTGGAGTGACCTATGCCGGTGGGGAGGCGAACGTCGCCGCATCTATTTGCATGCTTGGTGGAAAGGCCGGGTTTGTAACCGCCATTCCGAACAACCTTCTAGGCCAAGCTTGCTGGGACTTTTTGAGATCCGTTGGGATCGATACGAGTGGCATTTTGATGACTGACTATGGGAGACTAGGTCTCTATTTTGTCGAAACTGGGGCTAACCAGCGTCCTGGTACAGTGCTCTATGATCGGAATGATTCATCGATTGCACTCACTCCTCCTGCCCAGTTCGATTGGGGCTCAATCTTCGAGGATTCAAGCTGGTTACATGTTACCGGGATCACCCCTGCCATTTCCAAGCTGGCAGCGGATTCAACTGTCGAAGCTGTCAGGAGAGCGAAAGCATCCGGGCTCGAAGTTTCCTGCGATATCAACTACCGTAAGAAGCTCTGGCGATGGGATCCTTCCATGGAACCTCGCGATCTAGCGGAGGTAGTCATGCGAAAAATTCTGCCGTTTGTAGATCTTGTTCTGGCCAATGAAGAAGACTGTTCAGATGTTCTGGGTATCCGTGCTGAATCGACCAATGTGGAAGCTGGATCGCTCGGAATAGATCGTTATCCCGATGTGGCACGAAAGCTTGTGAGTGAGTTTCCTAACGTCCAGAAAGTGGCGATTACACTAAGAGAGAGTGTTTCTGCTTCGCACAACAACTGGGGAGCAATGCTTTACATAGGGATGGAGGACGAAGCTCTGTTTGCACCTCTTAAGGATGGAGCCTACCAACCTTATCAGATAAGAGACATAGTAGATCGAGTAGGGGGTGGAGATTCTTTTGCCGGCGGTCTGATCTTCTGCCTAAATTCGTCGGAATACTTAGAGCCTCAGATGGCGCTTAATTTCGCGACAGCTGCATCTTGTCTCAAGCACTCCATCCAGGGGGATTTCAATTTTTCCCAGAAAGAAGAAGTTGAAGCACTCATGAAGGGTTCAGGTTCCGGGAGGATCGTTCGCTGAGAATTTGGTTAAATATGGATACAAATAGGCGGTACTTTTGTCCTTGAAGCTGTGCGAGATTTAACCAACCGACAATAGAGTCGAGTAATAAGGTACCGGAGGGTGGAAATGCTTCCTGGGTGGCTTTGACCTAAACAGGTTCCGATTGTAAGGATTGATCAAATAAGTGTAGAGCCGATGGAAAAACCAGCTTACCTCTACCTGTTAAAGGGATATATTGCTACGGTGATTTAATCTGAATCTTATCCGGCTTCGACTGGCTCCTTAAGTGCCTTTTCTATTTCGCTCGGAGGAATACGGCCGATAAATGGATATTGCTCAAGTTCCATAACGCTTCCTGTAATCGGACGGCTGGCATCGCTGAGCCAGAAAATAGCATGATTGGCGATTTCCTCAGGCTGAGTCATTTTGCCAGTAGGAGTTCCGGTAATTTGAGGATCCTCGGACCAACCCTCTGGAAATCCCTCTTTGATTTTCAACCTGTTTTCATTGGGGGTGATAACCCATCCGACATTGAGGTGGTTGATGCGAACCTTTTGGTGTGCGTAGGCATTGGCGAGATTGCGTGAGAGGCACATAAGTGCTGCCTTTGAAATGCTGTAGTCGAGTTGTGTGGCGGCTCCTGTGTAACCGTTGACCGACCCGATGTTTATAATGGCGCCTGAAGTCTTTATCAACTCGGGCATCGCTGCTTTGACTAAGAAGAGAGGTGCTCGGACGTTGATGGACATGACCCGATCGAAGAGATCGACGTTGGTTGTTTCTAGATTACTTCTGATAACCCAGGCAGCATTATTGACAATCCCATCTATCTTGCCGTAGGCCTTCAGCGCCGTTTGCACAAGCCGACTACCAGTAGAAGGGTCGGTAAGATCGTCAATGTGAAGCGTTACCGCTCCTCCTAACTCACGCACCACCTCCTCTCCTCTCTTACGATCTCGCCCAGAGACAATGATTTTTGCTCCTTCTTCTACACATTTCCGAGCAATCGCTTTACCAATACCCGTAGTGCTGCCAGTGACAATTATGACTTTGTCCAATAGTTGTTTCATGTTTATAGATCTGGTAATCTATAGGACCTGTCATACTTACTTTCGGTCCGTCTGATCGTAGTTCCCAATCTTTGAGATTTCCTGAATGCTAAAATTATGTGTCAAATCCTGGTTCGTATGTTTCGACGATAAATGCCTAATTCCGCTTGCCGGACCGTGGGAACCTAAATTACCCATACGCTCCCCTGGGAAGGAAGCCAAGCAGTCGTTTAAGTCTGGGATTTGCGTTCTTGTAGACGTGTTCCGGCATGGTGTAATTCATAAAAGGTGCGTATTTGTGTCCGATCAGGCGGCGGCCGTAAGTGACTTGGGTTATAAAGCGCGTACGTTTGCTGTGATTGGGACCGCCTCGGTGCCATACTTGGTTGTTGAACATTATGACACTTCCTGCTTTCCCCAAATTGTATCGGACTTGATCTGAGTATTCAGCGTCGACGTCGATTTCTCTAACGTCGGCTCCAAAGAGATGGGAACCCGGAATTGTTTCTGTGCCACCGTGCTCGACCTTAGTGACATCAGTCAGGTAGTAGTTGCAGGTGAACGCAAGGACAGGCAGTTGAATGTTAGTCGGTGGGTGCCCATGTGTTACGATCATGTGAGGCGGATCGTCTTGGTGCCATTTTGTGATTCCGCCTCCCGGTCGAGTAATGAACGAGTTGTTGTGAATAACGTGACAAGTAGGTGCCACTAATGCTTCGGCTAAACTGGCGATAGGCTCGAGGTCGAACAGATTCAAATTGGCAGGACTGTGTTCAAACATTCGGTGACAGAGCAAGGTGTTATACGTTGATTTCCGACTGCTAACTTTGCCTTCTGGGTCTTCATCAATAGAGCTGAGGTTTTCCAAAGACCAATCAAGGTCTGTTTTTAATTGGGCAACATGGTCTTCAGTGAGAACATTTTCTAGGAAAAGGAAGCCATCGCGATTAAAGGTTTCTACTAAATTCCCAATCCTTTCAGGGTTTAGAGTGCAGTTGGATTTGAAGTGTTGTGACATAACGTGACAGATATACTCAGAGAGCTTTATTTTAGTGGAATCAGGATGGAAAAACAAGTGAACTAGATTTTATCTACGAAACCCAGGGTCGAGGTTTGACTAACAGAGTATTGAAACAAGAGATCCCGCCAAGTTCCGATTAAATCGCGATGAGATGGATGGATGTCGAGTATAGGAATTTCTACGAATTACCTAGATCTTCAATCTCTCCTACCGCATTTGCAAGGAACTCTTGGACTTTAACTGGCTGCCCGGTCTGGCTGCTTTCGATGGCCGAGAAAATAAGAGCAACTGACTGCAGATTATCTTCGACATTGGTCTCCATCGGTTCCCCTCCGTCAAGCCAATGCACAAATTTCTCCACCAGCCAGGTGTCTTTCCACTTACGATGTTCGATTAGGGGGATTTCTTGGCCTTCACCTTCCTTCTTGTTAGCTAGGGTATTAGATGGGTCGAAGGGAAATCTTTCGATTCGGCGGCAATTCATGATGAGTGTTGCTTCTTCACATTCCGCTCTAATATATTCTTGGCCCCACCCGTTCAACCCTTTGGCGTTGGTTTTGGCGCCTTCGTAAATTGCGCGGGTCCCGTTTTCCATCTGCATAGTCACTAAAGCCTGGGAGTCTCCTCCGTAATCTCCCCACTTAGGATTCCAGGTTTGGGCATAAATTGTATCGCACTTGGAGCCCGCCATATCGGCGAGGATATCAAGGTGATGGACTGATCCCTCGATCATGAGTACGTCTTTGATTTCATGGCGAAACTTTGCTCCCCAGGCTCCGTATTTTCTACAGTTACAGGTAAAGCGGCAAACGAGGTAATCAAGGTTGCCGTGGAGCCCGGACCGGAGTTCTTCTCGGAGAGTTGTTTTATCCTGATCGAATCGGTGACTCATAGTCACCCCCATTTTTATTCCTTGCTCTTTAACTTTTTTGGCGATGCGGATGGAACCAGACATGGTATCCGAAATCGGTTTTTCAGATAGAATGTGCATTCCATGTTCTAATGCTAAATCTACCACATTCTCGTGGAACTCGGGTGGAACTACAATCGTACAAAAGTCGGCAGTGTTTTCGTCGAAGGCACGATGAATGTCGGTGTAACATTTCTCAGTGCTCAAGCCGAGATCGTCCTGGGCATTGCACAGCATTTTTGGGTTTATATCGACCGCAGCGACAACCTCGATAAGTTCGTCCTCGATATTCGGGGGAAGGATCTGGCTGGTCCAGGCTTTACCCCGGCCCCCGGTGCCCACCTGGATCATTCTGTAGGACATAGCGGCATTAACATTCAGCGGGAGTAAAAGGACTTTTTTTAAAGCTTTAAAGCAAGAATAAACTAGTTAGACTGCTAGCTACAGGCCAAGGCCTAACGTATAGTAGCATGCTAAACCATTTAACAAAATTTCTGGTGAATTCGTGATTGCATAATTGTTTGGATGCTTAAGATGAGCGGTAGTCCCCTGAGAGAGGTTGATCCACTGTCTAGAGACGGTTTATTTAGCAGTAACGAGGAGAGAATGTCTCGTTTTCAGAAAATCTCACAGTGATCCCCCGTATATGACGACTCGCCTTTAGATTGTCCTGGATCAGCTCTTCAGAAGTTTCGTTGAATCGCTGAATTCCCTCACTTTCCAGAATATATAGGTCTATTGAATAACCCTCCCCATCTAATGGGTAGATGGTTTTTATGAGGAAAGTTATCCAAATAAGATTTGAATTTATCGGGGTGGATTTTGGTTGCGCTCTAGTAGGAACGCTCCGGCCATTGCGCCGGCGGCACAGATACTGATAAGGCCGTATTTTACGTCCCTTCTCGTCATTTCGTAAGCGACGGTTGTAACGATGCGCCCTCCAGTTGCAGACCAGGGATGACCGACAGCTATGGAACTACCACATACATTGACCCTATCCCAATCTATTCGTCCGGTAGGTGCTTCTTTCCAGCCCTGTTCCCAGGCTCTTGCATTAGCTAATGGGACTGCTGCGAAGGCTTCATGTATTTCAATTAAATCAATATCTGAGAGCTTGAGACCCGTGTGCTTTAAGAGACGCGGTACGGCTAAAGCTGGGGCCATAAACAACCCTTCTCTAGGATGGAGGGCACTATATTCCATTCCACGGATAAAGGCGAGAGGTACTCTTTGTTCTAAAGACGCCCGTTCTTCGCTCATGAGAAGTACCGCAGCGGCACCATCGGAAACTGGAGATGAATTACCTGCGGTGAGAGTTCCAGCTTCTCCAAAGGCAGGCTGAAGCTCAGTCAAGGCCTCCAAAGAGGTGTCTGTCCTCGGTCCTGAATCAGACTCTTCTCCAAGTAGTGGAAAGATCTGCTCAGCAAGGTGTTCCCTGGACTCGATTGCATTGCGGTGGCTGTTGAGAGCGAGTCTATCTTGGTCTACTCGGGGTATTCCCCAATCTTTTATGGTAAGTTCCATGTGTTCTCCCATCAGTAGCCCGGAACTCGGTTCCTTAAAGTAGTTGATGTCAGATTGGGAGAGTGATTCTACCCCTGCCGCAATGCCAGCATTGATTCTTCCCGATGCAATAGCGTCGGCGATGATGGTAATTGACCGCAGACCGGAGATGCAATAGGAGGAAACGGTCTGTGCTTCAATCGAGGCCGGAAGACCTGTTTCCAAAACAACCTCGCGAGCAAGATTAGGTTTTCCTGGTTCCGGCACAACGACTCCGACGGAGATAGCTTCTATTTTATCTGGGATAACTTGATGACGTTCGATCAAACCATTGACGGTATGCTTGGCTAACGCCAACGGGCTGAGATTTTTGAAGGTCTTTCCGGATTTAACAAAAGGGGTTCGACCTCCGGCTACAATGGCTACACGTCTTTGGGTCATTCTCAATAGATTTTGTAATTCCGAAGCATTTGAAGCGAATGAAGTGCGGGGGAAAAGATCATTTATTTAAAAGATATTGGGCTCGGAGGGAGCGGCGCGTTATTTTGTTGGATTCAGTACGTGGTAGATTATCGACGATGACAAGATCGTGAATTCTAAAAAGTGGGTTGAGATATTTCCCAATCAGAGTCTGCAGTTCTCCTTGGAGGGCTTTGCAATCTCTTATCACTCTAAGGACGGCAAATATTACTAATATCTCAGCTCCCTCTCCACCAGGTTGCACTGCGACAGCAGCGCTCTGGTAAACCGAATCGTGAGTGTCGAGAATCCCTTCAAGCTCAAGGGAGCTAACTTTTATACCACTCAGATTCATGGTGTCATCAGATCGACCTTGGGCTCTGAAGAACCCTTTTGAGAGACGAGTAATTGTGTCACCATGCCGTCTGAGTACTTCTCCGTTTGGGCCGGTTGGACAACCCGTGTAGTATTCCTCTTCGTGATTCTTATTCAGCAGGGTTTGCGATAGCCCAATGGAAGGTGGGATAAGATAGAGTTCTCCTGTTTCATTCTCTCCAACTGGTTGGCCTTTATCGTCGAGGATGACAAAATCAAGTCCAAGTGAGGGAGTTGTGAAAGTAGCGGGAGATGCTGGATGGACCACTGATCCCGTTATATGTCCACCGCCTATCTCGGTTCCGCCAAGGTACTCAATTACTGGCGCGCGATATCCGGTCTTGCTCATTAGCCATAGATAGTCTTCACGGTTCGATGGCTCACCGGTAGAAGCAAATATTCGAATTCCTGTCCAGTCCGCATCCTCTATTGCCCGCTGTGTCCGCCAGGTGCGAACGAGCGAGGGAACAACGCCGAGAAAAGAAACCCTAGCTTTCTCAACGAAATGTGTGAAGGCAGGACCAATAGGAGCCCCCTCGAAGAGTGCCATCGCGGCGTGATTGAGGAGTGACGCATAAATAAGCCAGGGGCCCATCATCCAGCCGATATTAGAGGGCCAGCTGGCTATATCATTGGGTTTAAGATCTCCATGAAAATGGCCGTCCATGGCACATTTGAGTGGTGTGAGATGGGTCCATGGTATCGCCTTAGGCGTTCCGGTGGTGCCGGAAGAGAATAAGATGTTCGAATGTTGGTAGGGATCGCCCGTTACGGATGTGAAGGAGGTTTCTTTGGAGAGAAAGTCTTCCCAGATAATATCGTCTTCTTTGAGTTCTACTTTTCTATCTCCTTCGATTACGATGGCTCGTTTGATTCCAGCTTCTTTCACCTTATCGTAGAGCCGGATATGTCGGCCCGCCCTAAAATATTGATCGACTGTTAGGATAACTTTGGCTTCAGCGATTTCCATACGAGTCCGGACTTCGTCAGGGGAAAAGCTATCGGCAATAGAAACGACCTGGCAGCCGGAACGGACGGTGCCCAAATATGCCGCGACACAAGGCATCGTCATGGGCATGTAAATTCCGATGACATCGCCTTTCACGAAGCCATGGTCGCTCAGTCCGTTGGCGAATCGATTGACCAGAGATTCCAGCTCCCCGTAGGTGATAACGGTTAGATCTGATGATCCCTCCTTACCAGAAACGATTGCGGTCTTGTCTCCTGGTACTTGGAAACAGCTGTCGATAATATTCATTTCTGCACCGGGAAGCCAGCGAGGGTTACTCACTCCATTAGTTAGATCGAGTATACGGTCCGGTGGTTTCGAAAAGATTATGCCGAGATGCTGAATGACATACTGCCAAAAGGCAGGACGGTTATCGATGGACCAAGCATGAAGGTCTGAATAATTGTCTATCCCGAGATCTAACATTATCTGGGCAAGGTTGCTTGAAGAGACTTCCTGTTCTCGGGGATGCCAGACGGGGGGAGGTCCATCGGGTGGGGCCTGCCTCTCGAAGATTTGTTGAAATTTCAACCAGTGATGATTGAAAGGGATTGAGGGATTTGCCATGACTTCTGCGATGAAGTCGAACCATTGGAATTTGTTGTCGTCTGATGGTGTCTGGTGTCCCATATTCACGGGGGATTAGTGAATGGTTACTGATGGTATCGGAGAAATAAATGGAAATAAATGCAAGCAAATCGGAGCTCTGTTCTTTCCGAATGGGATCAAAACTTTATGTCCTTGCGGGCTGAATCCTCGCTCTTTTCAGGAAATATGCTAGCTAGTTTATTTCTCCAAATGCCAAGTGACTTAAGGCACACGCTAATGAAAGAGACGTTAGGGTGAAATCTCAGTTGCTTTGCCTTGCCATTTTATCCTTACTAGACCGTCTGAATATGTCTTCGGACATATGGCTTTCCCTAATTAAGAGAGATTAATTGTAGCGGAACCCTGATAAACTGTTTGGATCATGGTTTTTGTTAATCTTGTTTGATTGAGGAGATTCTTGTGTTTTTCCCTGCAGGTTGTATTACGATTGGGACTGGAATGAGAGAGTATCCCATGCTTGACTACGCAAGCATTTTAACCGGCTCTTGGTACTCTTTCTTTTGAGACCATAGCTTGACTTGTGTTAGATTCTGAAATTCAACCTCACTGTGGTTGAAGGGAAACAGGAGCTTGCAACGAATTCTTTTAGCCCGAGTACTGATATGAAAATAAAACCCAAGCTTATTCTCGCTGGTCCGACTTGGCCGCTCACGGGGTACCCAAGTGCGAAACGGGAGTGGTCTATAGAGCGCAAAGTAAGTGAGCTGAAGGCGGCTGGTTTCAAGGCGTTCGGCGGGCGTTTGTCAACACCGGGTGTATTGGCTGCGAGTATGAGACATAAGATACCAGTTTTGGCCTATGAAGATATAGGCGGTATCAAGGAGATTAGACCTAAGTTGACATCCATTGCCGAAGCTGGCTCACCTATGATCAATATCCAGCCAGGTGATCATGATACGCGGACAGAAAGGGCTGTGCGTATTGTAGTCGCAGTAATGCGGGAGAGTGAGAAGTTAGGGATTAACTCGCATATCGAAATTCACCGAGATACCGCCACAGAAACGCCAGAGAAGTCCTTCGCGATCATCGATGGCTACAAGAGGGAGACAGGGAAAGATCTTCCAGTCTGTTGGGACCATTCACACTTTGCAGTAGTTAAGCATCTGAATCCGGACAACTATGTGGAGCGGTTGGTTGTACGCAGACGGTTAATCCAACTTTCTCAACAGTTTCATATGCGGCCCTTCAATGGTCACCATTGCCAGGTTCCGGTGACCAATGGAAAGGGTAGGCTGAGCCCGGAATTTAAAGATTGGATTCCTTATGTTGACGCTATGTTCGATTGTTGGTTGGCCGGGCCACGGCCGGGCAACTCACTGTGGGTGGTTCCTGAACTTGGGCCGCCGATTGGCTATGGGTTGAGTTGTTTCCCCGATGTTTTCAACGATTTAAAGGTTTGTCGTCGAGAAGTTTTAAAATCTTGGAATAGGGCTTTAAAACGGACCACCTAGGAATCGGCTAATCTTCGGTATTGAATTGTTCGTAGCATGGGCATTGATTAGGTAGTGGTATCAAATTCTTGACTATTTTCTGTCGTGGATCCGACAATCCGTAGCTATATTTGAATGCAAATCCTTCTGACTAACGATGACGGTCCTGACTCGCCTTTCCTAAGGATAGCGATTCGCTGTGCGCGGAGTTGGGGGGAGCTCACGGTAGTTGTACCAAGCAATGAGCAGAGTTGGATGGGGAAGAGGATGACTCGTCAAGGTGAGCTTAGTCAGACTTCAGTAGAGATCGAGGGGGAGGAAGTTCACTGTTTCAGCGGTAGCCCTGCCGACTGTGTAAACTTCGGGATATATCATCTTTTCGAAAAGAAGCCTGATTTTGTTGTGTCTGGAATCAATATAGGAAAAAACACCGGGTTGGGCTATGTCCTATCATCGGGTACAGTGGGGGCGTGTTTAGAGGCCAACATAGCAGGTGTGCCAGGTGTTGCATTTTCTCAGGAAGTGGCGAGAGATGTCTACAGATATTGGAACGAGCATCGGGAGATTCCCGAGGACGCTGGTGTTCGCTTGTACCCACGGTTGAGGGAATTTATTAGCGATGCCTACGATCTTCTTTCAATCCGTGCCGACTTTCCGAAAGATCCAGTAACTTGGAATTTCAACTTTCCCTCCCGTCCGGCGGACAATTGTGAAATAAAAAAAGCCAAAATTGGCCATACTTTTTACGGTTCATATTTTGACGATTACGATGGTGTATTTTCGCATGCCCGACAGCTTGATCAACCAATTTTTGACCGAAGGAAGGAGGCTGACGGTCTTCTCCTCGAACTAGGGCACGCCAGTATGGCTCGAATCGATATACGGGATTTTGGGCAAGATACGAATTGGTAGAAATCCGTTTGGCTGTCTATTGTCCAAAAGTCTAGTGGGTGAGAATTCTATCCTTGGCAGATGGACTGCAAGATTAACAATTACCCTCCACTGTTTCTGTAATTGAGTTTATGAAAGTTCAAATAACTCAGGAGAGCAAGATTCTAAAGCGCTATTGGCGTAAGAATGTAATGATAATGGCAATATTGCTCTCAATCTGGGCCTTTTTGAGTCTTGGGTGCAGCATCCTGTTCGCAGACAGCCTCAATCAGTATTCGCTTTTCGATACCGGTTATCCCCTGGGGTTCTGGTTTGCCCAGCAGGGAAGTATTATCGGGTTTGTCTTCATCATTCTAATTTACGCACTCTATATGAATCGAGTCGATCGGTGGTACAACGAGGAATTGGAATCATTGCAAAAGAGAAAGAATAGCGATTGAACCACTCTTTAGTTTTTATGCCCTTGAATTATTGGACTCGGGATCAAAGTAAATAGCAGGCGGGTTTTGACATTGATTTAACCGAAATATGACATGACGGTTCAGACTTGGACTTACCTTTTTGTCGCCGTGACTTTCTGCCTCTACCTCGGCATTGCCTTGTGGAGCCGGGTTCGCGACACGAAGGGATTCTATGTTGCCGGGCGCGGTGTACCGGCAGCGGCAAACGGGATGGCTACTGCAGCAGATTGGATGAGCGCAGCCTCCTTTATTTCAATGGCAGGGTTGGTTTCAACCATGGGTTACGCCGGCGGGGTTTATTTGATGGGTTGGACAGGAGGATTTGTCCTGTTGTCATTGCTAATTGCACCTTATTTACGGAAATTTGGGCACTATACTGTTCCTGATTTCGTGGGTGATCGATTTCCCTCATTGGGAGGCAAAGAAAAAGCATCGGGAACTGGTGGAGTTTCAGTAATGAGGCGACTGAGCCAAAATCCAGCTCGTTTGGTGGCTGTTTTGTGTGCGATCTTCATCAGCTTTACCTACGTTGCTGGGCAGATGCGTGGGGTGGGTGTGGTCTTCTCCCGTTTTCTGGAAGTCGATATCAACGTTGGTGTCTTGATTGGAATGTCGATCGTATTCATTTATGCGACATTGGGAGGGATGAAGGGAATTACTTGGACCCAAGTCGCACAGTATTGGGTTCTCATCACGGCTTTTCTCATACCTGCCTTTGCCATTTCTTTTAAGTTAACAGGAACCCATTTACCACAGGCTGGATTGGGAGGAACATTATTGGATAGCGGAGTGTTACTCCTCGATAAACTCGATCAGGTCCAACAAGATCTCGGTTTTTTCCGTTACACGGAGGCGTTTACCGGAGGATGGAGCAAGGCAAATGTCCTATTAGTAACTTTTGCCCTTATGGCGGGTACAGCTGGCCTTCCTCATGTTATCGTCCGCTTTTATACAGTTCGCTCGCCACGGGCGGCGAGGTGGAGTGGGTTTTGGGCTCTTTTATTCATTGCGTGTCTTTATCTCACCGCGCCTGCTATTGCTGGATTTTCCCGGACATACATGTTGCAAACACTCAATGAGGCCTCTACTGGGGACCTTCCACAATGGTTTAATAGTTGGCAAAAGACGGGGCTTATTCTCTGGTTAGACGACGGTGATGGGTTGGTTAGGTATTCTGCCGGCCAGGACAACGAAATATTTAGGCGCGGTGCTTTGGCGGAGCCTGAATTCATTGAAGTAATGCAGCAGCATCAGCTCTGGATCGATACTGGAGGCGCCAGAGGCAAAGACGGACGGATGGTTCTCAGGTTATTGGGGCTGAATGGTCCGGATCGGGATATTATTGTTCTGGCGACCCCCGAGATGGCAGAGTTGTCTAATTGGATAATAGCTTTCGTTGCTGCCGGTGGGCTAGCAGCGGCCCTGTCGACGGCTAGTGGATTGCTCTTGGTAATTTCATCATCCGTGGCGCATGATCTCTATTTCCGGGTTATTCGGCCTGACGCCACTGAAAAAATGCGTCTCAGGGTTGGGCGTTCGGTCATTGGTGTCGCTGTAATTATAGCGGGAATTTTCGGCATATACCCGCCCGGCTTTGTCAGTCAAGTGGTGGCATTTGCCTTCGGCCTGGCTGCAGCAAGTTTCTTTCCTGTTATCGTCCTTGGCATCTTTAGTAAGCGGGTTGGGACTTTTCCCGCGGTGTGCGGAATGTTAGTTGGGATTTCCTTCACCGCCTACTATATTTTGGGCACGGTCTTTTTCGACATGGAGCGTTGGACCTTCGGGGTGTTTTCTCAGGGGATCAGTCCGCAAGGTATAGGAACCATTGGAATGATCCTCAATTTTGCTGTGACGGGTTTGGTGACGCAGTTTACCGCACCACCGAGTTCAGAGGTTCAGACGATGGTCGATAGCATTCGCGAGCCCGAAGGCGTCTCTCCTGCGCGTGATATCGATCAATCTCTGGGAAACTAGCAGAATGTGTGTGTGCCCGGTGTCTCGAAAAGTGTGACATAATGTGTGACAGTCTGTCAGCAATGACGCTGGTTAACTCTTCGCTATCGAGGCAATATAAAATTGTAAACTGTTGAAGATCAAATATATAATAATTGTGTTATTTCTTGGCATGCTCCCTGCTATTCCGGTTGGGTGAGTAAAGTAATCGGAATTGACCTGGGAACCACCAATTCGTGCATGGCCGTGATGGAGGGAGGGGAACCCGTTGTGATTCCCAATTCGGAAGGAGCTAGAACGACTCCTTCTGTCGTTGCGTTCGGGAAAAACGATGAACGTCTTGTGGGACAGGCTGCGAAGAGGCAGGCAGTCACTAATCCCGAAAATACTATCTTCTCGGCGAAACGTTTGATTGGACGAAAGTATGAGGAAGTGCAGGAGGAAGCCAAGCATCTTCCCTATAAGATCGTCAAAGGCAAGAATGGAGATGCCAGTATCGAATGTGAGGCTGAAGGTAAGACCGAGCAGTTTGCACCGGAACAGATCTCGTCAATGGTATTAGCTAAGTTGAAGGCTGACGCAGAGGCTTACTTGGGAGAAAAGGTGGCTGAGGCCGTCATCACGGTTCCTGCTTATTTCAATGATGCACAGCGGCAAGCGGCAAAGGATGCGGGTACCATTGCGGGTCTCGAAGTCAAAAGGATCATTAATGAGCCAACGGCTGCTTCTCTAGCCTACGGATTGGACAAGAAAAATGACGAGATTATCGCTGTATACGATTTAGGGGGAGGAACTTACGATATTTCTATTCTCGAGATCGGCGACGGTGTTTTTGAGGTCAAAGCAACCAATGGTGATACACATTTAGGAGGGGACAACTGGGATGCCACCATCATTGATTGGCTAGTGGACGAATTCCAGAGTGACACCGGGATAGATCTGAAACATGATCCGATGGCGCTACAGCGTCTAAAGGAGGAAGCAGAAAAGGCTAAAATTGCCCTCTCTTCGACCCAACAGACAGATATCAATCTGCCTTTTATCACAGCTGATGCGAGTGGGCCAAAGCATCTCAATGTCAATTTGACTCGAGCGAAACTTGAGCAACTCTGTGATGGGCTGTTTGAGCGTACCGTGGCTCCTTTCCGCAGTTGTCTGGAAGATGCGGAGTTAGATGCCGGAGACATTCAGGAGCTTGTGATGGTGGGGGGCATGACTCGTAGCCCGAAAGTCCATGAAGTGGCCAAGGGACTAGCGGGGAAAGAGCCTCACAAGGGGGTTAATCCTGACGAAGTAGTTGCGGTTGGTGCCGCTATTCAAGGGGCTGTTTTGCAAGGCGATGTGGATTCCGTCCTGCTTTTGGATGTTACGCCATTGACTCTGAGCATCGAGACTGAAGGGGGAATCGCCACTCCCATGATCGAGCGTAATACGACCATACCGACAAAGAAAGCACAGACTTACTCTACCGCTGCGGATAATCAACCCAGCGTAGATATACGTATTCTCCAAGGAGAACGCCCCATGGCTAAGGATAACAAAGTGCTGGGTAATTTTCGTCTAGACGGAATTCCTCCGGCTCCGCGCGGGATGCCCCAAATTGAGGTGACCTACGACATCGATGCAAATGGAATTCTCGATGTAACGGCAAAGGACATGGGCACGGGACGGGATCAGAAGATTTCTATTACCAATTCCTCTGGGTTGAGTCAGGAAGAGATTGACAGGATGCGTGGAGAGGCGGAAGCCCACGCTTCAGAAGACAGTAAATTGAAGGAGGAGGTAGAGATTCGAAATAAGCTCGATACCCTAATTTATCAGACAGAAAAGTTGGTCAAAGAAAACGGCGAAAAGATTCCAGACGATACACAGAAGACAGTTGGGGAATTGATCAAGGAAGCACGAACAGCAATAGAATCCAACAGTGTTGAACAGATGAATGCCGCTTTGGAAAAACTTCAAAACGACAAGACCTTGCAGGAAGCAGTTGCGCAAATGTATGCCGAGGCGCAAGCTGGTGCTGCATCCGAATCGGGTGCACCCGAGGCAGGTGCAGCTGGTTCGTCGGCCGCTCCTGAGGCAACCCCCGGTCCTGGATCGGATGGAAATGCAAATGACGATAGTGTGGTCGATGCCGATTTCGAAATGGTTGATGACGAGAAGGATAAATAAAAATTTTCAGTAAATGAGGGCGCTTCTGCGCAAGTTGATTACATAAATCAACAAATTGCTAACTTGAGATAAATAAACCAAAACAGGGAGAAGACGTATATGAAACCTAAGATTAAACCTCTCGGAGACCGCATTCTGATTGCCGCGGTTGAAGAAAGCGAACAAGTGAAAGGCGGAATCATTATTCCCGATACGGCCAAAGAGAAGCCTCAGGAAGCTGAAGTGATCGCTTTGGGAACGGGAAAAAAGGATGACAATGGCAAAGTCATCGGATTCGCAGTTAAAGTTGGAGATCGAGTGATTGTCAGCAAGTATGGGGGGACCGAGGTCAAGTTTGACGACAAGGAGTACTCTCTAGTGCGTGAGGACGATATTCTCGGAATAATCGGTTAACAAAAAAGGAATTATAAAGAAATGGCTAAACAGATTTTATTTGACGAAGACGCTCGGAAGAAAATTCTTCAAGGAGTTGAGACACTATCCAGTGCGGTCAAAGTCACCTTGGGTCCAAAGGGACGCAATGTTGTGATCGACAAAAAGTTTGGATCACCCACCGTGACAAAAGACGGTGTTACGGTGGCCAAAGAGATCGAGCTGCAAGATCCATACGAAAACATGGGTACACAAATGGTCCGAGAGGTTGCTTCCAAGACTTCGGATTCAGCTGGAGACGGCACAACTACGGCTACCATTTTGGCGGAATCGATCTATCGAGAAGGCTTGAAAAACGTTGCTGCTGGAGCAAATCCAATTTATCTCAAGCGCGGCATCGACAAAGCAGTTGCTGCTGCGGTGGCAGCAATGACAAGGGCGTCCAAAAAAGTGGGTGATCGCGAGGAAGTAAGAAGTGTCGCGACGGTATCCGCCAACTGGGACACGGAGATCGGAGATATTATTGCCGATGCCATGGACAGAGTTGGTAAAGACGGTACCATTACTGTGGAGGAAGCCAAGAGTATCGATACCTCGCTCGATGTGGTTGAGGGTATGCAATTCGACAAGGGCTATCTTAGTCCCTACTTCACTACTGATCAGGAATCGATGGAGGCTGTGTTGGAGGATGCTTACATTCTGATTCACGAGAAAAAGATTAGCACCCTTAATGATATGCTTCCTTTGCTTCAGACGGTTGCCAAGAGTGGTAAACCGTTTCTGATCGTAGCCGAAGATGTTGAAGGCGAAGCATTGGCTACTCTAGTGGTGAATAAGCTTAGAGGAACCCTTCAGGTTTGCGGTGTGAAAGCTCCGGGTTTCGGAGACCGTCGTAAGGCCATGTTAGAGGACATTGCGGTTCTTACTGGTGGTCGTTGTCTAACTGAGGACCTCGGCATTAAGTTAGAAAATGTACAGCTGAGTGACCTTGGGAGAGCAAAGCGAGTGACCATTGACAAGGAGAATACCACGATTGTCGAAGGGGCTGGAAAAGCTTCGGACATTCAGGGTCGAGTGAAACAGATTCGCAGGCAGATCGAGGAGTCGACTAGTGACTACGATACTGAGAAGCTTCAGGAACGCTTAGCGAAACTAGCAGGTGGCGTCGCTGTAATTAACGTTGGGGCAGCCACTGAACCTGAAATGAAGGAGAAAAAGGCTAGAGTAGAAGATGCACTCCATGCCACTCGGGCAGCGGTCGAAGAAGGAATCGTTGCTGGTGGCGGAGTTGCATTGCTCCGAACTGCTAAGGCAATTGAGACTGCCGATTTACAAGACGATGAAGCGATTGGTGCTCAAATCGTGCGACGTGCAATAGAGTCGCCCCTGAGGCAGCTCTGCGAGAACGCCGGTGTGGAAGGGTCCCTTGTTGTGCAGCACGTCCTCAAGTCACGTGGCAATAACGGCTATAATGTGACCACGGGTAAGTACGAGGACCTGGTCAAGTCAGGTGTTGTCGATCCTACTAAGGTGACGCGCACGGGGCTGCAAAATGCAGCTGCTGTTGCTGGGTTACTTCTGACAACAGAAGCCTTAGTTACCGACATTCCTGAGAAGGAAGCCCCAGCAGGCCCACCCCCGGGTGGTCCCGATATGGGCGGCATGGGTGGCATGGGTGGCATGATGTAGGCCCAAATAGAAGTTAACTTAAATTACTGGGACGCTTCCTCTGAAAGGGGGGAGCGTCCTTTCTTTTGGCACTTAAAAAATCAAATGGACAAGTACTCATTGAGGCGATTCAGTGTTGTATTCTCCTACTTTTGTGAAGAGTCATAAATTGCGTGTATCTCTCGCTTGGATTCTTTGGGGATCCTGTTTTTTCTTTGCAAAAACTGATTTTGAGGTACGGGCAATTTGGCCTAGCGTCATTGCATTAGGCATCGTTCTTTTAATCCGACGAGTTTTGACCGGATTGATGGCGGGGGGAGCTGCAGGAGTTGTCATTCTCGAGAGGGGAGATCCACTATCTGCGTTTGCTGCTTTCTTTTCAGAGCACCTAGTGCCGTCGTTACAAGACAGCTGGAAGGTTGGAGTCCTCATTTTTACTCTCCTTCTAGGGGGGTTCGTCTCCTTAGTTGAAAGAGGCGGTGGCTTCAACGGGTTGGTAACTCGATTTCTTCTTCGTGGCAAGCGACCAGCCCGAAGGTTGCAGTGGACTACAATGGTCGTCGGTCTCGTCCTCTTCTTCGATGGGCTGGCAAATAGTATGCTAGTTGGACGAATGATGCGAAGTTTAGCTGACTACTGCGGTGTCTCTAGGGTCAAGCTAGCTTATATAGTCGATTCAACAAGTTCCACGGTTGCTTGTGTAGCCTTTGTGTCGACTTGGATAGCTACGCAGTTGGCGATGATACGAGAGGGGTATGTAATGGCCGGACGCGCCGAAGAGGCTGCTCCCTATGCCCTCTTCTTTGAATCGATACCGTTCAATTTTTATTGCCTCTTCACCCTGATACTTCTCGCAGTTTCAATTAGGAGAAATTTCAACCCTGGTTCAATGAGTGGCTTTGAAGGAGTGAGTCAGGATAAAGATAATGTAGGTTATGAGCACCGGAATTCTTTTGGAGGAGATGATGAAGTAGCTCTGAATGAAATCAAATCGTCTCACTGGGTGCGTGCGATTTTACCTATATTTGTTTTGGTCGCCTCCCTTATTTTCGGTGTTTATCTGGTTGGGACGGAGCAGGCCTGGCCAGTAACGAGAGTAAAGCTCGTGGGTGCTTTCGGGAGCGACCAGGTAGTGAATGTGCTTCTCTGGTCCAGCGCTTTGGCCTCTTTAGTTGCTTTTTCTCTTTATCCGCGTGGGATCGAATGGGAATCGCCCTCGGTTGTGTTCTTGGAAGGAGTAAAGTCTCTTTTTGTACCCGTTTTGATTCTGGTGGGCGCGTGGATTCTGAGTAGTACGCTTACCCAGTTACAAGCAGCGGAAGTTATTTCCAGCCTTCTGGGGGGACACCTCCCACTCTTTGCTATACCTGCCTCGGTGTTTGTTCTTGGAGCTTTAATCTCGTTCTCCACGGGTTCCGCTTGGGGAACAATGATTATTCTCATGCCCTTGGCGATTACACTTCTTTTTGGGTTGAGTGGTGACTCCGTTTTGGAGTTGGAGAGAGAAACTCTGGCTGCGGTAGTCGGCGCAGTTTTCAGCGGGGCTGTTTTTGGTGATCACTGTTCTCCTATTAGCGATACAACTATTGTCTCTTCGATTGCCTGCGAAGTGGAGCCACATGATCATGTGCGAACCCAATTGCCTTATGCCTTAATTGCTGCCTTTGCTGCGTTGATTTTAGGTTTCTTGCCGGTGGGTTTCGGATTAAGCCCTTGGGTTTCATTAATTCTGGGGCTGAGTATTCTCCCTTTTATACCCACTGTTTTCACGCTTGTGATTAGACCCCAATGATGAGGATAGCTCACTGTTAAAATTCGTTAACTTTATTCTGCGTACTGCGGCATCTAAAGGACACGGGTGTTGATTATGGTGGTTACCTAGATAGTCTTATGAGGAAAGAGTGTGGAGGATACTGAGGAATAGGTTGACATGCATACTTTGGAAGTCCATTAATCACCGCTTTCGGACACTGCTGAGAGCTCTGAGGCCCCATGGCATTTTCGTCCGTTAACCGCGTAGAAAATTTGCCATAAGGTCTCCATCAGTAGGCTAAAATAGAGAGCTTGACCACGACGAAGACAGATTTAGATTAACCGCCTCTTGAGTGACAGAGATAAAGTCTAATATTTCGCTTAATCCTAATCGGAGGCATTCTTCAGGAAGATAGTAAAGGATGGAAACGCGTTGTCTGTTTATAAACTTGGGGCTTTGGAGTTTAGGCCTCGTTATATTTCTTCCCTCACTAACCGGGCAGTCGGAATTCGAAGAAACTCGAACCACGCTTCGGAAGTGGATCGAAACGGAAAGTGAGATCGCAAGAGCGAATAACGAGTGGACGGAGGAAAAAGAGACCCTCGACAATATCCTCGCTGTCCTGGATTCCGAGAAAGCGGTGCTCCAGGAGACGCTCGAGAAAAGCGAGGAGGAGATCTCTCAAGCAGATGCAAAACGGGCTATGCTAGGAGCCAAACGCGATGGACTAAAAGAAGCTTCGAGCGCCATCAACCGAGTCATTGAAGGGTTAGAGGGTAAGCTTCGCAAGTTGCATCCTTACTTTCCAGAGCCTCTTCAAAATACGATTGCGCCGCTATTTACAAGGATTCCCGAGCTAGGCGAAGACACAAGTGCATCCCTTTCGGCTAGAATGCAGAACATCGTTGGCATATTAACACAAGTCGATAAGTTCAATGGTGGAATTACGCTTCACAGCAGCCCAAAGACCCTTGTTAATGGACAAACGGTCCAAGTTAAAACCTTATATCTTGGTCTTGGGTGTGCCTTTTTTATCGACAAATTAGGTTCCTATGCTGGCATCGGAATACCGGGACCTGAAGGCTGGGATTTTCAGGAACGCCCTGACCTGGTAACTGCAATCCGGGAAGCCATTGATGTTTATGAGGATCCTCAAAAGGCAAACTTTGTCCAATTGCCGATCGGCGTGAATTGAATTCGGATTCCTTAATGAAAAAGCTAATCATCTTCCTTATAATTTCCTGCGCTCTTAGTAGCTACGGCGAGAACTACCAGCGCGCTGCATCATCTGCCAAGAAGGATCTCGAGAGTGCTCTAGGTCGGGTTGAATCGGCCCGGCAGGCGATTGTCGAGGCGAAGATTCCTATCTCACAAGAGCGTACCCGATTAATTGGTGAAGTGATCAAGTTACGTCGGGAGGTTCAGGAGTCTTTGCGAACTCGGGACAATCGGACGGTTGATCTACAATCTGTCGAAAAGGAGATTAAAAGAAGGGAAGATGAAGTAACCTACTTGGCCAGTTTGTTGGGTGATTATGTGCAACGATTTGAGAATCAGATTCATATTGGCGAAGTTCAGCTTTACGAAGAAACCTTAAACGCAGCCCAACATTTACAAGACGATCAGACGATTAGTGAAAGACAGAAGCTGATCAGGCAGGTCAATGTTGTCGAACTGGGACTAGAACGGGTGGGAACTCTGGCTGGTGGTGACTCATTTGAGGGTTTTGCTCTTTCGCCTGATGGTGTTCGCGAGGAGGGGACCTATGTAATGATGGGGCCGATCACTTTCTTCGCGAGCAAGGAAAGCGATTCAGCTGGCATAGTCGTCATTGAGCATGGATCGGCGCTCCCTTCAGTGGTCGAGATTGATGATATTGCATCAGGCTCGATTCGGGAACTTGTGGCTAATGGCTCAGGGACGATTCCCTTCGATCCCACCCTGGGTGATGCGAGGAAAGTCATTGATTCTAAGGATACTCTTTTGGAGCACGTACAGAAAGGGCAGATTGTTGGTTATTTTATTTTAGGACTGGCAGCTTTGTGTCTCCTTATTGCAATTTATAAGTGGATTGAGATTTCCGGGGTTAGGAGGGCAAGACCCCAGGACCTCCAAGAAATTCTTCTTTTGTTACGGGAGGGCAAGAGAGATGAGGCACTTGCCAAGGCGAAGGGAATCAAAGGTCCGGTGGGTCTGCTTTTGACGGATGGTGTGGAACATTCTGAGGACAATAAGGAACTTCTCGAAGAAGTTCTTTACGAACGGCTCATTCAGACTCAACCCAAGTTAGAACGAATGATTCCATTTATTGCTGTAGTCGCTGCGACAGCACCCTTGATGGGTCTGCTCGGAACGGTTACCGGAATGATTAAAACCTTCAAGCTGATTACCGTTTTTGGTACTGGCGACGCCAGGTCATTGTCGAGTGGTATTTCTGAAGCTTTGGTAACAACTGAATTTGGACTTTGTGTAGCGATTCCCTCCCTAATCATCCATGCTCTTCTTCTGCGTAGGACTAAAGGTGTACTAGCAAGTATGGAACAAACGGCAGTTGCTTTTAAGAACGGTCTGGAAACAGATACGGAGGTAGGAAAGTGATTCTGATTGCAACCTTATGGGACGACATTTGGGAGGTATGGAGTGCTGGGGGATTACTCATGGTACCCTTGTTCCTTCTTGCCTTGATGATCTATTTTTACGCACTTCAGCTGCTTTTCTTTTTTCGAAGGGCCGATTATAATGATATCGAAGAATCGAAGTGGATGCATTGGATCGAGTCTCCATCGGAAAGCAGTGGGAATATAGGGGCGATGATACGGTACAGTCAGGATGGCGTCAATACTGTCCAAGATGTCCAAAGCCGATTTGATGAGGTTAAAGCTGCCAACATCCCCCCTATCGAAACCCGGATAATCTTTCTCAGTATATTAGTGACGGTTGCTCCTCTTATGGGACTTCTGGGCACGGTAATGGGGATGTTAACGACATTTAAAGGTTTGGCTATGAGTTCGGGTCAAATTATTGATGTTGTCGCCCAAGGAATATCTGAAGCCCTTATCACGACTCAGACCGGATTGATTATTGCCATTCCTGGATACATTCTTGTCTATATGCTCAACCGGAGACGGCAGGAGATGGCTGCATTTATCGGGCGCTTGGAGAGCAATAGCCTTCAGTATTTCACGATTAAATTGGCGAGTTCATAGAGGAAATTTGAGGAGTGAGTGCGTCACGTAGACGATTATCAGGTGAGAGTGACCGGATTGAGATTAACATCTCACCAATGATTGATTGCGTATTTATTTTATTGATTTTCTTTATTGTTACTACGGTCTTTGTTGAAGAGGAGGGTCTGGCCGTTAATAAACCTCAAGCGGCCGCCTCTCAGAGTCTCGACAAGGATCTGATTACCATCAAGATAACACAGAAAGGCCAAATCCTTTATGAGAATAGGAGTATTGGCTTGAGCGGGGTTCGAAGAGAGGTTCGAAACAAGCTCAGCCGAGAGAAGTTACCAGTGGTGCTTCAGGTGGAAAACGATGCCGCAGCAGGGATTTTGGTTCGGGTGATGGATGAAGCTAAGCTGGGTGGGGCCGAAGCGATTAGTATAAATTCGGCTGGAAGCTGATGTACTGGAAATTCAGATAATGAGTAACGACCTATATCGCCCACCGCGGGTGGATAAGATACCGGTAGGACCGGTTGCCGGTGCTGCCGTTCTTGCCGTTCTGATTTTTCTCGCTCTACCTTTGACTCAATTGCTCTCTAATTTGCAAAAGAGCGACAAGCTTGTCAGGGTGGCGGACGTTAACATACCTCCACCGGAGGCTCCTCCGCCGGAACCGCCGCCCCCGGAAGAAGAAGAAGTTGAAGAAGAAAAGCCCGAACTTGAAGAAGAAATGAAACCGCTTGACATTTCACAGCTCGAAGCGGCTCTTAATCCTGGGTTTGGCGATGCCCTGAATATGGGTCAGGCGTTTATTGGTTTTGGAATGACCCCGGATACTATTGCTCAGATGGATATTTTTGAGCTGAAGGATCTAGATAACAACCCAAGGAGAATTTTCGCCGCACGTCCGATTTATCCATACCAGTTTAAGCGTGAAGGTATTGAGGGTTGGGTTCGAATGATTATCATCATTGATGAGAGGGGAAACGTAATCGACGCAAAAACCCAAAGAGCGAGCCACAAAGAGTTTATTAAGCCGGCGGTTGATGCCCTTTTACAGTGGAGATTTGAACCAGGAACGAGAAATGGAAAACCCGTTAAAGTGCGGAGGATTCAACCCATTGCATTCAAACTCAGTTAAGTCGAAAATAACCAGGATTCAATTTTATGAAGGCACAGTTAAGAACGGTATTCGTTCAAATCACACTAATGTTCGTTTTGGGATGTCCCGGATATGTTATAGCCCAGGAATCCAGCTGGATTCCCATTCCGTTGCGCCAGGAATTCTTTCAGAGTGAAGACTTCCGGAAACGTTTCCTCTATTCCTATGCTCCCAATTCGAGAACCGAACCTACTATAAATACTGAGGAAAAAGAGCTCTTTGACGTTCTTAAAGCCCAGATTGAGGAGAATAGTATAGACCTCGCGATTACGACTGTCCGGGCTGGTATTACACCTGAATCGAGCGCGGCGCTGGACTTTACCCTGGGTAATCTTTATTTCGAGAAGAACCAGCACACGGCCGCTATTCAGGCCTACCGGAATGCAATCGGTAAATTCAGTAATTTCAGAAGAGCCCATAATTTGATGGGTAAGATCCATGTTCGGCTTGGAAAGAGCGAAATCGCAATCAAGCATTTCGTGAAAGCAATTGAATTGGGAGACGCATCTGGGGATCTATTTGGATTATTAGGATATTGCTATTTAAGAGTCCAGCGAATCGATGCTGCCCTAGCTGCTTATCAGCAGGCCCTAATGTTCGACCCGGAAAGTAACGACTGGAAGCTTGGTAAGGTTCAATGCCTTCTAAATCTTCAAAAATGGGACGAATCGATAGCACTTTTCGAGGAGCTACTAGCAGACAGTCCTGATAGGCAGGAATATTGGCTTCTTCAAGCAAATGCATATCTCGGTTTGGGAAGGAGTATGCAAGCTGCGGCAAACTATGAAGTCCTGCGTAGATTGGGTAAAGCGACGCCGGATAGCCTCTTTCAGCTTGGTGATATCTATATTAACGAAGATCTTGCTGATCTTGCCTACACTGTATATTTGGAAGGGCTGAAGGCTAAAGAAAAAGTGGATGTGCGGCGACCAATTCGAGTCGCAAGCATTCTCGCTTCACGGGCGTCGTGGAGAGATGCCGCTAATTATATTGCATCCATCAGACGGGCCTATGGGAGCGAATTAAAGGACGAGAATGAACTAGAGCTCCTCTCTTTAGAATCTGAGATTTCATTGGCTAAGGGAGAAACGGAAAAGGCGGTTGGTATCTTGAAACAAATCATCGAACGCGATCCTCTTAATTGTAAGTCCCTTTTGCTCCTGGCTGGTTTTCAGGGTAAAGCCGGGGAAGTGGAGGAGTCAGTCTTTCATTATGAGGCGGCGCAAGAAATCCGCGAATGCAAATACCAAGCGTTTGTCGAGCAGGCTCAAATGCACGTGGGCAGATCGGAGTTTTGCGATGCTGTTCCCTTGCTGAAAAAAGCGTTAGATGTCGAGAATTCGGATAACGTGGATAAATACTCTGAAGCGGTCAATAGGGCCTGTATTTCTTCGAATATATAAAATACGCTAGAAGTCGTAGGTGACACTTGCCTTCCACTCCGCAGTGGGAGCCTTGGTGACAATGGCATTCGAGGCGAAGCTATCCGAGGGGAAGAAATAGTCTTCACTGAATAGATTCGTACCGGATAGGGCTAGCTCCCAGGCGCCAGAAGAGTAGGAGACTCGTCCGTTCCAGACTAGTGAGCTGGGAAGTCTTAGAGTCTGGTCCGCATTGAGGAATTGGCTATCCGTAAATACGGGTCCAATGCCAATGGTGATTCCCTTTGATGTGTGTACTCGGACGTAAAAATTACCTGTCCATTGGGGTATAGCATGACGCGGTCCATCTCCTGTGATGCCATCCTTTCCTCTCCATTCCTGAAGTCCAAAATCAAGGTAGGTCGCTCCAGCGTACATGACCATTTGGGAAGCATTCAAAGGAACAAATCCACCAATCAATGTCCTGGTTCTATAAAAGTGTTCCTGCCAGGAAATGGCAGTGGATAAAGAGAGCCAATCGTTCGGTTCCCAAGCAAGGTCACACTCAATGCCTCGGCCCCGTTGATCGGTAGCGAAACCGCCTCTATCGTCGAATTCTTGGAGGTCAATGTGGTAGACATTAAAGCTACCGTAGAGATTGAGCTTCTTCGACACGACTTTGAAACCCGCCTCTGCGAGTACATTTTCCATGAAGTTCGTGTCACCTTCGTTGTTCGCAATCCCGCCTGAGACATAGTAACCTTGAAAGGAGGTTCCTCGATGGTATGAAACGTAACCGGATAGTATGTCCGTAAATTCCCTGATACCGCTTATACTCCAGTTGAAGTAATTCTTGTCTCCTTCACCCATTCCGGCTCCGATTACATCACCTGGTTTCGGAGTGAAACGATTGAAGCTGATATCGTCGGGGCGTTTTCGGTCGAACCAGTTAGCATGATCAAAACGGCCATTTAAAATTAAGTTGACGCGGTTCGTCGGTTTCAGATCGGCGGTGAGAAATACACCATAGGTAATCATCTTTGTTTGATTGGATCCATAAGGATCCCAAAAGGTCAGACCGTCTCGATTTCGGTCACCGCCAGCTGGAAGGATTGTGTTGAAGTTTTTTAGCTTCGTAATATCACGCCTGCTGAATGGTTCCGCTGTGAAATCTGTTTTAGCCAGAGCATCTTCAAACCGTATCGACGTTCCGTATACAAACGAATCGATAATCGGCTTATTGGGCATCATATGCTCTATGATAATTTTATTTTCTATTGTAGAATTCTCACCTTCCTCGGCGTAGCCATAGTCTGAATACTTGTGCCGGTTGTAGGACTCAAAATAGACTTTGTTAGTAATGGAAAATTGATCGGAGTTGGAAATAACCGTGTCCCAGAAGAGTAGAATATTGTCGGTATCCGCGAAATCTTCGGGACTCGAAAGGTTTTGTCTTCCTGATATCTTAACTGTTTCAACCAAGTTAGAGGTACAACCGCTTCCCGGCATCTGGTAAAAGAAGGGATTCCCGCAATTCTTTAGCCCCCCAATGAAGGAAAAGAATCTCACTGCCTCTTTTGACAGATCATTTGGGTTAAACTTAGCACTGCGATTAAAGTTGCCCAGGATCCCACCAAATGGAGCGGTCGATTCAATTGCTTCACGACTAGTCCGTCCAGGAGTTTGGTTGATGATTTTTTGAGTAGTATATCCACCAAATGCGTTTGGCATTTCGATCACTTCTCTAGTAAGATCATTCATCGGATCGCCTGATATGTAGTGACCGTTATCTATCAGATCCTGGGTCACGCGATTCCAGCCTACTCTTTCGTCCCCTCGATAAAGATAATATTCACCTCCTATGAAGAATGAAATATTATTTGACAGCTTTACTTTAGCGGCGGCATAGGCTGATAGGTAGTCATTTGACAGGCCATTGTAATAGGTGTCGGCATTCTGGTAAGTTAAAGACATTCTCCAGGCAGAAGGATTCTTGAATAAAAGTGTAGGTCCTCCGATATCGAGCTGGGTATTCAAATGATCATAGGAACCGTAGGTGAATTTAATTGAACCTCTAAACTCGTCAAAATAGGGAGACTTTGGGATGAAATTTATGTATCCGCCAGGAGAGGAAGCACTGTACAGTGCGGGAGTAGGACCTTTGACATAGTCGAGCGACTCGAGAGAGCCAAAAGAGGTTGGATATCCATTCCTATTCCACACCCTCTGTATCCCATTAAAGTAGTTGGATGTGTAAAGACCCCGAGTATGAGGTATTCCTGCGATCCCGTAAAAGTTGACAACTGTAGCACCTGCTACTCTGTCTACTAGTTCATAAACGTCATCAAGGTCGTGCTCCTTAAGAGTCTCAGGATTGATAACTGAGACTGAACGGGGGATTCCCATGAGAGAGCGAGCCGAACCAAAGACTGAACTAACCTTTCGTTCGGTCGGCAATAGTGTTTCTGTTTCTTCGAGGAGGGTTTCCTCTGCAATAAACTCATCAAGTTCGATAAGGCGGGTGTTCTCATCGGCTTTGGATAGCGTGATTGAGAACGCTATCATGAGAGCAAGATTGAGAATGTAATTACCAGGTTTCAAAGCTCTGTGTCGAAATTAAATAACTTTCTTCCTTCAATCGGTACCAGAGGTTAAGAAGCAGTGTCTACATATTCCGGGAACATTTGCTTCACAAAGGAGCCGTAGCTAAAGGTTGAGGACGTAAAAGAACAAGAATAGGATAGCAAGAGCCGCAGTGAGTAAAGAAACTTTCCTCCATTTTCCGACCAATAGCATAGTTCCAAAGTAGACTATGAATCCGACCGCAAGTCCGTCGCTTATACTAAAGGCCAGCGGCATTATCATCATTGTTACAACGGCTGGAGCAAGAGAGGTGAGATCGTCAAATTTTAAGTTCTTCACTCCTTGCATCATAAGGATTCCGACCATTACAAGGGCGGGAGCGGTCGCTTCGGGAGGGATGATCAGAATTATAGGGCCAAAAAACAAGGCAAGGAAAAAACAGGAAGCAATGGTGACAGAGGTCATTCCAGTTCTCCCCCCAGCTTGCACTCCCGCGGCGGATTCTATGTATGAGGTGGTGGTTGATGTCCCAAGACAGGCCCCAACTATTGTGGCACATGCATCAGAGGTTAGAGCTCGGCCCATTTTAGGAAGGCGGTCCTGAGCATCAACTAGACCGGCTTGGCGAGAAACTCCAATTAGGGTGCCGATAGTATCAAATAAGTCGACGAAGAGAAGGGCTATAATGACTTTCCAAGCCTCGGATAAGTGAGTTAGTGGATACAGAATATCGAGAGCAAAAAAAGTCTCTTCAATGCCTGAGGGTAGACTCCAAAGAGAGTCTGGTGCAACCGTCACCATACCTTCTCCTTTCGGAATCCCAAGACCGATCATGGTAACGAAAAAGATCGAGATAATGATTCCCCCAAGCACTCTTTTATGTACTAGAGCAAAAGTAACGATAATTCCGGCTAGGACGAGGAGGGTAGAAGGGTTTGAGAGTTCCCCAAGGCTCACAAATGTCACATCGTCTTTAATAATTATTCCCCCGTTCCGTAGGCCGATAAAGGCTATAAACAGGCCAATCCCACATTGGACCCCTATCTTGAGTGAAGGGGGTACGGATTCCGCGATTTTAGTTCGGAGACCGGTAATTGAGAGTAGAAGGAAGATGACCCCATTCCAAAAGACCATGGCCAATGCACCCTTCCATGGTATCCCAGCAGCGCCGCAAACTGTGAAGGCAAAATAGGCGTTGAGCCCCATCCCTGGGGCTAGAGCAATTGGGTAATTTGTGAGAAAGGCCATCAGGAGAGTCCCGATTCCTGCGGCCAGTGCAGTGACTGTAAGAAGCCCTTCTTTCCCCATTCCTGCTGCAGACAGGATATCCGGGTTGATTGCAAGAATGTAAGACATCGCGGCGAATGTGGTCAGTCCGGCGATGATTTCTCTTCTCGGATTTGTTCCGTTTTCAGTGAGATGGAATAGTCGCTCTAGCACGGGAGATTTACTTGAGAAGGTTTGTGACGATATGAGAATCAAATTTCATTCCAATTCCTAGATAAAACGGACTGATACTACGGGGTCCCACCTTCAAAATCCCTTCCTGCTTAGCTATCTTTAAACTTTAATTAGTAAAATTAGCTCTGGGACAAGGAAAGTAGTTCGCATAGGCTAGGAGACAGACCGATGGGTTGCCACTTGCTCATTATGTGAGCATTGAGTTCTGGTAGTTTACCAGCACTTTAGGCTAAGTTTGTTCTGGATTTAGACTAAAGAAGTTCCTCTACCAGTTTTCGCTCCTCGGCCAGTTCCGCAATACTGGCATCAATTTTTTGCCGACTGAATTCGTTGATTGAGAGCCCCGGGACGATTTCCCAATCTCTTCCGTCATTCCTGATGGGGAACGAGGTGATGAGACCCTTCTGAGAACCGTAACTTCCATCAGAGCAGATGGCTACACTGTGCCAATCAGATTTTTTCGTGGGTTGTGTGAGCGATTGCACTGTATTAATCACTGCGTTCGCGGCGGAGGCAGCTGAGGATGATCCTCGGGCCTTGATTACGGTGACTCCCCTCTGTTGAACTGTTGTGATGAAATCCGACTTAAGCCACTCTACATCAGATATCACATCTAAGGCTGGGGAGCCGTTTACCCGTGCATTGTAAAAGTCGGGGTACTGAGTGTTTGAGTGATTCCCCCAAATAGTGACGTTTGAAATGGATGACACAGGTACTCCCCCCTTCCAGGCAAGTTGGTACTTAGCGCGGTTTTCATCGAGTCTTGTCATGGCAAACCAATGATCGGAAGGGATCGCTTTAGCGTGATGCATAGCGATGAGGCAATTGGTGTTACAAGGATTCCCCACAACGAGGACACGAACGTTTCCGGCCGCATTCTTGCCGATAGCTTTACCTTGCTCGACGAAGATCTTGCCATTAATCCCTAGTAGATCGCTTCTCTCCATTCCTGCTTTACGAGGAACACTGCCGACAAGGAGAGCCCAATTTGTATCCTTAAAGCCCTCGTTGGGATCGCAGGTTGAAATTACTTCATCGAGAAGGGGAAATGCACAGTCATCCAGCTCCATAATGACACCAGAAAGGGAGTCCATCATTGGTTTAATCTCGATTAGTCTTAACCTAACCGGTTGGTTCGGTCCGAACAAATCTCCCGAGGCAATACGGAATGCCAGTGCGTACCCAATTTGACCTGCTGCACCGGTTAACGAAACAGTTATTGGTTTTTTCATGATTTGATTTCAGTATCTCATTTAGTTGTCCCAATGAATCGCGGGCCAAGAGATTGGTAGGCCTTCAAGATCAACGTTTCGGTAGTCTTCCAGTCGATACAACTGTCAGTGATGGATTGCCCGTAGACTAAGTTTTCTTTTGAGCCGCTGACGGATTGACTGCCCGCTACCAAGTTACTTTCCAGCATCAGGCCAAAAATAGTATTCCGTCCACTCGCGATCTGATTGAGGATAGATTCGGAAACAGCCGATTGTTTTGTGTGGTCTTTTGCGCTGTTACCGTGACTACAGTCCACTAGCACTCTGGGCGCAAGATTGTGTTCAACAAGTATCTTTTCTATAGCGTTGATCTTTTCTGAAGTATAATTAGGTCCGCTTTCTCCGCCTCTTAGGACGATATGGCAATTTTTGTTTCCACGAGTTGTTACGGCTGAGGCTAGCCCCTGCTGGCTCACACCGAGGAATGTCTGGGGTTGCATTGCAGCTTCAATTGCATTGACTGCCGAACGAATGTCGCCTGATGTGCCGTTCTTTATTCCCAAAGGCATGGATAGCCCCGAAGCCATTTGGCGATGGGTCTGCGATTCTGCTGTTCGAGCGCCGATCGCCGACCAACAGATCAGATCCGATATGTACTGTGGAGTGATCGGGTCAAGAAGTTCAGTTGCAGTAGGGAGACGGAGATCAATAACATCTCGTAAGAAGCTACGTGCTAGTTTGAGTCCTTCGGGGATGTCGTTGCTTCCGTCAAGATGTGGATCCATGATGAGTCCCTTCCAACCCACTGTGGTACGCGGTTTCTCGAAGTAGACACGCATTACCAAAACTATACGATCCTCTATTATTTTGCTAAGGGCAGACAGATTCTCAGCGTATTTTCGGCCTGAAGCAATATCGTGGATTGAACACGGACCGGAGATCATTAAAATCCGGTGATCATTTCCAGAAATGATGTCACTTATTTGTTTTCTTGATTGGATAACGAAATCTGCTTGGTCCTCGTTCCGTAGTACCTGTCTACAGAGGTATTCAGGTGCAGGAAGTACGGCATTGTCGACGATATTGACATCTGTTATCCGGTGCTTGTTCATTCTATATAGCCGTTGGCGCTTAAGTTTTTGAATGAGCGAGTTTCTGATCCATTATGAAAGAATTGTAAACGCGATTCTTTGTCTTTATCAGAGATTCTTATGAGTGGAACAGTATTCTATAAAAATTATCCTTCAACTTGTGTCATTGTGGAAGGAGAAGACTCTTTCCAATTCCTGCAGAGTCAGTTTAGCAACAATCTCAAGGCCACGGGTCCGGGATTAGTTACCTACGGCCTATGGCTGAACCGTAGGGGAAAAGTCGCTGCGGATAGCTTTGTGTTTTGTCAGGATACAAACCGGTTTATTATTCACAGTTATTTCTGTTCGCCTTCTTCGATTATCGAAAAATTAGAACAAAATATTATAGCTGACGACGTTACACTGACAGACCAATCCGGTCTTTTTACGTCTTTTTCCTGCTGGGGCCTTGAGGATACGGAGTGGTTGGCCGCTTTGGGCCTAAATGAACCGAATCCTGAGGCTTTCAATGAGCGAGAGGGGAGCCTTTTGTGGATAAGTAGGCGTTCCCGATCTAAGTCCTTCGACTTTCTGGTTCCGGAAGAATCCGTTCCTGAGTTGGAAGGCAAGATTGATGAGTACCTTGCTCAAAAGGGAGGATATTGGGCTTCAAAAAATGAGCTTCATACAGAACGCATTGCCTCGGGTATTCCCTGGATTCCTGTCGAAATTGGTCCAAATGAATTTCCTCAGGAAGGAGGTCTAGAATTAGACTCTGTATCATTTACGAAAGGGTGCTATCTTGGACAGGAAGTCATGGCACGTATATATTCTCGAGGTGCTGTAAAACGCGGACTTTATCGTGTTTTTTCGGAGAACTGGAGGGACAAATTAGATACGCCTTGCGGACTATTCCTGGGAGAGTCAAATGTGGGTGAGTTGCGCAGTATTATCCCCTCTGAAGGAGGGTTCCTAGGCCACGCCCTTTTGCGCGTTAGTGCTGTTGGTAGCAAGGCTTCCCTTTCTCTTGGTCCTGGAGATGATTCTATTGTCAATATCGTGGGTAGGATCGGCCTAATTGAGTAGATTACGAGAAGAAAGGGATAGTGTTCTTGTGTGCAATTTTGTTTAGTTAAAAGAGAACCAATAAGAGAGAGCGATAGACAAGCGGTAGCGGGAAACCCGAGCGATTTGATCCGTTTTTATTCGAGAGGGAGGTATTATTTGATTGACGGGATTTCTCGAAGCTCGTTCTTATCATTCTGTTGATTTTTTCAACGCTTCGTCGAACATTACCACACATAAAGGAGACTAAATGAATAAGGCTGAATTAGTGACTGTAGTGCAGAATTCAATTGGAGGTGACGTGTCAAAATCTAGCGTGGAAAAAGCGGTGGAGGCTGTCCTTGATGGGATCAAAAGTGGAGTCCAGAATGATAATTCCGTCCAGCTTGCAGGGTTTGGATCTTTCTCTGTCACCAAACGGGCTGCACGAATGGGTATAAATCCGCGGACTGGAGATAAGATCCAAATTGCGGAATCTCGGTCCGTTAAATTCAAGCCTGCAGCCGCTCTTAAGAACCTAGTTTGATTGCATCTATCCTAAATCCTCAGACTTGATCTGAGGATTCTTAACGGACGGGTCACCATCTAACAGAATTCCGGGTTTCAAGCCTAGAGGCTTTTCCTCATAGGCGCAGTGTTAAGTGTTTCAGGAATGATCTGGATGCCACTATCTATGCGCGGTCCGCTACTCTATGGGAGTTGGGAGTGGAAGTAATATCCGGACTTGTTTCTGTGCTGTTGGATTGTCTCTATATTAAACTAGGATCGGTAAAATTCAGAGTATTGTAAACCCGGAGATCTATTGAAGATCGATTGAGTTGAGATTACTCTAGGGAAATTCCTATGAAAAGATGACTCTGGGATCAGAGATAGGGAAGAAGTTACTTCCATCTACGAATTTGAACTCATGATTCAAGGAACAACCGACAATATTTGCAGCATAGTGTTGAACTATGTTGTTTTATAATTGAAACCGAATTGGATATTATAGAAGCCGCTATATCTTTGTCATCGGATGGGTAGGAGATTTCCTTATCGGCCGTTATGGATCGTTGCTGTTCGCTTTCCGAATCTCCAGCGTCTCCATGGATGCTGACTACGCAGAGGGTGATATGCCTAAGACCAGAATTCGTCTTTGCATGATCAACCTGCGACTTTTTCCGATCCCTCATTAACTTCATGTATCGCGTCGTGGAGTTTCCTTCTAAGTTTTTTCAATTTCATGTGTTCCTTTCCATGCTTCTCTTTAAACTGTTCGATCAGAGCGTCTTTTTCCCCTTCGGGAAGAACGTGTAATTGCCTGTGAAGTTTTCGGCGAGCCGGAATTAGCTCAGCCCTTTTTTCACGGATTGTTTTACGAAGATTAAAGACGGTTGGATTGCTCGAAATAGTAACATCGTGAGGGCGATCCACTTCCAGTTCATTTAAAACATGCCGAATGCGTCTTGCGAAAGCTTGTTGCTGTTCGATGACACCGGCGTGGTTGGTCCGAAACTTTTCTTTGACGGCTCGAATTTCTGTATCAGTTGGATTGTCGAGGGTGTGCAGTTCTTTTCGCAACTCTGATCGCAGTTCTTGTTGAGTAGAGTGGTAATTTCTGATTCGAACCCCCAGGGCCTCCATAATGGGATCTGGACGGTCAAATATTTTGTGATCGTCGATTGGAGGGACAGAAGGTTTCGGATGAGCATGAGATTTCACCCCAAGACCAAGGGTTCCTAAGATGACGACGAAAGCGATCTTGAAAAGTCTGTTCATTGTTTTTCTTTTGAATTTCATTTTATATTTTGGGGTTAGGATTTGTCTCATGGAAAAGGGAAAGTTTCCTGATCTATTGATTATTTCCTGAATTATTGCTGACTAATAGATAACCGCTGAGATTCCAATGTACGAGACCAGATCTTGGTTCACCTAAAAAGAAATAATCCTCACCGAGCTCAATTGCTCTTAATGCTGTTGAGAAATTCCATATAAGCTCAGACCATAAACGAACGAAAAAGTTTCATTATTTGATATAGATTCATTGCGGTGAATTTGACCGGCGGGATAATCATGGAAATCAGCTATAGTCAATTTGAAGAACGGGCAGGGAAATTGAAGTCCCGAATCAGAGCGGCTTGTGGTATCTGCGGGCGGGATCCAGATGAAATCGACGTAGTAGCCGTAACCAAGTCTCACCCTGTCGAGGCTATTCAGTATGCAGTCCGTTATGGATTTAGAAGGATTGGAGAAAATCGTGTGCAGGAGGCGGATCAGAAGTGGGAGGAAATAGATCCTCGAGTAGAACTGGAGCTTATTGGGCATTTGCAAACCAACAAAGCCCGTTTGGCTGTTTCGCTATTCAACCGTATTCAGTCTGTTGACCGCATAAAACTGGTAAAAGTGCTCAATCGTTATTGTGAGGAAGTGGGCAAATCTCTTTCCGTTCTCTTGCAAGTGAACTCTGGAGAGGATCCAAGAAAATTTGGCGTTAGCAGGGAAGAAGCGCCGAAATTAATGGAGGCGGCTCAGTCTGTCCCTCATCTTTCAATTGAGGGATTGATGACAATTGCTCCGCTAAGCCGGGAGAAAGATGTGGCGCGATTGGCTTTTGACCGGCTGCATGAATTGCGGGATCGACTTTCCGAGAGGTCCGGTCTTCCCCTCAAAGTTCTTTCTATGGGAATGACAAATGACATGGAAGCGGCAATCCAAGCAGGAAGCACCTGTATCCGGGTGGGAACAGCTCTATTCGGGGTCCGGTGAGGTTAGATCGGCGGGTGAGCTTTTCTTCGAAATGCGGCCTAGAAGGAAATAGTTAGTGCGACCGTTTCTTAGCAAATATATAGTCTTTTCTGGAAATTGAGTATTGCGCCTGATTAGGAATTAGATTGTATGAAAAACGCAGTGCCAGAAGGAGCTATGGGTCCACTCAGGGAACAATCGATTATAAGTTTGATCGACGATGAATCCCCCGTTGTGCGAGCAGCGGTTTGTGAAGAGCTTAAGCGGCAGGGAGAAGAAGGGATAGCATTCCTGAAGAGAACGAGTTTGCAATCAAATCGAATTCTCGCTTCACATGCCCGGCAATTCCTCGAAGAATTAGAAGGTCCAGATTCAGTAACGAGGTTTATTGAGTTTATCCGGTCGTTGCATTTTGAACTTGAGACTGGATGTTTGTTGCTTAATCGAACCGTTTTTCCCGAGATGGATACATCGGAGTGCTGCATGATGCTTGATGCAATGGGTGCTCGGTGTCGTGAATTAATGGTATTGCCGAGCACCCCTTGGGAAAAGTGCAAAGTCTTGAATCGCGTAATTTTCCACGAGTATGGTTTTCGTGGAAATGTCGAAAATTACGATGATCCGTTAAACAGTTTTATTGCTCATGTTCTACGTCGGCGTAAGGGGCTTCCAATTACGCTCTGTATCTTATACATTCTCGTAGCTCAGCGTTGTGGTCTAGATCTTGAGCCAGTGGGGATGCCTTTCCATTTCCTGGTTGGTTGTTTTTCGGAAAAAGTCCCCTTTTATATCGACGCTTTCGCGAGAGGAAAATTCCGTACTGCTCAAGAACTTAAAGCAGTTCTTGAGAGGCATAATGTCGAGCCCTTAATGGAACATATCGCTCCCTCGCCAATTTGGGATGTTCTACGACGATGTTGTCGGAATTTAGTGGATGACTATAAGCTTCAAGGGGATTCGCAACGAGTGCAGCTTTTCGAGAATTTTATTCGTGAATTCGAGGAGAGTCATCGTCGGCATGCTAATCCATAGAAATCTGTCTAGTAAGGGTTTCCATCTGCGGAGTAGATCGATGACAATACCCCAAAGATTCCTGACTTTTAGCAAGTGGGAAGGATAACTGATTGGTTGCCACATACACTCTTTCCCAACTAAAGAGGTGGAGTTTTAAAGGAACGGCCCTTGCTGTGATCGGTCATCCAATAGGGCATTCCATCAGTCCAGATATGCACAATGCCGCTCTATCTGAGATGGCTGAAGGCGATGCTGCGTTTAGGGAATGGAAGTATTTCCGGTTTGATATTCCTCCTGACCGTCTGTCTGAAGCGATTCCTCTTTTCCACTCCCACGGATTCAGAGGAATCAACCTGACCTTGCCTCATAAAGTTCGAGTGCTGGATCTGCTGAAGGAGATCGATCCAGTAGCACGTAGGATGATGGCGGTTAACACCTTGAATTGGCAACCGGAGGGGTACTATGGGTACAACTCGGATGGGTTTGGACTGAGTAGAGCACTAGAATCGGATCTTGGAGCAACCTTGGCCGATGAATCAGTAATTATTTTGGGAGCGGGAGGGGCTGCCCGCGCCGCTGCGGTTCAGTGTTTGGAGTGTGGTTGTAGGGAATTGTGGATTGGGAACCGGTCAGTATCGCGCCTTAAGGAGATGATTTCTGCACTGAACGAACAGAAAAACTTTAATCGAATTAAGGGGTTTGATTTAGCAGAGATTCCCATGGAACTACCTGCCTCAGGGATTCTTATTAATGCCACGTCTCTGGGTTTAAAAGAAGAAGATCCATCTCCAATTGACTTGAATAGATTCGATTGCTCGCTGAAGGTCTTCGATATGATCTACAGTCCACTTCGAACAACACTCATGAAGAATGCTGAGGAACGAGGTGTTCAGACTGCCAATGGGTTTTCGATGCTGGTTTGGCAAGGCTTCAGATCGATGGAAATTTGGAGCCAAACAAAAGTCCCTGTTGAAGCAATGTTTGCAGCTGCGCGAAGGGCGGTCTCAGACTCCTAGGAACTTTCAGAAATAACTATCTCTATTGTAAGGGGACAGGGTAGGATAGAATTCGTGAAATCTAAAGTCATTCCAATCTAGTTAGGTAGTCTCTAGCGGGAATATCTTCGAGTTTAGCGATCTCACTTCCTCTCGGTCTGTTACTTCACAACATAGAGAGGCTATCAGACCTGCCTCATTGACTGCATTGCTAATCTCATTTAGGGAACCACATCACACGGGTTTTTTCCGCATGACACTGAAAATCCCGCTGACTGTGTTTTTCACTAGGTTCATCCAGATAAAATACCTTGCACTGGTGTGAGCTAGAAATTTGTCAAAATTTGATTTTGCCCCCGGCAAAAAAACATGGTGTATTCCCAGTGTTTTCGTAAACCCTGCTTCCGGTTAATTTTGATCCAATTTCGCTTTAGATAGGAAAATTAATTCCATGAGTATAGTTTCTGAAATTTCTCCTTCAGCCCAAGTCGACCCACCTTGTCCGTTAAATCTTGAAGGTTCCTCTCTTGTGCAGGCGTATTGCCGAAAAACGCCCGGTTCCTCCACGTTGGCGAACCGGGCGCGACAGATCTTCCCTGGTGGTATTACGCATGATGCCCGCTATATCGAGCCTCATGGTATATACGTGACTCACGCCGAAGGATCCAGGAAGTGGGATGTAGATGGAAATGAATACATAGACTATTCGGGAGGGCATGGCGCTTTGATTCTCGGGCACAACCATCCTCTCATTTCTGATGCAGTGAGAGACCAGTTAGGTAAAGGGACTCACTATGGAGCCGGTCATGAACTCGAAATTGAATGGGGTGGCATAATTAAGGATATGGTTCCCTGTGCCGAGAGGGTACGTTTTACTAATTCTGGAACGGAGAGCACCATGCTCGCTTTACGTTTAGCTCGGGCTCATACAGGTCGTAGCAAGTTTCTAAGGTTTAAAGGACATTTCCACGGGTGGCATGATTATGTAACGGGTGGCGTAACTTCTCATTTTGATGGTTCTCCAATAACAGGAGTTCCGAGTGGTACTTCCGCGACCATGGTAATCGCCCCTCCCAATGATCTCCAAGCCACGGCCGACATTCTATCCCGTGATGAGGATATCGCAGCGATAATCCTCGAACCGACCGGTTCAACTTGGGGCAAGGTTCCTATAATGCCTTCCTTCCTTGTGGGCTTACGCAGGTTGGCGGATGAATTTGGGGTAACATTGATTTTCGACGAAGTCGTGAGTGGATTCCGATGCTCCCCGGGTGGTGCTCAGGAAGCATACGGTGTGACGCCGGACCTCACCACTTTGGGCAAAATAGTCTCAGGAGGATTACCTGGTGCTGCTCTAGTAGGAAAGAAGGAGTATCTCGACCTTATCGATTTTCGTCAGACCGCTATGGATGGCCGTGAGAGAATTTCCCATAAAGGAACTTTTAATGCCGCTCCAGTTAGTGGTGCGGCCGGTATCGCAGCATTGAACTTGGTACGGTCTGGAGGTCCCTGCGCAGAGGCTATTGGATATGGCAACCGCTTGATTGACCAATTAAACGCTATGTTTTCCACTGAGAGTGTTAACTGGGTTGCTTATGGGACCTTCGGTGGATTTCATGTCTTCCTCAATCCTCAGGCGAAATCGACCGATCGTAAGGAAATCGAATCCGGGGAATTTGGAGCTGAAAATATTTCTGCGTCGAAGGATCCTTCATTTGTCATGAAAGTGCGTATCGGCGCCTTGCTACACGGAGTGGATTTACAAGGATGGCCCGGCGGTCCAGTTTCCGCAGCACACAACGATGATGATTTAGAACGAACCGTAGACTCGTTTCGACAGACAATCCGATTGCTTCGTTCGGATGGGGATATTGACTAATCTTTTCGATTCGTCGAGAGCTGTAGTATTGGAAAAGGTGCAAAGTTTGCTGAACGGGAATTCTATGGTTTTATCGGGGAGACTTTAAAGGTATCCATAAGTAGAAGAGAAAGAAGTTAGCATGTTGAAGACTAGGACTGGAGAATTTGCAATCGGGTTTCGTGAGTGTTTTGATGATTCGATTTCTTGGGCCAAAGAAAATGGATTTGGAGTTATCGATCTTCAAGGCTTGGATCTGGATAAGATTTATCGAGCGAGATCGGAGGGTCTTCGGATTGGTTCGCTAGACTTACCGAATCCGCAAGGAATGATCACAGCCGATAGGGAGAAAAGGAAGGTCATAACAGAGCAATCTTCTGAATTCATCCGAGCTTCAAGCGCAGGAAATCCTACCAACTACTTTGTTGTAGCAATTCCGGAAGATCCTAGCTTGGAAAGGAAAGAAAATTTTGAATACATGGTCGAAGGTTTCGGTGGTTTGAAAAGTGCACTGGAAGAATCCGATTCCCATCTTGTGATTGAGGGCTGGCCTGGTCCTGGTGTTGTCTGTTCAACTACCGAGGTCTTTCGAGCCTTTTTTAATCGATGTCCAAATAGTTGTTTCGGTATTAACTACGATCCCTCCCATCTCATTCGATTGGGTATTGATCCGCTGCGCTTCCTTGTCGAGTTCTCGGATCGGGTCTTCCACGTTCATGCTAAGGATACCGAGATTCAGAACGAGGGAGTTTATGAGTACGGCTGGGAATCACCTGCGACATTTGCGGAGAAGATTCGCTACGGTGGATACACATGGCGCTACACTGTTCCAGGTTATGGAGATATGCGTTGGTCGGAAGGATTTCGGATCTTGATAGAATCAGGTTACCGTGGTGCGGTCTCCATAGAAATGGAAGATGCCAATTTTAGCGAATCAACAGAGTTAATACAGGAGGGATTGAGACTTGGTGGGCAGTTTTTAACTGGGTGTTGATGGCAGGTTTGGGGCTTTTTGCTCGTTTTGAGTCAATCCTTTCGTTGGGAACGACGCACCCCCCGTCTGAAGCGGAGGCATCACAAATCCTTTGGATTTCCTATTCCAATTAGCTGGAATCGAGAAAGCCCCTTCGACGGTTTTTATTAGACTGCATCCTTTTGCTTAATTCTGAGAGTGTCGAATAGACCGTGGAAATTCAGGATAAAACATAGATGTGAGTTTCAGTTTGGACCTCAACAGATTCTCAATTTTTGTTTCTTACCACTTTCCTCGTGTAGGTTAAATGTGGGAACCACTCTATGAATGCCTATCGTTTAAGTGGACGATAGAATCTTGACTCAGAGATACGATACTACGGTGAATCCAAGCACCAAGAGAACAATAAATGCAATGGTGAGGATATTTAAATAGCGGTCGATGAAGTCTTTTATGGTGGGTCCGAAGACGCGAATTAGGCCACCGACTAGAAAGAAGCGACCTGCACGTCCGAGAAGAGAGGCGCCGATTAGTGTTGGCAGTGAAACCTCGAAGACTCCCGCAGCGATGGTAAAGACTTTGTAAGGTATTGGCGTAAAACTCGCAATGGCGATTACGATAAAGGCATTGGCGTTATATTGTTCGGAGACAAGTGTGAAACTCTTTGTGAGTCCGTAGAACTCAATGATTGGCACTCCAAGTATTTCGTAAAAGTAATAGCCTATTAAGTAGCCAAAAACTCCACCGGAGACGCTTCCTATTGTGCATATCAGAGCGTAGTAGAGGGCCCGTTTGGGAGCTGACAAAGCCAGAGCCATGAGTAGTACATCTGGCGGAATCGGGAAGAAGGATGATTCGAAGAAAGCAAAGATAAAAAGGGCTAGAGTTGCGTAAGGGCTCTGAGACCATCCAAGAACCCAATTGTATAATCGTCTCAGCACGGGGGGCCTACTTCTCCGCTACAAGATTTGTTGAGTTCAGGAATTATATTACTCAACAGGTGCTCTGATATTCGCGATTAGTTGTCTTTGAGGAGTGTCTCCGCTACGCCGTTCTCTGTAGCCGGACACCATTATTCCAGGCCGTCCAAGGGCTGTTCCGTGTCAGCATCCACGTAGGAGCGGGGCGCCAGGATCCGCTCCTACCTGGCATTGTGCCAGCCCAATCATTTTCGAGGCAATCCAGTGCTGCGGCAAGTTTATCAACCTTTACTCTTGGAAACAATTTAGGAATACCAAGAAACCAGTTCTCCCAAAAAGAATTAATTTGTGATTTATTGAGCATGCTTAGAAATGCAGGATCCTGCATCCGGTGGGAACTTATGGGAGACTATTATATTTTCCAAATTGAATTCAACAAAATTTCGGTATACAAGCAGTGAGCGGAAGACTATCAAATGTCTGGGTGAGATTTGGAATTTTTAAACGAGAATAAATGAGAGGAAACAACCTTAAACTTTTTGATAGAGCGGAGAAATGTAAAACATCAACTGCGATTATCGTCTCGGGGCGCAACTTCTCATATCGAGACTTGCTTGCCGCTTCTGGTAGGGTAGCAGGCTCGCTGCTCGACGGAGGTAAGGATCTGAAAGGCGAACGCATTGCGTTCATGGTTCCTCCGGGGTTTGACTATGTAGCAGTACAATGGGGAATCTGGAGAGCCGGAGGTGTAGCTGTGCCCCTTGGGCTCCAATATCCTGATCCTGAGATCGAGTACACGGTCACACATTCCGAAACTACCACCGTAATCACAGTTAGAGAATTTGAGGAAAGTTTAACATTGATATGCCAAACTCAGGGATTCAGGCTGCGGTTGGTTCAGGAAATGCTTAGCGGGCCATCTGTGGAAATGCCGATCCTGGAAAGTGGGAGACCCGCAATGATACTTTACACAAGCGGGACAACGAGTCGCCCTAAGGGGGTCCTAATGACTCACGAGAATATCCAAGCACAGGTGACTTCTCTTATCGAAGCTTGGGAGTGGACGTCTAAGGACCATATTCTGCTAGTATTACCCCTCCATCACATCCACGGTATCATAAACGTCCTCACTTGTTCACTTATGTCGGGAGCAAAATGTGATATGCAGATTGGGTTCAACTGTGAAAGCGTTTGGAAACAGTTGGCGGCAGGAAATCTAACTTTATTTATGGCGGTTCCAACAATATACTCGAAGCTGATAGATGGCTGGGAGAATGCGCCGAGCGATGTAAAGATGAAGTTATCTCAAGGTGCTTCACGCTTAAGACTTATGGTGTCGGGCTCATCGGCCCTTCCAGTTGCAGTCTTGGAAAGGTGGAAGGCGATAACTAGTCATGTTCTTCTCGAGAGATATGGTATGACGGAGATTGGAATGGCTCTTTCGAATTCTCTTCATGGGGAGAGACGGCCAGGATATGTCGGAACCGAACTGCCTGAAGTTGAGGTTCGATGTGTCGATGAAAAGGGATCTAGGGTTGGGTCTGGAAAAGAAGGAGAAATAGAAGTTCGAGGTAAGACAGTTTTTCAAGAATACTGGAAAAATCCTGAAGCTACAAAATCGGCATTCCGCGGCGACTGGTTTCGCACTGGCGATATCGCGATTATGGATCGAGGGAGCTATCGAATACTCGGTCGGAAGAACGTTGATATTATTAAGACGGGAGGATACAAGGTGTCGGCACTAGAAATTGAAGAGGTATTGCGGGAACATTCGGAAATTCTAGATTGTGCGGTGGTTGGAATTGAGGATTTGGAATGGGGAGAGAAGGTTTTGGCTGTTATTGAGTTGCGACGTCCGGGTGCGCTTGATTTAAGAAATTTACGGGAATGGACGAAGGAGCGTTTAGCAGTTCAAAAGGTACCGAGGGAGTTATTTGAAATTGAAAAGTTGCCGAGAAACGCATTGGGCAAGATCAACAAAAAGGAACTTCGGGCCCGGTTTGAAGAGCGATGAATTCCACCCCAAATAAAGGCTTAGCGATATTGGGAGGGACTTTTGATCCAGTCCATTTAGGACATCTTTTTCTCGCACAGGATGCGATTGAGACCCTTAGGCTGGAGAGGGTTGTATTTGTTCCCGCAGCTCGAAATCCCTTAAAGATAAACAGACCTGAGGCAACCGATGCACAACGATTGGAGATGTTGCAGTTGGCGCTTTGTAGTGATTGTCGTTTTCTTCTTGATGACTTAGAAATTAGAGCAGGTGGCAGTAGCTACTCAATTGACACAGTAGAGATGCTTCATAGTCGATATCCGGAGGTTAAGCTGTACTGGTTAATTGGATCCGATGAATTGCAGCAATTGCCCAAATGGCGCCGAATCGATGAACTTTTAAAGCTCGTTGACTTTGTAAGCTTCCCTCGTCCTGGATATCCCCGACAAGTACCTTCCTTAAATAATTTGAGAATACATGAAATTCAGGGGCATGTTTTTGATGTGAGTGCTTCCGAGATTAGAGGACGCGTAAAACAGGGTCTCCAGGTTAGCTTGTTCTTGCCTCCGAAAGTTTGTCACTATATCGAATTCCATGGATTATATCGTTAGAGGGAATATTCCTCCGGAAGGAGGCTCCTGGTATAAGGAGTCAAAGAAAGTATTTTTAGTTGATGGCCGAGGAAACTGATTTTCGAATTAACCGTTGTTCCCTTGCCCACTTTCCTAAACTCTCACAGTATATCTGAGGAACAACCGCATATATGGCGTATTCCGATCAACAGAAGTTAACTCTGCAGCAGATAAAAAAATGTTGCGATTCATTAGAGGATAAAAAGGCGGAGGCAATTTCAGTGCTCGACCTGAAAGGTATTTCGTCGGTTGCCGATTACTTTGTCATCGCTACGGGCAATTCGGTACCTCAACTTCGAGCTATGCGAGACGGTGTCGTTTCAGGTTTAAAAGATAGAGGAGTGATAGTTTCTTGTGTTGATGCCGAACCTCAGAGCGGTTGGATAGTGATTGATGTTTTCGATATTATCTTACATCTGTTTCTCCCCGAACAAAGAGATTATTACAGTCTAGAAGCCTTGTGGCGAGACGCCAAAATTGTAACACAAGAAGTGAGAACCGAAGTGTGATAAGATCGAGGCAGGACGAAGACCCTATTATTTACAGAATCGGTCGCTCAAAAATCCATAAGAAGGGTCTGTTCGCGACCAGGAAGATAATGGAAGGAACGCGGATCATCGAATATATCGGGGAGAAGGTTACGAAAACAGAATCGGATCGTCGTGGATTAGCCTACCTGGAAGAGGCCAAGAATGACGGTTTGGGCCTGGTTTATTTGTTTGAGTTAAATAAGCGCTATGATCTGGATGGAAACGTTCCCGAAAATTTTGCTCGGCACATCAATCATTCTTGTTTTCCTAATTGCGAGTCTCAGATAAAAAGGGGCAGGGTCTGGATTGTATCTGTTCGGGAGATTGGAGTTGGCGAGGAGTTGTCTTACGACTATGGGTACGACTTAGAACATTATGAGGAACATCCCTGCCATTGTGGGAGCAAGAAATGTATCGGTTATATTGTAGCCCATAGACACCGGAACAAACTTCGACGAATCCTCACAAAACAAGAAAAGACTAAGAATCGGTCAGATGTTGCTCAGTGATCGGTGGAGTGAGATTGAGGAATCTTCTTTCAATGAGATGGGAATTACGTACGGACTTTTTGAGCCAGGACAAGAGGGTCTTTCTTCTTTGTAATGAGGTGAGTTTCCAGTCCATTCGTTCTTTCCGGATTCTCCCGGTGATATGGTAAAGACAGATAGCTACGCTGACAGAAAGGTTGAGACTTTGGGTGAAGCCAACTGTTGGAATTCGCGTAAAGAGTTCTGCCGAATCTAGAGCAGAGCAGCTGAGACCGTTTTTTTCACTTCCAAAACAGAAAGCGAGATTTTTATTTACAGGTAGTTGGTCTAGGGGAACCGCGTCTTCCTTCGGGGTAGTAGCGACGATTGTGTAGCCCTGGCTTTTTATACGTTCGAGGCAGACTTTGGTTTGATCTCCACGATTTCCACCGTAGCGGTGGAAATCGATCCATTTACTGGCGCCCATTACGATGTCTTTATTTGGGCGATAGGGGTTTTTCCCCTCGATAATGTGTATATCCTGGATGCCGAAGCTTTCACAGGAGCGAATGGCGGCGCTGGCGTTATGGGGTTGGAAAACGTCCTCGAGAACGACTGTAAGGGAGAGGGTGCGGAGATCAAGGATTCTCTCCATTTGGAGACGAAGATCTTTGCTAATGAATTTGGAAAGGTAGTCGATGAGATCCTCATCCAAATAAGGTTCCGAATGTTCTGGCATGAAATTATTGGCAAAGACCTCGTCTTGAACGTTTCGCTTTATTCTTCCGAATGAATCTCAAGGTAGTTCCGGGGGCAAGTCTCCCGGATCTCGATCTGTGGGTTAACCATTTTAGATCGCTTCTGTTTTACTTGAAGCCAATTCTCTGGGAGACAACAGCAAGAGAATTCCCTTCGCAATTGCTACTATTACTGTTGGAAAAAACGGTGTTTGCTTTCGTTCAAACCAACGATGTTGCCATTACCCAGAACGGCTTGTGTCCAACATCATAATCCGCCATTGGCTGCAATATACCAGTTTCTTGATCCACCTGGTAGGCAGTCATAGTATTAGCTGACTCCCCAGCGCAATAAAGAAACCTTCCGGTTGGATCGATATTGAATGACCGTGGGTTGGAAGGGACTGAATAGTATCCTAAAGTGTCGAGTAGGCCTTCTGGATTAATTTTGAACCCGACAATACTATCGTGTCCTCGATTCGAGGCGTAAGCCCATTTCCCATTCGGATGTATTTCCACGTGTGCAGTGTTTCCCCCTTTGGTGTAATTAGATGGTAGAGTCGATATGTTTTGGAGAATTTCTAGAGTTCCAGATTCTGGATCGAAACGATGGGCGGTAATGGTATTTCCCTGCTCGTTAACGATATAGGCGATATCTCCTTTGGGGCGGAAACAGAGATGACGGGGGCCTGTTTTGTTATTGGGAGGTGAAAGCGTGGCCGGCCTGTTTGGACTAAGGTGCCCTGTCTCGCTGTCGAAACGGAATTGGAATGTCTTATTAGTCGGGCAGACATGTGGAACAAAGACAAATCGATCGGCTTCGGTCATGAAGACACAATGAGCTTTCTCATTAGTGTCGAGGTGTTGCAAGAGTGTCCCGATTGAGCCGTCAGAGTTCAGTTGATGCACGGTAATACCGCCTCCTCCATAGTAAGCGGTGATAAGGAAACGACCGGATCGATCTGTTATGAGGTGAGCCGGAATAGTTATGCCAGCGTCTATTTTGTTGATTAAAGTGAGTGTACCTGAATCTCTGTCTAAACGAAAACTTGCTAACGTCGTTGACTCAACGTGAGCCGCTAGCATGAAATCGCGGGAAGGGTGTAAACAGAGGGGCCCTACCGGTCCATGGGCATTACTGATCGTACGCAATTGCAAAGATCCAGAATTCGGATTTAGGTCGTAGAGCTTAATCTCTTCGTCACCCGTGAGGGCAACGAAAACGACTGAGTGGCAATTTTTCCCTTTGGACATGGTTATTTGATTCTCAATTTTGGATTCAAGTTACCTTGGAAAGATGATCAGAAAAGCTCATAGTCTATAAATTCTTCTTTGCGTCACGCTCGGACGACTTCTGTGCAGACCGCAAGAAGACCGATTAAACCATAGGCCTAGTACGTAAGTTTAATGTCTGTATAGATTTTTACCCAAGGTCGGGCGATTATTCCAATAAAGTATAGGTATTGCTCTCATACTATGTTCTTCTTTTACCGGGAGGGAATTCCGCTTTTATGCCAGGGTAGGGCACAACTTGGAGTGTTGCTATGCAGTTTCATGCCGATCGACAGGGAGATTTCGCAACCAGGACTTAGAGAGACATTGAAATGATTGGCATCAATTAGTATCGGTTTCTCATTGTCTTCAGAAGTCGCAGTTGTAAACCGGTGTTCACCGAAGGTTCCAGCTTGTACGGTAAGCTCCCGATTCTTGTAAGGACTCAAATTAACCAGGGTAAGATTAATGCCATCAGGCTGGATCGATGATACAAGTGCGGCAACATCTTGCGGTAGCCCGGGGCGGGTCTTTCCTGTGTCGAAATAGCGCACTCTCCCACGAGCGATACCACCCCAGTAAATGGTCTGTGGGGCACCAGTTGTTAAGACCTGAAGTGCTTCGGTATGAATGGGATTTCGGTTGAGCCAGTGGTGTACATCTGATTGGGCTGGGTCAGTTAGGTCTTTTTCGTCGTTAGAGATAAGATCCATTCTCCTCATCATTTCTCGATAGTTACCCTGAAGAATAGCTTCGGGAAACTGAGGACAATCGCCCGCGAGGTAGCGAATCCAGGCGCGATCGTCACAGCTGCGTAAATCATTCGATCGAACGGTGTTCCATTGTTCCTCAACTCCTTGGTACATCATCTCTAGACGCTGCCAGTCGCGTTCTTCCTGAGAGGCAAACCAGAGATGAATGGGAGGCTGGTGCCCCATGGGGCCAAAATCGGTCCAGCCCTTTTCGTTGTGTCGGTGGGGAACCAGCAACTGTCCCTCTCTCTCTACAGCCTTATCGAGGAGCAAGTCTAATTGCGATCGTGCCAAATCAAGATAGCTTTTATCACCTGTGACCATATGGGCACAGGTCGATGCCACCGTCATGGCACTAAACATCATTTGATGGGAATATTTACCCATCCACCCATAGAAGCCACCCCACCACTGGCCGTCACGGTTTTCTCCAATACGGCCGTTGAGACCTACATTATCTGGGATTATACCTCCGTTTTTTTCGATACGATCCATCCAGGATCCAACGTAGTCGACGATCCAACGGCGGTACTTTTCTTCGCCTGTAAGGGTGAATGTGTGGGCGACAAGACCGACAACGCTAAGGTTCACGGGTACGTCTCCTTCCATGACGATCTTGTCAAAAAGGGCATGAATCTGCTCTCGTTTTTTCGGATCCTCCCACCAAAGTTTTTTGCCTGAACTTTTTCGATTCCATGATCCAGGGTGTTCCGTCCATTCGGATGGAATTTCGAAGTTTGGTAACAGTGTTGTGTGCCCGTGTTCAATATTGTAACGAACATCATTCCATCGAGCGTGAGAGAGGGGACCGAGACTACCGCTAAAGGGGGAACGGATGATATGGTGAATGGGGTCGTAGTTGGGAATGTCCTTATTTTCGGCCAGATAAAATCCGGAGAAACGGCGGGCACGTTCCATCATCTTGGTGTTGGACGGATCTGAAAGTCCCAGAGCGTAAAAGTAGACGTAGTTTTCGGCGTTGTGAAACCAGTCATCATTACAGACGAAATCGTCAGCGATACGCCCATAGTCGTCAGTCACTTGACGCGTAACTGCATTCCATTGGTCAACCGCCTTTTTCCCGATATATTCAGAGCCTCCAAGTGAATAATAGAGCGGCCAGTTAAAAAAGGCTTCGTAGAGGTCGTCTACCCAAACTCCGTCGCCAGGATACTCTTTAATCCAATTTAGTGAGCCATCAGAGCGGGTGTATTTATCGATATAAATAGAAGCGGTCTGGTCAATCGCATCGATCAGCTGCCGTTCGAGCACGGCCCAGGTCGGTGGAGATGTGCGTTTAGTGGCTGTGAGGTTATTCAATTTGTTCATGTTTATAGATTTGGATATTTCTTACCGTCTCTAATAGGACCGGCAACGCGATTTTCAGTGGGGAAATAACCCGAATAGGTCCTAGAACTTATTTCTTTATGAAGGTTTCGAGTAGGTGAAAGTTAAAATTCAATTGATTAAGGACTTTAGTTCCGAAGCAAGGTTTCTTCCCATTTCGATCATGCCGTTATCAGAGGGGTGGATGAGATCACAAGTCAGACCTCCAATATCTGTCAGGAGTTTAGGACCTTCAAGCAGGTGCAAATTGGGGAGGGAGCACTCGTTGACAGCATCTCGGAGCGCCTGACGATATTGGGCAGGAGAGCCCCCGTATATTGCATTTGGATCACTGATATCGAAATCACGAAAATAGGGGTAAAGTGTTATACAGGCGACAGTCCGCTCCTTGTTAGCCTTTGCAACCTTTTGTACCATAAACGAAACTCGTTCTCGGAACAGATCAAGAGGGAACCCATGCATGTTTACCGATAATGCTAAGGTCCCAATATTCCAATCTTTCCTTTCGGCGATGTAGTCAGCAAAGGCCGGATCACAATGACATGCTCCTGCTACCCCTAAATTCACAAGGTCAGCGCCAAGATGCCATGCCGTTTGAGCTACGTAGTTCAGATGTGGACCTTCGCAGTCATGCCCATGTGTAATACTGGTTCCATAGGCAAGGTATTTGATTGAGGGCAGCTCGTCAGGACGGGGAGGTCGAATGCCCTTACCTTCTATGGCGTGCAAAATCAGGGGATCACGACATCTTCCACCGCAGATTAATCGACACACATTTGGTGCGAATGGTTGGTTTTTCGAAAATTCAAGATCAAGTTCTTTGAGCCGATTCGGAGGAAGGAGTCGGATTGTTGTGGGCGCATTACCAATCGTATAGCGTTCCCGACCGTCGAAAGTTCCGAAGAAAACAGTGACATTTGTTTCTCCTTCCGAAGAAAGAGTTATATAGCACGGGTCGTCATCACAGACGAAACGTATCTCACAGTTGTCTGGCTGCAGAACCCGCATTTGGGCGGGCTCGTTCAACTCCAACCGAACGTCTTCGGGGACACGTTGTAAACGCATTCCTCCGTTTATTGGTACGGTCTCTGCAACATTATGCAGTTCAACTCCTTCGTATATCATCTAATTAATTTCGCATGCCGATAACTTTGCGGTGATCCTTCATCCATAAACTCTTTATCCCTATTTCCCCTCTGGTTAGACTGAAGAAGGATTACTCTAAACTAACGCTCCAGTGTTTTCGATATCTTGTTATAGACCTTTTCAAAACGGGGCAAGAGCAAGCTATAGCTTGAATAGTACCGGATATGGCGGACCTTTTTGCCTGGCGAATAACCTGAAGGAAATGCATCGAGCAATGCCTTTGGTTTTAAGGAGCCCCTATAGAAGTCCGCCATCGCCATATCAAAGTAGACGGTATTAAGCTCAATATTGTTCAAAGATTCGTTTTCCAGCAGAAAAATTTTGCCATACCTTACGCGATAGTGCTGAGAGTTTAGGAACGGTTGGGAGAGGATGAAGATATCGCCGTCCTCTGTTCGTAGCCGTTCCTCAAGACGATGGCGCGGATAATTTTTTGCCAGGCTTTCAGATTCTATCCCCTTGATGATAAGAAAATCTGCATTGTCTACCACTGTTTTCTGGTCGAGTGATTGATATCGAACTGGCCAACGACATCGCCAATTATATGAGTTAAAACTCTCGTAAGTGTAGAGATCTTCGAACTCTTTCAACGGGATATCTATTCTACGCAGATCATGGTCGAATAGGTCCAGGTTGTAAACGATTCCTGGATGAAATTGCCAGACGAGCGATAGAGCTTCATTCCTCCCAAACCCAGCCACGGCGAAATTGAACATAAATTTCCCTTGCTCGTTCAGCTGTTGGGCTTCGGTTGTCTTGACTACCGAGGCAACGATAGATCGCTCAATTTCTGCAGATCCAATGGGCTTGTCTATAAAATAGGGAGTATAAAGCCGATGTGATACAATGGCGCCGTATTGTAAAAGTGCTGTCAGGGTCAGAGCGGCTGTCAATACGAGACGCAGTGGGCGATATTGCACGTGATCAATCGCTCTGAAGATCAGTAGGACCGCCGGTACGACACAGGGAGCAATATGACGTGGTTCCTTGACGGGCTGAAGCGTTAAAATCAGTAGTGGCCCTAGAAACCATAGCCACAGCATTGCGTCTCGCCACTGCTCATCTTTCGTCTTTGGTGCGGTGGGTGCAGCTGCCGGCCAGAATGCCTTCCAAGTCGTTAACAGGAGAAAGGGTGTCAGAAACACCAACATCGTTATCCCGATATGGGATATGTAAAACATGGAAGATTCTAAGGAAAAGGCTTCTCTCGGGCCAATTAACGGCATAACGGGAAGGTTGGTGTTTCCCAGTGAAGTGTAGTACTCAAAAGCCTGGGGGAATGCTACCTTGACGAACAACACTGCGATTAACAGAGGAATGGCAAACGTAGCTATTAATCCGATAACGGAAATGAATCTACCCTCAAAAATCCGTTTTGCTACCACTAGCAAGAGTGGCGCTAGAAAGAACAGGGGATATGTTACCTTCAAGAGCACCCCGAAAAGAAACAGCAGTGCCATTGGAATAATCCATACTCGACGGTTGGATTCATAAAGACCGATCCAGAGTGCAAACTGTCCCGCAACAACTGCAGTTAATGTGAACTCAAGATAGAGCTCCCGTGACAAACCAAGTAAAAGTGGGCAGGCCAAAACAGTCCCTGCAATCAAGAAGCTCGGACACTTCAAGGCTAACTGCTTTGCGAGGACATGGACAATTAGTACCAAGAAAATTGCACTCAAACCATTGGCCCACAGAGCTGCAGGAATCGTTTGGCTTAGGTGAAAAAAGGGCGCGAGTAAAAAAGGAAATATCGAAGGGAGTGTTAATCCAGTAGCGTCAATCTCTCCTTTAAAATGGCTCAGCCCATAGAGATAATACTGCCAAGGATCCATCCACGAGAATGTGTCCCGATCTCTGACGTCTAGGTGAAAGTCAATGGTGTAGACAAGAATCAGCAAGAAAAGTGGCCACAATTCTCGAATACGGAATATCGGCGCTAGCCAGGAAACTATCCAATGAGTGTCAGTTTTTGCCCTACGACGATTTGGAGTATAATCTGAACGTTGCAATTGTTTGCAAATTGGCTCCTAAAAGGTTCTGGCCGATGAATTTGTCCCGTAAAGAACTTTCGTCTTTCCTAATCAATGTCTCGACTAAAGACAACTTTGATTCCGTTTATGTCACGAATAACCATACAATAGAATCCTATAGGAATTTTTTGTCGGTTCTTTGACTATTTGCTCAGCAATTGGCATCTACATCAAGAACCCACTCTAATAATCACTAAAGGTCTGTTCCTAAGTTGGATTGTTCAAGCATGCAGCGGGTTTTGGCTATATTGCTCCGCATCGCCTCAACGCGTGAAACACCGGGCAGATGGAAGTGTGTAGCGACGCCGAGATAAAGTGTGGTATCGTGTTTGCACAGGCGATGGATGATGGATGGGTAATCGACTTGTCCCTCACCTAAGGGTTTCCATTCATACTTACATTGCGGTCCGTTTAAAACAACAACGTCCTTAAGGTGTAGCCCGTGTAAGTAAGTTGACATTCGTTCGAATCCTGCTCCGTGGATATCTTTTTCCCCGGATAGAAAACAGTCTGCTGGTGCCCACATTGCACGCAGACGTCTTGAGTCCAACCGTTGGGCCAGTTCACAAAAGTGTTCTGACGTATTGAGAAAATGGAAGGGTCTCATACCGAGGACTAAGTCGACCTCGTATTTCTCGGCTTGTTCGATGATGGGTTGAAAGACTTCCACCAAACTGTCGAGGTCACTGTCAGATATAATACCACCTTGGGTGGCCCACCGCATTGGCCAGGTCGGCGATTTAGACCATTTTTGACGCCACTCGCCGGGCCAGCTAAGACCATAGGCTAGGACAGCCTCGACCCCGATGCGAGCTGCAATCTTCATCGAACGGACTAGGACTTCGAAGTCATGGAGCAGTTGGGGATGCTCAAAGGCCTTACCCGGGGTAAGGTCAATTAATTCAATATCGTGCAAGGGATGGTTGGCGCAGATCTGATATAGCTTTAACCCGTGGTGATCGATTCGTGAGGCCATCTTATCAACCTCAACGTCACTCATAGAGCCGATAGGGGTCTCTTCTTTGAGTTCGGCAAACCAAACGTAGTCGACGCCGAGTTCCTTAACTACGGCAAGGCCCTCGTCAAATGACATGACTAACTCATCAAGCCAGACCGCAAGTTTAAGATGGTCTTTTTTCATGAGATATTGCTTTTATCTGAATATAAAAAGGAGCTATTCGGGATTTCCAAAAAAGAGATTTAACCGGGGATTAGAAAGTTTAGATTTTATTCGAGAAAGGGGCCTGCTGTAAAGCCAGGAAATGGAACTGAAATCCAAACTTTCCATCCAAAAAGCAAATTAATGTAATCTTTGTTTAGACGATCGTTTCCCAGGTTGTTCGTTGATTAATCGAGATACGCTTAATAGGAGAGTCGGAGGTAGAACCATTGCTGAAGAACAATATTTTTCGATGTTGCTACAATAGATTGACCGAAAAACGTAGATATATCACGAAAGCGGAATACTTAAACCCTGCAAACAAAAGTTATTAAAGTTTTAATTCGAAATTTTCCGACGTTGAATCTAGTATTTATTGATTTGGTTAAGAGAGGAGGGAACTATAGGTGAACACCGAAAGGAAGTATCGTGTAGCCCTGATTGGGACAGGGAGAGTGGGGTATCAATTCAGTTTTGGTGGGTTGCCCGACAATCACGCTGAGGCGGTTCAGAACAGTGAGGCTTGCAAACTAGTAGCAGGAGTAAATCGAGGTGAAGATAAGCTCCGCGCCTTTGGGAGGCGGTTTGGAATTAATGCCTTGTATCATGACTATCGGCAGATGCTGAAGGAAGTTAAGCCGGATATCTGTATAATTGCTACTCATCCCGAATTACACTGCGAGATGGTCGAAGGTTGTGCTGCTGAGCCGTCGACCAAAGCTATCATATGCGAGAAACCGATGGCGCTTTCCCTAGAGGAGTGCGATCGAATGATCGCTGCCTGTGAGAGTTGTAAGGTAATTCTTCAGATAAATCACAACCGTCGTTGGAATCCGGAATGGAACCTCGGGTTAAAGCTCCTTAGAGAAGGGGCAATAGGTGATCTTAACATGATTTTTTGCTATATGGATGGCGGCAAACCTGCACCCTCATGGCGCAGCGAGAACGAGGGGCCATTGCTCCACGATTTTACCCACTATTTCGATTTGATGGACCTCTTTGCTGGAGACGTCGATTGGCTCTGTGGGATGGCTGAGCAGCGACGCCAGCCTTGGCCAGTTGAGGACTTCAGCGCAGCCTTTATGAAATTCAAGAAAGGAGTTACGGGCGTCATTTATGGAGCAGAACTTACCAGTTATTCGAATCACGGGTTCGAGTTGCGAGGAACAGAGGGAGTAATTCGTTTCGATTCCGAGCGCGTTCGATTATATCAGAGTCAGCAAGACATGTATGAGCCCGAGAGTGGTTTCCAATGGAGTTCGTTGCAGGAAAAAGAAGTGCTTCATCCAGAACCTGCGTCGACATATGTTCTAGGACTTGGAGAGTTGCTAGATGCTCTTGACGGGCGTGGTTTGCTCCGTAGCGATGGTCTAGTTGGGCGTCGCTCTTTGGAGATGGTAATGGCTATCTATCAGTCTCAGCTGCAGGGAAATTGCCCGGTTAAATTTCCTGTTTCCGTGGGTGGATCGGGTATTGCGGCATTGCGGCGAGCTGGAGACTTTAGAAAGGAATTGTAAGAATTAAAAACTGTTAGGAGACGGAATGGTTACTTATCGTCTGATAGATTCACATTTTCCTACAGTTTACTAGACGCATCTGGGCTTAGTTTACTCAACGGGTGCCTTTAACACTTTCTACCTGAAGGGCAGAAGGTCCGGGATTAATAGCTAGTCCCGATTTATAGAATGCTAGAAAAATGCGGTATTGGTGAATCTCTTGATTATTGATGAGAGAATGGAAATCTGCTCTAATCAGTATAAAACCTCGTCCCAACTCGTCTCGGTAATTTCTGCAATTTTGACCTCACCGAGATCCTTTAAGTCTTCAATTATCTGATCGGCCTGGTCACGGGTGAAACAGGCAACAGTCCATCGCTCAAGACCTTCATGTTGTACCTCATTCCCGATTTTGAAAGCACGATTTTTGTCCACGACCTGTGAGCAAAAAGCCTTGGGAGAACAGGATGCTTGCCAGCGTATGAAGGCGCGGTCTAAGGTGCGTTCGAGAAGCTCGCATTCCTCATAGCCCGGAGTGTTGTTAAGAAAGTGGATTACACTATCGACTACTTTGTCATTTGCATCGTCAATCACTAGAACTTCTTCGACTAGCCCCGGACGGATAATAAATCCGCCTGGACTGGTGAAGTGAGTGTCTGGGAAATGGCGCGATAACTGATTGGTGGGGCAGTTGTTATGGATGATCCCGAATTCAAGTTTGAACATGACTTCCTTGGTTTAAATAAAGAACGATTACTGCACCTGGATCGACCTCTACATTACAGCAAGAATTTTCTATAGGCAAAGTCTCGCCTTTAAGAAGTTCAGTAGCTTCCCGAATAGTAGAGTCGAATTTTATGATCGATTTTGCCTGTTTGGATTCGAGGTTGAAAAGGAAGAGCAGCCATCCTCCCAACCTTGAAGGGCGGCGCATAGCGATGAGTTTATCTCCTTCTAATTCTATTGGTGAGGTAACCTGGAAAGATTTAAAAAGAGGAAGGATCAAATCCGGGACTCCAATGTCACCAAAGGCTGTAGACAGGGAAAGGCCGAACCAGGTAAGTTTTCGGTCTTTTGTTTCGATTCCTAATACCTGGTTCTCGAGAGTAGCAATTATCCTGCTCTCGCCTGAGACTTTGATTACGGAGTAACCGCATTCATTCGTGATAGCTGTTTCACCGAAATCTGTGACTAGAACATTGCTCCCGGAATCAATATCTTGATTAGTGATTTTTGAGTAGTCGGCAACACCACCTTCGATGAGATCGGTTAACCCCTCGGGGGGAGAAAAACTGTTGTAACCTGTTCCGACATAGCTGCCGAAGTTTCCATCAATGATGAGATGGGCTCCTCTTGGGTCTTGTATTGTTTCTTTTATTTTCCCAATCGTCCCCTCATCCAAGAGTGCGACGTTTGGTAGATAGATAACCTTATATCCGGACCAATCCATGCTCGGGGAAATAACGTCCATTGCGATATTGTTTTCCCAGAGAGTTCGGTAAACACCGCGGAGGTCCTTGAGAAACCGTTCGCTCTCACCTCCATAGGTGAAGATCTCGTGGCTTTTCGGACTATAAACTACTGCGGCTTCAGCTTTAGGGACTTCAATAGGTAAATGTTTTTTAATCGAATCAATTTCAGTGATGGCTCTTGTCACAGCTACAGATCTGGATGTTGGAGAGCGGTCGGGAGAGACCAGGCTGTAGCCTGGGGCTTCAAAGCTCATGTATTCCGGAGTGTACTGCCAGAACATGCAACCAGCTGCGCCGCTCACCAGAGTCATCCATAAGAGCGACGTGAGTTCCATAGGGTCGGTTTGCTTACTCCAGGTTACACCGCCAGGACTCATTCCCGAGTAGATCTCTTCATTCCACCATCTCCCTTCTTTTCCAATACTCCGGTTCCAGTCAAAACTGAAGTAGCGATCACTGATTTGATAGGGGTCGTTGCTGGTCAGGAGGTTGTTGGATGGCATAGACATCCCGTAACTATCGACTTCGAGGCTACAGATTTCGTCCCACGGGCGCGGGTAATGAGCACCATGTGCACGTACTTCGTGCTGATCGTCTAGGCTTTCGACTATCTTGACCTGCCATCTAAGGGCATTGGCAAGGTTTTCGTAATGGAATTGCCGATAAAGTAACATCTCAACGATGTTGTTGTTGTTCCTGGGAGGGTGAACATCTTCCCAGTTACGGTAACGGCGTAGAAAGCGATCGTTCAATTGGTCGAGGGAATATCTTGCCTTTAGCCAGAGGGAGTACTGGTTCAGGGTGTGATTACAGTAGCACGGATCGTCCTGGAATCCAGATAAGCCGATTCCGTCCCAAATTCCCCACATGATCAAATTTGGGGCATCCTTGTAGCGCGAAACAACAGCTCGTAGCAGCCGTTCCCCATATTCTCTCCATTTCGGGTGGTCATAGCATTGGATTCTCACACCTTGAGGCATGGCTTTGCCGGCTGACGGCATGACAACTTCACCATTTGCTTTCACTGCTCGAATATCAGGATGCTCGCGCAACAACCACTCAGGACAAGAACCGTGTGTTGCTAGAGTGATATCGAACCAGACCTTAAGATCGTTTTTTTTGGCGAGCTCAAACATTCGATCGAAGTCATCAAGTTCAAAGATTCCAGACTGTGGCTCCATCCAATTCCAGAATGAGAACGTCCTTACGATGCGCATTCCCATTTTACGTATCGCTTTAAAATCCTCATCCCAGAATTTCTGAGGCGGCATCGGTGCACGGTAGTATTCCGTTCCGATGGGAAATGGGTGGGTGGAATCGCCCAGGAGGCTTTTACGTGGGGTTGTCTGAGAAGTCTGCATAAAATTATATTACGAGGTCAGGCCGCAAATGTAACGTCCAAAACGGCCCTGTTCCATACTCTTTTTTCGTAACCTCAGTCGAATCATTTCTATTATTTTTAAATGGGTAGAAGAGATAATCAATTTGATTCAGAAGTTATGACCAAATTAACGACAAAGATTACAGCAATTAAGCATTCTTTATTATCGAGGCCGTTCTTAGGTTGCCCATTTGAACTGATGCTAATAGATTGTGTTTCATCATGATCAAATATTCCACGCCCGAACGCCCTTACATTGACATGCATCACCACTTTGGACGAACCATTAACCGAGCTCCAATGGTGGGTGTTAATCTTCCGATGGCGTTAGCCCGAAACGCGGCCACTAATACCGTGGCGAGCATTTCTATGCCCGTTGCTACCGGCAGTCCGATCCTCAATGGCATGGCTGACATAAGGGCTATCAACGAGATGGCATCAGGTGCTCGTGCAGCCTTTCCGAAAACCTTTCCTCTTGTACTTGGAATCAGCGAGGTACGATTCGGAGAATCAGGGCTCGATGAACTGGACCGAGCTTTTCGGGAATTGGCGCTCGATGGCTTCGTAGACCATCCTCCTTTTAACGAATCCTCTTTGCCGTTTATCGAGGTAGCGGCTGCCTATGGTGGGCTCTGCAATCTTCATTGCCATACCCCGTTGATGGGTCGAATTGCGCGATCATTCCCAGGCCTAACATTTATTGTACATGCTAGTACATACGCTGCTGAGCATCTATCAGATTTGGAGAATCTCGTCTTTGAGGTAGTTCAATTTCCGGATGGTCGAGGAACGAAATGGGACTTCGATGCCTTGGCGAATGCTGTTGGAAAGGATCGGATCATTTACGGTGCCGATCAACCTTACTACGATTTCCGTCACCTTCAGAATGAGATAGAGGCCGCTCCAATTTCAGACGATTTAAAAGATCGGATTGCCTGGAAAAATGCCGAGGTGCTTATTCAGCGATTTTGGCCGGAGTGGCAAATGCCATCTAAGCCGGAAGAAGCTCCGCGAGTCTACGATCCGGAGATGCTTTGGGCAGTAAATCCGGAAATGGAAGATCGCCTAACGGTCGATGTGATTCGGGGACCCGTGGATGTTTCAGCGATTATCCAGAAATAGTGGATGGCTTGTGGTCGCTAGCTTGTTGCGAATGAGCTTCTAGTATAGCACCTAAAAGCTGTGTATGGTTCGATTAGTTAAATACAACGGATCATACTTCATTCCAATTCAAATCAGAATCTATTCCTTCTCGATCCATGTACTGGATTTCGGATTAGAGGAATCCTACAAGAGCCCTTGCCTGATCGAGATCTTCAGGATTGTTCAATTGAACCAAAGTTGGAGGGTTTTTCAACCAGTCGATAGCACCCCAAAATAGTTTTTCATGCCCTTCTTGTGAATGCTGAAGGTAGCTTACCATCCAGTAGTTTTGGGAGCGATTAAGGATACGAATACATCTGGGGTGAGAGTTCCCGGAAAATGCCAGGGGTTTTAAACGTTCACCGGCGTTACCAGTGTCTTTGGTTAGTGCATAGTAAGGGTGGGTTCTTATTCCGCCATTTGTCGAGAGGTCTGCAACAAAGGCGCAGTCTCGCTCGGAATACTGAGCAGCTACCGTAACGTCAAAGATCTCCTGGCCTTTTGGTGACCTTGCAGCGATTGAATATTCACTCCACTCGTCGGTTTCTTCCCAATTTTCTCCCCATGAGCAGGTGATTTTGTCCGGACACTTCGAGGAGACAGAGAAGAGAGTTAGCCCCTTTGCCACCTGACTTGCGTATTTGAAATAAGTGAACCAGGGAGTTGCTGTCATGGAATCTTCTACCTCTGCTATAAGTTCCCATGACTCAAGATCTAAAGATGAATAGAGTAATGTGGTGCAGTTGTTTAGGGTAACTGCCAGTATGATTTGCAGTCCGTATTGATGTAGTTGCAGAGTGCGTACGTTGTTGGCTCCGATGCTCAGATCAGGTCGATGTTGCCATCGCGTGAGATCTTCAGTGAACATGTGTCGAATGGAGTTATTGCTTACCCCGTTTCGGTCATTTTGGCAGTAGAGGATATGGGAGCTTCCGTCGAAGTGAAGGATAGCGTAGGAGCGCATACAGGCAAGGTTATCGAATCCTTCTCGTAGTAGAGTTGAAGTATAGCCATTCCTTTCGCTCGCTAAAGGAATTTTCCGATTTGAACGAGTCGCTGCAAACCGCGCTGAATTACTTTTCTCGATAGTTGTCATTTCCTCGAATGGCTTGAGGCCTGGGCTGAGACGAACTTTCGGTCGCCAGCGAGACAGGATGGCGTGACGTGTTGCATTCGGGTCGTTCAAGTTAGGGGAACCTCTATGGCTCATCAGGTGGTGGAAGAGAATTGCATCACCCGGTGAGGCGAGACATTCAACCGGAGGGCCTGAGGTATTCGGAAGGGCTACAGCATCTTTGGCGGATTGCCAATTGCACTCCATGATGCTTCGGTTTCGCCACAGCGAGCCTGGATAATAAATGAACGCACCTCCTCCAGAATTGACTCGTGTTAGAAAGAGAAAGCATCCAATAGCCCAACCGTTCGGCATAATGGTGGGATAGGCATCATCTACATGGGCCGGTAGGTTTCCCCATTCTGCATCAGGTTCGTAATGGCGAACCATATCCCGGCCAGATTCCTTACAAAAGATTCCCAAATCAAATCCGAATATCTCTTGAATTGCCGTTACTAGGCGTTCGCTCTCACAGTCTTGTATTTCGGAAAGATCACTTCGTTTGCCATTGTTTTTTTCGAGGACAGGTAAGATTGCAGCGATTTTCTCCGGAGATACAACGTTTGGGACAATGATATAGCCGTGCTCAAGGAAATGATCGTGGTCGGCTTGTGTGAGGATGGGATTTCCCTTCAATTCAGACATTCTGGGTCCTTAGTATATTTCTCTTTAGATCTGGAGTTTTCTAAAATTTTAAGAAAAGGAGGCGCATCTAGTAACGTCTGTCCATCATTCCAACTGGCACTTCGATAAGAGTGGGCTTGTTTGCGACTAAAGCCTCGCTCAAGGTTGTTTCTAGCTCTTCTGCATTGTGGGCACGGATACCACGTGCTCCGAATGTTTCAGCCAGACGAACGAAGTCAGGATTATGGAGTTTGGTCCCAATGATATTGCCATCGAATTGCTCGATCTGTGCCCGAAGGACATTACCGAAAGCGTTGTCATTAAAAACTATGGCTACGGCACAGATTCCATGCTGCACGGCGGTGGCAAGTTCTTGGACATTGTAAAGGAAGCCACCATCACCAGAAATGGACACAACTGCCTTATTCGGTTTGGCAACCTTGGACCCAAGTGCGATAGGGTATGCGGAGCCGAGGGTGCCTTCAGAAGATGATGTAAAAAGTGTTCGAGGCGAATAAGTAGGATAGTAGTTCCGGCTATAGTATCCCATTTGATTCATACCAATGACAAGGATACCGTCATCTGGAATAGCCGAACGGATAGCTTGTTGGAAGTCGTGTTGAGGCTGGAGCTGATCGTCTGGATTAAATCGTAATTCATTGATAGACTTCACTTCCTCCTCAATGTTTGGGTGGGATTCCGAGATTTCGAGGATGCGGGAAAGCAGCTCATCTAGACAGTAGGAGGCGTCTCCCTCAATACCCAGTGAATGATGATTTGGGCGTTGGATTTCCTTTTTGTCGATATCGATACGAACTACCTGTTGAAGGCTAATCCTATCCTGGAACCCAGTTCCTGTTCCTACTGCCAGAATGACATCGCAGCTATCAATCCATGTGTTGAGTGGCTTGTAGCGAAGTTCGGCGAGACCTAATGAGAGTGGGTGCCGGTCCGAGATTGCTCCTTTGCCTCCAGCGGTTGTTACAACAGGAGCCTGGAGGTGTTCCGCAAGTTTTTGAAGACTCTGGGTAGAGTCGGAATATACGGCACCTCCGCCAGCCCAGATAAGGGGTTTGTCTGCGTTGGCCAAAATACAGGCCGCCTGGTCAAGTAATTTGGGATTACTGACTGGGTGCACATCCGATTCCGGGTCGAGTAATTGAAAGTCGGTTTCCATCTCGAGGGCATTAGCTGAGATCTCTACCACTACCGGTTGTTTGCGGCCGTTCTTAAGATGATGGAAAGCGGAATTTATAAGCCCAGGTATTTCTTCGGGATATTTAGCATTCCCGGACCATTTAGTTAGGGGCTCCAAGAAGCTTCGATCAAGTTCTTGATCACCCTTTTGATGACTATAGGGCAAGCCCGTGATAACTAAGATAGGTGAGGAAACAGCGTGTGCCGTTGCGATGCCGGCGCAAGCGTTATAAAATCCAGGTCCTGGAACAACTAATGCGGTTCCAACTTTTCCACTAGCACGGGCGTATCCGTCAGCCATAAAACTAGCCGCTTGCTCATGGCGAGTGTTGATATAGAGGATTCCTGAATGTTGATAAATTGCGTTAGTTGCTTCGTATTGTCCGGCTCCAGGTATGCCAAAAATAACGCGAACACCGTTTCTGTATAAAGATTCGACTAGGACTTGGCCGCCATTCATTTTAGACATTCTGGTTTCCAGGAGACATCAGCCATTGCTCCACCTGTTTCCTTGTTTCTCGTGCGGCATCAAAAATTCGATCACGCTCCGAGATTAAATGGACACAAAGATACCTGTTATAATCGATTTCATTTAGGGCGAGAATTAAAGCGGAAAAATCAATGTCACCTCGTCCTGGAACGGTGTGTTCGTGGGCTTTAACCTCAGGAGGTGCAATGATTCTTTTGACGTCGTGAGTGTCAGAAACCAGTACATGTGTTAATGTCCGTCCTGCGTAGTGGATCATGTCGCTCAGAGTCTGAGTAGGCTGATTTATCACGAATGAATGGCTGGTTCCGTAGGTGTATCCTACTTGGGTGCAGTTTGCTTTCCGAACTAAGTCAACAGTCGCATTGGACTCTTCGATAAATCCTCCGGGATGAGGCATAAAGTTCAGTTCAACATTACGCGCTTCCAGAATTGGTGCGATATCCTCAATAGACCGCAGGAAAGCTGATCGGAAATCGGGTATTCTTTTTTGTGATTTAGCTTTAGGCAGGCCCCAAAGATGAGAGGTAATCAGTGGACATCCCAAATCACTTGTTACTGCCACAGCGTGAATGGTGTTTTTGACCGCACTTTTCCTTTCTGTTTCATCCAAGTTAGCAATGCAGAGAGCAAGATCCCAGCCCCCGATGTCAATCGCAGCTAAATTCAGTCCAACTTCCTTTAGGAGACTGAATAAGCTAGCTACTTCCTGCCCTGTCGCATAATGAGCTCCGAAATGGTGTGACTCGGAGATATCAGCTGCTATCTCCACGTTTTCGTAGCCGGCATTAGCTATAAGAGGGAGTATTTTTGATAGGTCAATTTTGCTGAAAGCGCTTGTGTGGATCGCAAGTTTCATTGGAGAGGCCTCACTCTTATAGACTTATAAAACTTCTAAAATCGCGGATTATTTTCATCTGTAAGGCACACAGGCTGATTCATGTATCCAGTTGCCTGAAGCTAGATCATATGACTAATGGGTCAAGCCAGTCATCCGATTAATTCTATAAAAGTCTCTAATAGCATTAGAAGTGATTTCTATTCTTAGTTTAATCTTGGAGATAAGTTAAGTAGATCAATACGGAAACGGGAGCCTGGTTCCTGACGGAGAGATTAGTAATGAGCGGGATTGCCTTGACGCTTCAAACGATCTAACGAAGCGTGAAAGGCCAAGCCTATAGGTGCTTCGATATCACCATGAAAGACCTGGACAGGCGTCGCGGGACATTGAGGTCTTTACATACTATCATCCTGTGATCAGGTGTGTTCGACAGAAAAATAATATGAGATTCAATAGATGGAATTAGGGAAATGAAGTTATGTATGTAGGCGTCCAAGGTATAGGTACTTCAAAAAAGGAGCTCCAGTTTCTGACACGGCACGGTGTGTCCCATATGGACACGACAATCGATCCGGACGATCTTGAAGAAATTAAAAGGCAACGTGAGGAGGCATTTTTGGAAGGGGTAGATTTGGAGATGATTCATATCCCGATTTCGGGAAACATCACTGAGGCGCGAGACCCAGAGCGTGATGAAGATATTGATCGGGTCTGTAAGTGGATTGAGAATGCTGGTAAGGCAGGGCTTCGAGGCCTAAATTATAACTTCAGTGTGGTCGGATATCAGCGGACGGAATCCCGATACGGTAGGGCCGATTGTGAGCAAAGTTCCTTCGAATTTTCAAAATATAACAATAATGAGCTGCACAAGGGAATGAAGGTGAGTAAGGAAGAGGTTTTTTCCCGAGCTACATATTTTCTTGAGCGCATTATTCCTGTTGCAGAAGAGTACAGGGTTCAGATGGCATGCCATTTGCCCGATCCTCCGGCTCCTGTCTTGCGTGGCGAAGAACGATGGAATTATCCCGTACTAGATGGGCTTAAACAATTCAGTGAGTTGGTTGATAGTCCTTATCACGGATTTAACTTTTGCTGTGGAGTGGCGGCAGAGGGGTTGGAGGACCCAGGGAAGGAGCTTCCGCCTATAGCGAAGTATTTTTCGGAAAATAAGAAGATATTTAATGTTCATTTTAGAAATATCCAAGGTGGGCTTAACGACTTTGTGGAAGTCTGGCCGGATGAAGGGGATGTGAATATGTATGAGTTGGCAAAGATTTTCCATTCCACTGGATATCCGTATATGCTCATGCCCGATCATGCGCCGAAGCATCCAGATGATTTGGCTCCCGAAGGCCTTTCTCCTCGGGTTCGTCAGGGCTGGGCATTCCAATTTGGCTATATTATTGCAATGATCCAGGCAGTTGAAAACGAGGCAAAACAATGAAGCAACTAAATGTTTTATTTCTTCCACATGCACTTATAGAACCTGTTTGGGAGGAAGAAGTGATAAGTGCGGTATCTCCTCATCATAATCTGGAAATTATTGATTATGGTGCTTCAATTGAGAAGCAGTTCTCTGGAGTGGAAGCAGTCCTTGATATTGGGGGCAGCATGGGCACTCGCGAGATGTACGATGCGGCTGTAAATGCCAAGCTATGGCAAATACTTGGGACAGGGCTTGATCATGTTGACATAGATTACATGAAGACCAGACGATTTGCGGTTGCCAATTGCCCTGGTCAGTTTAGCAGCGTTGCCTTGGCTGAATGTGCCATGATGTATATCCTGATGCTTTCGCGCTATTACGGTCAGGCTTCTTCAAATTTCAAGTCAGGTGAATTGTACAAGCCTACAGGGATGGAACTAACTGGCAAGGTGCTGGGGATAATTGGTTTCGGGGCTAGCGGCCAGGATCTTGCGCGGAGGGCCTCTCCTTTTGGAATACGGATCCAAGCCATTGATGTGAGAAAGATCGAAGACGAAGTCTTAGACGAGTTGAAACCGGAATTCATCGGGACTCCGAAAGATATCGATCGGGTAGTGACGGAGAGTGATTACTTGTCAGTTCATCTTCACCTCACGCCTGAGACGCGACATATTATAGATGCCCGCCGGATCGGTATGATGAAACCGACCGCTTGTATCATCAATGTGGCACGTGGTGCATTGGTAGACGAATCGGCCATGTGTGATTCCTTGCTTAACAATAGATTGGGTGGTGCCGGCCTTGATACTTTTTCGCATGAACCCCCCGACTCTTCCTTGCCTGCGTATCAATTGCCTAATGTGATTACGACTCCACATATTGCCGGTTGTACAGACGGTACTGCTCGTAAGCGTGCAGGAGTGGCTGCGGAGAATTTAAACCGTGTGGCGCAAGGTTTAGAGCCGCTTTACCGGGTAGACAGGTAAGCCTAAAACCTCTCGGAATTCAATCTTGTGTTATGTTGGAATCTAAGTCTGAAGAGTAAAAAGTACAACACTGTGGATGAAGCATTGGAAGAAGGGCGTGTGTTGGAAAATAGTCGAGACGAGCAGAAGGTCGTTAGTGAGACTTGGAATCGAGTAGATCCCTTTGATTCAAATGACGATAGAGGCAATAGATCATGAAACTTAAACAAGCCCAAATCGCAGAATATGAGGAACGGGGTTACCTGTTGTTCCCAAGTTTATTGGATGGAGAAGAGGTGAGTTCTCTAAGTCGAGAGATTCCTGAAATTCTCAGTCGGCCCGGTCCGGAAGTGATTCGTGAGAGAGACGATCCCCAAATGGCCAGGCTGGCATTTGGATTACACGTTTATTCCGAACCTTTTAAGCACCTTTCTCTACTTCCTCGATTAGTGGATCCGATTCACCAGCTTGTAAAGGATGATATTTACATCCATCAAAGTCGACTAAACCCTAAGCCAGGGTTTGGAGGGGGTACAAGATGGGATTGGCACCAGGATTTCCCCCCATGGCATTCTATAGATGGCATGCCCGAGCCTCGCTGTGTAATGGCTGCCGTCTTTGTTGATGACTGTTCAGTTGCGACAGGTCCATTACTGGTGTTGCCTGGATCGCAGCGTTATGGGCTTCTCGACTCCAAACTTCACAAGGATGCGGTAGGGCGAGGATATGCACTGCATCAGATCGATCGTTTGACGTTTACGAATCTTGCGGAAGAGAGTGGTATTGAGCCGTTGATCGGGGCAGCTGGGTCCGTAGCTCTTATTAACTGCAATGTGCTTCATGGTTCGACGAATAACATATCGCCTTGGAGGCGGGCCATTTTCTATTTGATTTACAATGCCGTTAGTAACGCGTGTACTAGCGCGGAACGGCCGTGGTACCAGAACAATCGTGACTTTAGTCCCTTGAAGACGGTTGATGATTCTTCTCTTAGGAAATTAGTTTAAGTGGTAGAATCGCCTTCTTCAAGCATCTCATGACCGATAATAAACTTCCGATTAAACAAATTGATGACTGAACATAGAGTATGGGTTCTCAGAAATTTTCATGATCAAGAGCTCTACGATCGGCTATCTAAGAACTTCGAGGTTGATGTTTGGGAAAGTCATGAATCGCCACCGCGTGACCTTATCGTAAGGAATTCATGTCTCTATGACGCTTTCTTGTCGGAGAGTGTTGATCAGCTTGATGCCGATTTACTAGACGGGGCAACTCGGCTTAAGGTAATTGGCAATCGTGCGGTGGGGACCGATAACGTCGATATTATTGCTGCGACTCGTAATGGAATTGTTCTAACAAACACTCCTGGAATCTTACAGGATGCTTGTGCTGATTTTACTTTCGCTCTTTTACTCGATGCGGCGCGTAGAGTCTCTTACTCTGATCGTTCCATTCGAATGGGGAAATGGAAATTCTTTGATCAGACGCCATATCTTGGCTTGGACGTCCATGGCAAGACTTTGGGAATTTTCGGCCTCGGTGGGATTGGGCAGAAGGTAGCTCGGCGGGCTAAAGGATTTGAGATGCGTGTAATCTATCATTCCAGGACGCGTAAGCTCGAGATTGAACAAGAGTTGGGGGTAAAGTGGATGCCTAACTTCCCAGACCTTCTTATGGAGGCTGACTTCTTATCGCTCCACTGTCCTCTAACCGAGGATACTCAGAAGATCATGGGGGAGGAGGAGTTCAAGTTGATGAAACCCACGTCAATATTCATCAACATGGCCCGCGGACCGGTGACGGATCAGCGTGCTCTGTACGAAGCATTAGCCAGCGGCTCCATTATGCGGGCGGCGATCGATGTTTCGGATCCTGAACCCATTCCCATGGATGACCCTTTACTTAAACTTGATAATGTAACCATCTCCGCTCATATCGGCAGCGCAAGTGAAACGGCTTTCAGAGGAATGGGATTGATGGCGGCTGACAGTATTATTGCACTCCTGCGCGGCGACCCTTGGAAAAGCATTGTTAATCCAGAGGTGCTGGACAACTTTTAGCCATCGAATCAAAAAACGGCTTTTCTCCCTCGATAGTTACCCGCAATGCATGGCGGCGGTTAGGGAAGTAATCCCAAAGGGCTTTATGTTGGACGCAACGATTATCCCAAATGGCAAGGGATTCGGGTTCCCATTGAATACGACATTGGAATTCCGGTTGTTCAATATGATTGAAAAGCATGCCAAGAATTTCGGCACTCTCTGGCTCCTCAAGTTCAATGATTCGGGTTGTGAATATACGATTCACGAACAGTGAGTTTTGGCCGCTTATGGGGTGGGTTCGCACGACCGGGTGCGTGGCTTTTGGATAGTCTTTATCTTCAGCTCTATCCCCGATGTAACGCCCTCGATAGTGATGTTCCCCATCGTGGATAGCCGTTAGACCGCTGAGAAATTTTTGCATGGGAAGTGACAGTGATTCGAAAGCCGCACATGTATTTGCGAAAAGCGTGTCGCCGCCTACCGGTGGTACTTCGAGTGTATAGAACACCGTTCCAAGAGGTGGTTTGATGTCGCAAGACACATCAGAATGCCAATTTTCACCCGCAATGTATGTGGAGTTTTCGTCTGTTAGTAATTCCATAATTTCCGGATGACCTTCAACCAGCTGCGGCCATTCGGGATGGATATGGAGTTTCCCAAAAGATGTTCCGATTGTCTTTTGTTGAGTTGGATCTAGTTTCTGGTTTCGGAAAAAGAGGACACCATGTTCCGCTAAGGCCTGTTCTAGCATCCTAACTAGGTCGTCCCCGAGAGATTGTGAGAGATCTAAGTCCAGAACTTCCGCTCCACAGTGAGGGGTAGCCTTTTTTAATTTAAGGCTTACGCTGTCCATGATGATACCGCGACTATATATTTACAAAAGGCTCGCCTTCCAGGAAAATAATAAAAGTATCCGTCCTTTATTGTGGATCGGCGGTGCGTCGAATTTAGTATAGCAATCTTACATTTAAATCATAAGATGACTGAGGAAGAAAGATATCTGTTTGATCTCCAGGGATTCCTCTTATTGGGAGATGTTTTGTCCCCCAAACTTCTCACATCATGTAACAAAGTATTGGACCATCTGGAAGATCTGGAGCCTGAAAAATATCCGTTCCCATTGGTACTCGGTGACGAGAGGTCACCCGAAAATCTGTATATTTCGAATATACTTGAGTCCGATCCAGCATTCTTTCCCCTAATTGATCTTCCTCCTGTTTTGGATGTAATTTCCGAGGTTACGGGAGGTCCTTACAGGCTGAATCACACCTATACAATTTATCGTTGGGGAGGTGGATATACCCGCATGCATATGCACGGTACGCCTATAAATCCGAAGTGCCAGTACCGTTGTCATAACGGTCAGATGCTTTCGACCCTTACAAAGGTTGTTTTCCCGTTGTTGGACTGTGAAGAAGAGGATGGTTGTTTCGCGGTCATTCCGGGGACGCACAAGAGTAACTTTCCTCGACCTTGGGGAAGCCACCCGAATGAAAATCCGGCTCTGATTCCGGTGCCTGCCCGTGCCGGCGATGCGATCATCTTTACGGAGGCTTTGACTCACGGTTCGGTAATCAATTCCTCTGGTCGTCCTCGCCGAACCTTGTATTTCTGCTACAGTACAGGATATATGCCAGATTGGGGAAGACAGGGACTTCACTTTAGCCAGAAGTTGGGTGAGCGACTTTCAAAAGAACAAAGAGAGATTATTCATTTGAAATGAATCTCTCTTGAATGGAAGCAAACTGAATGATGCAGAAGCCAATGCAGATAAAATTGGTGGAGTGTGTTGGGTTTTACCCTGATGGATGCCTTCGAGAGGAAACTTGAGGATTATCCCTGAGATCCAGTTCTAGAATCTGGGGTCGCGGAATCACGAGCAATATTCTCACGACGGAATGATCTCCTCCGTCCTTAAGAGATATCCCGCCTAAGTTACAAATAAGGAGGAATAACGATTTAGTCCTTGGTTTCGTTACGGAGAATTTCCTGAGTATGCCGTGGTTTTACACCCAAATCAACAGGGGAATATTCTATTTGAGGAAGGAGATTTGATGCAATCGGATTTCTTTCTCGAGTTACAGGGTAGGGCCGGATTCTTTTTCTAATGGCCGGGCTAAGAGCTTTCAGATATTGCTGCTATTCTCAGATGATCATTCTTTTATTTAGGTTAGGCTTTTTAGACCGGGGGCTCCTCAATGGATGCGTAAGTCATTTTGTAGAGGTGCTTATAGAGTCCATCATTAGACATTAGTTTGGAGTGATTCCCAATCTCTTCGATTTCACCATCTTGCAGGACTATGATCTTGTCGGCACCCCGAATGGTAGAAAGTCGGTGGGCAATGATGATAGCAGTCCGGTTTTGTAGAAGCTTCTGAAGAGCGCTTTGAATAAGAAGTTCCGTATGGCTATCGATATTCGCAGTGGCTTCGTCAAGGATGAGGATGCGCGGATCGGCTACAATGGCCCTGGCAAAACTTATTAGCTGTCGTTGTCCAACACTGAGATTAACACCTCTCTCGGCGAGGTAAGTCCCGTAGCCTTGATCTAGTTTGGTAATAAACCCATCCGCATCAACCGCCTTTGCAGCTTGCCTTATCTGCCGGTCGCTGGCCGCTAAATGGTTATATCGGATGTTTTCCGCTACGGTAGCAGAAAATAGAAACGGTTCCTGTAGGACCATACTCATTTGTCTGGCGAGAGAATTACGCTGTACGTCTCGAATATCAAAGCCGTCGACAAGAATCGATCCTTGGCCACGGGGTACATCATAGAAACGGGATATGAGAGAAATCAGTGTCGTTTTCCCAGCCCCGGTTGGGCCGACGATAGCAACCGTTTCCCCAGGATTGATTTTGAAGCTGACATTTTTGAGGACATCTTCACCCGGGATGTAACTGAAGGTGACGTTCTGAAAAGCAATCTCACCTTTGAGAGGAGGGATTGCTTTTGCATTTTCCGTGTCTTTAATCTCCAACTCAGTGTCCAGTAGATCAAATATTCGGATCCCCGAAGCCATGGATCGTTGAAACTGTCCGTATTGCATGGTTAAATTCCGGATGGGGTCGAAGAATCGTTGGATGTAGAGAATAAAGGCAATCAGGGCACCAACCCTCAGAGTCTCGCCCGCAACCATGCCGGCACCGAAGTAAATGGCTGCGGCAATAGCGGTTCCTGTAAGGATGTCGACTGGCGTCGTCAGGATGGCACTAAGCCTGGTTCCAGAGAGGGAAGCCTTTAGGTTTTCATGATTTTTTTCTTCGAATATAATCATGTTGCGCTTTTGCCGATTCATGCTTTGCACTACGCGGATTCCGCTAATGTTTTCATTGAGAGCAGAATTTACTATAGCAATACTTTGTCTGACCCGCATGAAGGCCTGGCGAGCGAAAGTTTGCCAAATCCCCATGACCACGATAAGTACCGGCAATACGGCCATCGAAATTAGGCCTAACTTCAGATTCAGTACGAGTAACATTGTGACAATTCCAATGAGGGAGAGAAGGTCCCCCATGGTTGTTACAACTAGAGCCATAAATTCTTGAAGTTGATTTACATCTCCCATCACCCTGGAAATAATGCGACCTACTTCAGTTTTTTCGAAATAGCGAAGCGACAATTTCTGGAGATGGTTGAACATGTCTCGGCGCATACTGTATAAGATGCGCTGTCCGACTTTTATCATAGCCCATTGTTGCCAGTAGTTACTAGCCCAGTTGGCCCCGGCCGTAAGCAAAAACACGAGAAACACGAGACTTAATCCAGGGAAGTCCGCTTTCTCTCCATCGACGATGTAGCCGTCGATGCCGTGTTTTATAAGGTATGGGATCGCAACCAAAGTGCTGGTGTAGATCAGCATTGCAACAGTGGCGATCATAGCCAGTCGAAATTGGGGACGAAGATAGGGTAGCATCCGGGCTATAACTCGGTGGTTATAAACCTGCCCAAAAATTTTCTCGTCGGCAGGACCCTCTCGGGAGCCTGATAATATACTACTTTGCATCGTCAGCCGTATATCTGTTTTCGAAGTGTGACTGGGACATCGATATCCCGCATTACTTCTTCTTGGGGTCGTAGTTGGAGTTCGTAAATATTTCGGTAGAAGCCGTTAGCTATGAGGAGTTCCTTATGTTGTCCGCGTTCTACGATGGCTCCATTTTTCAGAACTAAAATAATGTCTGCTCGGTAAATCGTACTAAGTCGGTGTGCAATTACGAAGGTTGTCCTCCCCTTCATAACCGATTCCATGGCCTCTCGAATCAACTGCTCGGTCTCGGCGTCTACGCTTGAGGTTGAGTCATCGAGTACTAAAATTGGGGGATCGAGAATTAGAGCACGAGCAATTGAAAGCCTTTGGCGTTGACCGCCGGAAAGGGTAGATCCGCGTTCACCAACGATGGTGTCGTATCCCTGGGGGAGATTTTCAATAAAATCATGTAGTTGAGCAACCTTAGCTGCTGCTATGACGTCCTCGTGAGTTGCAGTTTCGCAACCGTAGGTAATATTGTTCCGAATCGAGGTTGTGAATAGAAATACGTCCTGGTGGACGATCCCAACGTTGCGACGCAGGGACTCTAGCGTAACCTCACGGATATCAATACCATCAATTTGAATCGAGCCGGATTTGATTTCATAAAAGCGTGATAAGAGGTTAACGATGGTGCTCTTGCCACACCCAGGAGGTCCCAGAAGTGCTACCACATTGCCAGGGGGTACATCGATTTCGATTTCTTTGAGGGTAGAGGTGCCGGGGTGGTACTCGAAACTCACTTTTTCAAAATGGACATGTCCAGCTACTCTAGCCAGGTTGATTGGGTTTTCTATTTCTAAAACTTCTGTTTTAGAGTCGAGAATTTCGAAAAGCCGCCCTCCTGCAGCTACGGCTCGAGCATAGGCGTTAACTAACCAACCAACCATTCGGACAGGCAGGGCAAGCATTTGCATGTAGATGATGAACTGAGTTAGTTCTCCCAATGACAAGTGTCCGTTGATAACCCGCCAGCCCCCAAACCAGAGGATCATTCCCATGGAGAATTGGAAGCTAAACAGGGTGAAAGAGTTATTTGATGCTTGGAGTTTTTCTGCCTCTACCATTTCGGAGGCTACCTTTGCATTATATGTTTCGAACTGAGCCTCCTCGTGTTTTTCTGAGGCGAATGCTTTGACCACCTTGACTCCAGTTAGGTTCTCCTGAAGCACGGTAGTCAGCTGGCCCATTTTTTCTTGGGCGCTGAGCCAAAGTTCCCGCATTTTTAGTCGAACTGATCCTGCCTTAAAGGCGACTATTGGCATGAAAGATATGCTCGCTAATCCCAAACGCCAGTCGAGCCTGAGCAGGATGACTGCAACAATAAGGAAAAGCCCACAGTAATAAGGGGCTCTGACTAAACCCATATTGATGAATCGCCGGATGCTTTCTACGTCTACAATGGCACGTGACATTAGGTTTCCGGTATGGAGTCGATCATGGCATCCGAAACTCAAATATTGAATGTGATTGTAGAATTCATTTCTGATCTTGTAGGCCACAAATTGAGCCAGGGCCTCTCCGAAGTACATTTGAAAAAAGGAGAGAAGTCCTCGAACGATGTAGAGGGCCATGATAATTGAAGCGATCGGAAATAGATTTGATGGGGAACCTCCGGTTTCCTGAAAAATTCCGGCAAGCTCGTCAACTGCCGACCCTATGTACTTTGGTAAGAACATATAGGCGGCGGTCGCTCCAAACATCGCAGCATACGCAGCCAAAAGGTATGCCCGGTTCTGGAGTGTTATACCTATGATCCGCAGGATGATCTTCATGTTTTTGTGCGGCGGGCCCTATCGTATCATATACTATTGGCTTCTTTTCCGGTGCGGTCGAAGACCCCTTGCGTAAAGCTCGACGATTATATCTTTTCCCTGAATCATCCTTTAGTGCTTTGAAAATGGAAAAATTCAGGCTTCGTTTTTCCGGGACGTAATATGCCTGGCGGCCGGCAAAAGTGGTCCGTTGTCTTGATTGCTACGGACCATTTGATTGCTTGCCTGTATCTATACTATGGGTCAGTTCATTTGGATTTCTGCTAACCGACGTTGTGCCTGTTCCGTCTGGTTTCGAATACGAGGATCGGTTTCGATGGTAATTGGTTTTTTGGCGGCACGCTGAAGGGCATATATGGCATCCTTGTCGCCCTTTCCTGCCAAATCCAACGCTTCCTCAAATGCCTTTTGAGCAAAGCTAACGTCTTGGGGAATCGTTTCGAACTCTTCTTTTTCCCAAAAATATCTGAGCTTGTGATCTTCAGGCCATCCTGCGTAGACCTTTTCCCAAGTGAGCCGTCCTGCATTGAGATGTGGAGTCAGCATGTGCTCGGAAATGGGTAGCCCCTTTCTGGTATAACGGTTGTCCAGAGAGATTCTTAGTTGATCCTCTGTTATATTTGGGAGGGCTCCGTGAACCATGAGGCATCCGAATATTAAAGTATCACCGAGTTCAAAGTCATTGCAGCGGGGAATTCCACGGGATTCAGGACCACTAACTTTCTGGCCGCCGGCTCCCAGCGAAAAATGGTGATCTACCACCTCTCCGACTCTATGGGATCCTTCCACTACCGCCAGTGGTCCCAGCTCGATTGGACAATCGCTGAGAGGCGTCCATACCGTGAACATCTGAAGGTTACTTTGAAAGTGAACGAAATCCTGGTGGAAAGGTGTAGTGTGTTTGCTGTAATTAGGAAACCAAAGCCTTGTTATAACCTGAGGGTGAGGGAATACCTGAGCCTCGACCAGGTTGCCGATTAACGAAACTACTTTGGAAGAGTGGGCAATCTCGTGAAAGGGCTGGAGTTTGTAGACCTCATGATAGACGTCTTGGTATTCTCTATCGGGTTCGGTGCAGGCTTTGGTTGGATCGACCTTGCCCTCTGAAAATTTTGTGTTGGGCAACATCCAATCACTAGCGGAATTGATCCGCTCTAATATTCTTAGACGAAGGTCCCGGAGTTTTCCCGGATCTTGGAATTTACGGAGAAAAAGATACCCCTCATTTTCCATACGACGACGTAACTCGATTGGTTCGTCGAGGGCATCATTGGAGACACGAAAAGGATGGAAGTTCATTTATTAATTGCCTGTTTAGCAGATCTGTGTTCGTTTTTCAATACAAGCTTGGCTCAAAAGCCTCTGATCGATTCGGCTGAGTTTTTAGCCAAAAGATTGTCAACAGTAGATTTTTCGGATTAATATGATTGTGAGATTGAGTAATTCGCGGTCATAAGGTTTATTTTAAAAGTAGAACTTTAAGGAATGCTCTGTTTGTTTATTTAGATTGAAGGTTATTCTTACGAACCAGAGCTAGGTTAAACGAAGATCGTAGAATACAAAAAGTATTGATGGAGACTTGAGCTAATGGAAATTAACCTTTCAGGGAAACGAATAATTGTTACAGGAGGAGCGACTGGTATTGGTAGGGCATCGAGTCTCAGGGTATCCCGGGACGGGGCAAAAGTAGCGCTCTTTGATATCAATGAGGAGGATTCCAAAAAAGCGATTGATGCCATCAGAAGCTCGGGTGGAGAGGCGCGGTTTTGGAACGTTGACGTTGGAGATGAAGATGTAGTGTCAAGAGCGGTATCGGAAGCTGAGGCTTGGCTTGGCGGGATCGATAGTTTGTTGCATTTTGCCGGGGTTCTTTGGGGAGCATCTGTTGAACTGGATGAATTCCCTGAGGAAACCTGGGATGCGGTTCTCGATACCAACTTGCGTGGTTCCTATTTGATGGCAAAATATGTGGTTGCAGTGATGAAAAAGCAGCAGAGTGGGGTGATAATACTGGCTGCATCTGGGGCGGGTGTGCGGGGTGGATCATCTTCTTATGCCTACGGAAGCAGCAAGGGGGGTGTGCATGGCCTTACAATGGTTATGCAAACCACACTTCCCAAGTATGGCATTCGGGTGAACGACATTGCCCCCGGGTCGGTCAAGTCTCCCCTCAAGATTGGCCAGATGAAAAGCAGTGCGGAGAGGACGGGAAGTTCCACAAATGTGGATCAGGCGATTGAAAACCTGAACAATCCGGAAGATGTTGCCAATATTGTGGCATTTATGGTTAGCGACCAGGCCAAACTATTGCGGGGAACCGTCTTTACTGGCTGACCCATTTTTTCGAAAGGTCTTTTAGGGCCGTATATGCCCTTTAATTTGATTCCAGGGAAGCGACCTGCAACGCTGCGATATCAGAGGGAGGTATTGCCCACCCAATTCGGTTATATCGCTAGCGAAGTTAGTATGGCTTTCAGGTAGCCGACAGAATAGGCTAACCCCACGTCTCCTTCGAGTTTGGGGATATGATCCGGATTGATAAAACCATCGAACCCGACTTTTTTAAGTTCTATAAAGATCTTTGCGATATTCATATCGCCATCATCGAGCAGGACTTCCTCGAACCCTCCGGCAGTGGCAAGGCTTCCGCGGACGTTGCGCATATGGACAGTAAATATTTTCCCTTTGCGACCGTAGTTATTGATTTCGTCTAGGACGATAGATGATCCCCCGGCCTCGGCGCGGGTGCCGCAGCAGTAGAGGTATCCGACGTTAGCGCTGGGGAAGGCATCGATGACGCGATGAAACCCCAATCCTCCAAATGGGGTATTAGGGTGAGGAATATCTGAGGGGTGGAGGGCAAGGAGAACTCCAGTCTCTTCGGCAACGGGAACGAGAGCTTTGTAGACTTTTACGAACCGATCCCACCATTGGTCTAATTCTTCGTAGGTGGGGACTGTCGAAGGAGAGATCGAATGCTTAGGGCGTTCTCCTCTTGAGATATAGCCGCCACGATGGACCGATGAGTAATTTTCGGATAGATCAAAGGTATCCCCTGCGAAACGTTGGCGAACAATCGGAATTCCGGCTTGGGCGAAGATACGGACAGCCTCACAGGAATTCTCCAGCTCTTGTTCTCCTCCGGGTTGGTTCTGCATGAATTTCTCAGTGATGTCTGGCAGCGTCACTCGATTAATCTCGAGTCCCCATGTATGAATTCGTTTTTTGATTTGCACGACTTTGTCGAGGTCGGGGTATCCTTGTTCCGTTACCCCGGGGAATGCTGTTCCGTTACCGAAGTCGATGCCTTCGGCGCCAAGTTGAGAAACTTGACGCATGTGCGAGTCCGAAAGCCCTCCATCCCATACAGAAATTTTCATTGGTCCTGTTTATACAGCCCCTTGGTTCGGATGCAACCATGGAGTTTCACAATTGTCCAGACTCTGGACGCTCTTGAAGACGATGGATCGAGTTAACAGCGAATTAAGAATCATATTGGATAGGATTATAGAAGTACTGGTCAGTCTAGTGATTAAAATTCAAAATTAAGAAAAATAAGATTTTGTACTTAGGCGTAGCGGTCAACTGGACGGATGTGAAAAGGATCTGTTAGTCTCTATTCTCAAACTAGGGTTTCGTGCTTGGAATATGTCGTGGAAAAGTACAGCCAAGAATATACTGAGAGAGGTCCTCGTTCCTTAGATCTGATCCCATACCAAGAGGAGCAATAATACACGAAACTTGACAAGGAGAAGTCGCTTACCTAGCTTCCGGACTCTTCCAGCTTCTCGAAATTCTTGAGAGTGGGCTTCCTGCCCGCTTTTTTTTTCATTATATCTTTTAACAAGGCCGCATTAATGAGCAACGAAATCCTTTCTGTTCTCGAGTACATGGAGAAAGAAAAGGGTATATCCCGAGAGGATATGATCGGGACGATCGTAAGTGCGATACGTGGTGCGGCAGAGCGGGCTGCTGGCACTGGAGACCAGGATCTAACGATCGATATCGATCCAAAGACTGGTGCATTGAAGGCTTGGGCGAAGCTGACCGTGGTTGATTCGGTGGGTGATCCCCGGTTCGAGATACATATTGAGAAGGCGCGACTTTATTCCTCAAACCCTAGTCTTGGGCAGGTGGTGGAAAAGGAAATCGATCCATCCTTCCTTGGCCGGATTGCCGCTCAGACAGCGCGCCAATCGATTATGCATAGGCTCCGTCAGTTTGAGAAAGAGCGGATTTATGATGATTACAAGGATACAGTAGGGGATATTCTCTCGGGTGTCGTGCGGAGGAGGGAACGGGGCGATTTGATCATTGATTTGGGGAAAGCTGAAGCGATCCTTCCATCCAGAGAACGGGTACCCGGGGAGGATTACGCTCCCGGGGAGCGTATCCGTTGTTTACTGCTTAATATAGAGCCATCTAATCGGGGTCCAGAGTTGATTTTGAGTCGAGCTAGTGTTCGGTTCGTGAGAAGGCTTTTCGAACTCGAGGTAACCGAAATTGCAGATGGGACAGTAGTTATAGAAGCGATCTCTCGGGAGCCCGGTTACAGAACTAAGATCGCTGTGAACAGTAAAGATGCCAGGGTCGATCCGGTTGGTGCCTGCGTTGGTGCACGCGGCGCGCGCGTCAAGAGCATCGTGCGGGAGTTGGGAGGAGAGAAGATTGACATCATCCGATACTACAATGAACCGATCAAAATGCTTGAGGAAGCGATTAAGCCTGCCATTCCTCGCAATGTTGATATTGATGAAACGAATCTCAGAATGTCGTTTGAAGTAGCGGAAGATGATCTCTCAATAGCGATTGGGAGGCGTGGCCAAAACGCCAGACTCACAAGCCGCCTCTTAGGTTGGAAGTTAGACATTTCAAAGGAACAACGTGTTGATCTGGGTTTCGATGCAAGGGTCCAAGCAGCGGTTGCCGGATGGCACGGAGTTTCAGGAATTTCGAATGAAGATGCTGAGAAGTTAGTCGAGATCGGCATTGTTAGCCCGGAGGCGTTTGTCGGGGTTGAGGTAAGCGACTTGGTAGACGCAGGATTTGAGGAGGAGCTGGCCAGTAATATAATAGAGAAAGTGAACGAATACCGGAATGCGAACAGGATCGATCAATAGAAAACATGATCCTGTTGCTTGTGCGAAAGGGATAGGTCTTAGATACAGTAATTTACTTCCAAGATAACGTGAGCGTCAGAGTCTACAACCTCTCCGAGAAATTGGGTATAACTAACGCGGAGCTCATCGAGCTTTTGCGTAGCCGCGGCTTTGTTGTTAAAACGGCATCCAGTACGGTTGATAACATATCAGCTGAAAGTTTAGTCGAGGAATTCACTGCGAGGGGAGCTGATAAGGGCAGGAGTGAATCTTCAGGTCCAGATCCGGAAGCTGTTGAATTGACCAAAGAATCTTCAGGTCCAGATCCGGAAGCTGTCGAGTTGACCAAAAATTCCAAAGAAGAAAAGGTTGTGGGTCCGTCTGCCGCTGCCATCGTTAAGACGAAGGAGGAAGTCGACCAGGAAAGGAAGGAGCGGATTGAGGCGAAACGCCCCAAACCGGCGGTTGTTAAGCCTCGGGTTCCGGGTATGATTCCCCCTCAGCCCGCCAGTTCTCCGGTTAAGCCTATTTCACCCAACCCGCTGCCTGTACCTCCAAAAACTGATTCAAAGTCCCAATCCTCTCCGTTGTCTACAGCAGCCGGAATACCTTCAGAGAGAGACTCGCAGTCTACTGGACCTCAGAGACCCCAGATAGCTGTGCCTCCCAAACCAGTTAAGTCTAGAGAAGAAACGAAGGCGGCTTCGCAACATCAAAAGGAAGAATCTGCTATCGACGAAAGCCAACTCAAGAGTCTTGAACTCAAGCCTCCGATCGTGGTGAGAGATTTTGCAGGACATTTGGGCCTGAAACCATTTCGACTCATTTCGGAGTTAATGGAGTTTGGGATTTTTGCCTCTATGAATCAGGTGGTTGAGGAAGATGTTGCGCAAAGGCTGGCACGCACCCACGGGTATCGTCTTGAAGTGCGCCATCGAGGAGAGAGGGCCCAGGAAGAACCAGAGAAAACAAAGGTTGAGGAGCCGGATAAGAAAGAGGCCAAAGACCTGGTCCCTAGATGTCCGATTGTATGTATTTTAGGACATGTTGATCATGGGAAAACGACTCTTTTGGATACTATTCGAAAAACGGATGTAGTGGCTGGTGAGGCGGGTGGGATAACACAGCATATTGGTTCTTATCAGATTAAACATAACGGACAGAAGATAAGTTTTATAGATACCCCTGGACACGCTGCCTTTTCCAGAATGCGGGCACGAGGAACCCGTATTACTGATATTGCGGTATTAGTTGTTGCGGCTGACGACGGGTTTATGCCTCAAACGGATGAGGCTCTAGGCTATATTCAGGAGGAGGGAGTTCCGCTTGTGGTCGCAATTAATAAGACTGATGTTCCAGGGGCCAATATGGACCGGGTTAAAGGACAGATGCAAGACCGTAACATTGCAGCCGAAGATTGGGGAGGTGAGACTTTAACTGTAGAGATATCTGCCCTGAAAGGTGAACGTATTACTGACTTGCTTGATACGATTTTGCTTCAAGCTGAAGTGATGGAGGATTTGAAGGCGAATCCTGAAGCTCCCGTTGATGGAATAATTGTTGAGGCCCAGAAGGATGTTGGACAAGGAGCTAATGCGTCACTTATCGTACAGAATGGAACTTTGCAGGTTGGTGATTCTCTAATAGCAGGTCCGTATTTCTGTAAGGTTCGAGCTCTGTTTGACGATATGGGGCAAAATCTGAAGTTGGCTGAACCGTCGACCCCAGTTCGGGTCACGGGTTGGTCTGGGCCTCCTGAGTCAGGAGCTGTTTTTCATTGGGCAAAGAATGATCGCGTAGCGAGGAGCGAAGCGAAGGAGAATGAACTGGAGATCAGAAAACAGGGACAGGACGAAGTGCCCGTGGAAACGGGCGCAACGCTAGAGAATATTTTTGACGCCATTTCTAAGTCTCAAAGGAAGGTTTTTAGAGTCATATTAAAGGCAGATGTATTTGGAACAGCAGAAGCACTGGCAGAATGTCTTCAGGACATTAAGAGTGAGAAGATTATCCTTGAGGTTGTTCAGACTGCGGTTGGTACCATCAGTAAGAACGATGTTCAGATGGCGCATGCGGCTGAAGCAGCTGTTGTTGGATTCAACGTTAATCAGGAGAGTGGGGTTGTAAGCGAGGCAAAGCATCACGGAATAAATATTTACCGAAACAATATCATTTACGAATTGATTGATATGGTCAGGGGGGCGATGGCGGATACACTTGAGCCAGAGAAAAAGGAGAATAAGATTGGAGTGGCTGATATTCGCCAGGTCTTTCCTGTGGGTAAATCCAATAGAGTAGCCGGATGTATGGTGGTCGAAGGACGAATTGCACGTGATAGCAATGCACGATTAATTCGTGACGGACAAATACAAGTGGAAAGCAAAGTTGACGCTCTCAAGCGCTTTAAGGATGACGCTTCTGATGTACGCTCCGGCTATGAATGCGGTATCAGGTTGGCCGATTATGACGATTACAGAGAAGGCGACGTTATTGAGTGTTTCGAGATTGAGAATGTTCGTCCAACTCTTTGAGATCTTTTGGAACTAGTGGGTTAAAATTTTTGCAAATCGTAAAACTAGTCCATCAGATTTCAGAGGTGCGAATTGCTGAATTGAAATTGGTGTGTTCATTTTTCATTAAACTTTAAATTGAATTCTGAGGATGCTGGGGGTAAATCGGGAGAGTTGGAATGGGTCAGCGAATGTTACGAGTTTCCGAGTTGGTCAAACGGGAGGTCAGCGAATTATTACACACGCGTTATAGATCGGAATCGGTTTATATCACAATTTCGGATGTCGAGGTCTCTTCGGATCTTCGTAACGCTCGAGTTTACTTTTCAGTTGTTGGTGATTCCGAAAGAGCGGCTTCGGCAGGTCGATTTCTTAAGGCGGAAAGTCGGGAATTGAGGAGGATGCTGGGGAAAAGAATAGTTTTGAAGTACCTTCCAAACCTCAGTTTTGTCTACGACAAATCTCTGGAACGGGGAGTTCATCTTAACGCTCTCATTGACGAATTTGGATTGGACGAGGAGAGCGGATGAGTGACTTTTTCCCAGAGTTTAGTCGAGGCTTCTCTAGTTTCTTAAAGAGACTCGAAGGGAAGCAGGTAGCAGTTCTCGGACACTTGCGACCAGACGGTGATAGCATTGGTTCTCAAATCGCTCTATGTCGGGTCCTTCGAGATCGGGGTGTTGACGCGATTGCGATCAGTCCTGATCCTATTCCACGAGTGCTGAGATCTTTTGTTGGCAATACGCCCTTTCACTCAGATGGTAAATTCGAGATTGGCGGACGTGGAGCAATATGCGTCGATTGTGCAGATGTTGTGAGAATTGGGAAGGCTTTGCGGAAGGAGTTCACCAAATTTTTGGTCAATATTGACCACCACATTTCGAACCGAAACTATGCTGAGTTGAATTTCGTAGCTCCCCATGCGTCCGCGACCTCGGAAGTTTTGGCCGGGATTTTTTTCGATTTGCAGATCGAGGTTGATGCTGTCACAGCGCAAGCTTTGTTTGTGGGTATTGCTACGGATACGGGACAGTTCCGATTCCCATCGACGACAAAACAGGTATTTGCTATAACGAGCCGTCTGATGGAGTATGGGGCTGATGCTGCGAGCGCTTCACTTCATTTGTATGAACAGGAGAGTGTAGGGAGACTCAAATTGCTGGAGTGTTTTCTCTCCAGCCTCACATTTGAATGTGATGGAAAGATTTGCGTCGGATTCTTAAGGGAAGGTATCTATGAAGAATTAGGAGCCCAGAAGGAGGATTCAGAGGGCCTAGTTGACTATGCTCGAGCTCTTGATGGGGTGGAAATTGGCGTTTTACTTGAAGAGCGCGAGGGGTTTATTAAAGGGAGTTTTCGTTCTAAGGATGCAATACACAGAGTGGATAAACTAGCCGAACAATTTGACGGTGGTGGTCACGCTTGCGCCGCGGGGTTTAATTGCATTGGTTCGATCGAGACTTTTTATCCGCAAATGGTAGACACCTTAAGAGCTCATTTTTGCTCTTTTGATTCTTAGTATTATGGTAACCCCCTGGCATAACTTTGAAGGCGTCCTCTTGGTTGACAAGCCTACTGGTCTTACTTCACATGATGTAGTTGACCGGGTCAGGGCTAAAGTTAAAATGAAGCGGGTAGGTCACGCTGGGACTCTGGATCCTAACGCAGAAGGTCTGCTTATTATTCTCGTGGGAAAGGCGACTAAAATTTCGCGCTATCTAATGAGTCTAGACAAGTCCTACGAAGGATCTCTTGTCCTTGGGAAGTCAACCGATTCGCATGATGTGGAGGGGGTTGTGATTGAGGAGCATAAAGTTCCGGAACTCACGAAGGTTGAAATGGAGCAGAAATTAAGTGAGTTTCATGGGGATCAGTATCAGATTCCACCGATGTTCTCGGCCAAGAAGGTTAAAGGAGTGGCTCTTTATAAGCTGGCTAGAAAAGGAAAAGAAGTTGAGCGTGAGCCCCGATTCATTCGAGTAACCTCGATCGAAATGCTGGCTTTCGAGTCTCCTACAGTTCAGTTTCGAATCGAATGTAGCAAAGGCACCTATGTGCGTACCATTGCACATGATTTGGGACAGAAGATAGGCTGTGGCGCCTATCTAGCGACTCTTAGGAGGACTGCGATTGAACGCTTCCGAATCGAAGATGCCATTTCCCTCAAAGAACTTGAATCGACCGAATTTGGTGAACTGCACAAAATTCTTATCCCGGTATATCAGGCCGTTCCCAGTAATGTTCTATGAAGCGGTCGGGAGCGGTAACTGAGTTTGATAATGTAAAGGTTGGCAAAACCCCACTCCATCTTGCGATTGGCATGTTCGATGGTGTCCATCTGGGACATCGGGCGGTTATAGAGGCCGCAATACAGTCGGCCAGACGTAGTGGTGATGTTGCAGGTGTTCTCACTTTCTGGCCTCACCCAAGCCGCGTTCTATATCCAGAGAACCCTACTCCTCTTTTAATCACATCGGAAATGAAGACGTCTATTCTCTACGAGATGGGAATGGATCTGGTGATTCAAAAGGAGTTCACTCAGACGTTTGCCCAAGTTGAAGCGGAGGATTTCTTGACTACACTGAAAAGATCCCTTCCGACATTGGTTTCTATTTTCGTGGGCGAAGATTATCGGTTTGGGAAGAATCGGAGAGGAGATGTTTGCCTGATGATTCAAGAGGCCAAGCGCCTTGGGCTCCATGTTTTCAGTGTTGAGCGTATCAAACTGAATGGCGTAGATATCAGCAGTACGAGAATCCGCGAACATATTCAGGCAGGTCGAATCGAGGAATCAAACACACTGTTAGGATATATATATTCCTGCTCGGGAAAGGTTTGTCGCGGCCAAAAGATCGGTCGTGAAATTGGATTTCCAACTGTGAATCTTTCCTGGACTCCAGAATTGTCCCCTCGTTTTGGAGTTTATGCTGTAAGGGTTATTTTGGAGGGGTGCGACAAATGCCTTCCAGGTGTTGCAAATTATGGGCTCAGACCGACTGCTTCTGAAGGGGGGAACCCCCTTTTAGAGGTGCACCTATTGAAAGATTTAGAGGTTCAATTAGGTACGGAATTGATTGTCAAGTGGTACTCCTTCATACGACCTGAAATTCGTTTCCCTGATCTTGATGCTCTGCGTAGACAGATCGTAATCGACAAGGAAAAAGCTTTTCAAATCCTAAGCTTAGTTGGTTAGAACTGCAGATGGTTTCGCAAGTTGATGAGATGTGTATGGGGTGGGATTTAATTAAGAAATTGATTTTGCTTCTGCGTGTATTTAGAGGACGATGATAGTTTGCCAACCCAAGTTCCTCCAGCTCGGCTTGACATGGTGGATCAAAGTGAGATCAATCAGAGCTTAGCTGGGGTCGAAGTGAGTGATAATTTTGACGAAACTTATCAATAGTGTCTAAAATTCCTGAACACGATCTAGATCAGTCTCTTCCTGATGTCCGGTCGACAATGCGATTTGCCGGATTACAATCTTCAGTTGAGATCTTTCGCGACGCGTGGGGAATACCTCATATTAAGGCAGAATGTGAAGCGGACCTTTATTTTGCACAGGGGTTTACGACAGCGCAGGATCGCCTTTGGCACATGGACTACGACAGAATGAGAGCCCTGGGGCGATGGGCCGAATATATCGGGCTCGATGCAGTTAGCCAAGATCGATTTATGAGGACGGTCGGAATGGGTCGGACTGCGAGGCTCGATTACGAAACTTGCAGCGAAGAATCTCGCAAAATGCTCGATAGTTATGCTGCCGGGGTAAATGCCTATATTGAGTCTTCAGGGATAAATGATTCTTGGTCCAGCAGAGGTGTCCCAATTGAATATCGTCTTCTCGGTTGTATACCAGAAACCTGGGAACCTTGGCATTGCATCGTAGTGTATAAGATGAGGAATACACTATTAGGGACATTTGAGCCCAAGCTTCTTCGTACTCGATTGGCCCAGAATCAGAAGACCGCTTCTGCGCTTGCCAGGATTGTCAAGGGCTATCCCCATGGTCACCTTATAACCGTTCCTCCGGGAGAGGAATGGCGTGGGGAACCATTGGATGGGCTGATGGAACTCTTAAAAGTTGCCGAGGAAGTGAATTGGCTTGGGGAATCGGATATGGGATCGAATGCATTTGCGGTAGGAGGAGTTTGCACTCGATCTGGCCATCCAATGGTGGCCGGTGACTCACATCGGGCATTGGATACGCCTAGTGTTTACTACCAGACACACCTCAGGTGTCCTGATTATTCAATTATTGGATATTCTATCCCTGGTATGCCGGGAATTATGCACTTCTGTCACAATGAACATGTGGCATGGGGTATGACGTTCGGTAGCGCCGATACTCAGGACCTTTTCATTGAGCGATTTCGAGAGGTCAATGGAGAGAGGGAATTCCAATTTAAGGACAAGTGGAAAAAGGCTATTGTTCTGAGCGAAAGATTAGAGGTTAAGGAAGCAAATCCAGTCGACTTAGAAGTGACGATTACTCATCACGGACCCATCGTAGCAGGAAACCCGGTAGAAGGGCATGGAATAGCTATATCCGATCCGGGACTTATTGAAGGTACGCCTTGGGTTGATGCTATGCGAGATGCTATGCAATCACGATCTGTCAATGAACTTCACGCGGCATTTGAGAAATGGAATGATCGAGTGAATAATTATGCAGTCTGCGATACCAGCGGTAATTTTGGGTATTTGCATGAGGGAAGGATCCCAGTTCGCGATGAACCCAATGGTTGGCGGGCGGTTCCTGGGTACCTTGGAAATAATGAATGGCGTGGCTACATACCTCAATACGACCTTCCTCGGTCAATCAATCCAGAGTGTGGATATGCTATTACTTGTAATCAGCGGGTGGCCCAAGATGACTATCCTTATTATATTGGAATACAATATGCGCCCGGATATCGGGTGGAACGGATTCAGAAAAGGATCCTTGAATTGGAAGCAATAACAGTTGGAGATATGGCATCGATACTGTCCGATCGGGTCTCAATTCCAGCGCGTAATCTAGTCAGTAGATTGATCAGAGCAAAAGGCAACGATTCCGCCTCTTTGGAGGCGTGCTCAATCCTGGAGAAATGGGACTACCGAATGGATCTCAATAGGATCGAACCAACGATTTATGCAGAGGTTAGAGCCCAAATTATTGAGCAGGTTGTCCGGATATTATTTGGTAGAGAGGGGGATGTCATCCTCTCTGACACAGCGGGAGCCGATTTTCATCTCAAGATGGTTGCAACTGAAATCGACCGGGCATTGGTGGAAGGTTCCGATTGTCTTTTGGGTGGGGAAATATCTTGGGATGATTTGCTTAAAGATAGTTTTCCCTCTGCATGCCGGGTGCTTTCCGAGAGAATGGGTCGGGATTCTTCGCAATGGGAATGGGGAAAAACACATCGAACCAAGCCTCGACACCCTCTTTCTGTTTACTTCCCCGAGGCGGCTAATCAGCTTGATCCTCCTTCTCTAGCTGTACACGGCGATGCAGATACCCCTTTGGCAGGGGGTTATACTGCAAACAGTCGATACCAAGTTACTAGCCTCTCGGTGACTCGTTACGTTTTCGATTCATCCGATTGGAGAAACTCAAAATGGGTCGTCCCATTAGGTGCATCGGGTCACCCAGGAAGCCCGCATTATTTTGATCAGGCGCAAATGTGGACGGAAGTCGACTTCATTCCGCAGCTGTGGGACTGGACTGAAATTGAGGAAAAGGCCGAATCCCGACAGCAATTGGAACCGGGATAAAAGTGTCTCACCTCAATCTGGCGAAGTCAGATCAAAGACAATGAGCGTAGGAAGATAGAAAGTTATTCGTGTTCTATCGCTATGTGTCATATTCTTTCGTTTGGGTTAGCCGAGTTTAATCCATCTCTTCATCTGGTGTTCTCAGGCTACGTGTATCGAATTCTTTATAGGGGTATCTAGCCATGGCTGCTTCATCGAGGTCGATTCCGAGTCCAGGACCAGAGGGGAGTTCGATGTAACCGGACTCAACTTCAAATGGAACCATAGAGATCTCACGACCAATTGGTTCGAAATTGACGAAGAATTCGGTAATGAGGAAATTAGGCATACCGGCAGAGGCTTGCAGGGTAGCAGCAAGGCCGATAGTGGTGCTGTTATAGTTGTGAGGCGAAACGGAGATATGATAAGACTCAGCCATAGCGGCGATTTCCCTTAATTCAAGAATACCACCGCAGTTGCAAACATCTGGGTTGATAATATCTGCTGCCCGTTTTTCAAATACTGGACGAAACTCGGTTTTGGTGTAAAGTTCCTCCCCAGTGACTACTGGAATCTTGATGTTTCGCTTAGCTTCAACCAGACCCTCAATATCTCGCGACGAGACCGGCTCCTCATACCAAAAAGGATTGTAGGCTTCCATCATTCGAGCCACTCGAATTGCATGTGAGGGTGAGAGACGCCGATGGACCTCTACTAATATTTCGACTTGGGGTCCGACGGCTTCGCGCACCACTTTCAACCGTTCCAAGGCGATTTCCTCATCATCGCGGCTGATAAAAGCGCGCCAGGGTCCTGGAAACGGGTCGAACTTGAGAGCTGTGAATCCTCTATCGACTAAGGCAGAAGCACGGTCTCCAAGATGCTGGAGCGGCTTTTCGGGATCATACCAACTGCCCCATCCATTGGCATATACCTTAATCCGTTTACGGGTTGGTCCTCCAAGGAGATTGTATATGGGTTGATTAAGGGCTTTGCCCACAATATCCCATAGAGCCTGCTCGATAGCGCTAATGGCGCTGAAAAGATCCATCGATCCCCGTTTGCTAGCGAAATCGGTGTAGGCTACGTAGGTAAAATGCTTGATATCAAAAGGGTTTCTTCCAACCAGATATCGCCCCAGCTGATGCAGATGGACTTCGATCGTTCGATCGCGATCGGATTGGGTGTAGGCTTCTCCCCATCCATAAAAGCCTTGGTCTGTTTCAACTCGGACGAAGAGCCAGTTTTTGGCTGCACCAGGGTGTATCAAAAAGGTCTTGATTTCGGTGACTTTCATAAGGGCTACTTTCGAGTTGTTAACGAGGAGAGATCAAGAGATTAGTAGCAATTGTGTACTGGATAATTCTCACCCATGTATGTACTTGAATATCAATCTTCAAGAAGGACGGGCGCTGGTTTCGAAGCTAATGCCATCGAATTTGGGAAATATCGGTTTTGGGAGGCGAGGGGAAGTGATGCCCTCTTTGGCTGGTCAGATCGCGGTTCGGACTCGGCTGAAAAATCTTATCCGGTTTGCCGATTAGTTTGCCATCATGGACCCACGATTTGTCGTCACCGTAGAGTTGTGTGACCAAGCGCCTAGTCAACTCTGTGAGTATTTCGGAATGTTTCGTAGTGGATGCTAGATCGTTCAATTCGTTGGGATCTGTTTGCAGATCGAATAGCTGAAGATGGTTTCCAATTGGGTAGTATATTAACTTAAACCGACCTTCGCGAATCATGCGGCAGGCATGGTCATCTTCTCCCACTTCTCCATAGATAAAGTCGCGTTTTTCTCCCCCTAACATCGATATTCCTTCAACTGTATCTGGAATCTTGATGCCTGCTAGGTCAAGCAGGGTGGGCATAACGTCTTGCCAGCCTACTAGGCGGTGATCTACGCGATTGCTTGGAACGCTGTCGTCCCCAGCTCTTCCCAATAAAATCATTGGGATATTAGTTGACCATTGGTAGAATATTCGTTTGGCCCACATCATGTGGTTTCCGAGCATATCACCGTGATCAGAGGTGAAGCAAATTATGGTGTTGTCGAGCAGTCCTTCTTCTCGAAGAGTACCTATTATTACACGGATGCTGTGGTCAATATGTGTGCAAAGCGCATAGAATGCCCTGCGTGCCATTTTGGTCTGGACTGTATTTGATTCTACCTTCGCAGTTTTTGCTTGAAGAGGGAATGGTAGAGTAGCCGAATGAGCCCAGTTCCCTACAAAAGGCTCATCTAATTCGATCTCATGGTAAAGATTGAGATAGGTTGCTAATGGAACCAGCGGTGGGTGAGGATGCCGATAGGAAAGAAACCAGAATCCAGGGCGGGTTGGATCTCGACGCTTTATAGAGCTCGCCATCATTCTAGTGGCCCAATTAGTGACGTGAGTCTCCTCGGGTAAATGCCAGGCTCTAGCTGTGTATTCATTGTTACCCATTCCATGAAGGAAGTGCTGTCCGGCGTACCCCGTCTCTCCTAGATAGGTTTCATAATCGTCGGTGACTCCGTACTGAGTCCGACCTTCTTCATCCAAGATCACATCATCGAATCCTATCCGGCTACGCTGCGGGTAGACGTGAAGTTTACCTACAGCTATGGCTTGATAGCCAGCCTCTCGAAATGTCTGAGCCATAGTTGGGAGCTCCGGCATTGATAGATTCTCTTTGAAGACGCGGTCTCCATGAATACGCGGACTAGTGCCGGTCATAAGAGTCCGGCGAGCTGGAATGCAAACAGGACATTCAGCATAACAGTTCGTGAAGCGAATGCCACTCCGTGCCAACTGATCCAGTGTTGGAGTTTGTATTGCTGGGTGACCTGCCGTTCCCAGGAGTGCAGCTGGCCAATGGTCGGTTGATATCAGTAAAACGTTGGGTTGGGATTCGCGCATCTTTAGGATCTTTGGAACTAGCAGAATCGTTTCGGTCCTCAATACTAGGTCAATGGTTTCTTCCTCTTGTCAATGCCTTCTATTAAATGAGTTTCCTTCCGGAATTAGTCGACAATCTTGTAGGAAATATCTTTTTATATTGATATGGCATTCGAACATACTGGAACAATTAAGGAGATCTTCGATATTCAAACGTTTCCCAGCGGTTTTACGAAGAGGGAGTTCGTTATAACTACCGACGAACGCTTTCCCCAGGAGATTAAATTCGACTGTCTCAAGGAAAAGGTGGATTTGCTCAATCAATTCAAAAAAGGAGATATAGTCAGGGTCAATTTTGATATTAGAGGCCGGGAGTATAAAGACCGCTACTTTGTCGATTTAAGCGCTTGGAAAATCGAATCGATGAAAGACGAATCCTCTGTTACTGTTGATCCAACAGATGGTTCGGACGTCGATTTTGTTCCTGAGGACAATACCGACTATGGTGGCGAACGTGATGAAGATATCCCCTTTTAAATACCATGCGCGTCCACCCGAATTGTTTGCTTTCCCCTTCTTTGTTTTACTGGAAAGGTCTCACCCATTTGTTTTAACGGGTGTCAAATAAATAGGTATAAGGAAAACATTAAGTGCGCTAGGCGGTTACTATCTAACTCTAACTGTCTCCCTTTCCATCCTAACGAGAGGGGCAAAGGGGGAGATTAAAACAGATCAAGCTGACCCGATTCTTCACCGTTTTCTCTGGATGCTTTGATTTTTTTCATCTGTTTGTGCAGGAGATTGTGGTTAGAGTCGTCGGCTTCGAGTTTGTCGAGGATGATCTTGGCCCTCTCGATTACGCTACTAGGTAGACCAGCGAGGCGCGCGACCTGAATGCCGTAGCTTTTGTCAGATGATCCATTGACCACCTGGCGGACAAAGATGATTTCGTCGTTCCACTCTTTTACGGCTACGCAGGAGTTGCGTACTCTTTGGAGAAGTTTCTCAAGTTGAGTCAATTCATGGTAGTGCGTAGCGAAGAGGGTGCGTGGACCCCGTGGACCTTTCCCGTGGAGATGTTCGACGACTGCCCAAGCGATACTAAGACCATCGTACGTGCTGGTGCCTCGACCGATTTCGTCGAGAATGATGAGGGTACGATCGGTCGCGTTGTTAAGGATGTTGGCAGTTTCGTTCATTTCCACCATGAACGTTGAATTACCACGGGCAAGTTCATCCGAGGCTCCGATGCGAGAAAAGATCCGATCTACGAGTCCAATCCGACATTTTTTGGCGGGAATCCAGGAACCAACTTGGGCCATGAGCGTGATGAGTGCAACTTGTCGGATGAAGGTTGATTTCCCAGCCATATTGGGGCCAGTTATGAGAACGATCTGTTCCTCCGTGGATTCTAATTTCGCGTCGTTAGGAACGAAAGCATGGGTTCCAGCGAGTCCGAAACGTTCCCCTTTCATTGTTTGTTCTACTACGGGATGGCGCCCTTCCTCGATTTCGATGCAATCCCCATTATCCAGAATAGGGCAGCAGTAGTCCCACTCTCGTGCAATTTTGGACCAACCAAGATAAAGATCAATTTCGGCGAGGGCATTAGCCGCATCAAGAAGATGCTTGGCTTCTGCTAGAATATTCGCGGCTATATCGAAGAAGAGGGATTCTTCAAGTTTAATGGTTTTCTCGTCAGCATGGAGGATTTCCTGCTCTTTCTCCTTGAGTGCTTCAGTGTAAAATCGTTCAGCATTAGTCATAGTCTGCCGACGGACATAGTTGTCGGGTACAAGATGCAGGTTGGACTTTGAGATTTCAAAAAAATAGCCGAAAGCGTGGTTGTAACGGATCCGGAGATTTTTTATCCCAGTTCGTTTTTGTTCTTCTTGCTCCAGCTGTGAGATCCAAGCTTTGTTCTCCCGGTTGAGTTTTCGTAATTCGTCTAGCTTTAAATTATAGCTATCTCGGATGTATCCACCCTCCTGGAGCTGGCTGGGTAGTTCATCTTCGAGAGAGCGTTGAAGGAGCTCCCGCATCTTTGGGAAATCCCGTACCCGCTCTGAGAGATTACGAATAACCGTTCCCGGAAATTGATTGAGGACACGTGAAATGAGAGGAATTTGTTGAAGGGTATCACGTATGCTTCCAAGCTCTCGAGGGTTGTTGAGTCGGTTCTGCATTCGTCCGATTACGCGCGGAAGGTCTCGAATGCACTTTAGGTACTCTTGAAGTTCAGAAACGAACTGGGGGGCTTTAAGGAATTCTCCCACGCATTGCTGTCGCCTTTTCATTTCTACGAGGTCGAGCTTGGGTTCGGAGAGAAAATGCTCTAAGAGGCGTGCTCCCGCCGCTGTCACGGTGCGGTCCATGGCAACTAAAAGGGAGCCTTTTTTAGTGTTTTGGGCGGATTGGAAGATCTCGAGATTTCTAATAGTTGCGGGGTCAAGAAGGAGACTGCTCGAACTTCGATATTCCTTTATCTTTCCCAAATTTTTCGGTTTAGCACAGAGGCTTTCAGTGGCGTAACAGACGAGGGCGCCGGCTGAGCCCAGAGCAGGATGATCATCATAGATGCCAAATCCTCCGAGATTCAGTACTCCTAAAGCCTCTGTGACCGTCTGCCTCCCGGTGTCGCAATCAAAATAAAAATCCGGCACCTCTGAAAGAGGGCGGCCATCACAGAATCGCTCAAATTGTTCCAGCCATAAGTGGACTTCATTGTTTTTGCGCCATTCCTGGCGCCCAAATTCCGGAGTAATGATTTCACGAGGATCGATGCTGGTGAAAACCGGCATGAGGTTATCAGGATTTTCTTCCTCAGCAATTTGAAATTCTCCGGTTGTTAGATCTAGCCAAGCTGCTAGTAGCTTTGACTTATCAAAGTTAAGAGCGAGGAGGAAATGATTTCTGTTTGATTCGATCTGATGGTCTTCTAGAGCCGTGCCAGGAGTGAGGATTCGTGTGAGCGCTCTTTTAACAATTTTTCCCGGCTTGGGAGCCTCAACCTGGTCGCAGATTGCCACTTTTTTACCCGCTGCGAGGATTTTGTTAACATAACTATCAGCAGCATGGTATGGGATGCCCGCCATCGGCATTCCGTTCCTTTGAGTCAGAGTGATTCCAAGAATTGGTGCTCCTTCTTTCGCGTCATCTTGGAAGATTTCGTAAAAGTCTCCCAAGCGAAAAAACAGTAGTGTATCAGGGGGCAGTTCTCGACGTATTTGTAAGTACTGCTCCATCATTGGAGTGAGATTGCTTCTGTTTTTCAGCATACCTGGAATGAGGGGGAAGTTTCATCGTGGGAAAGGAAGCCTAGGAGAGTCAATGTCGATTGGTCCCAAGATGGTTGGAAGTTCTCTATTGGCCGAAGAGAATAAGACTGAATGCTAAAAAACAGAAGCATGGGGAGATGAATATCTCATACAATTTACAATTACTTAGCCATGATTTTAGCGGTAATTAGATCAGGTTGGAAAGTAGTGATACTTTTGCCACTGTGTGTCTTTGGATGAATTGATTACTTGGTGTATTGGAGGTGGTGCCCAAGGAATCCCTGTCTTTGGACCAGAAATTTATCGTGATTATCTGAACGGGTGCATGTGAATACAGAAAATCAGAAAGCCCTTGTGATGAACGTTTTCTATTTTAAGAGTCACAGTAAGCGGCGAGTCTGGAAGCTTTTTTGAGCAAGTTTTCTAATACGTACAAATAGCGGATCGTAAAATTTTATGGTATCCTAGACTATTCCGGGCTACTCCAGATCCGGAGCGAAACTAAGAGGAACTTTTCAAGAGCAGTCCCTTCATTAAGATTGACCTCGAGAAGGCTGACTACCTGCTCCAATTCTTCAATGGCGCTTGCCAGCCTTTGAAACAATAAAGAATTATGAGTGTATTTTTTGTTAAAAGCAAAATCCCGGGTGGATTGTTCCAGCTCTCCGAGCATTCTGTTTCGGATCCCTTTCCGGACACCGGTTTTGATTGCATCTATTTCCTCCTCCTCAATCCCTTCTGGAAGAGATTTTTTTTCACCTTTCCAATGGTCGTCTGCGAGATTCTCGAGTAAATCCAGAAAACGAGAGACGAGGCCATAGAGTATAACGATTACCAGTGCTACTTCCGAACCTTTTCTCGGATTAAGGAGCAATCGTTCAAGCCACCCAACGTAGTCATTCAACCAAACCAACCAACGACTATCATCCAGGCCTTCAGAGTCTATCGGAAGCCGGAAATTAAAGCACCGGCTACGAATGGTTGCGAGAAGGCTATAAGGTTTGGTGGAGAGGAGAAGAACCGTAGTGTCGGCTGGCGGTTCCTCAAGAGTCTTTAGAAAGGCGTTGGCAGCAGCAGTGTTCATTCGGTCTGCTTCATAAATGATAGCAACTTTATGATTTGCTTGATTAGGGGAATGCTGTATGGAGCGGATGAGTCTTCGCGTATCTTCAATTTTTATCTGTCTGCCCCTTCCGGTAGGACGAAGCGCAAAAAGATCGGGATGGTCTTTGGTTTGGGATGACAAGGATAGGAGGCTTCTGGCGATAACAAAGGCCACTTCGCTAAGTGCTGTAAGACTGTTGCTGTGGAGAAGAATAGCGTGAGCCAATCTATTCTTTTCCAGGGAGCGTTCCAGTACTTCGACCGGTCGGCTGTGGCGAAGGTGCTCAGATAATCCGGTGACTAAGTTCATCCCAAATCCGTTCTTCGATTCTTTCACGAGACTCGGATCCATCAACGACGACAAAACGGTCTGGTGTTGCCTTCGCCAGCATGAGGTACCCTTCTCTGACCTTGCGATAGAATCCAATGGTTTCTTGCTCAAGACGATCAGGAGCGCTGGTGGCACGGTGCATAATTCGTTCGAAACCAATTTCCGCAGCAAGATCGATGACCACCGTGACATCAGGAATTATGTTTCCTGCTGCAAAGTTGTTGATCATATGAACCGGGTCTGCGGCGATCTGGCGGCCGACTCCTTGGTAGACGGTAGTTGAGTCAAGGAATCGGTCGCATAGGACAATGTCCCCTCGTTTTAAGGAGGGGACGAAAACTTCCCTAACCAATTGGGCTCGACTAGCGGCGAAAAGGAGTAATTCAGTTTCGGGATAGATTCCATGGCCGGGTTGAGCAAATTTAAGGAGATGCCTTATCTCCTCACCAATCTCGGTACCACCTGGTTCCCGAGCGACAACAACCTTGAAACCCAAGCCTTCAAATCGGGTGGCGATTCTACCGATTTGGGTGGTTTTCCCGCTGCCTTCAGAGCCCTCGAAAGTAATTAGCCATCCTTTTGATTTCTTAGAATCCCTTCCCTTTTCGATGGTTGAAATTATGCGATTAAGGCTCTGCGAATTATTTTTTGCCTTTTTGTTAGCCGCAGTTTTCTTTTTGGCCATTTTTCAGGTTCCCGAATCGCGAATTTGACTATTGACCTCAAAAATTGAAGGACGCTTCCCACTGCGAGCATAGATATCAGCAGCGGCAGCGGCCAGGGTTAGACAGGCCGGGGTGCTTAAGCCAATAAGTTGAGCGGTGATGAACCCCGCTTTGAACTGGTTGTCAATTCCGCCTCGGAGCTGAAAATCTCGACCTTTGGGTCCCTCGATCCACCATGCGTCCTCCTTCGTGGCGCAACCGGCTGATGCCTCGGATTGTACCGTTACGCAGGTGAGGGAGAGCTCTTGTCGAATATGGGAGGTGATTGTCTTAATGCCCTCTTCATTCGCCTCGACCAGTTTTTTGCCAAAGACGGAGGAGATGCGCTTTGCTTCTTCGAGATTCAGTCCCAGCGTAACTTGACCATGAGAGCGAAATCGCGATATGGTGGATAAGGCGGTGTTAATATCCCCGTCCGTTCGGTGGATTGAATTTGGGAGGTCGAAGAAGAAAATCCTACCCTCTTCCTTTGGTCCGAGATTTGGAAAGACACGGTCGAGCAAGGCTGATAGAATCGCTGTCATATTGGGGGTGTCTGACCAATTCACAATTGCTATGAGATCTGCTCTGGAAATAGCGTCGAAAAGTGCCCCCTCGCCCAGCGTCTTCACAATCCCAGCATACGTTATTTCTGAAAGATCTTTCGAGGTTGAGAAACTGATCGAACCGTCGTCAAATTGGAGTTTGAGTATAACACTGGGATTGCAGAGTGATACGGCATCAGTTATCTTGGCAAACTCCTGGAAAATCGGGTGGATGGAAGGATGCCCTAACGCACCAATATAACGAACATTGAGGTCAAATTCGATAAGGGCTTGAGCCAGACTTGGGCCTGTTCCTCCGATTTGTTCGCTGGGGAGATCCAGATTAAAACCCACTTCTTTTTCGGATGCACTCTGTATCCTCTGCGCGAAAGAGGTGATGGATTCAATCGGTAAGCTATCCTCATGCGAATTAGATTTCAGGTTGCATGGGGAAGAGTTTTTCGTAACAGTGCCGTCGAAACCGACGAGGGCGTTCTTGGCGCTTAATGCACTGCCCTTTTTCTCCAGTTCTTGAAGAGTAATTTCCTTATAGTTCATTTTCCGGTAACCCAAGAGCCGCTGTTTTTATGACAAATTTGGTATCTGATTTCGAAATTCAAGCAACGATGTATCACCCAATCCGAATACCTTGGGCCGAGGTTCAAGAAAATGAGTTCGAAACCCCGATCGCAATCTAAATCATGAATTGATCGAATTTCGATACATCACGATTTTAAGTTGCTAGGCAAGAGGTGGAGCAGGTATGAAAGAAAGGAGAAACTTGTATCGATAGAATACGAAATGAATTGGGAAACTGTTTCATGGGTTTTGGAATGTGAGCCATTGATAGGTGGCATCTTTACTTACTTTCAACACTCCAATTTGGCCGGGAAGGTCATTGTTTTATTTTTGGTTTTATTCAGTTTGACTGCTTGGACGGTCATGATCGGGAAATATCTCGATCTCTCCCGTCTCCGCTCATTGAATCGGAGACTTGATAGACGATTAGGCGAGGTAGAGTCAATTGTAGCATTGGACCCGAGATTCCGAAGTACTGCTATCGGTCCGTATGCGACTCTACTTAAAGAAGCGCTTGGGGCGTATCATCGCTCTGATGCTTCGTCTGCGGCAAGAGTCGGCTATGTTGAAAATGCTTTGCAACGAGGAGTGGCTGAAGTGACGATCCAGTACGAGAATAGGATGGCGCTGCTAGGTTCAATTGTGACGGGTGCGCCCTTCCTAGGACTTCTCGGCACAGTTTGGGGAGTCATGGATGCTTTTGGGGCAATCGCGATGGAGAGTTCAGCAAGCATTCAGATTCTTGCACCAGGTGTATCGGGAGCTCTACTCACTACTGTGGCGGGTCTCTTGGTTGCAATCCCTTCTGTGTTCGGCTACAATTTTTTACTCACTCTTACGAAATTGATGATCACCGAGATTGAAAACTTTGCTAGTTCTTTGGCTGATAGGGTTGAATACGAAGACTTTTCCCAATCAGACTTATCGGGGCATGTGGGGATTGAAATAAAACGGCCGAAAGAAATCTAATGGCTCGGGTATTTCATCGCCAGAAGCGTCTTGGCGCCCTTTCTGAGATCAATGTGACGCCTTTGATCGACTTGGCTTTTGCTCTACTTATTATATTTATAATAACCGCTCCCTTACTAGAGCAATCGATCGATCTAGATCTCCCGATCGAATCAGCCGATTTAATGGCAGGATTAGACGAAGATCGCCATCAGTCTATTTCCCTTAATGCCCATGGTGTGATTTTTTGGAGTGAAGAGATTGTCGACGAGCCTCAGTTAAAGGCGCGCTTGCGCGATTTGGGAGACGAACCATTCCCACCGACAATTCATCTGCGTGCGGATCGAAATCTGCCCTACCAGCGTGTAATAACTGTGATTGATTTGATTAAGGAGAACCGTTTGACACGGATCAGCCTGGATACTGAGGCGGATTAAGGGTGTCGAATTTTACTGGTAACGGAGAGCGAGGCAAAAGAAAGCGTTGCGGGTTACGGATTTTGAGTGACGAGGGAGATTGAAATTCAGGATCGTCGTATGATGACGCAGGGATCGAGTTGGTGTGTCGGATTCGGTGGACGAGATGGGGTACAAATACGGGCTCTTGTGTTTTCTTTTACGCTGCACACAGTTTTCTTTTTTTCGCTTTTGTTTGGTTCTCAGATAAACATTTTTGAAGAAAGATTTGAGTCTCATGAGTTTGTCCTTACCTCCCCGCCCAGATCAGTTAAGTTTCCTCCGAAAGCGGATTCAATAGGGGAACCCCCATCAGAGGCAATCGAGGAATTTGACCGAGCTGAGGAGTTGAAATCTCCTCCGGAGCCTCTCTCGTTCGATGAATTCCTTGAAAGACATGGTCCTCCAAATACTGCTGAATCCGTGGAGATCAAACCACCGCAAGTGGCAATTAAGAGTTTTGATCTCGATCCACTGAAGGGAATGATTCAAGATTCTTCCCATGTCACCGAAGGGACTGATGTTATCTCTAAGGATACGACTCAGTCTGAATTGAAGCGGTACATGTTGAGCCTTAAGAAGCGCATAAACCAATCATGGAACAAACCTAAGCTAACCAATTTAGGAGGACTGGAAGCGACCGTCCAATTCAAGGTGGACTCTAAGGGGCGAATCAGCGAGATTGAAGTTGTAAGTACTTCAGGCAATGCCGATTTTGATGCTTCTGTGATCCATGCGGTTTCTTCGGTTCAGGGCAATCAAACTCTTGGTAATGTTCAGAGATTGGGGCCGACGCCATATGGAAACGGGTACCGTCCAAGAATTACTTTTCGGCTAGACTAGGATTCACTTAAGTCAAGTTTCGATAGGAGAATGTTTCCCATCTAGTAGAATTACCCGAAGTAAATATAAGTAGATACCAATAGACTCATCCGCCTAAAGCCCCAGGCGTTCAAATTGTTCTTCGGGGGCGTCATAGTACTGCATAAGTTGTTCGAGGTGTTCTATCATTCTGGCTTCGGTAGTCGGGTTGGTGATAGGCGTACTCTGATAGGGGTCTTCTTTTAGGTCGTAGAGGCGGGTGCCAAAAGTATGCTGATCCCAATTAGGCATGTCACCCCGGGTAGGGATCTTCATAACCCGACAGCCTTTAGAGAAGGGAAGAGGGCCGGTTAGTTCAACTTCCTGTAATTCTTCTGGTCTGAACATTTCACGCATGTGGGCGGGCATGAGAGTGTAGTTGTAGAGCGGAGTATTTTCTGGACTAACGGCCGATCGCATATAGACGGATTTCCCATCGGTTACGTTTACATGACCGCCATGGGTCCCAAAGATGGCGGCGTTCCGAACAGATGCGTCTGATTCGATTACATCTTTGAGGTTAGAACCTCGCATATCGCTTGTAGGCTGAAGGCCGAAGAAATCGAGAAGAGTAGGTCCTAGATCAATAGCCGGTTGAACGAGGGACTCGCGCCGTTCTCCAGCCTTACCGTGACGGGGATCCCAGACGAAGAAAGGCGTATTGGCGAGATGATTGAACCATGGCATGCGGCCCTTCCCCCACCAACCGTGCTCACTTAAGAGGAAACCGTGGTCGGTCCAAACAATGAGCATCGTATCCTTCCAGAGATCGAGTTCGTCCATGGTGTCCAGAATTTTTCCAAGGCTTGCGTCGCACATGCTGAGTAGAGCGGCATAATGCCCGCGACACTGTTTCACAAGATCAGTTGACTCCACAACCTCTTCGTATTTTGGCCAATCAAAGAGGGGAGCTTTGCCTTCTGGGAAAAGGTCCGGGTAAAGGTCTTGAAATGCCCGTTGGGTGAAGAAAGGTTCGTGGGGGTCGAATGTCTCGATCTGAAGGAACCAATTGTCATCACGATAGTTGCGTCGAACAAATTCTAGTCCGGCGGCAAAGGTCTTGCTCTGCGGTTGTTCAGAAACGTCCCTCATAAACTCACGGTTTATTCGATCCTGGCGATGCCATAAATCATCGACTGCGTTTTGTCCCTCGGCATCAGGTATGACAGGCTCGACCACTTGTCCCATCCAGGGATCCCCCTCCTGTCCTCGTTTGAATTGCCAGGTGCTGTACTGGGCATGATAGTTAGCGCCTCCTGTCTCCCAGTAATGGTAGTGATCGCTGATAAGATGACTCGATGTTCCATTTTGTTGGAGGATTTGAGGAACAGAGTCATCAAAGGGCTCCAATGGGCCCCAGGAGCGATGGAGGAAATTGGGACGTCCGGTATGGAGTTCTCTTCGGGCAGGCATGCAGGGCATAGAACTAATATAACTATTGTCAAAAGTAACACATCGGTCTGCCAGACGCTGGAAGTTTGGGGTATGGGTCCAATCGCACCCATACGGGGGCAGCATATGACGGTTAAGAGAGTCAAACATGACCATTATCGCACGCATTAGTTTCCTCCTTTAATTGAAGCTTTGAGGAGGACGCTTCGGCTTTTAAAAAGGTTGTCAAATGAATAGGAGGATTCGGATGTAGGAATTCTGCTTTCAGTGGCTGAATATTAGAAATTTAGGGTTACGGCGATATCTGTACCAGAAAACAACTTAAGATCTCATTGTTTTTAATGACACATAATCTGGGCGGAATAGATTCTTTAAATATTAGAAATTGTAACCTGTTAGACAGATTACTCGTGTTTTGCTTTAGTTGCTTGGATGTATTGCCGTTACCTTGGGTTAATTAATATTGACCTTGTAGGGGAACTAACTGACAAGTTTTCGACACCAAACTTTTGGGGCCGTAGCTCAGTTGGAAGAGCGCCACAATGGCATTGTGGAAGTCGTCGGTTCGAATCCGATCGGCTCCATTAATTCCTGGTTCAGGATATGTTCGAGAGAACTTTAAGTTAGCAGAATAACGAAGATCTATCGGGATAGGGCACGTAGGATTTTGCCAAGTTCTTTAATTTGTCGACGATGATCGCCGTTCTCTTTGCATTATCCAGGCTCCAACGTTATCTGATAATTTGGAAGATGAAATCCTTGAGTAATTGGGAACGTCAGGCTTCGTGTTGCAGCCATTCCTCTGTTTGAATATTGGCGATGCCATCGCTGGGAATTAATTGGCATTTGATGCCATAAGTTTTGTCGGACGGCATCAATCTCGATTTGTTACTATTGTCTGGTGGCACTTGTTTGCTATATGGATTAGGATCTTCGGGTTATGTGTTTTCTGTCCAAGTTGGAAACGGATCTTGATCTTCGCGCCTATGCTATAATCAGTGTTGATGTTAATCCTGGAAGTTGCCTTGCGTTGTGCATAAATTAAACTAACGGGACAAATACCTCAGATCGGTTAGAACGGCTGAAAGGGATATGTTGAGAGAGCGGAAGGACTTCAAGAAACCGTTTTCCGTATGGGCGGTTAAGGATTCTGGAGTCGATGATCGTAATGGTTCCTCGGTCAGAAGCATTTCGGATGAGCCGGCCGACACCTTGTCGCAGCTTGAGAACGGCTTCAGGGAGGGTGTGTTGTGTGAAAGGGTGACCGCCGTTGGATTGGATCCATTGGCATTTGGCATCAATAATGGGATGATTGGGGTTTTCGAAGGGAAGACGAGTAATAATAACCTGGGAGAGGGCGGAGCCAGGAACATCTACACCTGTCCAGAAGCTGTTAGTACCGAAAAGTATAGCATTTCCATTTTTAGCGAAGCGGGAAGTGATTTGCGAACGGGAACCGTCTTTGGATTGGACAAAGAGGGTTCGGTTTTGGCTTGAAAGGGAACTTTGAATAATTTCAGCGACCGCGAACATAGATTGGTAGTTGGTGAAGAGAACGAGGCTACCACCTTTAACCCGCAAAGAGCAAAACCGTATCGTGTCGCAGAGAAAATCAAGATCGAGATTATGTTGTTGGCGAGAAGGGGCCGGTGCATCAGTTGCAATAAAAATACGCATCTGATCAGAGAAATTGAAGGGAGAGGTAACCTTCTCGGCTGGGTATCCGGAGGCTCCAATTTTTTCCGAGAAGCTATCAAGGCGAATATCTTCGGCAAGGGTGGCGCTGGTAACAATGACGGAAGTTTGCCGAGAAAACACAAATTCCCGGAGTTGGGGGGCAACATCGATGGGGGCGTTCCTCAACTTTACGATATTCTCTGCTTGTCCCGTTTTCTCCAACCAATAGACGTGATCGTGTTGAGAGAGCTCAACGCATTCAGTTATAGAATTGCGATAGCGTGTTAGATGATTCCTTAAATCACGCAATTCAACCCGATCGGATTCTTTTGTGTGGCGGTCAGCGATGTGTCCAATCTTTAGGATGATCTTATCAAGGTGGGGATTGATAAAGGGATCGCACCAGTTCTCCTCGTATAGGCGGACGATGTTTTGGCTAGATAGATGATCTTGTCGTATAAGGCCAAAGAAACGTTCGCCTAACTGGATTGCTTCTTCAACTGTCTTCCTGTCGGAAGGGACGCCGCAGAGGGAAAAAATTCCCTTTCCATTGTTTGGATTGTAGAGGCGCCTGAGGAGGCGGTTGAGTCCGTAGGAGCTGATGTGTATTCCGAGTTGCTCGGTAGCAACTGATGGAACGGTTTGAGCTTCATCGAGGATAACGAAGTCATTAGGGAATAGAACTCCCGGGCCATCGCCAGCGAGCGAGGTCCGCAGGAGGGAGAAGAATAGGCTGTGATTGAGTACGATCAGATTCGCTTCTTCGAGGAGCTGGCGTGCCTTTTGGAAAAAACAATGGTTCGGGCTACAGACATTTCGATTGCAGGAGCTGGCGTCTGCATTGACCCATTCCCATACGTTTACAGGCGGTGTTGGGTTGATCTCTTGGAGGAGACCCTCTTTAGTCTCTCCCGCCCAATCCACAATGCGTTTAAGCTCGGCCATTTCGGTGCTAGGGAATAGTTCATTTTGAGACGTCAGGGCTTTCGTAAGGCGATTAGGGCAGAGGTAATTACTTCTGCCAAAAAGGAGAGCTGAACGAAACTTTTCATATGGTTTCAAACTCTGGTCGGTACTAAAAAGGCGCCGGCAGTGTCGTAGTTCCTTACGGATAATTTGCTCCTGAAGTGAGATGGTATGGGTAGAGAGGATGCACTGCCGGTTGCTTTCGATGGCATGGATGATTGAAGGGACCAAGTAGGCAAGGCTTTTCCCAACTCCAGTTCCAGCCTCAAAAACAAGGGGTTGGTCGCTAGCCAGCGCCTGCGCTACAGTAATTGCCATCTGTTCCTGTTGAGGTCGATGGCCGAAGGCCAGATAGTTCTCCAAAGATCCTTGTGGTGCGAAAATGGCATCGGTCAAAGCGATGACCGATGATACCGGGTTCCGTTCCAGGAGAGGTTTTCTCAGACTGATCACGGTTTGCAAAAACTAGAAGTTTCCTCAGAAAAAAGTTTAGCGAACAGCAAATGAGGAGGAGTTAGGAACACCATTGAAATTTAAAAATTGATATTTGGTTCAAGTGACAAAGGAGACTGGACAACGGGATCTTGTAGCCTACATTAATTTCCTGTATATCTATACTATGTCTAAACCGTTCATAGAAAACCTGCTAAAGCTGCAAGAGTGCGATGTTCGCTGTGATCGAATATTGGAACAGTTGGAAAGGATACCTGTTGAAGTTCAGGGATATCAAATCAAGATTGATACTGAGCACAAGGCAATCGAGTCAGTAAAAAAAGCTGTCCAAGAGTTGGAATTAAGACGAAAAGATCTCGATAATGAGGTGGGAGCTTCTGAAGACCAATTGAACCGCTATAAGACCCAGCAGTTGACAGTAAAAAAGAACGAAGAATACCGTGCTCTCCAGCACGAAATTAATAGTATTGCGGATAAGATTAGCACGTTGGAGGAAGAGGAAATTGAAGTAATGCTGATGATCGACGAATCGGCTGAATCAGCGAAACACGATGAGGCTCAGCGCAAAGCCACGATTAAGGAGTATGAAAAGCAAATAGTGCGGAGATCTCAGCACAAATTGGAGTTTTCCCAGGAATTGGAAGGAGCTGAGGAGGATTTTCGGAAGGCTGAGGAGGGTATTGGAAAATCAGAACTTCGATCTTATCATTATGTAAAGAAGCAGGTAAAAAGGTTACCGATTGTCGTCCCGGTGGTGGAGCATAAGTGTACTGGTTGCCACATAAAACTTCCCACGGATCTCGAAATGGAAACACGTATAGCTAAGGAAATTACTTCCTGTAACAATTGTGGGCGGTTGCTCTATTGCTAGTTTTCTATCTTGCAAATTTAGTAAGTCCGTAGTTCCATATCAAAGGTCTTCGGGGAGAGTGCATTTGTTCTCTTCCTTGAGAAGGGAAAGGAAAGTCCGGACACCGTAGGGCAGGATTCCTGGTGAAAACTAGGGTATTTAGGATGTAAATCCAAAGTAACGGAAAGTGTCGCAGAAAAAATACCGCCAGACCGATATACTACGACAGTGTCGTGGAGGTCAGGTAAGGTTGAAATGGCGAGGTAAGAGCTCACCGCCCTTAGGGTGACCGAGGGGGCAGGATAAACCCAATCCGGTGCAAGACAGAATAGGAGATAAGGTAGCCCACCTAAAGAAGTCTCGGGTATGTCGCATCTCGATTCGTCGAGAATCGATGTAACTCATCGATAGATAAATAAATGCGTCCTATCATCCGGCAACTAATAATTGTCGAGTTAGGGTAACAGAATCCGGCTTATTCCTCCCCGGAGGCCTCTTTTCTTCACGATATACAGAAAGCCAGTGCTGTCGTAGAGCTGACGGGTGAAAAATCCCTGTTGACACGATGGATGGAGACCGCCATTTTCGCCGTTTCCAATTTTGCATCTTATGCCGACTCTTAAAGCAGCCAAAAAAGACATTAGGAAAAATGCGAAGCGTCAGTTACGTAACCGACAGGCGCGGGGCCGTCTGGGTACACTAAAGAAAAATTTAGATCAGGCTGTTGCAGAGGGAGAAAATGAGACGATAAACAAGGCGATTCGGGCCTATGTTTCCGGTCTAGATAAGGCAGTTAAGAACTGTGTGATCCATCGGAATAAAGCTGATCGATTCAAGGCGCGTTGCGCCCAAATCCAGAGTTAAACGATTTACAGCGCTAATGGGAAATCTGAGAAAAACGAGGGCACGCAAGATTGCGAAGCACAAGCGTAGAAAACGCTCTCGATCTAACCGGCATAAGAAAAGGTCTTGGGGCTAGATAGTGGCCGTGTGATGGGTTTGATTCCTAGGCAAATGAGTCGCTGTTTAGTTTCCTGTGAGTTTTGGTCAACCATACTTCGGCCCAGCTATGCTCTTGGGTCTAACTCTGCTTGGTCGACCGAGGCCTTAGCGTTTCTCAGAAATAGATAGGCTGTGCCAGTAGGTTGGTTAGTCTTCTTTCTTTTGGTTTGCACACGAGGTCAATGACATCATGGATGTTTCCCTGGGAAAAAGGATTTAATTCCTCCATATATGCCGTGGTCCGAAACTCATTGCATAAAAATTCTTTAAAGGAACTGAAATCCATGATTCAGAAAACTTGATTTTGGAAAGTAATGGGCTAGTTTCTGGATCTATGCTTGGTGGGGCAGAAAATGAGAGCAGTCAGAAATCCTATTCTTCTGACCTTGGTTTAATCGCGTTTCGAGTAAAACCGCATCTAGAGAAGCTATCCAGTTACATGGATAATCAGATCGGTGAATTTGAATCTGAAATACAGGATATGGTGGCCTTTTGCCTAAAAAACAGTGGAAAACGTCTTAGGCCAATTCTCCTCTTTTATTCTGGCTGGCTATCGGAAGATGTGGTGCCGGAAGATCTCGTCAAGGCTTCCGCAGTAATGGAATTCATCCATCTAGCAACTCTGGTACATGACGATGTCCTTGATGGTGCGACTCTCAGGCATAATGATCTGACAGTTAGTAAAAAATACGGCTCAAAGGTCGCAGTGCTTTTAGGTGATGCGCTTTTCTCTCACGCTCTCAAGCTTGCATCCGAGTTTCCTATAGTCGATGTTTGTAGAGCGGTCGCGACATCAACTCGCAGGGTTTGTTCCGGGGAGATCAAACAAACTTTTCAGCGTGGAAATCCATCTATAACGGTTGGGGATTACTATCGAGTAATCGACTTGAAAACAGCTGAGCTCTTTTATGTCTCCTCGTTCCTTGGAGCGAAACTCGCAGGTTACGAAGTTGAGTTTGTTAAGGCAGCTGGAAGGTATGGAAGGCATCTTGGCATTGCTTATCAGATCTATGACGATCTTGCTGACTTTGTTGAAAGGGAGGAGCGGACAGGGAAGACACTAGGGACGGACATTGCCAATCAGGAAGTGACTCTTCCTGTTCTCCTTCTTTTAAAGCGTCTCGATAAAGGACGGAGGAATGACCTCATTAAAATGATCCAGAGTGGTCAGGAGGTTGATCTCGGCGCGATTAGAGATTTATTAGCTGATTATGGGATTTTCAAGGAAGCAATCGCACTGTTTCGAAGAGAGTTGGATTGTGCCGAATCCGCCCTGGCCCCTTTCCCAAAACATGCCCCAGTGAAATTTCTATCCGAGATCTGCGATTGGGTGGCGGATATTGGTGAGAAGAGTCTATTTGACCACTAACCTGTTGATTCATTCATTGGGACTCCCATACTCGCATATATTCTGAATATGCCTTCAAAATTTCTTTGAGGGACCAAGGTGATGAGTTTTGGATGCAATCTCAGGATATCGAAAGCATGTGGAATCTTTGGAACTCTAAGATGGTAAGTTAGCGGAAGATTTCGGAGGTCAAATAGTTGTAGTTTAATCCGAAATCGAACAGGGCCCTCACGATGAAATAAGATTGCGTCGTCTTCGAGGATCCTTAAGAAGAACGACTAGATGCATTCCTCAGTGGCAATTGAAAAAGGCCTAACTCAAAGGTCGTTTGGCTCGGCAGAACAGACTGATGATGATCTTGCGTACGTGCGTCGAGTTCAAAGCGGTGATGTTGAAGCGTTTGATCACTTGGTACTCAAGTATCGTGAACGACTCTTTTCCATAATTTACAATCTTACCTCCAACCGCGAGGATGCGGCTGATCTTACCCAGGAATCTTTCATAAAGGCGTTTCGTTCGCTTAAACGTTTCCGAGGCAGATCTTCTTTTTTTACTTGGCTCTATCGCATCGCCATCAATACAACTTTGACCAATTTAAGGAAAAATAGAATGCGTCATTTCTTCAGCTTCGAAAAGATCAGCGAGGAAGTTTCTTCTGCTGAAATCATCGAAGCATTAGTGACTAGGACGAATTCTGATAGATCCGTTATGCTGGGCGAACTCCAGGAAAAATTGAACGAAGCACTGCATAAATTGTCTCCTAAACATAGAGCAGTCGTAGTGCTTTTTGAAATTGAAGAGCTCAGCCATCAACAGATATCGGAGGTCATGAACTGCTCCATAGGAACGGTCCGATCACGACTTCACTACGCTAAGCAACAGCTCCAGGCTTATTTACAGGCCTACATAGATTAAGTTTTTCAGGTTTCGAATGAAGAGTTATTTTAAAGAAAGCCGCCAGAAAGTAAGTCTTGAGGATGTCCTCCGGCTGAAGCGGAGCGAGCGGCCATCGGTGAAATTCTGGGAGGACTTTGATCGGGATTTGCGGCGGAGAACTTTGCAAGCTTTGGTGAGCGAGGAACCTTGGAACCCTTCTCGCTTTCGGATGCTCTTCATTCGCGTAGCGACTACTGTTTCTGTCACTGCTGCGGCGGTCGCGGCTTTGGTCTACATTGTTTTTCAAAACGAAGTAGCGATAAAGGAGCATGAGCCCCTGGCAAACCGAGTAACTGGTACAACGGCGGTTGAACTATCGACCGGACCGCAGTTGGTTGAGTCTCGGCAAGCCCAAAACTTTACGATATTCCGTTCCCCGAGGCTCCAAAAAACATTTGTTATCGAAGTCATTGAGGTGCTACAAGAAAAGGAACTTTCCTATCAGAAAAATCTAAAGCCGCGCACGTTTACCGCATTGTCCTCCATCCCTGAGTCTCGGCCGTCATCGAATGTCCAGGGGATTCCTGTCCGTGATGATGTGCGATTCGTTTCGGCACCTTCGTTGCAGTACTTTTAGGAATTTTGGGAATCTGTCTGGCTCGTAACCTGTGGATTCTTTTTTCTAATGGTTCCAGACTTGGGATTAGAGATTTTTAGTTGTATATCGTAACGATTCTGATGAGTATCGAGCGACTGCACGTGAGACGTCCTAAGGCAAACTCTTGTTTGTGGGGATTGTATTGTCTTTCTAAGAATTTGCTGATGGCTAGCTTATGGTATACCCGGTGGATTTATCTGGTATTTTTGGGACTCTGTCTTTTTGGATTAACGGAAGCTCAAGACGAAGGAGACTTCCTAAGTCTGCAACGCCGAATCCAAGAGGTGTATGAAGAGAACCGCGATGCCGTGGTCCGAGTCAGTGCCGCCTTTGAAAATGCAGGAGAAGGGGGTAAAACCCGTGTGGACATAGGAACCGGGTTTTTCATCAGTCGTGATGGACACGTCATGACCAACGCAAATTCGACGTTAGGTGCTGACCGTATTTGGATTGTGCACAGAGAGATTTCCTATGCGGCGGAAATGTTGGGAGGTGATTCCTATACTAATATCTCGCTCCTCAGGATTTTATCGATTCCAACTAATTTCAGATTCCTCCATCTAACAGACTCCCCTGAGTTGCCTGTTGCAGGCACAATGGTTTTAAGGATTAGCGCTCTGCTCGAGTTCAAACCCAGTCCCTCCCTCGGGCTGGTTACTGGTACAGAGAGTCGGTTTGGGTCTAACATTTTTCCCGTACCCTATATTAGGACCGACATACCTGGTGGGCCAGGGGAGGGGGGCTCGCCTCTACTTGATCTTAACGGAAAGTTGGTGGGGATCTTGGTTTACGCGCTCCCGGTTGAAGTGCAGGGATCCTATTCATTACCTGCTCGTGCTGCACTTAGGATTCGTGACGATCTTCACTTTTCTGGAAAGATCAACTACGGATGGATAGGAATCGAGGTTGAGCCCTTAAGTTCTAGAAAGGAAGGTTCCCAGGTGGTTATTGAAAAAGTAACTACGGAAACTCCGGCTGAGGAGGCTGGATTACTCTCCGGTGATGTTCTTGTTGCACTTGGGGATAGCGAAATCCGAGACGTAAGTGATGTCAGTGAAGCGGTATTCTATCTTCGCGAAAACCAGTTTGTTGGAGTTCGAGTACGTCGAGATGGAGAGTTTCTTGATTTTACAGTTCCTGTCATTGCTCGGCCTGAGGATGAGCCGCTGCGGCGTCTTTCCTTTGAAGAATCCAATGACAGGGGAATGGGCGAAGCAGTGTTAGAGGGTCCCCTTTTAAGGGATGAAAAAGGTGAATTGGAAATTGATGACGTTGCTTCAGGACAAGAAGGAAATAATGATAGAGAATCGACGGAGGAAGAATAAGGAATGAGAAAGGAAAAGGATTCCATGGGAGAGATGGAGGTCCCTAACGAAGCGCTCTACGGGGCTTCTACTCAGCGGGCTGTCCTAAATTTCCCTATTAGTGGTCATAGGATGCCAGAGGGATTCATACGAGGTCTAGGTCTTGTGAAATCGGCCTGTGCAACTGCCAACGAAGATCTAAATCAACTGGCCTCGGATAAGGCGGAGTTGATAAGATCTTCCGCCAGAGAGATTGCCGAAGGGGGATTAGCGGAGCAGTTTCCAGTCGATGTCTTTCAGACTGGTTCGGGGACGTCATCTAACACGAATATCAATGAGGTAATTGCTAACCGTGCCAGTCAGATGGTAGGTGAACGGATTGGATCGCGTATTCCCATTCATCCCAATGACGACGTTAATATGGGTCAGTCTTCTAATGACATCGTCCCGACAGCACTTCATGTTAGCGTCGCGGTAGCATTAAATAACACTCTAGTGCCTTCGCTTACCCAATTGGAATCTTCACTATTGAAGAAATCGGAGCAGTGGAAGGAGATCGTGAAGATTGGTCGAACTCACCTAATGGATGCTACTCCTCTCACCCTTGGACAGGAATTCTCAGGATATGCTGCTCAAGTGCACAAGAGCGTGGAGAGAGCAAATCGAGCTATCGAAGCTCTTCAGGAGCTAGCAATTGGAGGAACTGCTGTCGGGACGGGAATCAATTGCCATCCTGAATTCGCGGCAAAAGTGGTTGCACTGTTAAGCAAGGAGACTGGGATTATGTTCCGGGAAGCAGATAATCATTTTGAGGCACAAGGTGGCAGGGATGATGCTGTCGAAGTTGCCGGCCACCTCAATACTATTGCTGCCAGTCTCACTAAAATAGCCCATGATGTACGCATGTTGGGTTCCGGTCCACGGTCTGGATTGGGCGAGCTAAATCTTCCGGCTACTCAGCCTGGGTCCTCTATTATGCCTGGAAAGGTGAACCCGGTGATGAGTGAAATGCTAATTCAGGTCGCGATCTATAGCATGGGTTTGTGCCATTCGGTAATTGTTGGCGGGAGAGATGGTCATTTCGAGCTCAACGTCACAATTCCTCTGATTGCTTATTCTTTGCACGAGGCTATTGGCTGTCTGGGTCGTGGAGCCCAGGTTTTTGCGGACCGTTGTATCGATGGGATCGAAGTGAATAAGGAAAGGTGCAGTAATCTGGTCGAACAGTCGCTCATGTTAGTAACGGCTTTGAATCCCCATATTGGCTACGATCGGGCAGCTGAAGTAGCAAAACTCGCTTATTCAGAAAACAAAACTCTGCGCCAGATTCTTCTTGAAAAAGGATGGCTCGATGAAGAAACAATCGACCAAGTTCTCGATCCTACGAGTATGGTTTAGATATGATCAGTTGAATTGAAGATTCAAAAAGAAATTTCTGAATTAAGAATTCCTAACGAGTCGTGGCCGATCATTATCTCTGTGTGCTAGAGGCCAAAGTCTATAAATCTCTTAGACTTCAGTCTTTATTTTGATCAACTACCCTGTGTAATTTGGGTATATGATCCGTAATATAATTTTTGGACTGTTCACAGCTTTTCTTTTTCTCGCCGTTACCGGTTGTTCAGAAAATTTGAATTCTGCCCCTCCTGAAATCCGAGATGGAGACTATGAAAGGGGATTGCAACTACTTAAGGAAGGGAGGAATCATGAGGCGTTGAATGCTTTTCTTATCGTAATTGAAAGGCGAAGGGATGCACCACAATCACAGCTTCAGGCAGGTAACCTTTATTTACAGCATTTGAAGGATCCGATTTCAGCGATCTACCACTTCCGGAAATACCTTGAGACAGATCCGCAGTCAGCAAGTGCTGAACGGGTGCGGCAGCTGATCGAGACTTCTATGAAGGAATTCGCAAGAATTTTCCCTGCTAAGCCGTTCGAGGATCCGTTGGAGAGGTTGGATCTCTTAGAGCTAGTCGAACAAGTACGAAAGGAGAATCTTGAGCTGAAGCGCCAGCTCCTGGCCGCAAAAACAAAATTGGGGAAGAAGCAGGAATCGGTCAGTGAGAGGGATGTTAAACTTCCCCCTGTTTCCGAAGAGATTGAATTGGAGGTAGACGAGAGGAGAGAAGACGAGAGATTTGATTCCCAGGCACCGGTATCGAGGCCTACTTCTTACGTTGTTGAGCCCGGTGACAATCTTAGTCTAATCAGTGAAAAGCTTTATGGGAGTGCCGCTCGATGGATGGATATCTATCAGGCGAATCGAGGTCTTCTCGACAGTCCGCACGATTTAAAAGTTGGTGAGGAGTTGAGAATTCCGTGAAATTCCTTTCTTTAAAGGTCGAAGATTTCCGTAATTTTAAGTTTATCGATCTTGAATTCGAGGGGCTTCATCAGTTTTTCCTTGGGAGGAATGGGCAAGGGAAAACCAACCTTCTTGAAGCGTTAAACTTTGTTTCAGCTCTTCGGTCTTTTCGAACCTCAGATCGGAGAGAGCTTGTTACTATTGGGCGAAATCGAGCCCAGATAAGGTATGTTCTGGATTATGAGGGGAAAGGTGAGATTGAGATCGCCTGTTCCCTTGAGTCTGGTGCTAGTGACATCAAGGTTGACGGAGATCCTGTCTTGAGGCTAGGTGACCACTTGGGCCGCTTCCCCTCTGTTGTTATTTCGTCAGATGATATTCAACTTATTAGAGGTGCGCCTGCGAGTAGACGCCGATTCCTAGATCTCACTCTTTCTTCTACGGATCCGGTTTATTTCAACTGTCTCCGCCAATATCATCGGGCACTTCGTGAGCGGAATCATCTTTTACGAGAGGGAGAAGACGATGGTCTACTGAGATCTTTTGAGAAGATCTTAACATCATGCGGGATCCAAATTATCCAAAAAAGGCGTTCTGCTGTTCGTTCTCTCAATGACGAAGTGATAGATTTTTATTCTAAGCTAACAGATGGCGGTGTAGAGCCACGGCTTGAGTATTCGACCCAGGTTGGGGGTGATTCAGAATCGGACTTCGCTACCTTGATGCGGGAGAGAAAAAGGCGGGATCAAGAGATTAGGGCGACTTCAGTAGGTCCCCATAGGGATGACTTGATTTTTCAGTTGGGCGGACGGGAAGTCCAAGCTTTTGCTTCTGAAGGAGAGCAGCGTGGGCTCGCTATAGCTATTAGGCTTGCCCAGTGCAGATGGTGGTTCGAATGTAGCGGTATTAAGCCTGTGGTATTGGCGGATGATGTCCTGGGAGAACTTGATCCTCTTTGCCGAGCCCGATTTTGGGAAGCCTTGTCACCCGAGCTGCAAATTTTTGCAAGCGGGACTAGTCCGCCGCCGTCCGAATTGGGCTGTAACTGGGACATATTTTCGATTGAAAACGGTCGACTATCTGTTTCCTGATCGGTGCTCATTTAACTTAGGATTTGTAATTAAATCATTATTCAGGCCTCGACAGCATCCGAGTAAGCTAATAGATATTGTCAGGAGATGCCGCGCCGATCAGTGAGAGCCCTATGGGCGGATAGATTAGAACGGGGAGGGCAATCTCCGGAGTGGATAGGAGAGGTGGAGTCGATTCGCCATAAGCCCTACCGTGGAGTTGTGTTGGGAATTGATCCGAGCCTTAGAGGAACTGGACTGAGCATTCTGAGTTTTGGAGATTCGGGCATAGACCTTTTGCGAAGCCAGACTATCAAGCTGAACTCTAGTATCCCCATGCCAATGTGTATCGGAAAGATATGTAAGGTCGTTGGAGAATTATTGGGTGAAGTACAGGTAGATCATGTTGCCATGGAACAGCCGATTTATGTTCAAAATACAAGAACAGCATTGGTTCTTGGTGCGGCTCGTGGGGCAGCAATGGCAGCTGTTGTCCTTAAGGAGAAACCGGTTTTTGAATACGCTCCTCTTCGGGTAAAACAGGCGGTAGCCGGATTCGGAAGGGCTAGTAAGGATCAAGTAGCCAGAAGTGTTCGTAGTTTGATGGGGCTTAATGATGTGCTAAAACCGGATGAAGCGGATGCAGCCGCTGTGGCTATTTGCCACGCTTTCACCCATCGGCCAATTCACTTATAAGGTGACGCACGGGTTTTTTTGAGGGGATTATCTAAACAAGTAACGCGAGTTTCCTCTTTTAGAACAGGGTATTGTGTAATATAGAGGTAGGAGCCGCTTGTTTTTCGGCGCTAGTATTAATCAAAAGAACTCTATTTGCCACATCCAGTTTTCCCACTGATGAGGCTCCCTGGTAGTTTTACCTTTCGGTAACTGTGAAGGTAGTTTGGCTATTTGGGGTTAAATCGAGAATCATCGTAGCTGTTGATTGAACCTGCGCTGATCGGATTAACACAGTACAGAATCTTAATCTTTATAACCAGGGTGGAGGCGTTCCAAACTTTGGAAAAATTCTGCTGGATAAATTTGGCCCTGTCATTGTCGAGCAACTATGCGATCGACGAGATTCTATTTATATAATTTTCCTAATTCTGATTGATCGTTAAGGCCCCAATGATATCTTTTGTAGACAATCTTGTAGCTGCCAGACTTAACGAACTCCCTGTAATTTTCAGGTGCATAAGAGCGAAGGATTTTATCTACGCTGCAACCATTCTCGTAATCTTTAGCGAACCATTTAAAGATCATTGGGAGTTCAACTTTCCCTGCAGGAAGATTGAACTTAGCTAGATCGCTTCTGCTAAGCCAATTTCGATACGCCTCTTCGATTTCCGCGTCGAAACTCACTTCGCTATAGGCAGAATTTCTGAGAGGGGGACAGCTTCGCGCGGCACAGACAATCAAGGCATGGACTTTCCACCCAATGAGTGGTCGCAGATGATTATTTTCAATGTTATCTAAGGAAAGCAGCTTTCCGCCAATTGTGTACCGCTTTCCCGTCCATGAGTTTTTCAACTCGCGAATACTTTCAGTCGGGTAGTTATCTAGAATCCATTGAACCGTAAAAGCGTTGTAAGCGTTTACGAGAGAAGCTGCTAATCCCAAGCCTTTTGCATAGGGATCTGCTTCAAGTCTGAATTGATCCAGATACCGGTCCAGCTTTGCTAGGTCCAAGTGATTCGATTTCCATCGTCCGTAGTCAACAAGGCCCAGGGTGTTGACATAGTTAGACAGGAGCTCGCTCCAGACAGAATGGTCGATTTTTGGCAAAATCCTGAGTCCAGAAGCTCCAAGTGAGTATGGAGTTAGAAAAACAAGGATGTACACAAAATATTCTAATAGCTTCTTTAATTTCACGGTTTTGTTGCCTTAATTTTAGATCTGAACCCGAAGTTTAGATGAATAGGAATTTGTTTGCTATGGTTCAACAGAGTTTCCATGGAGTTCTGAATCCTGTAGGGCTTTCCTTGCGATCTGAGCAATGTATATTGTAAGAATTAGAGTCGCTATAAGACCAATTCCTAGAAGGATATATTCCAGTGTGCTTCTCCCCTGTTTTCCGGAAGCAGCCTCAAGTCCCGCTTTCCCCGCTACTCCCAGGTAGACATAGAGTATGGTGCCCGGAATCATTCCAATCCAGCTTGCTAGCAAGTAGGACCAGAATCTAACGGCGGTTAAACCGAGGAAATAGTTTAGAGTATTGAATGGTGAAATAGGATTCAGTCTGAGAAGGAGGACGATTTTTCCTCCTTCCCTTCCGATGGCTGAATCGACAGCTGCAAATTTCACGTTTTGATTTAATTTCTTCAAAACAGTATCACGCGCAAGATATCGAGCAATTAGGAATGCCAAGGATGCACCCACAGTGGCGCTGATAGAAGCAACTAATGAACCGACTACCATACCAAAGGAAAACCCGGCTCCAAGGGTTAGAACGGATCCAGGCAGAAGCAAAACAGTTGAGAAAACATATATCCCGAAGAAGGTTATGTACCCCCATTTCCCAAGGTCTTCTACCCATAGATTAAAGGACTCAAGAGAGTTTCCTATTACAAATAACCGGCCCAGAATTATGATTACGATAAGACTTGCTAAAACGAGTGCACCCTTGATTGGTAAATTCTTACTTGGCCCCACTTCTTTAATTTGGTTAGTCAATTCCACTTTGATAGTTGTCCAGATGTCTCTATTTTTACCCTTGTCTAGGATAACTCTATACCCATTACGGTTAGGGGACGATAAGCTCTGGATGTAACCTCAAGATTCTATCTCGTTGATTTGTTCTTGCTTAGATATTTTAGGGTAAGAAGGACGTCTTTTAGGGTTCGGAGGATTGGATGTTGTCCAAATCGGCGACCTGACGAGAGAATTGAGGGATTGAGGGTAACGGTATGTCCGAAACTTCTGAGAGAGCGGGAGAATTCCAAATCTTCGAAGTTTTCAATGTGCCGAAAACCCCGGATTTTTCTGAATACGCAAGTTCGGACAAATATCCCTTGATCTCCAAGATACCAGCCCAACCATCGGCTTCGTATTTTGGCCAAGAAGCAGGTGATCCGGAGAAAGAGGGATGGATGATCGTAATGGCGAGAGAAAGCACCCCCTACAATCCTGTATTCTAGAAGAACTTTTTGGATTTCTTGAAGAGCTGTTTGAGGCAAAAGTGTATCAGCGTGAAGAAAAAGGAGGACGTCCCCTTTTGCTGCACGCGCCCCAAGATTCATCTGTTGAGCACGATTTAAAACAGGCGATAAAATCAACATCGCTCCTCGCTTTTTAGCGCATTCCAGTGTGCCGTCGGTGCTTCCACCGTCCACTACAATTACCTCTTTATCGCCAGGGATAGCGTCAATACTATCAAGAGTATGGGGCAAAAGAATAGCTTCATTGAATACCGGTATTACAATTGAAACTAGAGACAGCGTATTGGCCCCCGTGTTGTCGGCATAGTTGAGTTTGGAGTCTACCAATTCGTTTCCCTCACTGGGATGAAAAGCCTGAATCATTCGTTCGCCCATATTTAAAATGTCGCAGCCATCAGCTTAACATAAAAACATCCCACGTTCTCAGGTATGGAGATTCTATGGCCTTTGATCTAAGCGGTTCTCTAACTTTCTTTATAACCGGATTCTTCTTTTGGCGACTGATGGAGTTGCATCCATACCCCAATTATTAACTACGGGGAAGGGAATTCATCCCGAGATTTTCCGATCGCATTACTACCTGGCAGACGGACGATCTCTTATTCAGATCGGTTTCATCATATAGATTTATTATCGCACGAGAATCTATAGAGACATGATTTCGGGATAGTCTTTCTGCCTCTGTATCCAAGTAAACCACAAGTTTAATTCGAAGAGTGACAACACTCATTGCTTGTGATAGGTTCAGGGATGTTTCGTCCGAAAGCCACTAGTTCTCAATTGGAAACCTATGGATAAGATTATATTCTGTGCATTAACTTTGATTATCACGCTAAACGCGAATTCTCGTTCTGAGGCTTCGAGTTCGAATGATTTCTCATCCGGAACTGTTTCTGGAGGATCCCTGTCAAAATTTGAAGAAAATTATTCGGTTTTATTTGATACTGAGAAATACACTACCGGGCGGAGTATTTTTCTTGGGGAAATGGATCTGCCTGATGCTGTTATCTCTGTCAAACTTTTGAAAAAACAGCTTCAGGCATTGGAGAAATATAAAAAGAATCTACCCCGGAATCTTCCCAAGGTAATCTTTGATCAACTGGACATAGGAAAGTATGCGGGTCGTCTGACAAGGAGAGAATTCGATTCATTGCTGTACTATTTCGATTTTCGTTACGTCCGGTCCATTAGTCGTGACTAGGATTGTCCAAAGCCGAAACAGGATCAAAACCTTCCGGGTCGCATCAAAAAGTTTAGCACTCTCGAGCTCAGTCCCCATCTTCCTTTGAATGGGAAAAACTAGGGTTTTGGTAATTATGCTGAGGGTCAGATGGGCTATTGGGAATCAGTTTAGCCAGGAGGATTATTGCTTTTGCGCTTCTATAGAGATTTCTACAGAAACGTCGTTTCCAATAATATCTTGCCCGTAGGTGATACCAAAATCGCGACGATCTAGGGTTGTTTCCAATTCCCAGCCGGTGAGAAAAACGCCGCGATGATTTGGACCGGATCCAGTGAGACGAACATCGAGGATTATCTCTTTAGTTATATTCAACAGCTTAAGGTTTCCTGTGACCTTAAATTGATTCTCCCCGATCTCCTCCCACCGAGTGCTTTTGAAGGTAATGGTAGGATGTCCTGGTTCATCAAAAAAGTCCTCATTCCGGAGGTGTTTATCTCTTTTCGCATTGTGGGTGTTGATGCTGTCAACGACGATAATAGCATCAACGCTGTTGTTTTCAGAATTCTCAGTGTCCCTTATGATGGTGGCTTCAAAATCAGTAAACATGCCTGGAACAGAGGTAAAAAAATGCCGGACCTTGAACCCAATTCCTGAATGGGAGGGATCGGCTTTGTAGATCTCCTCAACACCGCCAAGCGACTGGCTTAATACGCAAAGGCCGATTACGATACTACAAGTTTGAATAAGAGATTTTATGCATTTGCTTCTCATTATCTGTAACGATGATGAGTAAGGGGATTTCTGCAAACTGAAAAAGTACTGGAATCAGACAGAGACTTTTAGATCGTTATTCCGGGCCCAACCCATCGGTAATTCGTTCATTTATAGGATAAGCATAGCGTCACCGTAGCTATAGAATCTGTAGTTCATCGCTAAAGCCTCGCGGTAGATTTCTTTCAACCAACTAATTCCGTCAGTTGATCCGGGAGTGAGAAATGCTGCAACAAGGCACATTAGAGTCGATCGAGGCAGGTGGAAATTGGTCAAAAGCGCTTGGCAGATTTGGAACTCAAACGGAGGGTAAATCAGGAGATTTGCTTCGGCCGAAATTGAATCGCTACCCAATGTAGAAGTTGAACCGATAGCCTTGGATTGAGTTTTAAACGACAGATCCTCTAATGCTCGAACAGTGGTTGTTCCAATTGCGATTCTCGGACCTATTCTTTGTTTTTTGAGAGCTTCCAACGTGTCCGTAGGAATTTCATAAGCCTCCCGGTGAATGCTATAGTCTTGGATCTTCTCGGTGTTAATTGGGTGGAAGGTCCCGAGCCCGATATGGAGAGTCAGGTCGAAACTCTGAATTTTTTTTCTATCTAGTTCCTCCAGGATGAATTCTGTAAAATGGAGACCGGCAGTTGGAGCAGCAGCAGCGACGGTTTTATCAGGATCGTTATAGACGGTTTGGTAACGTTCCTGATCCTCTACTGCTTGCTTATACTCTTGATCTCTCTTGATGTAGGGAGGTAGCGGCACTTCGCCTGCCTTCTCTGCCATCTCAGGTACACCCCCTCCATCTTTCACGTTGAATTGGACTAAGAATTCTCCCGAGGGCTTCTTTTCCAGAACCTGAGCATGGAAGCTCCCCCCTTTTTCAAATGTTCGACCTGGACCCAATTTTCGCCCAGGTCGAAGCAGGCACCACCAGTTATCTCTATCTCTACCAGGACGCAATAGAAGGCATTCGACTTTTCCTCCTGACGGACGATTGCCGTGGATTCGGCCCTGTAACACACGAGCGTTATTTCGGAATAAAGCACTTCCCTTCGGTACCAGATAAGGAAAATCGTGAAACTGTTTGGTAGTGATTCCTTGCGTTTTTCGATCGACTACCAATAGCTTCGCATCTCCTCTGTTTAGTGCCGGAAACTGAGCGATAGAGCTTTCTGGAATCTCGTAGTCAAAGAGTTGGATGTTCACCTTGTTTGGCCCCTTATTTTAGGGGACTGATTTTTAGAGACATTGAGATGCTAAGTGGAGCATTTTACGAGAAATAGAAAGCTTTGCGAAGGTTTTAAATTGGGTGTTGATTAATAATTTAACATTAGATCGATTTCTGATGCTCGGGGAATTTTCGATGTAGAGATTTAATTTGCACTCCCTTTTGGGGTGATTATCTTTCCCTAAGGATCGCGAATATGAAAACGCAGCAACTGGATACCGTCTTACAGGAGGATCGAAAATTTCCGCCCGCGGAGAGTTTTTCCAAATCCGCACATATTGGGAGTATGGAAGAGTATCAGGCGCTTTATCGCCAAAGCCTCGATGATCCCGAAGCTTACTGGTCAGAAGTAGCAGGAGAGCTACAATGGTTTAAGAAATGGGAAAACGTCCTAGACTCTTCGGACAAACCGTTCTTCAAATGGTTTACAGGAGGGCGCACCAATATCTGTTACAACTGTGTCGATTCTCACCTGAAAAGTGCGACTCGAAATAAAGCGGCAATTATCTGGGAAGGGGAACCGGGCGAAGAGCGTGTTTTGACCTACTCTGATCTTTATAGAGAGGTCTGTGTTTTCGCCAATAGTCTCAAGGCAATTGGAGTGGGCAAGGGTGATCGAGTAGCCATATACTTGCCCATGATTCCCGAACTTGTAATTGCCCTGCTTGCCTGCGCTCGGATCGGTGCAGTTCATTCGGTGATATTCGCAGGATTTTCAGCGGAGTCGATTAAAGATAGAGTCCTTGACAGCGAGTCAAAATGTGTGATCACTGCCGATGGAGGGTGGCGTCGCGGCAAGGTTCTTCCGCTAAAGAATATCGTGGATGAGGGTGTGTCGGAGTGTCCATGTGTTGAGAGCGTCGTTGTTGTACAAAGACATCCTGAAAAGGCGCCATTTGCCTGCCAAATGCAGAAGGGGAGGGACTACTGGTATCATGATTTAGCGGTGAATCAGCCGAGAAAATGTGAGCCGGAACACTGCGATAGTGAAGATATGCTTTTCCTGCTCTATACTAGTGGGACTACGGGGAAGCCTAAAGGAATAATTCACACCACGGCAGGTTACATGGTCTATACCTACCATACTGCCAAGTATATATTCGATCTTAAACCAGAAGATGTGTATTTCTGTACCGCAGACATAGGTTGGATCACCGGTCATAGTTACATTGTCTATGGACCGTTGCAGAATGGGGCTACTGTGCTCATTTACGAGGGAGCCCCGAATTGGCCAGACGAAGGTAGATTCTGGGAAATTATTGAGAAGTACTCAGCAACGATTTTTTATACGGCACCGACTGCGATTCGAGCATTTATGAAGTGGGGTGACCAGTGGCCCGCGAAAAGTGATCTGTCTTCTCTTCGTCTCCTCGGTACAGTTGGTGAACCGATCAATCCAGAAGCCTGGATGTGGTACCATAAAAAAATCGGGGGAGAAAAATGTCCTATCGTTGACACTTGGTGGCAGACCGAAACTGGAGGAATTCTTCTTTCCCCTCTTCCAGGTGTTACCCCTACAAAACCGGGAAGTGCTACTCTCCCTTTTTTTGGGATTGACCCAACAATCCTCACGGAATCAGGGGAAGAGGCAACTGCAGGTCTTCTCTCAATTCGAAACCCTTGGCCCGGAATGCTTCGTGGGATCTACGGAAGTTCGGAAAGGTATAAGGAAACTTATTGGCCAAAATGGGAGGGGAAGTACTATTTCCCGGGAGATGGTGCCCGAAAGGATGAGGACGGATATTATTGGATTGTTGGCCGGGTCGATGATGTGGTTAATGTGTCAGGTCATCGGATCGGGACAGCTGAATTAGAGAGCATTTATGTGGAACATCCTGCGATTGCAGAGTCTGCGGTGGTTGGAGTGAAGCACGACATAAAAGGGCAGGGTCTTGTTTCCTTTGTAATTGTCCGGGAAGGCTTCAACGCTGACGATGTGTTAAAGAGCGAACTGAATGAGTTGGTGGCAAAGAAGATTGGAAAATTTGCCCTTCCCGAGAAAATTATCTTTTCCGCTGATGTACCAAAAACCCGTTCTGGAAAGATCATGCGAAGACTCCTCCGTGATATTGCTGAGGGCCGTGCTTTGGGAAATGTAACAACACTTGCTGAGCCGGATGTGATTGATTCGTTAAAGGAGACTTATTCCGAAGAATAAGTGAGACGTTGTTTGGATTCCACCCATGGACGGGGTGTGATGTTTTTCAAATTATCGATCTGAACCTATAGTCTGCATTCGTTCCTGAAATCAATTTACCTTATCTTCACAAAAGGCTAGGAATAGAATTCTAACTTCTCCGATTGGATGTTCCGTCCCCTGGTGAATTAAAGGGACCTGGGAAGTGTTATTGCCATTCTCTTTCTTGGCGATCAGGTGGCTTTTCTATTGTGATTTAGAAGGACTAAGCTTCCTTTCCGGATTCGGGCTTTTGCTAGAGGAACCGTTCTGAGGCAATGGGATTACATGACTTCTTCTATCCGCAATTTTGTGTTCTTGCGTGAATATGTGTGCTCTTTTGTGCAGATGGGCCATATTTGCGCAAGTATTGGATAGAGGTGGAGAGAAGTTTTTTTTGCCCTTTTCATAACCGTTCGGCCTATCAATCCCAAACCGGGATTTGTGGCCGCGGTTATATTTCTCAGGCTTCTTGGTTTTAAGTTTCGCCTCGACTTTAATTTCCTTACCTTTTCTCAGGATGGTAAATGAGATTGAATCTCCTTCGTCGCGTGCGTGGGTTAGAACTTGGAGCTGCTGCGGATGAATCAGGATCTGGTCTTCGAATTTGCGGAGTATGTCATGTTCTTTTAGTCCCGCCTCCGCTGCCGGACTATTTGGGACGATGTGGCGAATTGTTAGCCCCATCCCGGTGGGGAGCTTTAGTTGAGCGCTCAACGTAGGGCTTATTCGCGTTGTATAAACGCCGAGAAATACTACAGGGCCGGATCTGCGCTCATTTTGAGGAAAGTAAGAATCCTTTAATTTACTCTGCCACTTTCGTGCAATACGCTCTTTATGGCTGGAATGCTCATGTTCGTCTGCAAAGAGCGGCATGAAAGCCATCTGTATCATCATGCAGGCAAGGCTTTTCCGGATTACCGTCGATTTATTCATTGCTAATAAATTTGAAGGGTTTGTCCCAATTTCGGTACAATGCACTTACTGGTTCCTTCTCCTTTAGAAAAAGGAAATAATTAGGATGTTAAATAAAGTTATTGTTTTAAGGCGTCGAGATAATCCGCTAAGGTGGAGGGATGTTTATCTGTTCCGCCTTGTCTTGGGGCTTGCCTAATTCCCAATTCCGTCTGCGGCTCGAACAAACATTCGGAGTAATATGGAATTATAATAACCGATCTCTTACATTGATGGTTGAGAGATCTAGGTCGAAAGTTTTTGTTTTAGAAACGGAGCGGTTGGACTGCGTTTGCAATCGAGAAGCCCAGTTGCCGGGCCCTGATAGAGGATCTCTCCTCCGGATTCGCCTCCTTCTGGACCAACCTCGACGATGTAGTCGGCTTCCGCGATAAGATCGAGATTGTGTTCAATTACGATGACTGTGTGACCTTGATCCACGATGCGATGGAGTAATTTAATGAGCCGTTCGCAATCGTAGAGATGGAGGCCGATTGTTGGTTCCTCAATGATGTAGAGATTTTTGGGTGTTGAATCACGGACTTCTTCAGAGTGGGATTGAAAACCTTTTGCTAGTTCGCTGACCAGTTTTAATCTCTGGGCTTCTCCTCCCGAGAGAGTTGGGCTGCTTTGGCCAAGAGTGAGGTACCCAAGGCCGGTTTCCAACATAAGGTTGAATGCGTTCTTGAGTTTTGAATGGAAGTCAAAAAAGCCGGCCGCTTCCTCGAAAGTCATATTGAGGACATCTGCAATGTTCTTATCCTTCCATTTCACGTCTTCGAGTTCTCGCCCATATCGATTTCCACTACACTTCTCACAAATGATATAGGTATCGGGCATAAAGCTCATTTCCAGTCTGATTCGGCCTGCCCCACTGCATTCTTCGCAACGACCTTGCTTTGTATTAAAAGAAAAGGTGCTTGAATCGTAGCCACGGATTCGAGACTCAGGAAGAGATGCAAAAAATCGTCGAATGATATCAAATACCTTGATATACGTTGCAGGGGTGGAACGCGGTGTTTTTCCTATTGGCTTCTGGTCTACTTCGATAACATTGCGGAAGCGATGGCCATTCAGGAGGTCTTTAAAGGACCTCCTGAATATAGAGACCGAATCACACAGTGTTCCATTGAGCGAACGGTTAGAGAGGCGTTGGAGACGATTGCATGAGGCATATGCTACGAGTGGTCCGACAAGGTCTCGAATGAGAGTCGATTTCCCGGCTCCAGATATTCCACAGACGATGATTAACCGTCCGAGGGGTAGATGTAGATCCTGACCTTTGAGGTTTCTAAGTGCAATCCGCCTTATTAACAACCAATCAGGGTTTCGTGATGGAGATTTTGAATTAAAAGGTTTGGGGAGGGATCGATACGTGCCACGTAGTGGGTGTTGAATACCTTTTTTTAGATAATGACTAGTTAGCGATGGGGTTACTTTTTTTACTTCGCTAAGGTTCCCTTCGGCCATTACAGCTCCGCCTTGTTGTCCGGCGCCTGGACCGATATCAATAATGTGATCGGCGGATGTCATCGTTTTCTCGTCATGTTCTACGACAAGAAGGGTATTTTCATTCTTACGCAGAATTTGGAGCGCCTTTATAAGACGGGCGTTGTCTCTCGCATGGAGCCCAATAGACGGTTCATCGAGAACGTAGAGTACACCACTAAGCGTAGATCCCAACTGAGCAGCGAGTCGGATCCGTTGCGCTTCTCCGCCGGATAGAGTCGAGGTCGCTCTATCGAGTGTGAGGTAACCAAGACCCAGTTGATTCATGAAATTGAGGCGATCTTCTATCTCTGGTAGAATTTCTTTAACTATGGCACGTCCTCTCCGGTCGAGTTTGAGTTTATGAAGACACTCAAGGATATCTCGAGGAGGAAGTCCGAGTAGTTCTGGAAGGTTCATTTTTCTGCCGTTTTCGAGACAAAGATAAACCGCTCTTCCAATTGCATTGATTCGGGAGCCAGCGCATTCGGAGCAGGGATTACCCGGTTCCATCCTCGCAATGCTAGTGGGAAAATCATCGCTCTGTAACATCCATTCATAAATCTGTCCGTAGCCTCGGCAGGTTGGACACCATCCTTTTGGGGAATTCCAAGAAAAATTCTTTGGGTCCAAATCGGGAAATGACTCTCCTGTAGAAGGATCAGTTCTCTTGGTCGAGAGCCAAGTTTCGATTTGGCCTGAAGATCGTGCGAGGAAGCAAGCTCCATTGTTAAGCTGGAGGGCTTCTGCAAGTCTCTCTCGGAGAAGGTTAAGTGATGCTGTCTGTCCCGGCGTGAACTCTGCTACTACAACTTCAATGTCGTGTTCGCTGTAGCGGTCAAGTTTCTTGAATCGGGATATCTTAACTAGGCGCCCATCGACTCTAAGGAGCTTAAATCCGCGACCAGATGCCCAATCGGCGAGTGGCTGATGGTGCCCCTTCCGTCCTCGTACGAGAGGAGAACAAAGGTAAAGTTTATTAACACTACGTAGGTGGTTTTCTTTGAGTATATCCTTAAGGCGTTTCAGAAGGGTAGTTGCTGGGAGAGCGATAAGATTATTATTTGTGCGCGGATTGTGCTGGATGCCAGCACGAGCAAATAGAAGCCGAAAATACTGTGCTACTTCGGTGATGGTTGAAACCGTTGATTTCCGAGTTCCATGAGTTGCTCTTTGTTCGATTGCAACGGTAGGAAGGATCCCAGTGATCTGGTCGACGTCGGGCCTGGCCATTTGTTCTATATGCTGGCGTGCGTATGGGGACATCGACTCCATAAATCGGCGTTGGCCTTCTGCAAATATGATATCAAACGCTAAGGTGGATTTCCCTGATCCTGAAACACCAGTGACAACAGTAAGCTTCCGATGAGGAATCGAAACGGAAAAATTCTTCAGATTGTTCTCTCGGGCGCCACGGACTTGAAGATATCTAGCTTCGTTATTTTCATATTTGGAATCTATGTCACCAGCCATATTTTGGGTGGTGGCGTCTATGTTTTTATATAATTTATGATTTCCAAGGGTCTGGCAGGGTTGGTTGGGAATGGACTCAATTCCCGTTCTCCGTCTAGTCCTTTTCCCTTTCTCTCTTTCCATCATTCCTCGAAGGAATGATGCAGTTGGAATTGACGTTTTGACCAGATTTTCGGGAGTGCCTTGGAAGATGATTCGCCCCCCTTCGTTACCCGCTTCCGGGCCCATTTCTATTATCCAGTCGGTAGATTTGAGCAGGTCGAGATGGTGCTCAATAATAACGACACTGTTACCTCGGTCGACCAGCTTATGTAGGATTTCAATCAGACTTTTGACGTCGTGTCTATGCAGTCCAGTTGTTGGCTCGTCGAGCAGAAGGAGAGCAGGCTTACTAGAATTCCCTACTTTTGATATGTATTTGATCAGCTTGAGACGTTGCGATTCTCCTCCGCTGATTGTACTTAAAGGCTGTCCGAGACTAAGGTATCCAAGTCCAACTTCTTCAAGGATCTCAAGCCGATTTGTAATCGATGGTAAACCCTTGAATAGGCTAATGGACTCACTTACGGTCAGTCTAAGAATGTCAGCTATTGACTTGTCCTGGAAGGATACTTCTAAAACCTCCGGCTTAAACCGTTGGCCTTCACAGTTCGAACAGGTAACAAAAACATCGGCAACAAATTGCATTTCGACACGCTCGTAGCCCAGCCCTTTGCACTCTTCACATCGGCCATTGCCGCTATTGAAGGAAAAACTTGAGGGGCTCAAGCCTGATAATTTAGCTTGCTCCGTTTTGGCGAAGAGCTCCCGAATCGGATTCCAGACCTTTGAGTAGAGGGCTGGGTTCGATCGAGAGGTTTTGTTTACCGGGCTTTGATCGACCAATGCTACTTCGGAGAAATTTATGTCACTTGAGATCTTTGAGATCTTTGCAGGATCATCGACAGCAATGCCTTCACTTGCCAGAAGGCCCTGGTAAATTACGTTGTCAAGCAGGGTGGATTTTCCTGAGCCCGAAACACCACTAAGACCGATAAGCCTTCCCAGTGGAACTCGGAGGGATAAGTTTTGTATATTATGCTTCGATGCACCAAAAATCGACAGAACCGGTGTTAACTTTCCAAAATTTCTGACTGCTTCGTGGCTATCCACATTGATTGTACGGCGCTTCTCTGGGATGGAAATCCCTTTCCTGTCCGTTAAATAGGCTGCTGTCATCGAAGCCTTAGTTGGTAAGAGCTGAGATAATCCTCCGCTGAAGACGAGTTTTCCTCCATTAGAACCAGGGAACGGTCCAAGTTCAATTATGTGGTCTGCTGCTTTAATTATAGACTCGTCGTGTTCGACCACGATGACAGTATTGCCCTGATCTTTAAGTTTCCTGAGAATCGCAATGAGCCTTTCGATGTCACGGGAATGTAAACCGATAGAAGGTTCGTCGAGGACAAAGAGGGTATCTACCAGGGAGGTTCCCAGACAAGAAGTGAGGTTAACTCGTTCTATTTCTCCACCGGACAGAGTTCGTGATTGGCGATCCAATGTAATATATCCGAGGCCAACTTCCAGAAGGTATTGGATCCGAGTGATGATTGACTGTGCTGCCATGTCGGCTTGATGACTTCCGGTTTTAGAAAACTTTTTCGTTAACAGATTGAATAGTCTACTAATTGACAGTTTGTAGAGATCAGGGAGAGTGTTGCAGTGCCACCGCCAATTTAGCGCTTCAGGCTTAAGACGGTTGCCCTTGCATTCCGGACATTCGGTGTAAGTTCTATAACGGGAGAGAAACACTCTCACGTGCATCTTGTAAGTATTTTTCTCCAGCCAGTTGAAGAATCTCCGTACACCGTACCAGGGGTGGAGAAGGCTCTTTTTTTTCAATCGGAAGTCACTATCTCCATCGAGGACAAATGCTTGGTATTTCGGGCTGAGATCGTGAAATGGTACATCCGTTGGAACCTTTTTTCTCTTACAGGCTCGTAACAAATCCCGCTGACTTTCGCTATAGACAGTTCCATGGAATGCCTTAATCAGACCGCCAGAAATACTGAGCGAATGATCCGGCATAACTAACTGATAGTCGATCTCGATGATACGGCCAAATCCCCGGCATTTAGGACACGCCCCTACTGGCGAGTTGAAGGAGAACATAGAAGGCGTAGGTGAGCGGAATGACTGGCCCGTAACAGGAGAATTAAGTCCTTCGGAAAACTGTCCGAGCAAAACACCTCGCATATTAAAAAAGTGAACCCGGCCCCGACCAAACCTGAGCGCAGTGCGGCATCCTTCTAAAAATCGAGATTCATTTTTCTTTGTTAGAGAAATCCGGTCTTGGATGACGAAAAAGCTGCTATCTGATAGGTTGATCGATTCGAAATCTTCCAAGTTAGTCACCCGACCATTGTGTAAAATCCGTGAATAGCCTTGGAAGGAGAGAGATTTAATAATTTTGTCCCACTCGTAGTGTTTTGGTCTCCGGATTTCGAAGGTGAGAAGAAGGGTTCTTCCAGCCCAGGCCGAAGAAGCCTTTTTGAAAATCGTTTCCGGGTTGTCGTCGTCTATTTTTTCTCCAGTTTCTGGATCGTAGAGAGAAGCAGCATGAGAAAACCAAACTTTAAAATAGTCACAGAGTTCCGTCATAGTCCCAACTGTAGACCGCGAGGTTCTAACCTTGTTGCTCTGTTGAATTGCGATCGAGGGACGAATGTTCTCGATACTTTCCACGTTGGGACGGTCCAGCATTTCTAGAAACTGACGTGCGTAGGGGCTAAATGTTTCAACGTATCGTCGCTGCCCCTCTGCGTGGAGGGTTTCAAAGACCAAAGATGATTTACCTGTGCCACTAAGACCCGTGACAACGACCAGTTGACCGAGAGGGATACTAAGGTCAAAGCCCTTTAGATTGTTCTGTCGAACGCCTTTGAGACGAATGTATCCGTTTGAGTTTTCGATCATTGAAAGATTGGACAAATAGATCCTGTACAGGGTGTACATGGTTTTCCAACATCTTTTCCAAAGGTGAAGTTAGTATCCACCTTTCTATGATCTCTAGTCGGATGCGTTGGAAGATTCTACTTGTATTTGTCGGGGTACCTGGAATTTCGAGAAGATTAATAATGGATGGTCGGAATCTGATAAACCTTTAGCTATGATTGGACGGACTGGTTTTATTGGTTAGTTTGTCCTGTCGGTAGACATTTATTTATGGGGTTGATTTCATTTCGGCAAACTGTCATGTTGTCGCTTAATTGGAACGTCTTACAGGTTACTAACGTCCGGCGTTGCATCATTTCCTAAAGGTCTCTGTTAAAGAGTTATGGTATGAAGTTGCTTTTAATAAATCCTAAATTCCCTGAGAGTTTTTGGACCTACAAGTTTGCCATGGAGAAGATTCTCAGTGGGAAAAGGTATCTGAATCCACCCTTGGGGCTTGCCACCCTTGCTGCTCTATCTCCTCAGGATTGGGAGATCGATGTTATCGACGAAAATATCGAGTCAATTCCCCTGCGGCCTGAGGCAGATATCGTAGGAGTTTGCGGTATGGGTGTTCAATTTAAACGCCAGCAGGCCCTTCTCACTTTCTATCGGAAACAGGGCTATTATGTTGTTGCTGGGGGCAGCTACGCTTCGCTTTGTCCGGAGGAATATGAAACTCTAGCTGATACGGTTGTAGCTGGTGAGAGCGAGTACATTTGGCCCGAGTTTTGTAATGACTATGCTTCAGGAAACCCAAAGAAATTATACCATGAAACAGGAACAGTAAGTTTGCATGACTGTCCTGTTCCAAGATTTGATCTTCTCAAATTAGATAAATATAGCTCTGTAAGCCTCCAGTTCTCAAGAGGCTGTCCCTTCCGATGCGAGTTTTGCGATATCATCGTTATGTTTGGTCGTAAGCCGCGCACTAAGTCCCATGAACAGGTGGGGCGAGAGTTAGATGAATTGAGAAAGCAAAAGGTTCTGAGTGCCTTTTTTGTGGATGATAACTTGATAGGGAACAAAAAAGAGGCGAAGGCATTACTAAGGTTCCTTATTGATTATCAGAAGAAGCACGACTACACTTTTAGTTTCGGGACGGAAGCTTCGATGAATATGGCTAGAGATGACGAACTCCTGGCCCTCTTCCGTGAAGCAAATTTCGAATGGGTCTTTATTGGAATTGAGTCACCGGATGAAGAGAGTCTCAAGGAAACACTGAAACTCCAAAATGTGGGCAAGGACCTCATCGAATCGATCCGTCATATCTATTCGTATGGAATCGAGGTTCTGGGAGGATTTATTATCGGTTTTGATAACGACACTGTGGATACCTTTGAGAAACAGTTTCAGTTTATCATGAATTCAGGAATTCAATCTGCCATGATAGGCCTATTAGTGGCTCTGCCGAAAACACCTCTCCATGAGAGACTGAAGGCAGAGGGCAGGGTGATTGCGGATGCAAACTCTGTCGATAACACCAAAATGGCGACGAATATTATCCCCAAGCAGATGTCCTACGATGAAATGGTTGAAGGTTACCATTCATTGTACCGTCGTCTTCTAGACGACCGTAATATTGCCCTGCGTTTAAAGAATAAGCTACAGTTTCTCCAGAACTCTCATTATCGAGGTCAGGACTACACCTTCAGTGAATTGATAAAAATTCTGAGTAAGTTTGCGATTAAAGGTATCCTCCCGGGTGGAATTAACCGTATGGTCCAATTTTTTAATTCTATTCCGTTGAGGAAGCCCTGGTTGATTCCTCTCGTCATCAAGGAATGGATCATTGCTCTCTCAATGAAGGACTACATGGAGCGTCATTTTGTCGAACATGATGAGCCGGTTAGTCGCGGCATTCGTAACTTTGTAGAAAAATTCGAATTTGCTTTCCAAAGCTACTTGCACGAGGGTTCGCTGGAGGTTTCCCTTGGGCAGTTGAAAGATGCTTCTGTTAATTTCTCAATCTCCATAAAAGGGTTATTAGGTGGCGACTTTTTCGGTGAAGGTGGTAAAAGTCTTGAAAAGCTCCTAAGTGAAACGACGGCCTCTCTCACTCTCAGGATTGAAGAATTTTCAGAATTCAAAGAAAACCATCTCGAGAAGCTTCTACAGCGCCTTGCAAGATACGGCGATCGCATAAACATCGCGGTGCACGAAAGCCTAAGAGATCGAGTTGTGATCGATTCCTCGGTTTTTAACCTAATATTGGAGGTTAAGTCGACTTAGTTGGGAATCTGACGGACCCTTTACCCTGCGGGTCGATTCAGGGGCCGATATTTGCTTGTCATTTTTCTATCGGAACAGTTCTAAAAAACGATCTTCATAGAGATTGTAGAGATCCCACCGATCTAATTCATTTTTCAATTCGGCTGCCTTTTCTCTGGAGCCTTGTTTGGATCTTTGACTCTTTACCGCAACAAAGAGCTTTTCAATCTTATCCATGACGTATTCGGGTACTTTGTCTTCCTCAATTTTTTTCCATTCCTCACTTAGTTCATCGGAATTCTGCTCCGAAAATATCATCTGAATTTGATCCTCAATCTTTTCCATGGATTGTTCCATCTGTTTGACAGTTTGATCAATTTCAGTTTGGTCAATTTCGAAGGTTAGGAAGCTGTTAAGAGACTGGATTAGAGCTCTGGAGGCTTTTGGATACGGAAGGTTGATTGCGTAATGCGGCATGGTTGCCATTAGGCAGGCAGCCCTGATATTGCGCATTCCTGCGAAGCCGAGAAGCAAGCCATTCATTCCCGAAATTTGACCCTTAGAGAGAATTCTCACCTGCCGCGTGGCCAGGAAGTCTCTTAGTTCTTCATTATTAGCAACCGCCAGGATATTACTTGGTTGCTTATGGCTGACGTTCATTGCATAGGCAGCCCCAGTATAGATCGTATCAACTTCCATTTCTTGAGCTAGATCGAGGACTTGTCCCATCAACATAACGCCCTCGGTGCCTTGAATCTGTGTGGCGCTTTCAAAAAAGACGAGATTCTCATTTCTAGAGTAATAGAAAGTGTTTGGCGGTGATTCCGGAAAATCGACTAAGCCATCTTTCACGACGACCGAATCAGGAGTCACATACTCGCTCGTATCGATTGTGCCGAATGGTTCGGCATCTAGTTTTTGACGGATATAACTAATTCCACCAAGGCCAACGTTTCCCATCCCATGCCAGCCAGCAATCAGAGTCGGACCGCTTATGTGTTTAGAAATATCACTATTCAGCGTTAGTTTCATAACTTAAAACCTTTAGCGTTAAGATTACCGTACAACCCATGGATTGAGCACAATATACTAGATCTGAGATTGATTGTCGCGCTTAGATTGATTTTGGACTTTAAATTATCCAAACTTTAAGCGAACCTTGTTTTGCCATTGGGATTGATGCCCAGATTCTTTTCTGTCCAATTGTGAAAGGGAAACTCATGAATCATAAGAACTTAGAAGCTATTGCCAATTCTCTAGTTGAGGAGGGGAAGGGGATTCTTGCTGCTGATGAAAGTCATAAAACTATCAAAAGTCGATTTGATAGCATCGGGAGCGTGCCAACTGAAGAGTCCAGACGGTCATACCGAGAAATGCTATTTACGACAAATGGGTTGGAGAAGTATATAAGTGGTGTTATTCTTTTCGATGAGACACTACGGCAGTCTACTAGTATTGGAGTGCCTTTTCCTGAATTTCTTTCCAGTAAAGGGATTATACCCGGAATAAAAGCAGATATTGGGTATAAGCCAATGGCGTTCCATCCCGGTGAACAGATTACAGAGGGTCTAGATGGGTTAAAGGAAAGAATTGAGGGGTATTCGAGCCTAGGAGCAAGATTTGCGAAATGGCGAGCTGTGATTTCTATTGGAGGAGGCCTTCCTTCCTTACGCTGTATTGAAAGTAACGCTCATGTATTAGCACTATACTCTGCTGTTTGTCAGGAGAGTGGAATAGTTCCTATCGTTGAGCCTGAAGTACAGATGACAGGAGATCATTCGATCGAGGAATGCGAGAAAGTAACGACCAAAACTCTTCGGATTGTGTTTTCGGAATTATTGGCCCAGCGAGTACACCTTGAGGGAATTTTACTTAAGCCTAACATGGTGCTTCCCGGGGACCAATGTGCGGATCAACGCTCGATAGAAGAAGTGGCAGAAACAACGATTCGGAGTCTGCGGCGAAGCGTTCCGAGTGCAGTTCCTGGAGTAGTGTTTCTATCTGGAGGACAGAGTCCTGAGTTGGCTACCGCGCATCTGAATGAGATGAATAGGCGGGGAGTTAATCCTTGGAAATTGAGCTTTTCCTATGGTCGAGCTCTTCAGGAGCCCGCATTGAAGGCTTGGAAAGGCGAGACTGAAAATGCATCTGCTGCTCAGGAGTTGCTTTTCGATCGTGCCAAATGCAATGGTGCTGCGACTTACGGTCGATCTTCCTAGCCGGAAGAGGATGAGCCGTATCCGGCAGTTTCTGGCATCGCGCAGAAGTCGACGCTATCGTGTGATCGCCACGGTGTGATCTGCCTTGCCTGCGTCGCCCTTTGCTCGGTAAGACGACCTTCCGCCAATACCCTTTCCTGACATTCGCTAACGTATGTTTTGGGCGGGCAATCGCGTAGTATCCTTCCGACTCCAATCAAAAGGTTCGCCTCAGGCGGCTCGTTCTGTAACACTCCTTATGAGGTTGCAAAAGGGAGGTTGCAAAAGGGAGGTTGCAGAATGCTAGACACAACGACCAATGATCAGGTTTCGGAATTTCTTGAAACGTTCGGGGCTGCGCTTGAGAGCGGCGACATTAACGCCGCCGTCGCGATGTTTCAGGTAGATTGCTACTGGCGCGATCTGGTCAGTTTTACTTGGAACATCCGCACCATGGAAGGGCACGATCAAATCCGCGATATGCTGACTGCCCAACTTGCGACGACCACGCCAGTAAATTGGGCCATCGCCGAGGGCGAGGTTGCCACGGGAGACGGCGGGATAATCACCGCATGGATCACATTCGAGACGGACGTTTCGCGCGGCTATGGGCTAATCCGGCTCAAAGACGGGTTGATCTGGACCTTGCTGACGTCAATGACTGAATTGAAAGGGCATGAGGAGCCATTGGGATATAAACGCCCCCTTGGCGCCAAGCATGGCGCAGGCAAGGGCCGGCTTAGCTGGGCCGAAGAACGCGACAAAGAACAAGCTGAACTTGGCTATACTACGCAACCCTACACGGTTATTATTGGTGGAGGGCAAGGGGGCATCGCACTTGGTGCACGGTTACGCCAACTGGGTGTGCCCACCATTATCGTCGAAAAAAACGACCGTGCTGGAGACAGCTGGCGCAACCGATACAAGTCGCTCTGCCTGCATGACCCGGTCTGGTACGACCATCTGCCATATCTGCCCTTTCCGCCGAATTGGCCAGTCTTTGCCCCCAAGGACAAAATCGGCGACTGGCTGGAAATGTACACCAAGATCATGGAGTTGAACTATTGGACGCGCTCTGCGGTGGAACATGCGGAATATGACAACGAGACTAAGGAGTGGACCGTCACCGTGGACCGGGACGGCGAAAAGGTAACGCTGAAACCGAAGCAACTGGTCTTTGCCACGGGCATGTCGGGCAAGGCGAACATGCCGGATTTCCCAGGCATGGACACGTTCAAGGGCGACCAGCACCATTCCAGCAAACACCCGGGCCCCGATGCCTACAAAGGCAAAAAGGCCGTCGTGATCGGATCGAACAACTCGGCTCATGATATCTCTGCCGCACTGTGGGAAAACGAGGTCGACGTGACGATGGTACAGCGGTCATCGACTCATATCGTGCGGTCCGAGCCGTTGATGGAATACGGTCTGGGTGATCTTTACTCCGAACGTGCGGTCGAGGCTGGGGTGACAACGCAAAAGGCCGATCTGATCTTTGCCTCATTGCCATACCGCATTCTGCACGAGTTTCAGATCCCGGTTTACGACAGGATCAAAGAGGCCGATGCGGAGTTTTATGCCGGTCTTGAGAAGGCTGGATTTCAGCTTGATTGGGGGGCTGACAATTCTGGCCTGTTCATGAAGTACCTGCGCCGCGGCTCTGGCTATTACATCGATGTCGGTGCCAGCCAACTGATTATCGACGGCAAGATCAAGCTCAAGGCCGGTCAGGTGACGCAAGTTGTCGAGGATGGCGTGATATTGGAAGATGGCACCAAGCTGGAGGCTGATCTGATTGTCTATGCGACGGGATACGGGTCGATGAATGGCTGGGTCGCGGATCTGATTGATCAGGAGACGGCCGACAAGGTGGGCAAGGTTTGGGGTCTGGGATCGGATACGCCCAAAGACCCCGGACCATGGGAAGGTGAGCAGCGCAACATGTGGAAACCGACACAACAAGAGTCACTGTGGTTTCACGGCGGTAACCTGCACCAATCTCGGCACTATTCCCAGTTCCTGTCATTGCAGATCAAGGCGCGGATGGAAGGCATCAATACGCCCGTCTATGGTTTACAGGAAACGCACCATATCGGACGTTAAGTCGTAAGCATCAAGGGAAGCCCCTCTGTTTTGGTGTGATGTGAGGTGCGAGTATTGCGCGAGGCTGGCGATTTGGCTGGCGGCGCAGACCGAGCAGATTCTGGCGGGTGATCCTTACTCTGGGCATTTGTTTTTGTTGCGAGCTACACCCATGACGTTAGCCCTTGCGAGGGCGGCGCGCTCCGCTCATATTGATAGGCTGCCGCATTATACAGATTTGGAGCTGTGATGGTTTTGCCATCCTGACTTATCCTACAGAAAATCCAGAATAAGGATTGTAAGCATGTTCCATAGCCTTTTCAGCCTCCGCCAGTAGATCTTGATTTTCCTGGTCAAGTGAATCTATAGCCACCTGCTTCATTCCTTAAGGAGATGAACCTTATCACTTCCGATGTAATCCAATCTGCGTCGGACAGACAATTCCACAAATTCCTAGTCTTGCATTAGATTCGAAAATTTCTTTACTAGGTCCGACATAATGAATGTTGAAGAAAATATTGTTAAACTTGGATTAAATTTACCTCCTCCTCCATCGCCTGTAGGTCTATATAAGCCGATACTAGTTGTTGGGGATCTTGCATATTTATCCGGCCATGGTCCGGTGGAAAATTCAGGTAATTTGACGAAGGGTAAAGTAGGCGAAGACCTTAGTATAGAAGAGGGAAAATCTGCAGCGAGGCAGGTGGGGTTGACGCTTCTTGCAACTATTAAAAATCATTTTGGGAATTTGGAGCAGATCAGTCGTGTGGTAAAGCTGCTCGGACTAGTTAATTGTCCTTCCGGCTTTGTTGACCATCCGACGGTAATCAACGGTTGCAGTGAACTCTTTTCTGAACTTTTTGGTGCCAATAATGGAATCGGTGTGCGAAGCGCTATCGGCACAAATTCGCTTCCGGGAAACATCCCTGTCGAAATCGAGGCGATCTTTCAGCTCAGGTAAGAATACGCTGAACCCTTTAAAGAGTTCAGCGTATTTTAGACTGTCGGATCTGAGAAGAATCAGATCTTCTTTCCCGGGCACCTTTTCCCCTCTTTTTATGGGAAGGGGTAACTTTCGTAGCGTACCAGTGGGTATTGTACACGATTTGCTAAGAAGGGTCTTTGAGTTTTAAGTGGGTAGAAGAGGATCTAACTAGTCCAAAATCAGTGGCAAAGTAGTTGAAATAAAAGGCAAGTAGGTAATGACGAGCAACCCTACAAGGAGAACTATGAATAGAGGCCAAATCGACTGGATGACTTGCGGGACGGTTTTTTTGAATCGGTATGAAGAAAGGAAGAGATTCATCCCAATAGGCGGTGTGAGGTAGCCAATTTCAAGATTCACAAGAAAAATGATACCGAGATGGACCGGATCAATCCCGTAGGCGATCCCGAGAGGTATAATGATTGGTACGATAACAACGATTGCTGAGAAAATATCTAATATACATCCAACCAGAAGGAGAAAAAAGTTAAGGGTGAGAAGGAAGAGCCAACGGGACTCGATTGAGGCTGTGACCCATTCGACTGCGCGGGACGGAATCTGTTCAAAGATCAGGAAACTGCTGAAGCCCATCGCTAAACCGAGAATCATGAGAACCCCGCCGATTATAAGCCCGCATTCTTTCATGGATCGAGGGAGATCGTCACAGAGATTAAGATCTCTGTAAAAAAAAGCTTCGACAACCAGTGCGTACAGGGCTGTCACAGCAGCAGTCTCAACCGGCGTTGCAAAACCGCTGAATAAAGTACCTAAGGCTACGATTGGAAGGAGAATTTCCCATTTCGCGATCCAAATTGCTGTTGCAATCTCACCCCCGCTAAGTTTTGTCGAAACCGCGCCTTCTTTCGGAGCTCTATTTACCCCCCACCAGGCCAGTAATACTACGAGAAGAACACCTGGACCGATACCTCCGAGGAACATTCTTTCCATTGTGAGTTGTGCCGCGGCTGCCGCCGATGGGCCCATATGGGAAGCAACTGTACTGGCTGTAATTGCATAGAGAATTAGAGGGATACAGGGAGGAAAGAGCAGCCCTAGGGAAGCAGATGATGTGACCAATCCGAGGGCTGTCTTCTCGTCATAACGCGATTGGACGAGGATGGGTAACAAAAGACCTCCTAGAGCTAGTATGGTGACTCCAGAAGCGCCAGTAAAGGATGTAAAAAACGCGCAAACAAGCACTGTTACGATAGCAGTACCACCATGAAACGGGCCGACAACTGCCTGGAAGACTCTCAGGAGTCTCTTCGAAGCCCCGCCTTCTGCTAGAAAGTATCCAGCCAAGGCGAAAAGAGGTACAGAGGAAAGAGTAGGGCTGGTCACCATTGAATAGTGCTTCAGTGGTATCATTGCGAACGGCAGATTGTCCTGCCAAAGAAGGAGGAGAGTGATACCTCCGAAAACAGCAAAGATGGGAGTTCCGAGGAGAGTTGCCACGAGCAGAAGGAGTAGGAGAGGGAAGAACCAGAGGTGGGGACTAATCCAATCACTTCCGATTATCCAAAGAAAACAGGTAGATATGAGGATGGTTGCTGCGCGAATCTTCCACTCGCTTCCACTGGTCCAAATCAGGCGAATCGAAATGAGAAGAAACCCAGCTGGGATAATAGTTAGTACTACCCATAGGGGGATTCCGTAGGCGAGTAAATTACCACCGTTTTTCTCAGTGAGAAGAAAATCTTTGCTTGCTTTAAAAAGTAAGAGACAGACCGTGGTTGCTGTGGCTTTACTGAATATGAGGATCTTTTGTTTAAGCGATTCTCCCAAGAAAGTAGATAGAGATGAAAGTGAGAGCAGCCGTTCTTCACGCGCTGCGATAGCTCCACCCAACATTCCGATAGTCAGTGTCAAATGTTGAACAAGAGAGGTGGAAGCTGCGATTCCTTGTGTCCCAAAAATCCGGGAAACGATTTCGATAATCGGTAAAAGGATCAATGCAGTCATAACCAGACAGAGCAGTAGATCTTCAAATCTCAACAGTATATTTCGACTTGAAGGCGGGTTTCCGGCCTCGACTGGGGAGGTCTCAGATTTGTCGGGGACCAATGGTCTCATCAGAAGTAGGACTCTGGATTTTGGTTGTTCAGTAGTTCACTCGATTCGTCTGAAGGATAGTTAATTGCCCGTCCGAAATTCCCCAAGAAGACGAATAACCTCGTCAAATACATCTTCTGGAACCTCCGTACCACGAATTCTAGGATAGATCACCTCGGCTCTTTCAATCCAAACACGTTCAATATCTGGAGTAACCTTTTGCACCTTTAATCCTCTTTTTTCCATTGCTTTCACGGATTCGTTACTTTCCGCTCGGGCTTTCGTGTTGATTTCCTTGCCGGCAGTTTTCGCAGAATCTCTCAAGATTTTTCGTGCTCCCTTCGGTATTCTTTCCCAAGTCGCTTTACGAATGAGCGCAGCTCCCATCAAAGGTGCGTAGTTCAATTTCAACATATAGGGCGCTCGTATGTCGGTTTGAGTGGCCAAAGCGTAGATTGGAGGGAGGGCTACGCTATCAATGAGTCCGGTTTGAAGACCAGGAACAATATCCGCTGTTTCAAGCATGACAGGATGAAATCCCATGCTGGTCAAAATGTTGGCTTGCCCGTGACTGCCTGCCCAAACAAAAAGCTTCATTGTAAGCAAATCATCAGGATAGACTAGAGGTGTTTTGGAGAAGAATCGGATCCAACCGGCGTCAACCCAAAAAAGAACCATGTACCCCTGGTCCTCGATTCGTGCCTCGAGTTTTGGGCGAAGCCTTTTGCTTACAAAGTCATATTCTTCCAAGCTACGGAAGACCATTGGCATGTTTTGAAGGGCTGACACTCCCGGTTCGATTTTAGAAATACCAACTGCTGTGAAGAGTCCCGCCTGAAGCAAATCTATGCGCATCAGACGGACCATGTCGGCCTCCCCTCCCTGTACTCCGTTGGGATAGATCACGAGACGGACACCTCCCTCTGGTGCTTGTCTCCAACCGTCTCGCATTTCAAGCAATGCCTGGTGAGCAGACGACCCTTGAGGGGCGATGGTTCCCAGATTAATTCTTATCTGCCGCCCATCTAGGAATGAACAGAAAATAACCAGAAAAGAAAGAAGAGTCATTAAGTTTCGGACAATTCGGTTCATTATAATTTTATTTCATTAGAATCTTTAAGAGATCGTCTAATTCCGGACTTTTTCTCTCTTATTACTGTTAGTTTTCCAGTAAATTTTTGTCCAAACTGATCGTTCGATTGGAGGAAGTCAGGGAATTCTCACTCTCTTTCTTCCGGGATAGAGAGAAAAAGATCATCGGTCCGAGAGAGTAACCAACGAGCACGGCGTTGCATAATGAGGTTGACGAGCCTCCATTCCGGGTGGTGATTAGCGTCGATTTGGAGCGCCCGGGAAAGTAGTTCCTCGAACTCTTGGCGGTTTTGCTGCTGAATTGAAACTGATTCCGCCATTATTACCATGGGCGATGCGAGAAGATTCTGGGAAAGTTGAAGCGCCCGATTAAAATGTCCTCTTGCTTTCAACTCTGGATCAACCGAACTATTAGGACGGATCATCTCGTAGGTGATAAGGAATGAATGGAGTGCGCCATAATCGAAGCTCTCATCCAATTCAAAGGCGCGGTCAATCATAGCTTCCACAATAGGCAATCCGGAGATCAAATCAGGATTATCCTTGGACATTGAAATGGCGCCTGCCCAAGCGGTTGCCGTCCAGTAGAGAAAGGGTACATCTTCAATCGATGTAGAGGAAAGTGCCAATTGGGAGTTCTCCCAAATAATTTCCTCGAAATCTCGATGCCGAATTTCAAGACCCCGCATCCCGTAATCGCGTGCTCGGAGATAGAGTAGGGTAGCTCGTTTTCGTTTCTCACGCGAGGCGGAGAAGTCGATTTCCTCGAGGACGTCTGCCTCTTGCTGGATGAAGGCGTAGGCATATTGGGCAAAACCACTCGATGTTGCCAGTAGAAGACTTTCGTGTGTAGGAACCTCTTTCAATAGGCTCTCCATCAACTTTAGACTGAAAGGGATAGCCGCCCTGACAAACTCAGGATCCTCGTCTGAAGCAAAGACGTCACTTCCGGAAGCTAATATGTTAGCTATCTTCTTAATTGCGATGTCGTTAGTTGAGCAACCGGAGACAAAAAAAGCAAAGGGGAGTATAGCTGTGAGAATCAATACTGATCGTCCCATTATAAATCCTTCTGATGAAGCCCAGCATAGATGCCGAGATCTCTTGTTGGAGGATGAGGTCGAAATCTGCCAATTCTGGATTCGCAGGGAGATGATATTCCGTTTCCAGTTCCACATAGTGTGTGCTCTTCCATTAGTCTAGAAACGTACCCTGTTTCGGAGATTCCGGTTGGTTCGAGGAATGATCGTTGGAGTGAATGTGGCGAGGAGGTACTGAAACTCTCTTGGCCAATGCCTGTTCACGATCAGTTACTATCCGATCACAAATCTGGAGGATGTGCATTCGAATCCACATTGAAGTGCTGCTTTCCGGTCGGTAATCAGCTGGACCGTAAGCGTGGATACGGCCCGACTGTAGGAGGCGATCATTTTGTGCGAATTCCTCGGGGCTATTTTGATCGTAAACTGCATACGTAAGGCCTCCGTAATTTTTCACAACAGAGAAAACAGGAACATCACTTGGTCCGTCTGCTACATAGATCATGTTCTGAATCGGTATTCGTCGATCCTCTGTTCGAATAGTGGCATTAACGTCGATCTCGGATAGTTTGTTAGACCCCTTGTTAATTTCGAAGATGAAGCGGGTCTTGATAGTGTTGTCAACCATCACTCCGATTTGGCTAATCTCAGTTGAACGATCTAGTTCGAACTCTTTCTGTTGGTCAAAATCGGGAGGCGCTGGATCTTCGATGAACTCACAACCAAAAATCCCGTCAAGGTGGGGCGAAAGTTCACTTCCCCGGATTAGCTCTGCCAGCCCGGTACTGATCACATAGTGTTCTAGAGATAGTTCATGCGAAACAAACTCAGGTCGAGACCGCACCAGTTGTTTTAGATTCGAGAAAAGGTTGGGTAGCCCAGGAAAGAATACAAGCTCCTCTCCTAATTCTCTAAGCATTCTATTATTCAGTCCACGAAGTCGACCGTTCTTAACATAGCTGAGTAGATGATTGAGATAGACCGTGTCCTTACTTACGTTTACGCCTCTCTTGGAGTAGATTTCAGGGAGAATAGATACCTCCTTCCAGAACGCTTCTTCGTCGATTTTAAAACGACGAAAGAGGGGACTCTGCATGAATCCTGGCATGAGGGTCTTGTCAAAGTCCCAAATGCAGGCGACAATGTTCTGGCTGTGAAGGTCTTTTTCCGACATATACCCTATTTTTCAGTGTTGCCGTAAAGTAGACAACCTTTTCTTGTTTGTTAGTTTTCCTATGCAAGTCATTCCTGATATTTTACCGTTTCTACAACGGTATGATGAGCTCGATTCCCTTATGGCGAAACCCGACTTTTTCCAAGATTCCAGAAAGGCGGTAGAACTCTCTCGGGAACACCAGAAACTTCAGTTGTTGATTTCGCTCTACCGAGTCTTGGAAAAACTTGAAACGGATATTGGTGATCATGAGTCGATTATTTCAGATCCTGATAGCGATGATGAATTGAAGAATCTAGCCCAAGAAGAATTGCCTGTTTTGCGAGATCTGTTTGAGGATAAACGCAACGAAGTGTTGATAGCCATGGTTCCACCGGATCCAGCAGATTCACGAAATACTGTTTTAGAAATTCGAGCGGGTGCTGGGGGGGATGAAGCGAGCCTATTTGCCTCGGACCTCTTTCGTATGTACAGCCGGTTCGCTGAATCCAAGGGATGGAAAGTCGAACGGTTGGGGGCCAGTCCATCTGAAAGTGGTGGTTTTAAACAGGTCGTTTGCCTAGTGACAGGAGATGACGTTTACAAGAGCCTGAAATTCGAAAGGGGGGTACATCGTGTCCAGCGAATTCCGGTTACGGAAGCGAATGGTCGGATTCATACTTCTACAGCCACGGTTGCAGTGTTGCCTGAGGCTAAAGAAATCGATGTTCAGATCGATCCAGGGGATCTTGAAATCACTGTTAGTCGGTCTAGCGGTCCCGGTGGTCAGTCTGTCAATACCACTGATTCTGCTGTTCAGATTTTGCATAAACCGACTGGAATAACAGTACATTGTGCGGATGAGAGGTCCCAAATTAAAAATAGAACCAAGGGCCTTAAGGTCTTAAGGGCTCGTCTCCTTGAAAAAGAGCAAGCTGAAGAACACGCAAAGTATGCAGCCGATCGGCGCGATCAGATTGGCAGTGGGGATCGTTCAGAGCGTATTCGTACCTACAATTTTCCGCAGAGCCGGGTTACCGATCACCGAATTGGTCTAAGCCTTCACACTCTTCCCCAGCTCCTGGAAGGTCAGCTCGAAGACATCCTGATGGCATTAGAAAGAGCAGATTCAAATTCAAAGATCAACGCTTTGATCGAGAAGTGATAGGTTTGGACCCGTTGAAGTTCCTCGAAATTTTTGTTTGGATTACATGCAGTCACTTTTAGATGTGTTAAACAAAACGGCCGAATTTCTGCAGCGTAAGAATGTGGCCAACTCAAGGCTAGATGCGGAGTTATTGCTTGCTCACTATCTTGAATGCGAGCGGCTTGATCTTTACTTGCAATATGATAGGCTTCTTTCTGAATCCCAATTAGCGGAACTTCGTCCTTTGGTTCGGCGCCGTTCACGACGCGAGCCCCTCCAATATATTATTGGGGAGGTTGATTTTCTCGACCTTCGTATTAGAGTCGATAATCGGGCACTAATTCCCCGTTCTGAGACAGAAGAACTTGTTACTCTCGCCACTGATCAACTCCAAAATCAGCCAGACAGGATCTTGGATCTTGGCACTGGATCTGGGGTGATTGCGATTGCGTTGGCTAATGCTTTCTATAATGCCGAAGTTACTGCGGTTGATTCCAGTATGGAGGCAATTGAATTGGCTTCTGAGAACTTGAGTTTGAGTGGCCTTAATGAGAGGATCGCTCTGATTAGGTCAAACTGGTTTTCTTCAGTGGAGGGAAATTACGACCTGATCGTATCTAATCCGCCCTATTTGAGTCATGATGAATGGGACACCTCACAACCGGAGATCAGAGGATTTGAGCCGGTTGGAGCTCTGGTTTCAAAAGACGGTGGCTTGCATGATGCACAATCAATTCTGGAACGTGCACCGGAATTTCTTCAAGGTGAAGGTCTGATTGTGATGGAGCATGGCCTCGGTCAGCATTCCGAACTCGCCGCGATAGCGGAAAAGAGAGGCTACTGCTCCATTGAATCGGCTCAGGATATTAGTGGGCGCGATCGGTTCCTCGTTGCGAGATACTAAGAATCTTCCGCGTTTTTTTTGTTCTATATTTCGTGTGATCCTCTACCCGGAAATCCTGGAGAATAGTGGTTAAATTCATTAGTAGTAGCTCTTTAGTTCGAAATTCAAATTCAATGGATTTTTCCCTTTGTTATTTTTCGAACTGGTGCCTCGCAACAGCCTTTTGCGGCAGGGTGGTATTCTCGTAGTCGATCCAATCAGAAACGATTCTCAAGCTCTCTCTTAATGGGATATTCAGAGCCGGTCTTTCTAGAAGAATATCAGGATCCAACTCGATCAGTTTGAGAAAAAATTTCGGGATCAGACTGTCAATTAATTCCTTGCTCAAAGTATTCCCAATATAGGCTTGGAATGCTTTCTCCACATTTAACTCATCACTTGTTTCAGCTGTTTTCAACGATTGGAGGAGATCTTCAATATCTGAAACCTCAATCGGGTTAGAAGATTCCAGGGAAAGAAGTTGAGCTATTGCCTCGCTATCCTTTAGAAGCTTTTCAAAGTCAAAGTTCTCTATCCAGACTTCTTTGATATCTCCATCCTGATCAGTTTCGTAGTAGAATACTTTTTGATAGTAAGCATTTGCTTTATTTTTGCCATTAGGAAGGATCGATTCTCGCAGTTTTTCTTGGTGTTCCTTTTCTTTTTCGCGGCGTACCTCAAGAGTAATCTCCTTACGCGAGAATCGATTGCTGTTAAGCTGCTCGCGCATGAGGTCCATTTCCTCAGTGGATAGTTTATCAAGATCTCGCTGTACGCGTCGCGACTCAAGATTCAGGGAATATTCGGTCTGATCTTGTTTTACTTTTAACCATTGAATCCTGCTATCTAGTAGGGAGAATTCATCTAGTTCTTCCTGGCGTTCATTGCTTAACATTTTAAGGTGAAGCAAAAGTTCCAGATTTACTCGAGCTGATTTCGAGGTATAGGTGTCCTGAATGTCCCAGGTAAGAGGCTTGATGGCATCCCAAACGAGCGCATTTGGGAGATCGGATTCCCCAATTGGAAGAAGATCGTTAACAGAAGGTAGAGTGATATCAGATCGGACCCCCTTGTTCTGTGTAGAATACCCATTGGGTAAATAGAACTTTTGGATAGTGATCTTAATTGCACCAGACTTTTGCTTGGATCTATATCTTAGACGAGGACTTTTTAAGTTTCGATCGAGTTCAAATATAGCTTGAACGGTTCCTTTCCCATGAGTTGCAGAATCTCCCACGATTATAGCTCTATTGTGATTTTGAAGGGCCCCGGCAACGATTTCGCTGGCTGAAGCACTGCTTCGTGATACCAGGAGGGCCAGGGGACCCTCATATACTACTTTGTCATTTCTGTCCCAATCTTGTCGTATTTCCCCCGTTGTACTCTTAACCTGCACTACTGGCCCTTTGGGGATAAAAAGCCCGGTCAAATCGATTGCTTCACTGAGGAGTCCTCCGCCATTATGGCTGAGATCCAGTACCAGTCCCTGAATCCCCTCATGATTTAGTTTGTCTATTAGTTCCTCAACGTCCCGGGTTGTGCTGGAATCCGACTTGCCCCCCACGCCGGAACCGTAAAAGGAAGGAAGTTCGATTACTCCAATAGGTGCGAATTGGCCGTTGTCGGTTAGTACCTGATAGATGTCAGCTCGGGCGAGATTCGCGGTCAATTTGATATTGTCTCGCTTGAGTCTCACGATCTTTCGTTCCGATGGATCTGTTGCGCTGGCTGGAATTACGGTGAGACGAACTTCAGTACCTTTCTTTCCTCGTATCATCTCGACGATTTTTCGCAATTTCATGTCGATAACATCAACCGGCGGTTCCTTATACTGGCCCACTTCGATTATTTTGTCCCCTGGATGTAGTTGATTGCTCATGTCTGCGGGACCCCCAGATATAAGCTCTTGTATGATGCAATAGCCGTCTTCGTCTCTGAGGAGAGCCCCGATCCCGACCAACGAGTTTTTCATTGCGATGGAGAAATCATCCAGTGAATCGGAAGACAGGAAAGCAGAGTGAGGATCATACATCTTAGTTAAGGCAGTAAGGAATAGCCTTTGGATGTCGTGGGGCTCTAATTCCTCGATATAGCGTTTTGTTCTTCGGTATCGCCGAGACACCTTTTCTTTAGCACGATCTATTGTCTCGTCGTTGAGCCTTTCCTGGAGAAGATCGAAGATAAGACGGTTTTCCCAAAGTTCGTCTGCCTCCGCCTTGTCCTTAGGCCATGGAAGCTCTGTTCGATCTGGCACGTAGGTTCTATCGGTTGTGAAGTCAAACGCTCCCTCGAGTCGTTCGAAGACAACCTCGAGGCGCTCCAATGCCCGCCTACGGTAGATTTTGTAGATTTCAAAAGCTGGATGAAGTTGCCCTCTGCGGAGGTAGACTTCGATTAACGTGCGATTGAATCTAAGAGCAATGTCATTTTTATCGGATTGGAGAAAAAAAAGGTGGCTATAATCAAGTTCCTCCATGAATGAAGTTATAAGCTCCTCTACGTTGACGTCAGAGATCGATTTCTTTGTGTAGTGGTAGTATTGCAGGTGATCAATGGTCTGCTTTGTCTCCTTCTGCATATGTTCGAGATCAGAACCCTTAATCTCGAATTCTTTTGCCTTCCCTATGGTCCCGAGTTCTGGAAATAGCAAAAGTATTGCCAACAACCACACAAACCTCCAATCCGAGTTTATTTCAGCTGGTTTCATCGTCAGGGATATCGGGTAATTCGTTAATGATCACCGAGTACTAAAATCCGATTCTAATCGCCTAATTATAATAAGCACCACACAAGGATTCGAGATTTCAGATGATTTTCTGAAAAGAAATTTGCTGGGTTTACGCATCGGAATCCTAGTGACTCAAAGTATCCTTGGCCCGATCCAAAATTCGTTTTTCCTCTTCGCTCAGCGATCCGAATCCTGAGGTATTAATTTTGTCGAGGATACGATCCACTTCTGTATTGAGCTGCTTTCGATTGGAAATATTGATTCTGAAATTCGGTTTCGAGGAAGATCTTTTCGCCTTTTTTTTCACCCAAAGGGGAATCTCAATGAGTGTACTTCTTCGGCGGAGGAGTGACTTTCCGTCAATTCGCCAGCGATAGAAAAGGTACCCGCCGACCATACCACCAAGATGGGCGGAATAAGCGATGCCCTTGGAAAATAGAGGAGAAACACTTTGGAGGGGCCCCATCTCAAAGAAAAGAAAACCAATCAGATCGAATCCAAAAAAAAACGCGATCATTTGTTTCCCCGTGATAGTTACGGGCAAAATAAAAAAAAGCAAAAGGTTGATCCGCTGATTAAAATGGCTCAGACAGAAAACCGTCGCAATTCCGAGCGCTCCAGCAGAAGAGCCGACCACACTTCCTTGTGATGTTAGGTTTACCGGAAGCCAAAAAAGAGCTCCAAATAGAACTGAGGTGACGTAGAGTTCGAGAAGTCTATTGCCTCCTATCTGTGTTTGCAAAGGCCGTCCGAAAAAGAAAATCAACAGACTTGTCGCTAGAATGTGGAAAAAGTCAGCGTGGATAAGACTATATGTCGCAATGCACCAAATTAAACCCGAACGAATGTTGCTCCATGATAGGTGAAAGATTTCGTAAAGAAACGTGCTTCCAAAATTTATTGGGATTTGAGCGACAAGGAAAACGGCTGCATTTACAATAATGATCCACCTTATTGCCTGAACATCGTTCCTAAGAGGCGGTGTTTGCATGTATGGTCTATCGTAAAGCATGGGGTTTCATGTGCCATTGCAGGGGACTCTGGTGGATCTACACGCGTTCGGCTGATTGCAGGCGTGACCGCTCTTGTAGGTTCTGATCTTTTTCAATACCAGGCGGTTCAACCGCCTGGTTAATAGCGGCTTACAACCAACCATAATAGCCTTTCGGTGTCAAATTGCTAAGAGGGTTTGAATACAGAGCCTAATCAGTTACTAAGCGAGGAGGTCCTTCACTTGTTCAACATTCTCATCATTTGTGATAATAACGATTCGGTCACCGCCAAGAATGGAGTCTTTGGCGCCGGGCACCTTTACTTGGAATTTGTGCAGAAGAGCCACGACAACACATCCTTCTGGAAATGGGATCTCCCTGAGGTTTCGTCCTGAGAAAGGGTTGTCATGGGCTATACGGATTTCGAGGATTTTGCTGGTCTGATTGGGGAGTGTAGCTAGTTCGACTACGGGTTCGGCAGACAGGTAGCGAAGGACTTCGTTTGCGGTTGCTACTCTGGGAGAGACCATAAGTTCAACTCCGAGGGTGCTCTTCAGATTCTGCAGAACGTTTTCGTAGTCTGGTTTATTAATGACCAGTTGGACGTGGGGAGCGCCTAATTTAGAAGCTTGCAGACCTGTCATGATATTATCTTCGTCTCTTTTTGTGCAGGCAACGAAGTAGTCGGTCTGTCCAATGTGTTCCTCCTCCAGTAGGCGTAGCGAAGTGGCGTTCCCGTGAATAAGGTTGATATCGGGAAACTTCTCCGCTAGCTGCGCGCAGAGGTTCGCATCCTCTTCAATAATTCGGATCTTGTATCGCGGATTCGCCAGAAGACGTACCAGCGCGATTGCGGTTTCACTTCCTCCGAATAAAACTACTCTAGCCTGGTCGGCCACGCTTCGTGGATCGAGCATGCGATTCAGTTCGAAGAGTTCTTCGGAGGAACCAAATGCAGTTACTACGTCGTTACCGCGCAAACTGGTATTTGCACTCGCGACTTCGAGCTCGTCGTTTCGTTGAACGTATCCAATTCTGGTACTGAGCTGGAGATCCTTTAGTTTTGTTCCCGCTAGACGGGACTCTATGGCTACTCGTATTTGCTGAACCTCAATCTGACCACGAGCGAAATTCTCAACCGCTACTCTTCCCGGGTTTCGAATAGATTTAGCTAATTCCACCGCGCATAGACCCTCAGGATTGAGCATATAATCAGCCCCGAAGTGTAATTGATAGTTGACAAATGAATTGTCTGTGTAGGTTTGGTCATGGAAGCGAACTATAGTCGATTTCGCTCCCAAGGCTTTTGCCAATGAGCATGAGATCAAATTTGTTCGATCCTCACTTGTCATCGCGAGAAAAAAGTCACAGTCACTAACATTTGCTTTAGTCAGAACTTCGGCCGAACTGCCGTTGCCGATTACGATCCGGGCGTCGCAACTTTCTTCTAGATCCTGTGCGATTCTGTGAGACGATTCAATGAGGGTGACATCATGTGCCTGTTTGCTCAGCAGTTCGCAGAGATAACCTCCTACTTCCCCGGCTCCAACGATAATGATCTTCATGATTGAGAATCAGCTAGATTCAGTGGGTTGATTTTACCCAATATCTCCTTTTCCCTTTCGTTATCCCGCGATTCAAGGCCCAATGTAAGGCGAACATCATAAGCTAGCACCTCGGAGTGCTGTGATTTCGGGACCCCGCCAGAAAACACACCTCAGCTCCGTTATATAAAATTTCATGCGATAACCAAGAGAAAGATGACCCAAAAATTCCGGGAGCTTGCTGCTGGATGAATATGGGTTCCTTAATCGTCAAAAGCCTTGGTTGAAAGGAGAATCTAAAGTGAAGTAATCGTTCCGGTTTAAACTTATTGCTGTTAAGCTTTGCTGCCTGAGTCTTCAAGAGTAAATTAGCCTTTTGCTTCGAGAACACAAAATTTTATAAACGGTAATACTGCTTTCCCTATGAGCCCTTATTTCTGTTAGGATCTGACCATAATTTATTGCAACCGAAAATTATAATTCGCTGATCAGGTTTTCATTTTCTCTAGGGTCGCAACGCACTCAATGTGCCGGGTTTGCGGAAATAAGTCGAAGGGTTGGATGGATGTGATTCTGTAATTCTCATTTATAAGTGTTCGGATGTCTCGAGCCTGGGTGGCTGGATCGCAGGACACGTAAACGATTCTTTTTGGAGAGAATGCAGCTAGTTGATTAAGAAAGGAGGATTCGCAGCCTTTACGAGGAGGATCTATAATGACGCAGGTGGATTCGGGATCGCAATCGATTTTCTGAAAAATCCTTTCTGCTTCTCCAATCATAAATCGGCAATTTTCGACTTGATTAACCCTTGCGTTGACGTTGGCCCAGTGAATGGAATCGGAGCTTATTTCGATACCGATTACCCGTTCAACGGAGCGACAGCAGGAGATGGAGAAGACGCCGACTCCGCAATAGGTATCGATTATGGCTTTGACTGATGAATCTGTCGCTTGATCTACGACGTAGCGGATTAATTCAGTATGAAGATATGGGTTGTTCTGGAAAAATTCTCCGGCTTGAAATTGGAAAATAAAATCCCCTGCTTTCTGCGATACGACAGATCTGTTGTCTGTGACTATGCCTTCCAATACATCCCGAAGAAGGAGGGTTCCTCCTTTGCTAAGCCTCTTATTGTTACAGATTGTGTCTCGTTCCTTTGGCAGGGCTTTGTTAATCTTGTCCGTGGCAATAGGACAATGAGGCACGTCGACGAGTTTTCGGGATCCCTTAACTTGAAATCCTATTATAACGGGCCGATTTTTCTTCGGTCTCTGAAAGTGGGGTGTTATTTTTGAGCGATATCCATACTCCTTGGGCGACCGCCAGATAGGGTTTACTTCAACCGTGAGCCCTGAATTACGGCGAAAAAGGTCTGCCACTTGTCGTTGCTTCCAGACTAACTGTTCTTCATAACGAAGATGCTGGTATTGGCAGCCCCCACAGGTTCCGAAGATGCTGCACTTAGGTTCTACTCTATCGGGGGAGGGGCAGATGACTTCCACCAAATCAGCGTCCGAGTAACTGCTTCGGTTTCTCCAAACTCGGGCTCTGACCTTTTCTTTCGGAAGCGTGTACGGTACCATCACAACCCACCCATCTCGGCTTCCAACTCCCTGGCCATCCGATCCCAATCCTCTTATTTCCAGTTCAATTTCTTCGTGATATTCAAATGGATGTGCCTGGAAGTCCTTCGGAGGGATTCGTTTTTCGATCGTTTGATCTTTCATTGACAAAGAAGTTTTGAATCGCTCTTTCGGAATTATTATCGGGTAAGTTATCGCCGACTTTTTAACTATTTTAGATAAGGAACGGTAAATCGTTCGGTTGAGTTTTTGACTACTGCGACGCTACAGATCGCTAACCAAATCTGCAACAGAAGAGGATCTTATTTTGCTGCTGATAGGAAGACATCAAACTTTCCGTTCATGAGTTTGAACAGTTTTAACCTCGGCACTTTCTATTGGATTCGATGAGCGATCCTGCTTTATTGCCTGATGGTTCATTGTTCGATCATAGTATTGTGCTAGCGTGTGGGCTGGAAATCCTTAAGTCAGCCGATAGATATGAAATTTGAAATTTCTTTGTTCTTGGAGAAGGTTAAGGATGTATTGGGGTGAAACTTGAAAGATAGAGCATTTCTTAGATTCAGATGTTTGCCCATTAAGCTTCATGTGTCAGGCAATATAATTGCTAAGTCGTTAAGTTTGTAGTGTAGAAATAGATTATTTAAGGAGTTGGGTCAGGGAATCTCCGGACAGCTATTGTTTGGGAAAGTAGATGGAACATTTGTATATCAGAAGTTTTCAAAACCCTAAAGTGAAGGCGTTGGTGAGGCTTAAGGAAAGCCGCGAAAGGCGCAAAAAGGGCCGATTTATTATCGAAGGAAGACGTGAACTTTTCCGTGCAATCGACTGCGGAGTCACGGTTGAGCAAGTCTACTATGCGCCTGAGTATTTTGGTGAAAGTGAAAAGGTTGAGTTGGCGATGAGGTTTTCAGATTTCGGAATGGAGGTAATCCGGCTATCGCAGGCTGTTTTCGAAAAATGTTCCTACAGGAAGGGCCCTGATGGCCTGATTGGGATTGGGCAGGTGCGTAGTCAGAGCTTGGATAATCTTCCCCGATCGCGATGTCCTTTCTATTTAGTAGTTGAGGGCATTGAGAAGCCGGGAAATCTAGGCGCCTTAATTCGCACGGCTGATGCTGCCGGGGTCGATGCGGTTTTAGTGACAGATCCGGTAGCTGATCTGTACAACCCGAATGTGATCCGGGCATCTCAGGGATCGGTATTCAGAGTTTTTGTAACTGTTGGTGATAGGGATGCTTGTTTTAACAAACTCGAATCTCTCGACGTAAGCATTCTGACCGTAAGTCCAAAGAGTCGGACTCGTTATTGGAATGCAGATCTCAGGCAACCAATAGCTCTGATCATGGGGAGCGAAAAGGAAGGACTTTCAGAGTTCTGGTTGGATCACGGAGGGTTAGGGATAACGATCCCGATGGTTGGAATATCCGATTCTCTTAATGTCTCAGCTGCGGCAGCCATCGTGCTGTTTGAAGCGGTTAAGCAGCGGAATATTAGAAAATAGCTGCGTATGAAGGGCACTACTATTTTTAAAGAATTTTGATCGATTAATTCATCCACTCCTCGTTTAAAATTCTTGGCTTGTATTCAAGTAGTGATCTTTAGGGAATTGGTCGGTCAGCAATCTAGCGATATCGACTCGATCTGCTTCACCTTCTGTTGTTCCACTGTTCGGATGCAAAATACTTCCGAGTTTCGAGTGCAATCCGATGATCGTAATTCGGATGTTCTGTCATTTTGGTAACGGCATTGAATTCTGATCCCAGTCCTTGCGTGAATGTTCCCTGGAATTGGTTCCAGTCCAATTCCTTTTTGACCGCACCCCGGTCTATTGATCCTTGTGCCAGAAGACCAAATCTATTCCTTTTCAATGCTGCCCCAGCGATTTTCTTTCTGGATTTGGGATTCACCACATCAAACTTTTGAGATTCCTTAAAACAGATAGAAAGATTTACTTGTTCCGTCGTTTGATCAGAGACCTCAGATTCCTTTTCCGTTTGATCGAAGTGGGCCAATTCTGCGGTTTGGCCCATTTCCCGTAAAGCATAGGTCAAGGTTTTATGGAGAAGATAGTAAAGTCGATTTGGGTAAACACGGAATAGGGGATTTGAAGTGGGTAAAACAAGGCTATAGGTCCAGTCGTTGTAGTGATCCACTAGCCCACCTCCAGTAGGCCGACGACACAGATCACAATCTTTATCTGACAGAAATTTGGAAACCTCTACCTGCTTTTGCCCGAATCCGAAGGTGAAAGCGGGGTTCACCCACCGGTAGTGTCGAAATCGAAGAGCCCTAAGATCAGGATGATTCTCGAGCATCAAGAGATCGTCAGTCATATTGGTGTAGGCATCAGCTTCCTTTTGAGGGAGGACTAATAGGGCATCGGGCATACGAAGTTGATGCTGGGTTCATGTGATGGTTGCAACCTTGGAATCACTCCATAAGGATACAATCGAATAGTAGGATGCGGAGTGTCCTGATAAATATGTTAAACAAATAAAATTTCTAAGACTATGAGCGGAATGAGTCTTAATTATACTTTAAGGGCGTTCTTCGCTTGCATCAATGAATGGCAGGGTCTCTTTTTTATTTTCTTCCATGTTAAACACTTATAGCGAATTGGCCAAGCATACGGCTTTGGCCCGGCCAGTTTACGAACCTGGTAAGCCCATCGAAGTTGTTGCTCGCGAATGCGATCTGGATCCGGATCTAATTCTCAAAATGGCTTCCAACGAAAATCCGTTGGGGGCTACGCCTTTGGGCATGAAAGCGGCCTTAGCGATGCTGGATTCGGTTAATCTTTATCCTGAAAATAGTTCGCTTTTTCTGAGAGAAGCTCTGGCGTTGAAGCGGGGAGTTTCTCCAGATGAGCTCGTGATTGGCCACGGATCGAGCGAAATTATTAATCTTCTGGCGGAAACCTACATTAACTCTGAAACAGAAGTAGTAGTGGGGGAGTACGCGTTTTTTTCTTACAAATTAGCGACTCTTGCAAATGGGGGACGTTGTATAGAGGTAGCGATGCCCAATTTTCAGCATAATTTAAAGGCAATTGCAGAAGCTGTTACCTCTGCTACACGGCTTATCTTTCTACCCAGTCCCAATAATCCTACGGGTACGGCAAATAGCGAATCGGAGTTGGTAGAGCTTGTCGAATCATTGCCTGAACACGTGATATTATGTTTTGACGAAGCCTATGCCGAGTACCTTGATGATCCACCTGATCTTCGGGCGCTCATCAAAGCGGGACGAAAAGTTATTTGCCTCCGGACATTCTCTAAGATATACGGTTTAGCGGGTATGCGCATTGGTTACGGGTATTGCCATCGAGACCTTGCCGAAATCCTCAATCGGGTTCGGTTTGCCTTCAATGTGAACAGCATAGCTCAAGCTGCTGCTCTAGGGGCACTAAAAGACGATTCCTTTGTTGAACGCTCTAGGGCGATTAACCACGCAGGGCTCGTCCAGCTTGAGGAGGGACTGGACTGCCTCGGGTTGGAGTGGGTTCCCAGTAAGGCAAATTTCCTTCTGGTTAGGGTTGAAAATTCGAAGAGAGTGGTTGATTTTCTACAAACAAACGGCATCATAGTAAGACCACTAAATGGCTATTCATTGTCCGATTACTTGCGTATTACGGTGGGCACAAAAGGACAGAACAATCGACTTCTTGAGACCCTCGAAGAATGTATAGGCGGTTGAGGAGGCGTCTACGGGTCCTCAATTGAGGTTTCCCTTTTGTGAATCTTAACCTGTACGGGTTTGTGTTCGAGATCATCGGGGTCGTTGCATTATTGATGCTAAACGCCCTGCTGGTCACCTTTGAGTTTAGTGTCATAAAGATTCGGCTCAGTCATTTTGAAGATGATGCTCATGAACGGATTAATCAATGGAAAGGGCCCTCCCGTCTACTTGAGAATGCAGAGAAATCAGTACGGGTTGCACGCCTCGGGACGCTGCTCTGCACTTTTGGATATGCGGCGGCAGCTTTCCTCCTGCTGGAACCTTTCTTTGCAAGTCTCAACATCTACGGGTATTCGATTTCTCCAGCCCTCTCCGGCCTGATTTCGGTTATTCTTGCAGTATCTCTCCATTATATAGTGGGGGATTTGGTTCCCAGAAGTCTGGCTCTCACTTTTCCTGAGCGCGCATTGCGTTCATCTTCGTGGGCTATCAGAGTGATTGGCATTATCACTCGACCGTTCTTTGGACCTCTTCACTTCCTTGCCGGAATTGTACTCAAGCCTTTTGGCGCCAAGCCGGAATCAGATCTTGATGCCCTTGCTTTAGAGGGTCAGTTGCGGACCCTTGAAGAGAGCCCTGAAGAAATTCCTGTCCTGCCAAAGATTCTGAAGAACGTGATAAAAATGAAAGACACTAAGGTTCAGGATATTTTGTTTCCGCGAAACCAGGTACAGTTCCTCGATGTTGAGAAAGATAACGAAGCAAATCTGGAATTGATGGCCCGATCAGGGCATACTCGTTTTCCCTTGTGTGAAGGAGACCTAGATAACTGCATAGGCCTGGTGCATATAAAAGATGTGTTCCATTCTACTGTCGATGTAAGTAAGATTGATTTTCGGAGGATCAAGCGTGAGATGACTCAAGTCGATCCGCAGGATCCGGTGGAAGATGCCCTTCAGAAGCTCCTTCTGAGTAAGACTCATATGGCGCTGGTCCGAGATGAATTTGGCGGGATGGTCGGAGTTATCACTATGGAGCAAGTCATTGAGGAGCTAGTGGGAGAAATCCAGGATGAGTTTGATGCTGAAGAGACTCTGATTGATCAAATTAGTCATAAGGAATACCGGGTATCCGGCTTGGCTCCGCTTAGAGATGTCGAAGAAACATTTGGTGTCGAGCTTGAAAACAAGGATGAAGTTACCACCTTTGGAGGACTAATTACGGTTGAGTTGGGCCGTATTCCAAAGACCTCCGAATCTCTTGTTTTAAACGATTTGGAAGTGCGGATCACTGAGGTCGATGAGACTCGAGTGATTTCCACAACAGTTAAAAACCTTTTATAGGATTCCTTTAGATCGGAAATTAAGACCCATAGCGATGCGATAGCGTGGACGGTGGATTCCCTTCCGGAACGTCCAAGGGCTAATGTCGCTCCAGATGGGAGAATGGAGTTTTAAATCTGGCCAGTTTGGATCCTTAGTATCGAGCCTTTTGAAAATCTGATAAAGTCTGTTTGTCCGTTGGAAAGGTTCCATCTTCAATGGTTAACAGCGGCCCTTTGTAATCGATCGTTAATGGCAGCTCCTATCCCTTTTTCAGGAGCTAATTCTACTGCGATGACTTCATAATTTTCCTGGTCCAGTTGCTGTAATAGATCGAAAAGGTGCTGCGCTGCTGTCTTGGGATTGCCGTCTTCACAGAGCCAGAAACAATCGCTTAAACGCTTTCTCTCAAAGGTGTGGTGCCTTTGAAAAAAGATGGTGGCAGTTTTTTTAGTTTTGTCCTTTACGGGTAGTTCTTCTCCCTTGAACAGTTCCAATTTTGCATTTGGGCTGTAGTGCTTACCCATCAAACCGGGAGATGGTAGACTTTTGGTTCCCTGCTTGCAATTAAAGCTTGAAACTCTCGGGACATTGAAACCAAGACAGACGTTAATTTCCTCCTCCGTGATAGCGCCTAGTCGAAGAATACGTGGGTTCAGTTGATCTGAAAGATCAACAACTGTAGACTCTATACCGTATTTGCATTTACCACCGTCAAGAATATGGTTCAGGTCGGTCCCAAGCATCCTTATCACATGCTTGGCCTGGGTCGGGCTCACATAACCAAAAGGATTGGCGCTTGGGGCAGCGAGCGGACATTCGCTTTGAGCCAAAACTTTCATCATCATAGGATGACTCGGCATTCTTAGTGCTACGGTTGGAAGGCTTGCTGTAACAATGTTGGGAACACAGTCTTTTTTCGGTAAAATAAGGGTAAGTGGGCCAGGCCAAAATACCTTCGCAAGTTTTTCTGCTGACGCATTCATGAGGGCAAGAAGGTATGCTTGAGCCCAGGTATTGATGTGGACGATGAGGGGATCGATGAGAGGTCGTCCTTTTATTTCGAATATGCGCCGGCAAGCGCCTGGATTAAACGTATTGGCTGCCAATCCGTAAACCGTTTCGGTAGGCAGTGCAACGAGACTTCCCTCGCGAAGCAGTCGCGCTACTCTCGCAATATCCTTTGGGTTATCCCGATAAATTTTAGGCAAGATATTATAAAGTTTCAGCTAGGTTAACTTCTATGGCCTAGTCTTAATTGAATGTTTTGTCGACTATTCTGAATTCAGAAATAATGTATGGCATACATACCTTATTATGATCCTAGGCTATTTTTAAGAGCAAGTGAATCTTGATTGTATAATTAGACGAATCACTGGTCGATTACACGCCTTGATACTTCGGGGAAAAGCTTCCTCTGAAGTCATGAAATCATTTTGATATTCTAAGATTCTATTGTCCAAGTAAGATGAACGGGCTTAACATCATAATCCTTTGCGAGTAGTCTTAAGGAAATAGGCAACTAGAACTCCCATAATTTCTGCTTGCCATAATGCATCGATCTGCTTTGCCTCTTTCCTCAATGAGCTCAGAGAGTAATTTGCCCAGCGGACAGTCGAGGAACCCATCTGATTACGAATTTACGGATGCAGAATTGTTTTATCGATATGTAACCGATACTTGCAAGCTCCTGCCACGTCGTATTACTGGCCTCTCGGCTAAGCATCAGCGCCGTTTGACCAAGGCGGTTAAGCAGGCGCGGAATATGTTGTTATTGAAATAGCCCAAGAGTCTGAAATTTTCAGCCAGGGGTCATATTCAAGGTTCCGGTATTTCAAGGGCGTAATGCTGCGGTTTCGTCTGCTTTCTTGTCTTTTAAAACAAAGGTCAAATATCCTGATCGCTAGCCTTCTGATTTCCGATTAATGGGGATTTAGGATACATGATCGATCCTCATTGTGGGCGAACGGAACAACGCTTTCTTACTCAATATGGTTTTGACTAGTTTGGGGTTTCCTGGTGTTCGGTATGTTTGCTTACTCACGTTGCGATAGAGAGTTATATAACGAAGGAAGATGTTTTTTCTTAATCGTAAGCCTCATTGTAAGCACCATAGCCTGCTTGCGAATCTAATAGAGAGTACACGAGAAACTTCACGCAAAGGGTTTTATGCTCGAAGATATATAATTGCCCCCACCCAGACTCGAACTGGGATTAACGGTTTAGGAAACCGCGGTTCTATCCATTGAACTATGGGGACATTATGAGGTGTCGCGTATAGTCGCGACTATCAATCTCAAGCAAGGCTATAGAGATTCAGGAAATGATTCAAATTGTTTTTCTGTTGGTATCGGATCACTCTCGATTTTGTTTTTTTAATCTATTGGACATTGTTTCCGTAACCCGTTGATTAGGATAACAATAGTAAAATCAAATTGAGGTAGATAAAGAATATCTTTAGGGCGGTTACTACGGTTATCCCAGAAACATTATAGTACAGATGTTGATAAAAAAAACGACAAATGGATCGAGCCTAGGGAGTCTCTATCGACGGGCCCTTATAACTGGGGCAAGTTCCGGATTGGGGTTGGGAGTCACTAATCTTCTTCTGAGGGAGGGAATCGAGGTCTGGGCGACATCGCGAAATCCGGCAAAGTTACCCCGCCATGAAAAACTGCATCCGATTGAATTGGATCTAGCCAGCAAAGATTCTGTAGAGAAGCTGTTTTCAGAAGAATTGAGTGATGAAATCGAATTTGACCTTCTGATCAACAATGCGGGAAGCGGGGTCTTTTATTCCTTTGAGTCGTTTCCAGAAGAAGAGATCGGAGGTCAGGCTGAAGTGATGATGCTGGGTCCGATAAGAATCTGTCAAAGATTATATGGAGGAATGAGAGCGCGTGATCGTGGAGTAATTGTCAACGTTTCCTCATTGGCTGCAAAATTCCCACTACCATTTATGAGTATGTACAATGCTGCTAAGAGTGGACTTTCCAGTTTTAGTGCCAGCTTGATGCTGGAAGCTTGGCGGAGCAAGGTAATCGTAATTGACTTCCAGCCAGCTGATCTTCGAACAGATTTCAACAATCGAATTCGAAAAGACGAAACGATGCTTAGGGGTCAAGGGGAATTGGGACGGTCCTGGAGGAAGCTAGAAGATCACACCTTAGTTTCCCCGCATGTGGATAAGGCGGTTGGAATGCTGCGAAACCTCCTGATGAATCCGAGACATGGGAGATTCACGACCGGAGGCTTTGCGCAGGCTTCGCTGGCTCCATTTATAACACGGTTTCTTTCTTGGCGTCTTCGGATCCATTTGATCCGGAACTACTACGGACTGAAGTAGAATTCGAATGTTACATGGTCCTAGGCAAAGGCCTATGAGAAGACAAGTTTGTCTTTTTTTGGGCGATTGAACGAAGCCATAGGTAGAAGACGATACCAAAAAAGACTAGGTTCCGGAAAAAAGCGAAGGCGACGGAACCTAAGAAGGTATCTTTTTCGAGTTTTGTTCCAAAACACCCACATGAGATATCGAGACCCCTTACCCATGCTTGACCTGTAATAAGGATAAACATTAGCCCGATGAGAGAGAGAAGACTAAGGAATTCTTGTTGCCAAATACCGGTGATTAGGGCAATTCCACAGAGAATCTCGAGCCAAGGAAGAATAATTGCGGCGAGACGTAAGGTTAGTTCGGGTAAAGGCAATTCGTATCCGTAGATAGATACCAGAAAATCCTGCAAATTAGCTATTTTGGCGAGACCGGCCCAAAGCATCAAACAACCAATCACAATTCTGGTGATTTGGACCAGTTTAATCCTGTGAGTCTCCTTCATTTGAATCCGGGATGAATTTTATATGAAGGGTTTCGTTTTCGAGTTCCTTTTGACTGACAGTTGACTGTTTTATGATGAGGGCAGAAGAGGCCCTAGGTTTGGACACTGTAACTGATGATTTGATTAATGGTATACCGTTTGGGTTGAGAGCGTTGGATGTGAGACCGATAATAGTCGCCATTAATAGGATACCGATCGCACGTTTTAAAAGTCTGAAAACTTGATTTGACCTAGTCATTTTGTATTCGGCCTTTTTCTTCAAAAAAGGCGTTTATTTCTGATTTGATATTCGTCCATCGGGTGCCTCCTTCAATGAGTTTGCCACTTATTGCTCCGTCTACAACTTTGGCCAGGATAAATGATGGGGTCTGTTTGACTCCAATCTTGGTACCCATGGATTTCTCATCTTCGACTCGTTCAGCGTATTTCCCGCTTTCGAGGCAGCCATTGAAATCTACCGGATGCAGACCCAACTGGATGGCGAGGTCACGAATTTTGCCCAAGGAGAGCCGGGTGCTGTGACGAAAGAGAAGATCACGCATCTCCCAGTAGCGACCCTGATCACCGGCGCAGTATGAGGCCTCTGCCGCCTTCTGGGAGTGGGAGTTTCTCCGTAGTGGAAAGTTCTCGACGATGAATCGCATTTTGCCAGTTTTGACGTAAGTACTAATAATTTTTTTGTAGGTGATTTCATGGAAGAGACTGCAATGGCCACACTGGTAGTCGGAGAACTCTACCATTATTAAAGGTGCATCAATTTCACCAAGCGAATACTTACTCTTGTCAAAAAAATTGTACCCTGCAAAGGGGCCTTCATCGGATTTGGACTTTGAAAGATCTGAGTTCCCCTTGATGGATTCTTCGGCTAAAGAATAGTCTTTAGACAGGACGCGGAATTTCTTTGATCCTTCGCTAAACCAGATTCTGAGTTTGAGAGAATGTAAAAGATCAGAAGTGGATTTAGGAAGTGGAGGCATCCCTACATCACCTAGTAATATTTCGTAGCGGCCGTTTCTTACCGGGAGAGACAACGATTCTGACGGTTCGATAGAATCTGTGGTAACATTACTCTGCCAGAAGATTCGGGTTTTTCCGAGAAGAAGAGTGAATTTGAAATGCCCTTTACCATTGAATGGTTTGTCATCAACTGTTACTTTACCTCGGTAGAGGATCGAGTTGGAAGCCTCCGTTTTACCGGCCAATATTAGTAATAAGGAGGAGGCGAGAATAAGTTTAAATGAATGCTTCAAGACTGACCTTTCAGAATATAGGAGTGTACAGAATGTTGTTTTGATCCATTATTTACAAGGGTAGAAGTTTTCAGGACTTGAAATTCCAGCAATTTCAAATTGCGAGGTTTCGAAAACTCCTGAGTCCAAACTAACTTGCTAAAGGTGTTTCATATGGCTAATCTTTCGAGTTTCTGATTCTTGAGGTGAGGCAAAGTATCGCGTGAAGATACTGTTAGTATAGAGCAATTTTTAAGGTTGATATTCAGGGGGAACATTTTACTGGGATCAACTATCAATATCTCAATTCTTCGGTTAATTCTGAATAGATCTAACCATGCTATTACACTGAAGGTGATGGGTCAATTTACAATAACTCTATTGGGCAGCCGTTCGTACGGATCCCAGGAATTATTTCATCCCATTGGTTCACCTCTACGGGATTTACAATTTTGTTTTTAGATTCAAAGGTTTCCGGATTGTTGGCTAGTGCATACCCTAAGATGTTGGAATCTTATCAATATAATCTGGGCTAAGTATGAGTATGGGAAATAAGTCAGAGGGATCAACGAGGCGAAAGATCATCCATTGGAATCCGGATGGTGATTCTAGACGAAATAAATTTCAGAGAAAGAAACAGGGGAATGGCCCTTTTTTCGCTATAGCGGTTGTGCTTCTTCTGATTTTCTCTTTGGCGGGTATTTACGGTGCTCGAAAGTATCTTGGATTGGGAGGTGAAGTTATTGTCCCTGTGGGTGGGCCGAGTAGCTCTCTCGGTTATGAAAATGAAAAATTTGTCAGCCGAGAACGGGTTGAGAGAATGAGGGCTGCCGTGCGAATGGGAATATCTGAGATTCGTAAAATCACAGATGATCATCCTCGGTTGATTGAGCATTTAGTTATTATTGAGACGGCATTTGATGAGGGCAACCGACAGTTGGCATCAACCGCCTACCGCGGGGCGTTGGCCAAATTCGAGGAGGTTAGGGAATTAGTGGAAGAGATGAGGAAAGCCATCACCGAAAAAGAGAAGGCCAAAAAGGTCTATGATGAATTCCTTGCTGTCGTTGAAAAGGATGAAGGGATGAGAATCCATGCTCCTTATGAATATGAAAAGGCGGTAGCGTATGGTAACGACGGAACGGGGCGATTCGAAAATGGAGAATTCATGGCTTCAATTTTCGATTTCAAGCAAGCAATGACTGAATTGAAGGCGGTTGAGATTGCGGCCGAACTTTTCATCGCAGAAAGGGAAATCGAGGGCAAGATCGCTTTCTCCAAAGGGGAAAAAGCTATTTCAAAACAAATTTTCTCAGAGATCCTCGCACTTCAGCCAGACAATGAATTAGCCAAGCGTAATCTAGAGCGAGCCCCAAATATCGACATCTTGGTGTCGTTACTGAAAAAGGCTAAAAGACAGGAAAATGACGGTGATTTGGAAGGAGCCCTCACAACTTACAAAAAGGCTTTTGAGATCGATACACGATCAGCAAGAGCCCAACAAGGTGTTACCAGAGTCAACAGAAACATTGAGAAAAACAATTTCGATAATTTTGTTTTGGCTGCAAAAGCGGCGGAGGAGAAGGAGGACTGGGATGCAGCAATCGCGACCTTGGAAGAAGCGACCGAGATGTTCCCTGATAAGGAGAAATTTTCCGAAGATCTTGTGAGAGTGAGAGAAGTGGCACGATTGGCAAAAATGGAAGATGCTCGAAGTCGAGCATTGGCCTCCGAGAACGATTACGAATGGATTGCGGCAAGGGACGCTTTTATCGAAGTGCTTGAATTAGATAGGGGGAATAAAGAGGCAACAGATGGTCTCCTTCGGACAGGCAATTTAATCCGTGTTCTCCTTCGCTATAACCAACTTCTCGAACAGGCTCAGGAATTGGCGAATCAGGGAGAATTTCAAAAATCTATTCGGGTGTTTAATGAAGGGATGTCTATCAAACCCTCCTACCTCCCCCTTGAGGAGGCGAGTTCAAATCTGCAAAAGATGTTGCGGGAACAATCGAAACCAGTGCCGGTTCATTTTGTATCCGACGGAAAGACTTGGGTTAGCATTGCTGGTTTTGAAATGCTGGGAAGATTTGAACAAAAAACGGCTCGTATCTATCCTGGGAATTATAAAGTGCGAGGTAGACGAAAAGGATATCGTGATATTCTATTAGAAATCAGAGTGCGCAGCGGCCGTGATTTTGGCCTCATAAAGGTTATTTGTTTTCAGCGATCCTGAGTTATCATCGAATTCGAGACAGGGGAGAGTTTAAGAAATGAAATACATAAATAGATTGCTCTATGTTGTTCCGGTTCTTGTCTCTGGTTTGCTGATTATCGGAGCAACCAAGGAAACCAATGCTGCCCCAGATCCTGAGATATTTGACGGTACCAAATATGGGGAGGAAATTTCAAAACGCTATGCTATTAAAAAGGTTTTGGAGTTGATAAAAGTTGATTTTCCCACTGCTGGCACGCCAGAACGAGGAGGTATGTCCTCTGCAGGGCAAAACGGTATTTACGTGCGACAGGATGGAAGCGGTACGGGAGGTGTAAATTTGGGGGCTGATATTGACGAGCAAGAAGGGAAGCCTCTTACCATTTCAATGGGTTCGGACGGAGATGCGATAAATCCTAGTGTTCAGGGAAAAGCAATTGGCGAAAAATTGGCAGAACTTGATCGGGAAAGTGAGGAATCTGCCAATAGTGCAGGGAATGTAGCTTCGGATAGTCAGGGAAAGCCGGGGCGTCCTGGCCAGATAAATAAATCACATGGTGCTAAAAGCGTAATGTTTGGATCCGAAGAAGAAATGATTGAGGTTGCTCAAAATTCGGGGGCTCGAGAAAACGCGGACGAGGATTCCGAAGGTATGGGTCTAGGAGATAAAGAAACGCTGGACGGGAAGGGTCCCGAGATGCGTGGTAAGCACAAGGGACGTTCGGTTGGGGTTGAGACGGGACAATCTATTCCAACTGATCTGTAAGTTTGAAAGGTTTCATATGACAAACACAAGTAATCGTATCCTGCTCATTGCCAGTCTCATTCTCAGCGCCATGACACCGGCGATATCGCCCGCAAAGTCAGTTATCCTGCCCGTTGAGGCTATCGAGGATTCGGCTATTATGAGCGCGGAGGAATTCGAGAGTGCTCATCCTGGAATCGATATCTCAGGATACATACCGGACGAAGAAGGCTACTACGTAAGATATTCGCACGAAAATCTTAATTACTATTTCGGTCCTGTTGATGTCTATTTGGAAGCGGTCTTATGGAAAGATCAACTCGCCACAATCGTTGAAAACGTAACTGCGGTTCGTTTAACACTGCAAAACAGTGAACTGGAAATTTATCATTTTGATCACGAGATGCTAAAGGTAGTCCAAGCCGAGATGAAAAAAAGACGGCAGGATGGCAATGGGACCTCGGTTGAAGTTACAACGAGTAATTCTTCGCAAGCACAGATGGACCAGAAGAGTGGAGAAAAAGGAACGCTTAACCAGCGAGGGATTTCTGATCAACTGGGGACTTCAGGCCAGGGAAATGGAAAGAATAAAGGTGATGCTATCGGTGGAAGTGGTAAGGAGGTCATTGTTTTTGATCAGGAGGGGAACACTTCGGAATTGTTCGGGAAGAAGATGGAGGAAATGAAGCGGATGGGGGAAGGCGAGGATCAGCAAGGCAGGGAACAGGAAAACGGGACGACGAAACTTGGGCAGCAGTCGAAAACGGTACAACCCGGTCGACCCAGTGCCCAGTTTGGGCAGCGCAGCCCCCAATCTTCCAGTCCTTCAAGTAGTTCCAGTAACAGTTCGAGTGGAAGTCCTTCAGTCCCATCGTCCGGACAACCTTCTAGTCGAAATCTCAATTGGTGGCAGATGCTGCGGGCTATCTTTGGAAGGTAGCCTTTTTGAAAGACTCTTCCTCCATGTGGATCTTCTAGGTCAAAATCCTCGTCCCTATCTGACGTTGCAATCGGATTTCAGTCGGAGGGAGAAATAAATCAAGACAAAGAAGAAAACAAAACTTTCTTCCAAATTAATTTGTACCGATAAACGCTCCGCCGTGGATATATGTTAGTTCGCGCATTAGGTTGGCGAATTTTAGACCGGTTCGGGTAAAGTGCCTTTCATATTTTATAACTTGGGGAAATCCCACCGCGTTGATGGTCACATGTCTGTTGCCTTCTTCGTCGGCCGGATTAAGTTGCTCGATGCGATGGAGAACTTTTTCAGCGGTCTGAGTGAATTCGTCCCCAAAAATATAGATACCGACCTTTCTATTTGAGTCTATCTCATCTTTTTCTTTGGAGAAGCGGATAGCACGGATGATCCCAGGGACCGGATTGCTTTGACTGTGATGGGCGTAGTTTCGAATGGCTCTCATTATCCCTGAGCGACTTCCGGAGCTATCGGGAAGCCATTGCCCACGGCTAGTACGAATCATGAAATTGCCATCAGCATCCATGACTTGAATGGCATCGACGATTGGATAGACTTTGAGAGTCTCTTCAAACTTCGTCACGATGAATTCCCAGATTTTGCCCGTGCCAGGGTCTCTCATACTTCCTGAGGTGTCCAATATGAAAATAAGGTGATTATTTGCCACTGGTACTCCAATGGGTAGCTCTGACGTATTTTGAGGAATATCGATTTCTTTCTCCCTGGCATCGACGATCTCGTGAATGTTGTCCAAATTAACGAGAAGCTTTTCATTGCCGAATTCGGTTTTCTTGATTCTATCAATGATCTTCTCAAGAGTAGTCTGCATTGAATGTACTTTTTGTATTTTGTCCTTTTCCTCTTGTATCTCCTGTTGAATCAGATTGATGACTTCCTTGTTTTCGTCCCTGATCTCGTCTAATTCCTTTAAACGTTCTTGGTAGAGCTTTTCCAACGTTTGTCGGATGTCTATTATGACAAGGCGTTCCGATCCTAAGGAAATAACGAAGAGGAGGATCACAGCACCGAATCCACAGCTGATGCAGTCGAGAAAAGAAAGGCTAAAATCCGAACGTTCTCTCCTTGGTTTCCGATTATTCATATCGAGGGCCAGTCCTTTGCAGGACAGATGAAGGAGCCATCAGTCTCGGTGGCCATGAGCCAGTACATTGAAGCTGCTGCTGGGTCGCCAGACCAGGGCAAGAGAATAATGTTGAGTGGGACTCCGCGTGGCATTGCGCGTTTAGCAGCGTTGAACATTCGAATACGGGTTTGAGCATCGACGATCTGTCCCGCTTTGACTGATTCCCCTTGGGTCGGTAAGCCATCCACTAATAAAATAATGTTATCCGGAAGTGGATCCAGATTCCCAATTACATAGAATGCTTTCTCAAGGTTAGCCGGACCTTGTGGTGTTTTCCCTCTGAGCCTTTTAAGGGTTTCGGCGGTCTGTTTTCGGTCGCTCATGTCCATCCAATCAAAAGCGCGAGTTGGATAAATGGATTCGGTCTCATTTCCAAAGAAGTAAATTTGGTATCGGCTAGGCGGTTTGAGGGACGTAAAAAGCCATTCCACAGCTCGCATTGTCCTTTTCCACTTGGGTGCTGAGCGCTTCTCTTCTTTTGTGCCGGTGGAACGCTCGATCGCCAATTCAGCATTTGCATCTAGCATTCCGCCCGACGATTCGATCAGAAAGATCACACGTTCCCCATCGAGTTTAAACTCAGTGAGGTATTGTCGCCGAACCGGGTTCGGGACTGGGATTGAGACTTCTTCTTCTACAGTCGGTAATTTCTCAAGTTTTGCGAGGAGGTTATCGCGTAACTCCTCCATCTCTGCTAATTGCTCCAGGAGCAGCCTCAGCTCCAGTGTCTTATCCTCAATTTTCGTTTCGACCTCAATTTCATCTGTTTCGAGAATCTTGACGCGTTTACGGATCTCTTCGATATCTGCAGAGAGTCGCAAGAGATCCTGTTCTTCATCCTGGATGTTTCGGCGAAGGGCACCTAGATCTACTTCTTTATCTGAGAGCTGCTGATTATTGTCTTCGACTTTCTTTCCGCTGGTCAGGACAAAAAGAAGAATAATTGCTCCGAAACCACAACTGATACAGTCGAGAAATGAGATACTAAAACTCGTAACTCCTCGGTTTTTTTTCATTCCTCGCGACAGCAGATTAGGTGGAGCTCAACTCTTTCTACCCCGTTACCTAATGATAGAATATCGCCTGCCTTGAGAGTTCCGTTTTTTAGTAACGGTTTAGTGTTAAGGAATGTTTCATAGGCATTTTGGGGAACGATTATTTTTCCGTTATTTCCGCTTGAAATTGTACAATGCTTCCCCCCAATCCCATGAATCGAATTCGGGATTCTCAGACCAAACCCATTCTTTGGCGAATCAGTTCCAATGATGAACTCGTCTCCTTGGATTCGATATCCAATACCATCAAGAACAATGTGTGAGGGTTCATAATTACCCTCAAATCTTCTATCGTCGGTGGAATCTTTAGAGGTCTGATCATTTGTACAGACAGACGAATTCTGGTCTGAAATGGGAGATGATTCTGTAGGCGCCAAACCGACTTCACTCAAGTTGATTATGCTAGTTACGGGGGTTTCCTCCAAGTTAGCTGCTAGTTCTTTTTTTAAACCGTAACGCACCGCTGTGAGGGTAGCAGCCCCACGGGGTAGAAGAACTATTTGATCACCTTTCCACGAGCCAAGTTTTTCCTTCAACCCACTGACACGAATTGCCCGTTCTGTCATGAATATGTGTTTCGGACTCTCTCTTTCCAAGGAGGCAACTTCATCATAGGTTTTTTTAATAAAGTTTAGGTTAGATTCATTGAGCACATTCAGATGGTGATATATATCCTCCTGGGTAACGACCATTTTTCGAATACGCCTGACCCCATTCATCTCTATCGAGACCTCTTCTTGTTCGGTTAGTTCTTCCAGAGCGCTTTTAATCTGGGCGAAAAAGACCTGCTCCGTTTTTGCGTTGTGGGTTACGTCGTAAGCGGTTTGGCTTAGAAATTTGTTTGCAAGCTTAGGAAAGAGCTCGGAATAGACTTGAGCATATCCAATCCTCGAGCGATGTAGACTGACTCTAGAAAAGGTCTGGCCTGTTCGGATAACGGTGACAAAGGTTGAGTGAAGATGAACATCGACATGTAGCGCGAACGAGGATCCGCCCTCCACTGAAGAAGCTCCGGCGGCAGCAGAAAAAACGCCTAAATCAACCAGTTCGACTAGAGGCATCCCAAGATCTTGTGCCATGCCAAGGATAAGACCGATTTTTTCCTCATCACCATGTTTTTCACTGAGATACTTCCCTGGCAGGATAATTATTAAACGGTCAATTGGTCCTCCCAATTGGAGTTTCTTCCAGATGAAATGGATATGCCGAAAAGCGAGTTCGGAATAGGGTGGCGGATTTTGTGGAGTGTTAAGCTCAGAAGGACGCAATGATAACTGATCCCAACACCGGTCGGAAACATATCGGGGATAGATCCGTTGCAATAATTCCGCTTCCCTCCCAGTTTTGAATTCGGATCCGTCAAAGAAGACATGTCCAGGACTTGAAATGCCTTCGCTTTCCAGAGGAAAAATCCGAATTTCTTGGTCTTTGTTTTCGGCCGCTAGAATGCCCTCGTCACAGATTTCTAATCCGATTATCCTCACAAAACTTCTAACTTAGTTACTTGAGTTCTGAGTCATGGGGATCTCACCCTCGTCTTTAAATGGGATTTTCATTAACGCGACAAGTTTGTCTCGACAATATTCCTGTACTTCGAAGATGAGATTTTCCTGACGGGTCTGTAAGTAGTGAACGTAGACCATCAGAACTATGCTTAAGATCAAGGCCACGAAGGTTGAATTAAAGGCGAGGCCAAGATTCTCTGTAACTCCTTGGATATCACCTCGGATAGCCTTTTCTGCGTTGGTTAGGGCCTGAGCGATTCCTCGTACAGTTCCAATGAATCCAACCATTGGGAGGAATCCGATGATTAGTCGGGGAAGAGAAAGATCTGAATCCATGCGTTCAGCCTCGGAGTCGGAGATCTCCCGAACCGATTGAGAGACTTCTTGAATCGAATGCGTCGAATGGAAACGACGCAGAGAAGTGAGGAAGATTTTAGGAAGGATCTGTTCTTTTAGATCAGGGTCATTTTGGAGTCGTGAATCGAGGTGTTTTGCATGGCTGAGAGCTTCTTCCGGAATAATCCGTTCTCCATCTTCGACTTCGATGAAAACCTCTCCCATATTTCTTCTAATTCGGTGGATTGTTATGGATCTCCCACTAACCATAATCACGGCCCAGACTAGAAGGGTAAAGCAGATCTGCTGTTCCGGATTCTTTATGATTATAGAAACGCTTCGGTCCGGAACAAACTCACCTTTTCCAGCATCTTGAGCTAGTAGCACCCGATTGTTTCTCTCAATCTTTTCCGCTTGCGGCCGAATGATCAATGAATACAGCAAGCCGACGAAGACTATGGCAAAAATCAAGCCACCGTATTTAATGACGATCTCGTTTGAGAAAAAACTGTTCTGGCTATTTCTTCCCGTCATGCTCTTTATTGTTTTCCCCTCCAACAAAGAAACAAACTTTTCTTCGTTCGAAAAGTCCACTCCTTCAAAGACTCCGCCGGGCTTTTCGCTCTATCATGGCCTCAAAGTTTCTAGGGACAAGTCTTTTTAGTAACTACCTTCGCAACCAGCTGTTTCTCGCTTGCCATTCCAGCTGCTAGAGGTCACAATTTAAAATTCTTCTTTTATGGGTTTTCCGGCTCTTCCAGAGAGCGGTGTAGAAAGTTTTAGAAACGGTTTAGTTAATGGGATAAAGGGTCTTTCTAGGTTGTTTTGGTTGGACCCTAGTGCTCAGTTGTCTTGGGCTTGTAGAAAGAGTCAATGAAGAGGGGAATTTCAGATATGAATAATATTGTGGCCTACATCCTGATCTTCTCAATTTTTCTTCAGGTCGGATGTCAGACTACCTCCAACACAACCAAAGGAGTGAAAAAGGGAGGAGTTGGGGGAGCAGTGGCAGGTGCTATAATTGGCAGTCAAAGTGGGCAGACGGTCGAGGGTGCCGCTATTGGTGCGGGAACGGGCATGCTCATAGGAGGCATCTACGGCGCGGTGAAAGACGCCAAGGAGCGTAAACAACAAGAGGAGATTGCTCAGGAGCGTGCCCACCAGCAAGAGTTGGCTAAGATGCGTGAGGTTGAGGCTCGCGAGCGCGCTAGACGAGAAGAGGAATTAGCAATTGCTGAGGGTCTGAGGATTACCAATCAGGAAATTGAAGAAGCAGAGATTCGTAAGGAACAAACTGAGATCGAATTGAAGAAACTTAAAGATGAGATTGCGGCAGCGAGGAATCGTCAGAAATCTCTAGAGGATGCGAATCGAAAAGCGCTTGAAAATGAGGAGGAGATTAAACGGTTGGAAGAACAGTTGAAACAGCTGAAGGAAGCGGCAGGCGAAAATTAACCTGTTGATAATTATGACTCTACCTTTTGGGAGGCGTGTCACTAGAATATTTCGCTGTTTTAACCTAAGATAGGTAGCGGCTATCAAATGTTGGGTTTTAAATCTATAAGGTTGTTAGGGTTTGCCGCTTTCGCGCTCCTTGGTGGAGGATGTGCTTCCCCTTATACATTTAAGGTTGATGCGATAAATAACCCCGATGTCGAGGGGTACAGGTCGTTCAAGATGGTTAGTTCGAATGCCGAGTTCGACGAGAATGATCTTCAGTATAAAGAAGTTTCGGACTACGTAAAGACGACCCTGTCTGCTCAAGGTCTCTACGAGGCACCTGACACAGAGAGTGCAGATATGATTGTGGACATATCCTTCGGTGTAGGAGAGCCTCAGATCGATTACAAGACCTATACGACGCCTATTTATGCGGTGAGTTCTGGGGGGCCTCGGCAGGTATCGATTCCGATATTTGACAATAAAGGCAATATTATTGGCTACAGAAATGTTACAGTCTATGATCCGCCTCGCAAGCAAGTGGTGGATTTTGAAGAGAAGATGGTTCCCGTCACTACCTATGAGAAATACCTGAGGCTGACGGCTCGAGATAATCAGAACGTTGATGACAGTGAAGCACCGGCTCAAGTGTGGAGCATTTACGTTAAGAATAAGGACGAGAGCGACGACCTCCGAAAGTATCTTCCATTGATGGCGGCAGCTGCAGTTCCTTACGTTGGGGCGAGCACTGAGAGTCAGAAGGAGATTACACTGAAGGAGAGTGATGATGAGGTCACATTCGTGAAACGCGGGATGTGACTTGCGGGTTGTCTTCTTTGTTGCTCTGACGGGAGGGTTTGGCGTGGACGTTGGACCTTTTGTTTTTATAGATGAAAACTAAACCAATGATTGCTCCTTATGGTTCTTGGAACTCTCCTATTTCTTCTCATCACTTAGTTGAGGATAGTATAGAATTTGGAGATTTAAGGACAGATGGAGAATGTCTTTATTGGATTGAAAGTCGGCCCGAGGAGAGAGGGCGATGTGTAATTTTAAGACGAACTCCCGATGGCGAGATAAAAGAAATCTTGCAGCAGCCTTACAGCGCCAGAAGTAGGGTTCATGAGTACGGGGGTGGTGCATTTTTGGTGAACCAAGGGACTGTATATTTTTCAAATTTCTCTGACCAGAGAATTTACGTTGGACAGTTACATTGTGACTCTAGGCCTATTACAAAGGGAGACGGATTTCGTTATGCCGATTACGTATCCGATGTGAGGAGAAATCGACTGATCGGGGTACGAGAAAATCATTGTAGTAATAGTGGTCAGGTGGACAATGAGATTGTCGGGATCGGATATTCACTTAGTGCCGAAGATGTGGTTTTGATATCCGGGTGCGATTTTTATTCTGCTCCCCGACTTAGTCCTGATGGGGCTTATTTAGCCTGGATAAGTTGGTCCCATCCGAACATGCCTTGGGATGGGGCTGAGCTTTGGGTTGCGCACTTAGATGATGCTGGTTATCCTAAAGGTAGGATCAAGGTTGCAGGAGGGGATGGGGAGTCAGTTCAGCAACCTTTGTGGTCAGAGGATGGGGTACTGTATTTTGTCTCAGATCGATCAAACTGGTGGAATTTGTACCAGTGGGCGGATGGTGTTATCGAGAGAGTTTACAACCGTGACGCTGAGTTCGGAAGACCTCAGTGGTTGCTTGGTCTAATGAACTACGGTCTTCTCGACTCCGGTTCTATTGTTTGTTCTTACACCGTTGGGGGGACCTGGTTTCTTGGGAAGATTAACAAGACAGATCGACGTCTTGAAGAATTTGACCTCCCCTTTACGTACTTCGATTGCATTCAAGTGCTTGGCGAAAGGGTTTATTGCTTGGCAGGATCCCCGGAGAATCCTCTTTCGCTGATAGAATTAGATCTGTTGTCCAAGAAATTTTTAGTCTTAAGGCGCTCTATGCCCAGTAGTGCAGTGAAAGGGTATACGTCCTTGCCGGAGTCCTTGGAATTTCCTTCAGGCGATGGTCATGTTGTTAACGGAAATTTTTACCCTCCCACTAACGATCGATTTACTGGTCCTCCAGGAACCCGACCGCCTTTACTTGTCAAGATCCACGGTGGTCCTACTTCGGCGACTGATTCAGTGTTTTCTATGAAGATCCAGTTTTGGACAAGTCGTGGATTTGCAGTCTTTGACATCAACTACCGAGGAAGTAGTGGATTTGGTAGAGAATTCCGAAATCTTCTCAATAGAAATTGGGGGATCGCAGATGTTATGGATTGTGTTATGGGTGCTCAGTTTCTAGTTGATAATGGGTTAGTTGATGAAGATAAACTCATAATTCGAGGTGGGAGTGCTGGTGGATTCACGGCTTTGTCTGCAATTGCTTTTCATGACTTATTCAAGGCAGGTGCTAGCTATTATGGAGTAAGCGATCTTTTAGATTTAGCTAAGGATACACACAAGTTTGAGGCACGCTATCTTGACAGATTGATTGGGCCCCTTTCTGAATCTCGAGATAACTATTTTGATCGTTCACCAATCAACAGTCTTCAAACGCTCTCGGCTCCTATCATCTTTTTTCAGGGTCTAGAGGATGAGGTTGTGCCGGCAAGCCAGACCGAGTCGATGGTTAAGGCATTAAAAGAAAAAGGTGTGCCTGTAGCCTATGTTCCCTTTGCGCAAGAACAGCACGGATTCAGAAGGGCTGAGAGCATAATACGAGCACACGAGGCGGAACTCTTCTTTTACAGTCAGTTACTTGCCTTTCCGATCGACGGTAAGTTTGATCCTATAGAGATTTTTAATTACAAACCCTCTTAAGCCCCCGGCGAGACAAAACTTTTCGGTTTCCTAGTAGTGCCTGCCTGTCTTTTTTCTGCGCTTCTGTCGGACAGGAGTATTTTAAAATAGATTTGGTTCCAGTTATTGCTGTTTCTTAATTTTTTACGAAGCTAGAGTTGATCTCTTGGCTACCACACTACGGGGTGGGTTTTGCCATTTGTTACGTTCACGAGTCCCTGTGGGGCATGAGAGGAAGGAGCTACCAGGACCCATTTCCATGGAGTGCAAGTAAGAAAGGCAAAGATCATTCGGCGTGGAAGGCCCGGGTGACCGATCCACTCCATTTTATCAGCTTCTGCATATAGAGTGTTGAGATCTTTAGCGACTTCGTGAGGAGGACGGGCACTCATAAGACCGCCAATTTCGAATTGGACGGAAGCAACAATGGTTCCGTTCTTAACCAAGACCCAACCTCCTTGTAGATCAGCTAAGGCATTGGCTGCTAGTGCCATTGCAGTGTCATCGTTTCCAATTACCCATACGTTGTGAAGATCGTGGGCGACGGAGCAGGCGAGGGCAGAAGCAGGCGTAATGGGTCCGACCTCTTTCCAAAACATCTTTGAGATACCTCCCTCTCCGGAGTAGCGATCGATGAGGGCGAGTTTAGTTATACCCTTTGCTGCGTCTGAAAGAACCATCCCTTTTTTAACTTTGAGCGTTTCTATCAAGAAATCCTGCTTGAAATGAAAGGGTTTTAAAACCGCGGCTTTGACCTCCTTCTGCCCATAAGGTGCTTTAATAATAAAATCATTAGCGGTGTATCTGTGTCCAAAGTTGATTGTGTTCCGAGCCCAGGAAGGCCATTCAATTTCAGGTAATTGGAGCAGGTATCGGCCATTTTCTGCAGCTAGTTTGCCGTCGGCATAAACCTTTGAGATCTCGACTTCATGAGGATTTTTAAGCAGGACAATGTCGGCGTAACGTCCGGGTGTTATCGAACCAACAAGATGGTCGACTCCCGCGTGTTTCGCCGGGTAAAGAGAGACCATAGCGTATGCCGCTTCCATCGGGACTCCAGCATCTAGAGCAAGTTTCAAATTATAGTTTGATGTTCCTAGTTTGAGTGATGTGGAAACGTCACGATCATCAGTCGTAATGGATAGATGGGACCAATCTTGGATTCCTTTCTCGAGGAAGTGTTTTACGATCGACTGGATCACATCGTAGCGAATCTGCAGAAAAATGCCGCGATTAACTTTGTTCCATGCTTCTTCCGCCAATCGTACTTCATGATCGCTTTCAAGACCGGAGGCGGCAAATGCATTGATCTCACCCAGTTCCGTTAGCCCAGCCCCGTGACCTTCGATGACCCCTCTTGAGTCCATTGTTGCTTGGATTACCTGCCAGAGCCGTTCATAGCCTGGAAGTTGCCGATTCCATAGTCGAGGCCAGTCCATAACTTCTCCGAGGCCGACAACTTGCTGGTCCTGGGACATAGCTTGTCGAATTTCCCCATACCCGTAATAGCCGCCACCCGATTCGTAAGGAGTAGGGGGAGTTGCGGATCCCATTTCCAAAAAAATCTTTAGAGGACTATCGTATTCCCTTGGGGTCAGCCAGAATTCGACATTGTGCACGCCGGAAACATTGGAAAATTCGTGAGACCCTTCGATCGTCCAAGTATTGCCAAATGGGATTACAAGGGCAGCTTCGAATTCGGGTGTGAGGTGGGAACTTTCGATATGTTTGTGAGACTCCCCGAATCCGGGAACAGCATAATAACCGACCGCTTCAACAGTTTGATTGGAGGTCCCATTCCATTTTCCGCGAGGACCTATCCAAGCAATCCGATTCCCTTTTATAACTATGTCCCAGTTTTCATTCCAGGTCAGAGTGTGAACGTTCAGAAGCGTTACCCCGCTAAGTATAAGGTCCGCCCTACTTTTGCCCAATGCAACCAGCATAAGCTCTTGCCGGATTTTAATCTCCTCATTGAATTCGAATTTTTTCTCTTCCCCTAATGCGTGATAAGAATTCAGGAGAGCAAGGAGAGCAAGGAGAGCAAGGATCACTTTCATTTCTCAAGAAGGTTCAGTCAAATCGAATTGAATTGAGATTTTTGGATTCTGAATTTCGAACCGATATTAGATGATATCGTGAAGAGTAAGATCCAATTGGAACCTCAGAACGAGAAACTTCCAAGAAAGTCTCATTTTAACTGAAGAGTTGCGATTGCTTTAAGGATTACTCATGACCAGGGGTGGTCTCTTTATAATCTTCCCAGCCTTCAATTAATGCATGGACGACCGGACGGGCGACACGATAGCACGATTCCTTGGCGGTGATACCTTTCGCTGGGTAGGGAGCGGTAAGACTCCATTCCGCCGTTTCATCGGGAGGTTGAGCTGAATAGTTGCTGCCCGAACGAAGTACGAGAACTCGTTCAAAGTCGACCTTCCCAACTTTCGTAAGGCGATGGAGTGCACGTACGATACCATTGTCTTCCATATTAGTCATCACAAAGTTTCCTTTGCCATTTGTGTATAGGCGAGTCCAGTCATTAGCCCACTTGTTAAGGATGGTTCCATGCCAGTAAGTATTCGATCCCAAACTGTCTCCTTTCATGACAAAAGGAGGCTTTTGTGCGTTGGGAATTCCCTTGTAAAGCTTCCTGAATTCGACGACTTCAGGATGGTCCATCAACTTTACGGTTTTGGATAATTCATAAGCCCAATTGACAAGGGAAGGGTTAAGTTGGAATGCCATGTTTTTATAGGAGAAGCCTTGGCCAATCTGGTTGGGGCGTTTGCTGTTGGTGGGAAAGATCCCATAGGGCCAGTCCTCAGGAGCTTCCCTAGAATCGATTGCCTTGGATAGATCGCCTTCAATGACCCAGTTTGCCCACGCTGCCGAACCGATTGATCCATCGGCTGGATCGACGCCGGCAATACCTGAGATGATCCAATAGGACTTTCTAAGATCGAATCGAGAATCCATTCCCAAAGCAGTGATAACCATTGCTGAATTTGTTACGCCAGGTCCAGTACAGATGCCCATTAAGCCCCTGTCGTTTGTACGAAGATCATGCGGGCCAAAGGGGAAATCGTGGATTTTTTCAAGATGCTCTCGTTCGACCCAAAATTGGTATTCTCCAGGTACATCGCCCTTGTGCTCGCCTATCTCATAAAGAGTTACGACAACAACTTTAATCGGGATAGGATCTGAACTAGACAAAGTTGTTCGGAACGAGAAGATCGATAGAACGGATAATAATAATGGGATGTGAATCTTAATTCTCATAACTTGGTGGGTTCGATTACTTTTCTGCACCTTATGTTATGATAAATAAAGGTCGTTTAACTGAAATCGAATTTAATTATTCGAGTGCACATTGTTCAATCATCGTCAAGACAGGAAGGAAATAATCAATCGATGAAAATTGCCACGGGTAGCCAATAACAAAGTGCGGGTAATCCTTTAAGATAGCATAAGAAGCAGCATCGAATGTCCAATTTGAGGTGTTATGAGTTAGTGAGCTAAATCGGAAGTTGACATGGAGTAATGGGTTTGGCGTCAATTCTCTTAGCTAGGGTACACTGATGCGACTTTTAACACTGAAATTTTAAACTTGGTTGTTCCCTCATGTCTGCTTTCGACTATAATTCTAAGATTCTCAGCTGGGATGAGGTGAGGAGGGAACGGACCCGTCTGAGAGAAGAAGGGAAGGTGGTAGTTTTTACAAATGGATGTTTCGATGTTCTGCATCTAGGGCATCTTAGATATCTAACCTTCGCGCGCGAACAAGGGGACTGCCTCATGGTAGGCCTAAATAGTGATGCATCCGTAAGGCGGAATAAAGGGGTCGGGCGTCCGATAGTTTCAGAGATGAACAGAGCGTTAATGTTGTCGGGATTAGTAGCGGTAGATTTCGTAGTAATTTTTGACCAGGACGAACCCTGTAAGTTAATCGGTGACCTGGTGCCAGATGTTCTGGTAAAGGGCCAAGATTGGATGCACTACGTAAGCGGACGGGAAATAGTCGAAAAGAGCGGGGGAAAGGTTGTTTTAGCAAAATTGACGGAGGATCAATCAACCACTAAGATCATTGAGAGAATTCAAAAAATGGCGTAGTCTTGTTCGGTTCGTTCTGCTACTAAGCCTCTAGGCTTTCGATAAACGAAATAAACTTCTCCTGTGTATAGCTTTGAATATTATTTACCCGAGCCATTGTTTCGTCATGAGGGCCTACATAGCCCCAGACAGCGAGAAGGAAGGTGATATCGTTATTTATCTCGAATTTACCTTTGAGCTGCAGGAGATTCTGAAGAGAATCATCGACAAAGTAGTAGTGAGACTGATCAAATCGACCTCTGATTGCCCTCAAGTTCTCGGTTTTTGTAGCACCGCTTTCAGCGGAATAAATCTTAGCAGGATCGATTCCAAGGTTGTAGTTTCCGCATAATTCTACGACTGCCGATTTGTTCTTGTTTGTTAGAATCACAATTGTTTCTCCTCCAGCCTTCTGAAGTCGTTTCCAGAGTGGCTGCATAGGGTAATTGAGGTTGAGCCAAGAGTTACGATCTTTGTCGATGAACCTCTTGCGGGTGGCAAAGAAACGACAGCGTCTCTCATTTGGAGGTTCGTCGTTGGTATGGATAAGTTCCTTGTATTCATCCGGGGATAGAAGTGGGTCTATGCCTCTACTCGAGCAGTCGATACACCATTGTGCAAAAATGGGGAAGTCGTCTGCCGGTTGAACATGGAAGCGGTTTTTTCGAAAGAGATTTTCAAATCCTTCCGGCAGATCCTGGGGGCGAGTTACAAGGTTGCCTGAAGCCGCGTTGTAAGCAGTGATGAGGACTTCGCTCAGCGAATCGATCATTACACCGTCAAAATCGTAAATAATCATGGGTCTGAGGGGATTTAAGATTAATTAGCAATAAACTTTCTATCTAAATTCAGTCTGATTTGGTTAGAACGCTCTTAATTGAGCGGGATAGTTGACTTAGAAATTCGAATCAGAGAAAACCTGAATTAAAGAAATGCTTGAGGAAAATTACTGCAAGAGAAGAAGCGTTGGAGTCCCTCGGATTCAATATTGTTTTTGGTCAAAGTGGCTTTGGGTATATTTGATAAGCGGATATTTAGGGCTGATATGGGAGGTGACAGCCGCGCATCGGTCCCACTTTGATGGATCGACGGAATCAATAGAAATTGGCTGGTTCGAAGATGTTTTTGATAGAATTAAACGGGAAGCTTCGCCAGAAGAGCTTTATCGCTTCCTGTATTCCGTGCCCAAGGGAGGTGACTTGCACCACCATCACGGCGGTTCCATATTTACCGAAGATTGGTATCGAGTCGCAACTAACCCTGAACTGAATGGAGGAATCCGCTATTTTTCTCGCTACCGTATTGATAACTGTGGCGAAGATGGAGATTCGAATTGGGGGCGGAATGGTTACGATCGATCTCTTTACTGGGTTAATATCAATGAATGGACATGGGGGGCTCTTTCCCAATGCCATCAAGGGGAGTTCAAGCCTATTGATAAGCTGACAACTAGTGAGAGGAAAGAATGGGAAGCGTCTCTGATTCTGGATCGGCCTGGGGAGGGGCGCAATGAGTTTTTCGAGAATCATTGGAGTCGGATCAACGATTTATTCAGGAATCCTTATTTGATGGCGGAACTTTTGGTTGTGAATATGAGGCGTTTTGGAGCAGAAGGTCTGATCTATTTAGAGCCTCAAGTAGGCTGGAAGGGGTTTCATAATCAAGAAGGGGAACCGCTCTCATCTTCAGCAGTAACTGAGATCTATAAGGAACGGATCAGTAGATTGGATGCAAGGGAGACCGGAGTGACAATTCGATTCCTGGTTACCATTTTGCGGTTTGGTAAAACTGCGCCTCAACAGATTATCCGAGCCTTCGAGTTTATCAGTCAGAATGATGATCTTTGGAGGGGAATCAATATGGCAGGTCGAGAAGACAATCAAAAGGGATATCCGGCTCGTTTCACAAAGGCCTTTGATGACGCTTTGAGAAGATTCTCAGGAATCGGAATATCTATACATGCTGGCGAACAAGACGAACCCTCATCACATATTTTTGATACTTTGAGATTAGGAGCGACCCGAATTGGACATGGCATTAATTTGATACATGATGCCCAAACTATGCAGCTCATGCGGTTTGGTAAATTCATGCTTGAGATCAACCTTATAAGTAATCACATGCTGGAATATGTTGAGCATTTGCGAGAGCACCCTTTCCCCATTTACCTGAGGCATGGCATCCCTTGCTCCCTATCAACTGACGATCGTGGGATGTTTGATTCAAATATGACCGATGAGTACTACACCGCAGTATCCAATTTCGATCTTACCTGGGAGGAGCTTGTTGGACTCGGGCACAATAGCCTCAAGTTCTCGTTTGCGGAACCAGGCGTGGTGATGGATCTTCTAGAACTCTACGCCCGAAACCTTGTGGAATTTGAGAGAAGGTTTTTGGTTGAAGATTGGCGTGATGGCCTAGCTGGGGTGCGTCCAGAAGGGACAGGGTACAGCAGGAGGCATTTGGGACTGAGTCTGGGCTTTTGATTGGGAGTGTTCCTGTAACGATTAAGGGAGTCTGACCCGAAGGATATGACCGTGACGAGAAGTCCGAAAACAGATGGATGCAGGAATTGTGAGATTCACATAAAGGTTAGCACGACAATGGTTGGTTAAGAGTCGGGATGTCTACAGAGGATTACTTAGATTTGTTGGTCGCTAAATCTAATCCGAAAGAGTAAGGCGTATAGGGCCGGGACGGCAAATAGAACGAGGACGGTGGAAAACAGAAGTCCAAATATGATGGATACAGCCATCCCCTCCCAGGTTGGGTTGCCACGTAAGTAGAGGGGAAGGATTCCCCCGATTGTGGTCAATGAGGTCAGAAGGATAGGACGCACCCGGTTTAAGGCTGCCTCTAAAATACATTCCTTCTCCGAGAGCGTCCCTTCGTCGATATTACAACGAATTCGGTCCATGAGTATGATGGCATTGTTGACGACAATGCCAATCAGCGAGACCATGCCAACGAGGGTGGTGAATCCGAATTCGACACCGGTTGCAAGGAGGCCAAATACGACTCCAATAAAACCCATTGGAATCGTACTCAGAATGATAAGAGTACGCCGAAAGGACCGAGTTTGACGAATGAGTAAAAGCAGAATAAGAAAACCTGCCCATGGGAGATTGACGAGAATTGAGCGGTTCGCCTTTTTCGATTCTGAACTTTCACCGCCTAGCCTTACATTAATCTTATTTCCCCAACGGTTCCAATTTTTTCTGATAAACTCTTGGATGGAATCGTCCACTGATTTCAAGTGAAAATCGGAATTGAGATCAGATTGCACGGTTATTGTTCTCTCAAAATTCCTTCGCATAATATTGGCTGGGCCATGCACTTCCCGGATATACGCTATTTCGCCCAGCGGGACGCTTTTCCCAGTGAGTTCAGAATGAACGTTTACCGTCTTTATGCGTTGGATTTCATCTTTACCTCTTACCAGACTCTTGACGAATATGGGGATCACGTGATCCTCGGTACGAAGGCTGCTGGCTGGAATGCCGGTGAGAAGCGATTGAAGTGCCAATGCAACCTCGCCGTTTGTAACTCCAGAGGAGCCAGCTGCTTCGTCATCGACTTCCACAAGAAGTTTTTTTACTGGTTGGCCCCAATCATCACCAATATTATAGACTCCCGGTACTTTACCTAGGAATTCTTTCACTTCGGCGGCAACGGCTATCAATTCCTCCGTGTCCTGTCCGGATACATGTATTCTGATGGGGTAGCCGATTGCGGGGCCGGATTCAATAGAGCGAACTCTTATTTGTGCTTCAGGGAATTCCCTCCTAGAAAACCCCTCCAATTTTTCTCTAAAGAAGGGTATCACTTTAGTGGTCTCAACGTTGAATATGAAGAAAGCATATTCAGGGCTGTATTCCCTAGTGCGGTGATTAAGGACATAGCGAGGAGCGTTTCTTCCCACAAGAGATACCCAGTTGCGAATTGAAGGATCGCTATCCGAACGATTTCTAAGATATTTCTGGACAAAATTATCAATCCCGGCAGCGGCTTCTGCGGTTCGTTCAATTACGGTACCCGATGGGAATTCGAGTTCGAGAGTGAATATGGGTCGGTCTGAGGGAGGGAAGAAAATTTTTGGAACGAAGAAGCGGAAAGAGTAGATGGCCCCCAAAAAGGCAAAAAGAACCAAGACAACAATGAAAAGTGGTCTTCGAAGAGTCGAATTAAGGAGGCTCCGGTAGAAACTTAACCAGCGTCTTTCCCGTGGAGGACCCTCCCTCGTTTGATGTAATTTGAAAGTATGGACTGAAAGGGTCGGGGTGATGGTAAAAGAGAAGAAAGTGGAACAAATAAGAGCCAGTCCTATTACTTGGAACAGAGGAGTAACGTATTCTCCGCTGGTGGATTCTGCGAGATAGATTGGGAGGAACCCTACGATTGCCGTTACCGTAGCGGTAATGAGAGGACCATAAAGTTGATCGGTAGCTGAGATTGCGGCGGTAACGGGGTCCTGCCCCTCTTCTCTAAGCGATAGAATCCTTTCAGAAATCACAATATGGTTGTCGACCATTATACCCAGGACTACGATGAAAGCAGCCAGTGCAACCAGATTGATGGTCACATTAAGACCTAACATGACCATTAGGGTGGCAAGGATTACGAGCGGCATCATGGATGCGATTACCGATCCAGTCCGAAAGCCTAAAAACCCCATCAGGATAAACATGACGATAAGAAGACTTTGACCTAGGTTGAAGAAAAACCGATTGACGCGGGTGGTTACCCTTTCGGGTTCGAAAGCGACGAATTCGAACTGAACCCGGTCTCCTATCTCTTTGGCGAAAGCGCTAACGAGTTCTCGGACCTGTTTCCCAAGTTTGATTACGTTGCCTCCCTCGGTTAGAGAAATCCCGAGTCCAATTCCAGGGGATCCAGATGAGCGAAGCAGGCTCACGGGTGGCTGATGAGAGCCTTTAAAAATGTCAAGCAGCTCGCCTAGAGAATAAACGTCCTCATCGTCTGGTAGAGTGACTGTTAGATTTTCAATCTCCTCTACCGATTGCAAATCGCTAACTGGCTCAACCGGAATGCGAAAACTCTCCTGCCTAATACTCCCTCCCGGAGCGATTATGTTTTGGGCTGTCAGATAGGTCTTCAAGTGTCTGGCCGAAAGGCCAAAGTCTGCCAGGTCGGCATCGTCGTACTCGACAAAAACAACTTCCTCCTGCTCTCCTAACCTGATTACCTTAGAGACCTCATCCAGGCGGAGAAGTCGCCTACGCAGTTGATCTGCAGCTCGCCTAATTTCGTCCGCAGAGGCGTTTTTGCCCGAGACCGTCAGGATGATTCCGAAGACCTCACCGTATTGGTCGTTGAGAAAAGGACCCCTAACTCCTTCAGGAAGATCAGATTGTATTTGTTCGGTCTTCCGTCGAATTCGATCCCAAATCGGCTGAAGGTTATCATACCGATCCTTGAGTTTGATGAGTATTGCGCAGGCATTGTTCCGTGAGATGCTATTTACAAACTCCACTTCGGGAATTTCATGCATTGCTTCCTCAATTCGTGTCGTAACTAGTGACTCTATTCTTTCCACCGAAGCACCGGGATATATGGTGGTGAGCAGCGCATAGCGAAACGGGATTCTCGGATCTTCGAAGCGAGGGAGACTAAAAAATGCAACAACTCCCCCGAGGATGATAAAAACAACCAGAGTCCAGGTAAGACGGGTCTCTTTAAGAGCAGTCTTTGTGATTCTCATCAACTCGACAGAAGGTTAGTAGGGCACGGAAATAGCCTGAAGAGGCTTCCCAAGGCGGGGTTAGAATGATGAAGCGAATTGATTGACAAAGGAGTTAGGGGATTTTTTTATCTCGAAGATGGCAACCACTTTCCTAGGGCCATCCCTCGGATCTTATCGTAATTCGAGTCTATTCGAATCAATGACCTCTAGTTCGGAGTTCAGGTTACCGGCTGTTAGTAGTTGGCCATCGCGGTTTAATGGTTTGCCGTCAACTACCCGTTATGGGTTGTTGACTGTATCCAGTATTTTGTTCAAGAAAGCAAGATAGGATTGTAAGCTTATTCTTGAGTACTCAACGACACAACTCGCTCTACCCTCTGTTTCTTTCGGAAATCCGTAACGTTAGGAATAGACCTTCTCGAGTGTGAATAAACATCAAACTCAGGGACCCTCTTGCTCTCTCTGTGCATGGATGGGCAGATTACGGATGATCTGTTCTGGCCATCACGGGAACTATAAATTTTCTAGACAACAGGTTACAGCTTATCCATTTAGTAATTCTTTGACCTTAGTAATGACTGTGAGGAATCCGTCCGTATGAGAATGGTCGCTATTTACAAATTTCAGCCCGCGATCTCGAATTCATGTTGGTTGCAAAGAGCAAGACCTGATAGGTTTTTTTATAGCGACGAGCATCGGTTCAAGGAGCAACACTCGGAAATCCTGGGTTCATATTTCAAAGGGGAGGCTGAATCATGAAAGAAAAATGTCGTGAACCCCTGGCTATTGTGGGCATTGGGTGCCGTCTCCCTGGTGGCGTAACTGATGCAAAGTCGTTTTGGGAGTTTCTCCGTGAAGGACAGAGCGGGATCTCTGAGGTCCCCGATGACCGGTGGAATCTAGAACGTTACTTTAATCCAAACCCGGATGTACCCGGGAAAATGATAACGCGATGGGGTGGGTTTCTTGAGAATGTGGGTGGGTTTGATGCCCAGTTTTTTGGAATCTCGCCCCGAGAAGCCCTGCGGATGGACCCACAGCAGAGGTGGCTTCTCGAAACCGCCTGGGAAACACTGGAAGATGCAGGACTGGCCCAGGCTCAGATTTCAGGGACCCGAACTGGAGTGTTCGTTGGGATCTCAAGTAACGATTATGCGAATATACAACAGAAGGGTCCCTTCGATGTAGATGTTCACACGAATAGTGGCAGCACCCTTAGCATCGCCTCTAATCGTATTTCTTACCTGTTCAACTTGAAAGGCCCAAGCGTTTCGGTAGATACGGCCTGTTCTTCGGCATTAGTGGCGGTTAACTTGGCTTGTCAAAGTATTTGGGATGGGCAGTGTAACCTGGCGTTGGCCGGTGGAGTGAATGCTATTATTACCCCGGATTCATCGATTGGTTTCAGTAAAGCTTCAATGCTTTCTCCCGACGGCCAGTGTTTTGCATTTGATGCTCGGGCCAACGGCTATGTTCGGGGCGAGGGCGTAGGAATGGTGGCGATCAAACCGTTAGATAAGGCACTAAAAGATCGCGATCGAATGTATGCGGTTATTCGAGCGGCAGTAGTGAACCAGGATGGCCGGACTAGTGCTATGACCGTACCAGGCCTGGAGTCACAGTCGCAAATGCTGGAAGAAGCCTATAAAGAGGCGGGCCTTAAGCCTGGGCGTGTCTGTTATATGGAGGCGCATGGGACGGGGACTCCGGTAGGAGATCCGATCGAAGTGCAAGCTCTTGGCGAGGTACTGTCCCGGGAAAGGCCGGAAGGGAACGAATGTGTCATAGGTTCGGTTAAGACTAATATTGGTCACCTGGAGTCAGGTTCGGGAATCGCTGGTCTCATTAAGGCTGCTTTGGTGCTAAAACACGGAGAAATACCTCCGAATTTGAATTTCAAAACTCCCAATCCAAATATACCCTTTGAAAAGTTAAAGCTTCGTGTCCCAGTAGAGCTTGAGAAGCTCAAAGCAGTGGGAGAAACCGCAGTTGTAGCGGTAAATTCATTCGGGTTTGGGGGTACCAACGCTCATATCGTTCTAGAGGAAATTCCAACTGGAAAGACTAGCAAACGAGGACGGAATAAGAATGAGCGAGGTGCTCCAACCGTAATCCCGATTTCTGCAAAGACTGACGGGGCGCTAAAATCCTACGCTAAGGCATTTTGTGGGTATCTTGAAAAGATGGATGGGAAAGCAGATATTCGAGATCTTTCTTATTCGGCTAGTCTAAAGAAGAGTCAACACGAGCAGCGATTAGCGGTCGTGGGGAATAACGTTGAGGATATTCTAGAAAAAATAAAAAAATGGGAACTGGAGGACCGAATTCTTCCTGGTGTTGTTCTTGACCGGGTAGGGTCGGAAGTCCCAAGTATCGCCTTCGTTTTCTCTGGCCAGGGTTCGCAATGGTGGGGAATGGGGCAGGAACTTATTAAGACCGAGCCGATTTTCAGGAAAACGATCGAACAGATCGATCGGATTATTCTGTCTATGGGAGGCTGGTCTCTGCTTCAGGAAATGCAAAGGAGCGAAGAAGATTCGCAGATTGATCGAACCAAGTTTGCTCAACCAGCCATTTTTGCTCTAGAGGTGGGGCTAGCCGAAGTTTGGCGATCTCTAGGGGTTGAACCATCATTTGTTATTGGACATAGCGTGGGCGAAGTGGCGGCTGCTTATTGGTCTGGAGCCTATAGTCTGGAAGATGCCGTAAAAGTGATTTTCCACCGTAGTCGCCTACAGGATACAACGGGTGGATCGGGCCGTATGGCTGCTGTTGGGCTTTCTTATGAAAAAGCATTTGAGACTATTCGAGGATGCGAAAACCAGGTAGCGATAGCGGCTATGAATAGTCCTAATATGGTAACCTTAGCAGGGGATACCGAGGCTATCGAGACAGTTGTTGAGGCATTAGAAAAGGAGGGAGTATTTACTCGTTGGCTGCCGATTGATTACGCTTTTCACACCCACCAGATGGAACCTATTCGCGAAGAGCTGATTAATTCTCTTTCCGACATCAATCCCCGCTCCTCAAAAATACCATTCGTTTCGACCGTTACAGGGGATGTTGTAAAGACTGAGGATTTGAATGCAGCTTATTGGTGGAGGAATGTTCGAGAGCCAGTAAAGTTTGAGCAGGGCTTTACCAAAATTGTCGAGCGAGGAATAAGCCTTTTTCTAGAGCTTGGTGCTCATCCAATTCATACTGCTTCCGCAAAAGAATGTATGAGTAGGGCTGGTGTAAGTGGACGAACATTAGTTTCGCTGCGACGTAATGAGCCCGAAAAGTCTTTAATGCTAGAGGCATTTGGGTCGCTTTACGCACTTGGATATCCGGTGGATTGGACCGCTTTGAATGGAGCTAAAGCCGAGTTTCTAAGGTTACCCTCATATCCCTGGCAGCACGAAAGATTCTGGCTGGAGTCAAAAGAATCCAAAGACTATAGATTCGCAACCGCTCCGCACCCGCTTCTTGGATTAAGGATTAGTTCTCCAAATCCGACCTGGGAGAACAACCTTGATTACCGTCTTTTCGGTTATCTGGCCGACCATCGGTTTTGGGATTCAATGATCTTTCCAGCTGCGGGTTATGCGGAAATAGGGATGGCTGTGGCCAATCAGATTTTCCCAGACGAATCCTATGTTGTGGAGGATCTCCAAACGACTAAGGCTCTCTTTTTCTCAGAGACCAAAGTGCCCAAAATGCGGATTGTCTACGATGAGTCGGACAAGTCTATTGAGATTTTCAGTTCCAATGGAACGGGACGGGATTGGGAGATGAATGCCCAATGTCGTATTCAAAAACTTTCAATTCGAGAGGGTTCACCAGGTGATGTAGAGGCTGTAAAGGCACGAATGGAGAAGCATATCAGCCATGATGAGTACTATTCGGATTATGAGGCTGCAGGTTATCAATTTGGGCCGAATTTCCAAGAGTTGAGTGATATATGGAAAAAGGACGGTGAATCACTCGGGAGGATTGTTGTTCCGGAGGAAGTAAAACGGACGATACCAGATTATCATTTTCAGCCAGCTGTTTTGGATGCCTGTTTCCACTGTGTCAAAGGAGCACAGGTTTTTCCCGATGAGAATAAGGCTGAGGACAACTTTTTTCTGCCCTCCGCGGTGCGAAGGGTACGACTTTATTTGCCTGTCGAGGACCGGATGTGGGCACACTGTGTTGTTAACCTTGATGACGGCAATGTGGTCGACGCAGATATCGCGGTTTATAACGATGAGGGCAATCGGGTGGCTGATATACTCGGTTTCCGGGTAGAACGTGTCGAGAAAAGCGAATCCAAGGCGGCCGATGATCTGATCAATTGTTTCTATCAATTCAACTGGAAACAACAGCATCTCCGAGGAAGCGGAATCTCTGGGCCTGCCAATCTTAGCGGCACATTTGAAATTGTTGAGGATGTCGATTCCGAAGCTAGATCGATCTATGAGCGGTATGACCTTCAGACTTATTTCGATCAGTTCATGCCTGTTTTGGATAAACTCTGTGTTCCATACGCTGTTAATTGTTTTCTTGATCTAGGCTGGAATCCTGTTGTGGGAGAGCGGATCGAGCTTGAGCCATTTGCGGAGCACCTCAAGATCATTGACCAACATGTTCGATTGACTCGTGCACTACTCAATTACCTAAAGGAGGAGCAGTACCTCGTTTCTGTTGCTGAGGACGTGTGGGAAGTGTCTAGAGTCCCAGTTAGGCAGGATGATCCCCTCCGAGGTCTTGAGGAACTACGAGAGAAGTTTCCGCGATTCGGTTCTGAGCTCCCGTTAATTACAACCTGTGGACCTCGATTAGCTGAGATTCTGGTTGGAGCACTTGATGGGATGGAATTGATTTTCCCGGGAGGATCGGCCGAATTGTTCGGTACATTTTATAGAGAAGGAGCGGATTTCCTGGTCTATAATGAAATGATCCAGCATGCAGTTTCGTTCGCCATTAAAAACTTACCAGAGAGGAGAACAATCAGAGTACTCGAAGTAGGAGCAGGAACCGGGTCTCTAACTAGGAACATTTTGCCGATTCTTCCCTCTGATCGGTCGGAATTCACATTTACCGATAACAGCCCTATTTTCTTCAATGAGGCAAGAAAGCTGTTTAGTGACTACGATTTTGTTGAATACGAGCTGCTAGATATCGAAAAAGATCCTTCAGAACAAGGGGTAGATCTCCATTCATTTGACCTCATTATCGCTACTAATGTTGTTCATGCTACCCACGATCTGAAACACACTTTATCGATCATAAAGAAGCTGCTTGCTTCAAAAGGTATTTTCATGTTTCTCGAGGTGACCACTCCTAGGATTTCGCTGGATATGGTATTCGGGCAATTGAAAGGGTGGTGGCAATTTACCGATACGGAGTTGAGAAAGCACTCCGCTCTCTTGTCTCGGGAGCAGTGGGAAAATTTACTCAAAGATTGTGAATTTAACAATGTTGTCTCCTTTGTTGACACGCCGGAGGGAACATTTGCCCAGCAGACTGCTTTTCTAGTTGAGGGCCCTGAAATCGGCGAGGATGAATCGATTGAGATTGAGGGCAAAGGTCCGAAGCCGGGCTATTTGGTTGTCGGTGAAGATGTTGGAATAGGAAAACACCTTGTTCAGCTCCTTGAAGAGAAACACTCGGCTCAGTGTATTCTTGCCAGTCCGGGTGACGAATTTGTTTCAATTGGTGAGAAGCGCTATCGCTTCCGTCCAGATCATGAAGACGATCTTGAGGAGCTACTTCGGAAAACCTCAGAAGGTGATACTGCTTTTGCCGGTGTGATACATTTGCTGAGCATCGATCATCCTTTGACCGAAGTAACTTCTCCCGGGTTATTGGCGGAAAGTCAAAAGAGCGGAGTTTTCAGTATACTCGGTCTTGGCAAGGCACTTGCCCATATAGAATTGGAGGATCGTGCTCCTCGAGTATGGGTTGTGACCCGAGGTGCTCACGCTGTGACTTCTGGTGAACCTATCGACCGAATTGCTTCGACCCCAGTTTACGGTATGCTGAGGGTAGCTAATAACGAGCATCCTGAGAATAGGTGGACTGCTATAGATCTAGGGAGAGAGGCAAACTCGGATGAGGTGACTCTGCTTTTCGAGGAGATTGTCTTAGATGATGATGAATTGGAAGTCTCGTTCCGTTCCGGTTCCCGCTTCTGTAATCGTCTTACAAGAGTAACCCTAGATGATGTGCCGCAGCGTACCAAAAACGCGGTAGGTAAAGATGACATCTTGCCCTACCGCCTTGAGATCCCGACACCTGGAATCCTTAATAATCTTTCCCTTAGTGAGACTATGCGTCATCCACCGGGAAAAAAGGAGGTTGAGGTCCAAGTCAAGGCGGGTGGAATAAATTTCCGGGACGTGATGAAGGTTTTAGGAATGTATCCTGGAAACAGTCGCGATCTCAAATGGCTAGGCGATGATTTCTCGGGAGTTGTGGTTCGTGTTGGCAGCCAAGTTACCGATCTTAGGGTAGGAGATGGGGTTGTTGGAATGGCGCCGAATTCTTTCCGTTCATATGTCACTATTGATCGGGATTTAGTATTCTCTAAACCACCTCAATTCTCGTTTGAGGAAGCATCTACTCTACCTACGGTGTACCTTACAGCTCACTATGCGCTGAATCATCTTGCCCGTATGCGGAAGGGGGAAAGTGTACTCATCCATAGTGGGACGGGTGGTGTTGGTCAGGCAGGCATCCGTATTGCCCAGAATATCGGTCTAACAATCTACTCGACCGCAGGCTCTCCCGAAAAACGAGCCTTCCTAAAAGAGATGGGAGTTCATTATGTAATGGATTCGCGCTCTGTAGATTTTGCTGATGAGATCATGGAGATTACCGAGAGAAGGGGAGTAGACGCTATTCTCAATGCCCTTGCTGATGATTTTATACCCAAGAATCTTTCGGTTCTCGCACCCTTTGGAAGGTACCTTGAAATCGGTAAAGTTGATATCTACCAGAACTCGAAAATTGGCCTAGAACCTTTCAAGAACAACATCTCCTTTTTTGCCATAGACCTTGCCCAACACCTAGAGGAACGTCCTGAGTTTTTTGCTTCCTTGATGAAGGAACTATCTTCCGAGTTTCACGAGGGAAGACTCGCTCCACTTCCTTTTAAGCAGTTTCCTGTTACGGAGGCAGTAGAGGCCTTTCGCTATTTCGCGCAGGCTCAACACATTGGTAAGAATGTTCTGTCATTTAATGAAAAGGAGATTCCGGTTGGTCCTTCCACCGAAGCCCAGGATCTATTTGAGCAAAAAGGGACCTACTTGATCACGGGTGGGTCAAGTGGGTTTGGTTTAGAAGTTGCCAAGTGGATGGTGAAATTGGGTGCCAGAACTTTGGTTTTATTAAGCCGGTCCGGTCCAAAAACGGAATCCGAAAAGAGCGATATAGAGGCCCTGAGAGAAAATAATGTGAATGTCGTCGACGCTAGAGCCGATATTTCGTCGGAGGAGGATGTTATTCGGATTGTCGAGGAGATCAAAAGTGAGTTACCGCCTCTTAAGGGTATTATCCATGGCGCCATGGTTCTTCACGATGCCTTTATTAGGGAGCTTGCTAGTGAGGATTTCGAAAAGGTTCTACGTCCTAAAATGATAGGGGCCTGGCTTCTCCACCAGCATACCAGAGACTGTCAGCTGGATTATTTCATTTCATTCTCATCGGTTTCTTCGATGGTTGGAGCTGGACGACAGAGCAACTACTGTTCAGGAAATCTTTTTCTCGATGCGCTTGCGCACCATCGGCGTTCCCTCGGACTACCTGCTCTTACGGTCAATTGGGGGGCTCTCCTTGAAGCAGGGTTTGTTTCTAGAGACCAGAAAACAGCTCAATATTTAGATAAGATCGGGATGAAGAGCTTTACTATTAGTGAAGCCCTGGAGATATTCGCCAAGATTTTGCGGCGTGATCCTGTTCAATTAGGTGCAGCCCGCATTGACTGGAATGCCTTGTCCAAAATAAATCCGGCTACTCTCAGATCTCGTACTTTGTCCTTGATCGCTGAAGAGCAGGCTGCAGAAGAGGCAGCCGGTGGCCAGAATATGATCCGCCCTCAAATCCTCGAGGCAGCTCCAGAAGACAGGATCCCGATAATGGAGGCATTCATCTGCGAGCAGGTTGCTCAGGTGTTTGGTACCAGTTCTTCGAAAATTGATTTAGAGACGCCTCTCACTCAGGTGGGACTTGATTCTCTGATGGCTATCGAGCTTATGAACAGACTTGAGTCTAGTTTGGGGACGAGTCTTTCGATGAGCGACTTCCTCCAAGGCCCTAATATTAAGCAACTTGCAATTCCGTTGCTTGAGAAACTGGTTCTGGAGGGCGACGACCAGAGAGATGGTGCTGACTCCGGAATCGGTAAGGGAGATCTAATCGAGAAAACCGATAGATCAGAACGCGAATTTCCTCTCTCCTACGGACAGCGAGCACTTTGGTTTCTTAATCGTCTTGCCCCGGATAGCTCTGCCTATAATCTTGTCTTCAGCTCGGTCATCACACCAGCTGTCGATATTCCTGTAATGAAGAGGGCGTTTGCGGCCCTTTTTCGGCGTCATCCCATGCTCGACGTTACATTTTCGAGTGAATCAGGACAACTTCTTCAGTTTTTGCATGAAGGCAGGACCATTGATTTCCGGGAGCATGATTCGACTCACCTGTCTGAAGATCAAATAAAGGACCTGCTGATTGAGCACGCAAATAAGCCGTTCGATCTGGAGAAGGGACCAGTGATTCGGCTTGAACTATTTCGGACTAAGGATGACGCCCATGTTGCCTTACTATGCATGCACCATATTGTGTCTGATGCCTGGTCAGTCGTGTTGCTAATGAATGATCTTATCGAGAGTTATTTCTCGATTGAGTCAGGCGGAGAACCCCAATTCGAGGAATTGGATTACCACTATTCAGACTACGTACAATGGCAGAATCGGTTACTCGAAAGTGCCAACATTTCTAAGACTCTTGAATACTGGACCGAAGCACTCCGAGACGTCCCCATGGTTCTCGACTTGCCAACCGATCATGCGCGTCCGGTGGTGCAGACCTTTAACGGTTCCACTCACGGATTCAAGCTGAGCCGCGAGCTCACTAAGAAGGTGGAGGCGCTGGCTTCAGATAACAATGTCACCCTGTATATCACTTTACTTTCCGCGTTTCAGATTTTGCTTCATCGTTACAGCAACCAGGATGATATTATTGTTGGCAGCCCCTTAGCAGGAAGGCACCACCAGGAATTTCATGATCTTGTTGGATATTTTATCAATCCGGTAGCTTTGCGCAGCCGAGTAGAGGATGATCCTGTTTTTACAGATTATCTCCAACATGTGAGCAAAACGTTTTTTGGAGCCTTCGAAAATCAAGAATTCCCGATGCAGAAATTGGTTGAGCATCTTAAGGTGAAGCGGGATTCGAGTCGGTCTCCAATCTTCCAAGTGGTTTTTTCAATGGAGAAAGTCCCAGGAATTGATGAGCAGGGCATCGCCGTTTTTCTGATTGGACAGGGGGGGCACGAATTTGGCGTTGGAGATCTTTCGGTCAAGTCTATCGACCTTAATTTGCGTCAGGCCCAGTTTGAAATAACTCTTGTTGTTGAGGAAGCGGGTGGGAATATCTACGGCTGCTGGCAGTACAACCGCGATCTCTTTGAACCCGAAACGATTGCCCTGCTTAATGAGCTTTATGAGCAGATTCTCGCGGACCTAGCCGTCAACTCTAATAAGAAAATCTCTGAGGTATCCTTCCTGAACAAGGAGGAGGAGAGGAAGATACTAGAGGAGTGGAACGCCACTGCCGCCGAATGCCCTTACGACACATGCTTACATCAGTTGATTGCGGAGCATGCCGTTCGAACACCCAATTCTATTGCCGTCACTTGTGAAGGCGATTCATTGACTTATGCTCAGCTTGATCGGCGGGCAAATGCCATTGCAGGCAGGCTTCAGAAAGAAGGTATTGGGATTAATGACCCAGTCGGGGTATTCCTTGATCGGTCTATTGACATGCTACCTGGGGTTTTGGGTGTATTGAAGGCAGGTGGATGTTATGTTCCGCTGGATCCAGCCTTTCCCACTTTTCGGTTGGAACAGATGCTGACCGACGCGAACCCAAAGGTTATACTGACGCACGCCAAGCTGGATGAGAATTTACCTGAGGGAAGCTGGAATAATCTCCATCTGAACGATAATGAGGAAGCATTTTCTCCACCGAATGTTGAAGGTCAGACCTCTGAGTCTCTCGCCTATATAATCTATACTTCAGGTTCAACGGGCGAGCCTAAGGGTGTTGAAATTCCCCATCGAGCGGTTGTGAACTTCCTAATCTCTATGCGAGATACTCCAGGATTAAGTGCAGATGACACGCTACTTGCAGTAACTACTCTCTCTTTCGATATATCTGCATTAGAGCTTTTCCTACCTCTTATCGCAAATGCTAAGGTTGTTATTGCAACCAGAGAAGAGGCCATGGATGGCCGTCGTCTGTCGATTCTGTTGGATGAATATGCTATCACTACTATGCAGGCGACACCAGCGACTTGGCAGATGTTGCTTGATTCAGGTTGGGAGGGAAAATATGACCTAAGGGCTTTCTGTGGTGGTGAAGCACTCTCGCGGGAATTGGCCGAGGCTCTTCTGCCCTGTACTCGAGCAGTCTGGAATCTCTATGGTCCGACCGAGACCACGGTTTGGTCGACGGTGGACAAAGTTGCTTCGGGGGTAGGGAACGTTTCGATCGGACGTCCAATTGCTAATACCACTGTTTATATTTTAGACGATAACCATCAGGCGTTGCCTCCGGGATTTACCGGAAATCTCTATATCGGAGGAGATGGTTTGGCTAGGGGATACCACGGAAAAGAGGAACTTACCTTGGAGCGATTCGTGGAGATTACATTACCTAATGGAAAGGTAGAGAAGCTCTACGATACAGGCGATTTGGCCCGGTTTTTGGCGGATGGGAAAATCGAATTCATGGGGCGTAACGATTCTCAAGTTAAAATCCGAGGCTATCGAATCGAGCTCGAAGAAATTGAGCATCAGATTGTCAGCCATCCTTCGATTAAGAGTGCGGTGGTGTTAAAGCGTGATGACATACCAGGTGAGAGCCTTGCCGCTTACATCATTCCTGAGGAATCAAGTGAGGGCTTGGTGGTAAACTTGCGGCGTTTCCTTTCGAATCGATTGCCGGAATACATGCGACCGGGAATCTATGTGACTCTCGATGATTTCCCAATGACGCCGAACAATAAAATTGATAGGAGAAAATTGCCGGCGCCCACACTGGAACGATCCGATCTTCAAGTTGAGTATATAGAACCCCAAACTCCTAGTGAAAAAATCCTAGTCGATATTCTCAATGAGGCCTTTTTGAGTGATCGTATAGGTATTCGAGACAATTTTTTCGAATTGGGCGGTGATTCCCTATTAGCTGTCCAAATTCTTACTGAAATCTCGAAGACATTTAACCGGCCGATGCCGGTGGAGAATTTCCTTCAAAATCCGACGGTAGAGAGTCTAGCTCAGTACTTGGATATGGAACCGGCTTCTCAGGAGAGCAAAAATGAATCAATCGAGTTAGATCGTGGACCTTCAAATGGTTTCGAAAGAGGTGATCTCGATTCGAGTTACCTCAATATCGATATCCTCAGTAGTACTGCAAACAAGGAGGAAACTTTACCGAAGGTTGATTCGGTTGCCTTAGCTTACATTCCGGATACCTTCCTCAAACTTACTGGGTTGACCAGGGAAGATATTGTGCATACCTGGTTGAGAGGACAGCCTTTCCTTAGCAATCTTTACGAAACCAGTTTTGGTCGAATTGGGTTGATCATGCTCCCTCGGCTTGGTGCTGAGCTCTATAAGGACCAGGAGGTATTGAGCCGGCATGTTATGGAAGCTTTGGAACTCGCTTCCCGAATGGGAGCTAGGAATGTTTCTCTAACCGGTCTGATTCCCTCTGCAACTGACTATGGAAGAGATGTCTTGGAGTGGGTTAAAGGTGACGAGGATCTTCCTGCAATTACTACTGGCCACGCAACCACCACTGCAACCATCATAAAATCTATTGAAGGTCTCCTTTCTGAGACCAATCGTAATTTTGCTTCAGAATGTGTCTGCGTCCTTGGACTTGGTTCTATTGGATACGCTACTCTCCGTTTGATGCTGGAAGTTCTCCCTCATCCCTCCAGCCTTATTCTTTGCGATCTATACCAAAAGCAGGAATCTCTCGAAACCATTCGATCGGAGCTCCAGGGTAATCTCGGATTTGGTGGGGAGATACGAATCGAGACAACAAAAGGTCGCCTCCCAGACGCAGTCTATGATGCGACGTTCATTTTAGGAGCAACGAATGTTCCAGGAATCTTGGATATTGACCGCGTCAAGGCAGGTGCGTTGATTGTCGATGATTCTTTTCCTCCTTGTTTCCGAGTGTTCGACGCTATCAAGCGATTGGAAACTAATCACGATATCCTTTTTACGACCAGCGGTCTTCTACGCCTTGGAGAAGAGATCAAGGAGACAATCTATTTACCTTCTGGAACTGCTAGTCTCCTTGAGGAACTCGGGGGGAACCAGCTGCTCGCGTTGGCGGGACGGGACTCAAAGGAAATTACTGGTTGTATATTGTCCGGTTTGCTTACTGGTAGGAATCCTGATATAAAACCGACATTAGGGCCTGTCAGTTTGGAGGATTCTTTGGCTCATTTTAATCTTTTGCAGTCTCCAGAATTCGGATCCGCTAGGCTCCAGTGTGAAAATTATTTTATCTCCCCAGAGACAATTAAATTGTTTAATGCCGGGGAATCCTTGGAATCCGCTCACACTGGAGCCCCTATTCGGGTTCATGGTTTGGACTGATTCACATACAGTGTGAACGATCGCTTCCCTTCGTCATCTGGTAGTTTTCAAAGGCCCCTCCTTCATCCTTTGGGAGGAAGCAATCTCGCAACCTTATTGAGTGCCCTTTGGAAGTATGCGCCTTTCGATAGATACTCTCTTCCGGTGCGTCTAATGGCGATATCGGCTGTTTTACTACGGTTCCCTTTTTATCGTGCCGAGCGAATCTTCCATGGGCGTAGGATTCAGGATTTGGAGCTTCCTGACGATCCGGTTTTTGTAATAGGGCATTGGCGTTCTGGTACGACCCATTTGCATAATTTGCTCTCTCAGGATCCCCAATTTGGGTGGACTAGTTTCATCCAGACTGCGATGCCTTGGGATTTTCTCAGTCGTCTTAAAATTGCACTGCCTATAATTGAAAAGTTTCTTCCCGATACGCGGGGCATGGATAATGTTAGATTGAGCATCGATTCGCCCCAAGAAGAAGAAATGGCTTTAGGCAATATGGGTTCCCTCAGTTATTACTATTGCTACTATTTCCCTCAGCATTTTAGGCGAGTTTATCGGGAATCGATCTTGTTTGATGATGTGAATGAAGAAGAGTTGCAAAAGTTTCGAAGCAATTTTCTCTATTTCACAAAAAAACTCTCCTTAAGTGAACGTAATCAGGGGAAGCGACTTCTCTTCAAGAATCCGGCTAACACGGCCCGAATTCCCCTGATTAGATCTATTTTTAAGGGAGCAAAATTTATTCATATTGTTCGAAATCCCTTTGAGGTTTTTTGTTCCACAGTGAGACACTATGAGCGCACTATGAGCGCCTTTGCTTGGCAAGAGTGGGGTGAGATAGATTTCGATCAGTTAACACGGGAAAATTATGGATTGATGATGAAACGGTTTCTCCAATTTCGTTCCAATTTTGATCCGGATTCTTTTTATGAACTTCGCTTTGAGGCTTTGGAGGAGAACCCTCTCCTCGAAATTGAAAAAGTTTACGACCATTTCAAGCTTCCAAACAAGCGTGTGGCTATCACTGCGATTCAAAAGTACGTCCAAGAACAGCGAAACTACAGAAAAAATGTCTATAGGATAAGTAAAAGACAGGTAGCGCAGATACGCCGCGATTGGAATTTCGCCCTCGATACATGGAATTATGACCTCCCTGAGGGGGTTGAGGTTACAGATTAGTCCAGTAATTCATTTTCCGTTCTGTTGGCTTTACGGAGTTTTAACGACCAATGGATTTCTTGAGAAGTTCAGCTCTATATCCGTAAGAGACTGAAAGATAAGCATAATAAAACGCCTTTCCGGATTTCACTGCGTAATAATTGATGTTTCCATCGAATTCCAAATGAGGGATCTTTAATAAGACTCGATTGATTTTGTTACTCATGACGATGCTTCTTGGTATTAGGCGACCGTCTTCGATCTAAGGGATAATTCTTGCCTCATAAGTAAGGCACGTCAGATTCAGTTGCCATGGCAGTTGGGGTTTGTGACTTCCCGTCTTCGAAGACATTCCGTTTTCCCGAGGACCGGCATTCTCGAAAACGGAAGTGCGCATCCGTCCATACTTTGGGATGCAGGCTAAATCAATCGGAAAGTCAGCTGATAAAGGATAGTCTCATCAATGCCGGGTATAATTTGGTGCCTTTCGGAGAGAGTGCTGATTTGGGTATAATCAATACCTGTACTGTTACGTCGGGGGCGGATTCAAAGTGTCGTCAGGCTATACGTAAATTCATCCGAAAGAACCCGAATGCTTTCACCGCTGTTGTTGGCTGCTACTCTCAGATGGCAGCTATGACGATTGCAGAGATCCCAGGTGTAGACCTCATAGTCGGGAGTCAGGATAAGTTGAATGTACACAATTATGTTAGAGGTGGAAAGACGCGCCATCCTATAATTCTTGATAACCGTATGGGGAGAGAAGATTTTTCCATTAACGTGTTTGGAGCAGGTTCATTCGAGAAACGAGCTAATCTTAAGATCCAAGATGGGTGTGATTTTATGTGTGGATTCTGTATTATTCCTCGTGCCCGAGGGCGTGCCCGAAGTCGAAGGCTAAAGAATCTTATGGCAGAGGCAGATAGCTTAGCTCAACGAGGAGTGCGCGAAATAATCCTTACAGGAGTCAATCTTGGGACTTTTGAACAGGATGGTTGGAATATTGTATCAGTTGTTGATGCCCTTGATGAACAACCTGGGGTTGAACGAATTCGCATAAGTAGTATTGAGCCAACTACTATTCCAGTGGATTTGCTGGAGCGGATGTCTGATCCGTCACATGCTTTGCTGCCTTATCTTCACATTCCACTTCAGAGTGGATCCGATCGTGTTCTAAATAGGATGCGTCGTCGTTACAGCGTTGCTGAGTTTGTTTCTTTTATCCGCTATGCGAATTCCATGGTAAAGGATCTCTGTATTGGTACCGACCTTCTGGTTGGTTCACCGGGTGAACAGGAGGATGATTTTCTAAAAACTTGCAGTGTTTTTTCAGAAAATCCGTTTTCTTATTGTCACGTCTTTCCTTATTCTCAAAGAGAGGGGACGCTCGCAGCTAAGCAAGATGACCACGTTCCAGATGGGGTTAAGGCCAGACGTAGTGCCATCTGTAGGAGACTAGGAGCAGTCCGTAAATACGATTACCAAAAGAGATACCTGGGACAAGCGTTGGAGGTACTCTTCGAAGATAAAAAGGATGGTTACTTCCCAGGTTACACGAAAAACTATATCCGTGTCATATCTCGATCTAAAACCGAGATGACCAATTGCCTCGCCAAAGTAAGGTTGGATCGAATCCGAGGCGATGTTGTTGAGGGGTCGGTTGTAAAGGTTCTAAGCTAAGGGTATTCTTTTCTTCCTTTTTCCTTTGGGTTTTTGAATTCAAAATCGTTCTTGGTTTTCTTTGGGGTCGAAAGGACCTTGAAGATACACCAGAAAAATAGAATGGAGACTGTTCCAATCGACATAATCAATATTATCCATCCCCCAGAAGTCATTGCTTGTATTGTTTTACTCGAGAAATAACTATAGCAATGAAGACCGCAATAACTAGCATCATAAGGACGCTTAGTTGAGCTACTAAGTTGGGGCTTTCTGTTTTGCTCCCTAGCAGATCCACCACGTGATAATCAAGGGTTCCTGTTCCCAGTCCGATTACGTTAAATAGAAGCCACATAACAAATATTGCGATAAGAGCAGTTGGGCACAGGTATTTAATAATAAAGCGGAAAATTCTTGGTATTTTAATAATTGCCCCTACTTCTGCTTCCTGCATTCCCTTTTCCACTCCCATGACCCAACCAAAAATAATGATCTGAATTGTGGCCAGGACAAAAATAAGAAAGGTTCCAGCCCAGAAATCGAGGGTGTCGAGCGCCTTTATGTCCTCACTGAAATAGAGAACAAAGCCACAACCGAATGCCGTAATCAAACCGAGAATAGCGACTGACTGTTTGCGGTTAATATTGAGGGTTTCCTCGAGAAAAGCGATCCCAGGTTGGAGCATGGAAAGGGAACTGGTGACTGCAGCCAAGAATAGAAGGAAGAAAAAGAGCGAGCCGAAGAAAATGCCCAATGGCATGACCGAAAAGACCATCGGAAGAACGTTGAATCCAGTCGCGAAAGTGCTACTCAGACTTCCAGCAATTCCGGATACTCCCAGGAACGCAACTGCGGCTGGTATTGTTATTAAGCCACCCAATGCAACCTCACAGAACTCATTGGCACTGGTTGCAGCAAGCCCGCTCAGAACTACATCATCGCCAGCCTTTAGGTAGCTAGAGTAAGTCAGAATAATACCGAATCCGACAGATAGGGAGAAAAAGATCTGTCCCGCTGCAGCCAGCCAAAGTCTTGGATTATATAACTGCTGCCAAATTGACACCTTATCTAGGGTCAGATTTGAATCCTGATCGACCTCAGCTTGCATTCTCTCAATGGCCGCGCTCCCCAATACTTCCTCGACAACGATCCATTTTTTTACACCGGGTTCGTCACTAACGTTTTCCTTCAGTATGACCTTCCCGGGGTTCCACATGAAGCCGAGTCCATTGTTGACGTTATTCTCAGGTATTTCGGCATTAGGTGCACCGAGAGTGAGAACTCTGATAAGTATTACGATTGCCAGAAGAAAAAGGGTTGGCATGGCGAAGGTGCAAAAGAATTCTATACCCTTAGTCAGTCCTCTGTAGATGAGAACAAAGTTTATAAAAAAAACAAAGACCAAGTAGATTCCTACATTCTTGATTCCAAATCCGATTGCGGAGCCGTTACTCTCCATGCCAGTAAAGGAGGAAAAGAAGGCGCCGGCCTCATCGGCTCCGGGAAAGTCCATATTTCCCATTAGGAAATTTACGGAGTATCCGAGGCACCAGGCCTCAACAATGACATAATAAAAGTAGATGATCAGGGGAATGATGACGCCGATAATACCCAAGTATTTTGCAGATGGATGTGATGCGACTGCATTCAATATTCCCGGGCACGAATTGAACCCCTTTTGTCCTGCAAATCGTCCCATCGTCCACTCTGCCCAACAAATGGGTAACCCGATCAGAAGGAAGGCGAAGAAATAGGCCAACATGAAGGCCCCTCCACCGTACTGAGCAGCTTGGCCGGGGAAGCGCAGAAAATTTCCCAGTCCTACGGCACTCCCTGAAACCGCTAGAATAACTCCAACCCGGGAATTCCAGGATTCTCTTCCCGATGCCATTATGGTTACTTATTTGAGACTGGGTTGGTTGACAATACCAGAAAAAAATTGGAGATCGAACTGATACAGTGAAAGTTGACGGGTATATTTTCTTCGAATGGATTAGATGGTTTGCTTTGGCTTTGGCAGCTACCCTCGGGATTCTCATCCTCGAAAATATCTATAATGATCTTCCAGACCTGTTTAAAATGGGAATCCGAGGACAAGATGTTCTTCGTTACTATACTGTTTTGCTGCCCAGTTTTCTGCCAACAGTTCTACCCGTTTCATTGCTGATGTCAGTTCTCCTTGGACTTGGAAATCTACACCAACATAACGAGATAACAGCGTTTAGATCAGTCGGGTTTAGCTTATGGCGAATAAGTCGAATTTTCTGGGTAATAGGAATTTTCCTGTCAATCGTACTTTTCTACTTGAATGCGCAACTCGTTCCTTCGTCGATTGAAAAGGCGAGAGAAATGAGGGATGGTTTTTCCCGATCTGATCGGGCATTAGAAGGAGTAGAAAGCGAATTTGGCATAATCTACAACCTTACTTTCTACAATCATCTAGAGCGGCGGCTATGGTTTATGAACCGCTTTAATGAATACGATAACCGAGGCTATGGTATTACCGTTTCCGAACTTAATGAAACCGGGAGGGAGAAATTTCGAATAGTAGCTAATGAAGTTTACTACGAATTCGAAGCTAAACGCTGGATTTTTCATGAGGGACGAATCATAGAATTTGATGTTGAAACGGGAGAGGCTTTTAGGTCGCTTCCCATTATTCAGCGATCCTATTCTGAGTTTGAAGAGGACCCTGTGCTCATGAGCTCTCTAGAAAAACGCCCTAAAGATTTATCGCTTTTTCAATTACATCGTGTTTTGAAATATCTTGGGACTGTAGAAGATCCACGGCTTCCTGCTTACGAAGTTCGATATCACAGTATCCTAGCTAACCCTTTTAGCGTTATCATTGTGATTGCTCTTGCAATTCCTTTTGTTGTTTCCGGAGTTCGCGTTAGTCCTGTTGTTGGTGTGGCCAAAACAGTTGGTCTCTTCTTTGCCTACTACTTGGTTGCAAATGTTTCTACCCTAATGGGTGAACGGGGAATACTTGATCCGATTAGTGCTGGGTGGTTGCCAAACTCGATTATGGGGCTGACAGCTTTCTGGTTTAACAGACGACAGATGTGACTACACTGTGGTAGACTTATGGTTACCGATTTCTGCTCTCAGATACATACATGGACCGAACTGAATCCATTAGGCTGGAGCTGCTACCTATGCCAAGTGGTAGTAAGGGAATTTTTAGGTATCCAAGCTCCTCGATCAAGTCCCTATACTAAGTTTCTCCGAGAATTCGTATCCTGAAAGGTATGGTATTAAGGATGGATGTTCGTTCTCGATTATTTATTTTTTCATTGCTGATAAATTGTTGTGTGGCTTTGACTGCCTTCGTGGAGTTTAGGCCAAAAACCTGAGCGACTTCTAGTGTCAAGGGAGGACAAAACGGCTGAGAGTTAAATCAACGATACTTCTCATTCTAAAGGCCCCTGAATTAGGGCGGGTTAAAACACGCCTAGCGGAGAAAATTGGCGAGGCCCAGGCACTTTCCGCCTACCGTAAAATGACTGAAAAACTATTCGGTTGTTTCGCTCCTCACGCCTCATTTGAGATTCATTTCTCGCCTGGAAAGGCGAGGAATCTAATGGAGATTTGGCTGGGGTCAAACCATCCGTATTTTCCCCAGGTGAAAGGTGATCTTGGCCATAGAATGCAGGCAGCTGTTAGCGGTGCCTTGGAGCGGGGAGCTGAGTCTGTTATCTTACTTGGAGGCGACTGTCCCTATGTTTCCTTGCCTCTGCTTTTTAGAGCATCAAATTCACTTGAGATTTACGACATAGTTGTGGGACCGTCGTTGGATGGAGGCTACTATTTGCTAGGCATGAATCAGCTTCAATCTCAATTATTCGTTAACATTCCCTGGAGCACGAGCAATGTTTTTCGCATCACTTTGGAGAGGATTAAATCGATGGGACTTACTTCCGAAATTCTGGAACCTCTTGAGGACGTAGATGACCTCTCCGCTTGGATTCGAGCCGAGCCTCTTTTGCGGGCTAGATAGGTACTTCAGATTAGATTATTTCTCGAGTAATCTGCTGAGTTCCTGGAGTCAATTGTTGATTATGTCTATCTGAGAGGTGTCTCCAAACAGAAAGGCGTTCTAGAGATTCCCGTGCCTTTTACGGGTTTTCGACTACCACATCGACTGAGAATTTATTAGATAGAGAAGAATGGAATAGCTGTGATTTTCTCCCAATACACTCTAAGTAACATTTGCTCGTGGTCTCTGAATATGATAAGTGACGTTGCCCATCGGATGATTTAGCATGCAGGGGTGGGCTTAGACCAGAAAGAGGATATCCTCATCCGAAAAACGAGCGGTTTACAGTTGGTAAGGAGGGGTATATCCACCGTTTGGATCAACTACACTGATAGTGAACTTACGGTTCTCTGCTTGAGATGAGGACTGGTCAATCAATGATGAGAGTAGGGACACGTCATTACAGTTTTTGCTGAGGTGAACTAGGAAAACTTTTTCCCATCCAGGTTCCGATTCGGTTCTAAGAAACTCAAGTGCAGATGCATTTGAAAGATGGCCATGCCTGCTTTTGATTCGCTGTTTCACTGACCACGGTCGTTGCTGGTCTTCATCAAGCATATCAGTTTCGTAATTTGCTTCCAGAACGAGCACATTGACTGGCCGTACATGTTCTTTTACGAGCTGAGGAATATGTCCGAGGTCAAGGCACCAAGCTATGCTGCGTCTCGGATTAAAGAGATCTTCGCCTCCGCTAGCAAAAACAAATCCCACAGGATCGAGAGCATCATGGGGCACAGGAAAAGAGGTTATCTCTAGGTCACGAAAACGGAAGGTACGGCCAGTTTCGAATATCTGCCAATTAGCTTTTTGTTTTAAGGAGTCCTGAATTGCCTTTGCGGTTGAAAAATTCGCAAAGGTACGGATATGAGGGATTCTTGATAATCCTGTCAGACCGGCCGTGTGGTCACTGTGTTCATGGGTTAGGAAAATAGCATCAATAGAATTAATTGACTCTCCGTTCGCTTCTAGAAATGCACATGTTTTTCGGGTGGAAAACCCTGCATCGATAAGTACACGGCATTGTTCAGTGACAAGAAGGGCACAGTTTCCTGAACTACTACTACCGAGTATTTGGAGTAACATACACCATTTCTTTTGGTGGATGTTATTCTTTTTGTAAATCCTTTACGATGTTGGAATTTACTTGCTTGCCGAACTCCCCCTGTCTCTGCATTTTTAGATGAGAATGAGTGCAGATGAAGAATTAATCTCTGATCTCGATAGGGCCGGTCGACCGAAATCGATCGATCACCAATACGACGATGGATTTGCCGTTAGTCGATCGTATCGCGAGTCTTTGCCAGACGTGCAAAACAGAACTGGAGTGGAGATCCATGGTGATGGCGTTCCAATCATTGAGGTGGGAATTTCTAATTTTCATTTGCCTTTGAAAGTTCTTACTGCGCAAAACGAATCAATTGACTTGGAGGCGACGGTTACGGGTACGGTCTCATTGGGTTCAGACCGGAAAGGAGTCAATATGTCTCGGATTATCCGGACTTTCTATGAATTCAAGGATCGGGTGTTTACCCTGGAATTACTTGAGGAGATTCTTCTTCGCTACAAAGAAACTTTAGAGAGCAGCCGTGCACGTCTCACTGTTCGTTTTTCCTATCCGATCTACCAGGAAAGCCTTCGCAGTGGTTTGGGGGGATATCTCTACTATGATGTAGATTATGAAGGAATTATTGATGACCTCGATCGATTTCGAAAGCGGATGCACTTAGACTTTATTTACTCTTCAGTTTGCCCGAATTCAGCTGAGTTGGCTGAACACGCCCGTAACATAAGAGGCAAGTATGCTTTGCCTCATTCTCAAAGAAGTAAAGCCAGGATAAGTGTTGAGGTTCGGTCTGGTGCTTTGGTCACGATCGAAAATATCCGTGACAAATGTCTCGAGGCCCTCAGAACTGAGGTTCAGTCTATGGTAAAACGGGAAGACGAACAAGCATTCGCTGAACTGAACGGTAGCTATCCTAAGTTTGTAGAGGACGCTGTTAGACTCCTCCATGAAGAATTCAATGTGGACAAACGGATTATCGATTTTCAGATTGCATGCGTTCATCTAGAATCGCTCCATGCGCATGATGCAGTTGCGGTTATTAATAAAGGAGTCAGCGGAGGATTCTCTGGATCTGTCGAGGATTTCCGGAGGTTTGTTTGCTAGATAAAGGCCTAGGAATAGTTTGGATGCGTTTCAGAAAATTCCTATTCCCCTGGTATTCGCGGAGCCCTAAGCTGATCTTCTTAAGCCCGACTGGCTAAATCAGTTCCATTTGGTTGTCTGTTGAGTTGGGCTTGAGCCCTATTACCTCGAATCCCTTGGGAGTTACGATACGACCTTGGGGGGTGCGTTGGAGGAATCCTTCTTGAATTAGAAAGGGTTCGTTGACTTCCTCAAGTGTATGTTCCTCTTCTCCAACAGCTATGGCTACAGTCCCGAGTCCAACTGGACCTCCGCCGTAGTTCTCTGCGATTATGCGGAGAATACGCTTGTCCATTTCATCCAATCCGTGTCGATCGATTTCAAGCAACTCGAGGGCAGAGGAGGCAATTGAACGGGTGATCTTTCCGTTTGCTCGTTGTTGAGCATAATCGCGGATGAAATAGATTAAATTATTAGCGATTCTTGGGGTACCCCGGGCTCTACCCGCTACTTCTTCTTCACCCTCAACATCGATGGCGATATCGAGGATCCGACAGGTTCTTCGTACGATTGCTCTCAGATCTTCTTTGGCATAGTAATCAAGGCGTGTCTGAAGAGTGAAACGGCTCCGCAGGGGGGCAGTCAGAAGACCAAGTCGTGTGGTTGCTCCGACTAGGGTGAATCTGGGAATGTTTAATCGTACGCTTCGGGCATTAGGACCCTGGTCCAACATAATATCGATATGAAAATCCTCCATTGCAGAGTAAAGATATTCTTCTACCGTTTTGGGGATACGGTGGATCTCATCGATGAATAGGATATTGCCTTCTTCTAGATTAGTTAGCATTCCCGCCAAATCACCCGGTTTTTCGATCACTGGGCCAGAAGTGGAGCGCACCTGAGTGTTTAACTCGCTTCCGAGGACATAGGCGAGAGTGGTTTTGCCCAAACCTGGGGGACCGCTAATAAGGACATGATTGAGGACGTCACCTCTTCCGCGGGCAGCTCCAACAATTATTTCGAGGCGTTCCTTGGTTTTCTTTTGCCCAGTAAAATCCGAAAATTCAAGGGGTCTAAGCACCGCTTCAGCTGCCTCATCTGGGTTTATAGACGGATCGACCAGACTGGTACCCTTTTGTGGTTCAGGGGAATTCATATGCTTTGGAATTCGAAATTATTCTTGGTTGCGAAATCCCGCTGGCATGTACTTTGCCTCGAGCCGTTCGATCCCAGCACCGAGAGATTGGAGTTTTTGTTCGATTTTCTCAAACCCACGATCGATATGATAGATCCTTTGAACCCAGGTTTCATTCGAGGCCGCTAGTCCGGCCAGTATGAGGGCGGCACTAGCTCTAAGATCTGAAGCCATAACCGGTGCGCCAGAAAGTTGAACGCCACCATCCACAATCGCGCTGGCGCCCTCAATCGCAATATTTGCACCCATTCGTTGTAATTCTGGGATGTGCATGAAGCGATTTGGATAAACTCTTTCAGTAATGATGCTCAATCCTTTCGTCACACTCATGAGAGCGCACATCTGCGCCTGAAGATCGGTTGGAAATCCAGGATAGGGAAGGGTTATTACATCAACTGCTCGATGTTCCCCATTGCCTTCGACCACGATACGGTCCCGACTTTCAATTGACACGTTAATTGCCGCTTCTTCCAATTTGTCTATAAGAGCACGTAAGTGATCTATTTTAACTCCGCTGATAGAAACCCTACCACCCGTGATTACGGCTGCGATAGTTAAAGTGCCAGCTTCGATACGATCCGGTATGATTCGGTAGGTGCAACCTCTAAGTTTTTGTACCCCCTCGATTCTGAGATGGTGGCTACCTGTACCTTCAATATGGGCTCCCATTTTCATGAGCATATTACAGAGGTCGACCACTTCAGGTTCGCAGGCAGCGCTTTCAATATTAGTAACCCCCGGAGCCAAAACTGCTGCCATTACCAGATTAGCTGTGCCGAGGACGGTACTTCCATGTCTGCCACCTAGGAAGATATCAGCTCCCTTCAAGTTTCTGCCGTTGAGTCGTACATAACCGTTGTCGACTGTTACGACACACCCCATTTTTGCGAATCCTTTAAGATGGAGGTCAATTGGGCGTGGGCCAATGACGCAGCCACCGGGAAAAGACACCTCTGCTTTTCTCATTTTTCCCAAGAGAGGTCCCATCAGGCAGACTGAAGCTCGCATTTTGCGTACTAGCTCATAGGGTGCAGTCGTTTTTATATCACCAGATTGAATTGACCAGGTATTGGACATAATGCGATCGACTTGTGCTACGAGGTGAGTCAAGATCTCCGCCATAAATCGAATGTCCGAGAGGTCGGGAACATTCTCGATCACACACTTTTCGTCAGTCAGAAGGCTGGCCGCAAAAATGGGAAGAGCAGCATTTTTAGCGCCGCTCACATGAGTTTTGCCTCTAAGAGGCCTGCCCCCCTCAATTCGAATTACATCCATCGTAAAGACCAGATGAGTGGCCCAGTAACCGTCTTTTTAACTTTAAAGATGGGGACACGTCGTTTTGCAAAGGAGCATTTCTTAATTTGTTGATGAATTGGGTTTTCTTTGTTTTGTCCCCGGGTTCCGATTCCGTTTCCCAGCCACATCCTTGGGGCTTGGTTTCTTCTTAACATTCTGTCCATCACTTGTCGAATCCCGAATAATTGAAACATTCCTAGACTTTTTAGGCTCTTGTTTTGATCGATGATCTTCCACTTTAGTGTCGTTTGGTCTTCGTCTAAAGTCAGGGCCTCCGTGTCCCTGATGACTTGTCCTCTCCCGACGTCTTGGATGCCCTCTTTTCGAAGGTTCGCGTCTGTTCCTATTTCTTCTTCGTCTGTGCCGCGATCTCGAGGCCTGCTTTTGGTTCTTCTTCCCAAATTGCTTAAATAGGCGGATCAGGAATGTCTTGAGACGGATAAATATATTAGGTCCCTTGGGACTTTTCGGCATATGGGCTATGCTCGCAGGAAGGGTTTTTTTCGTATAGGCATTTCGTATCCGAATATTACGTCGGGCTCGGTGGTTTCCGTCTCTTACACTATCTTGAGTGCTTTGAGAAGGCTCCTCTTGCGAATCCGAAATTTCACTTTTCGACCTTTGTGGGGTGTATTCAACAGCTTCTCCGCGATGAGGTGCTACAGGCTGATTTAGTGGATTTTCCGGTTCCGGTGAAGAGGAGCTCAGCTCGTTTGGCTCTTTTGTTTGCTTTTGAGCTAAACCTGTATCTGCGGTGGTAGGACAATCTTCAAATTCGGGCATAGGGTAACTTTCTAGCGTTCCAGGAATTAATGTCTAACCAGAAAATTCTTAAAGATTTATTGACCACTTGATTTTCACGATTCACCAGTGCCTCCTTGTTCTTTAATTTGTCTCCGGCGGGAATAAAGGATGGGTTCCGTGTATCCATTAGCTTCGGTTCTCCCCTTGAACACGAGATCGAGTGCTGCTTTAAAGGCGATGCTATCCTCGAAATGAGGAGCCATATTTCTGTAATTTGGGTCTAAAATATTCTGTCGGTCTACGACTGTAGCCATACGTTCAAATATTTCCCTTATTTGTTGTCTGTTTGTAATGCCGTGATGCAGCCAATTTGCGATGTGTTGGCTTGATATGCGGAGAGTGGCCCGGTCTTCCATAAGGCCGACATCGGACATGTCCGGTACCTTGGAGCAACCTATGCCCTGATCAATCCATCGAACCACATATCCGAGAATTCCTTGCGCATTGTTTTCCAGTTCTCTCTTTATTTCCTCGGATGATAGTTCTCGATCGAGAAGTGGTGGGGTAAGGATATTTTGAAGGCTGGCTCTTTCCCTATTTAAGAGTTCGGTTTGCCGATTGGCCACATTGACTTTATGGTAATGTAGAGCGTGGAGGGTAGCTGCAGTTGGGGAAGGTACCCAAGCGGTACTCGCGCCAGACTCAGGATGACTTATCTTTGTCTCCATCATTGCCTTCATTTCATCCGGCATAGTCCACATTCCCTTTCCCATCTGGGCGCGTCCTGGCAAACCTACTTCATTGCCTATGTCGATATTCCAGTCTTCGTAGGCGAGCATCCATGGTTGCGATTTTATCTCAACTTTAGGAATCACAGGTCCGGCTTCCATACTGGTATGAATTTCGTCCCCGGTTCGATCGAGAAAACCGGTATTGATGAAAACAACCCGATTTTGGGCGGTTCGGATTGCCTCCTTAAGATTGACAGTAGTCCGGCGTTCTTCGTCCATGATGCCAATTCTCAAGGTATGGGTATCTAGTCCAAGAGCATCTTCGACGCGCTCAAATAACTCGATTGTGAAAGCGGCTTCTTCTGGACCGTGAAGTTTCGGTTTCACAATGTAAATGTTCCCGGTCTTGCTGTTCCTGAATCTACCACTGCCCTTCAGGTCATGGATTGCAGCTAGCGAGGTTACCATGGCATCGAGGAACCCTTCTGGGATATTGCTGCCGTTTTTCTGCACGGTGTCGGTGTAAATATGGAGACCGACATTTCTTATCAGGAGTAGGCTCCTACCCGGGAGCGTTAGAGTTTTTCCCTGAGGTGTTGTATAGACCCGATCGGGATTCAACTGACGTGTCACATTTTGTCCATTCTTCTCAAAGGTTACGGTGAGACTTCCCATCATGATTCCATTCCAATTACTGTAAACGCGTACCTTGTCTTCGGCGTCTACAGTGGAGACTGAATCCTCGCAATCCTGGATTGTAGTAATTGCAGATTCGATTAGGATATCGCACACACCTGCCCGATGCTTACTGCCAACGGGGTGATTTCTATCAACCTGGATTTCAACATGAAGACCATTGTTTGTCAGAAGAATACGAGTTATGTCACTGCCGACACTGTGATATCCGCAGAATTTTTCCCTTTCATTTAATACCGTTCTACTGCCGTTACTTAGGTCGCATACGAGCTGAAGATTCGAGTCTTCGTAGTTTAGTGAAAATTGAGTAACATCTGAATAACTTCCGTTTCTTAGTGTAAAAAACTCATCGAGAAAGGCTTCGGCCAGCTCTATTACCTTTTGTCCGCGTAAATGGTTATAGGATTCACCGATCTCGGCACCGCTTTCTTCCGAGATAACGTTAGTTCCGTATAGTGCGTCAAAGAGGCTACCCCAACGTGCATTGGCCGCATTCAATGCGTAGCGAGCATTGTCGACTGGGACAACCAGTTGAGGGCCCGCAATCTCTGCAATCTCTGCATCAACACTCGTAGAGTTTACTGTAAATGACTTTCCATCTGGAAGCAGATAGCCGATATCGTTGAGAAACGACTTGTATTCCTTAGAATCAATTGGCTGCCCTTTCCGTTCCGAATGCCATGAATCGATTTTTTTCTGGAGGGAGTCGCGTTTTTCCAGCAACTTCCGGTTTTTTGGGCCCAAGTCAGTAACGATTTCTGAAAGGGCAGTCCAAAAGTGAGCTGGCTCCACCCCTGTTCCTGGAGCAATTTTATTTCCGACAAGCTCGTAAAGTCCCTCGTCGATCTCGAGTCCGTGTGCACTTATTCTATTTTGCATTTTTCTGATTCCAATGCTTGAAGTCGACCATTGTAGTCAAAACATTCCAGTTGATTATTTTGGAGAATGCTTCGAGCAATTTCAATGGATTGTTTTTCTGTGATTTCACCATTTTCGATTTCCTTTTCCAAGGCCTGGCCAATCCGAGTACGTGCTTGTATAGAATAGGCAACCGCGGCGCGAGGTCGATGGATATCGCCACCGAAAGCGAATAGCTTATTTATAGGCGCCGCATGAAGATAGTGCCGCAGAAAATCTGTGGAGGCATGGGGATTGATAGACCAAGCCCAACACATGTCCACCCAAACATTTCGGTAATGCTTGGCTAACGCTATCAGTTCTTCTTGATAGGGGTAGGAGATATGCATAAGTACGAATCTGGCTTTTGGATATTTGGCAAGAAGGGGACAGAGATTTCCTGCCCTTATAAAGTTGAGCGGCATCCGATTGTTTCCGGCGTAGTAGCCAGTATGGATTTTAAAGGGAAGGTTATGTTCAATGGAATGTTCAACCCCTCGGGCCCAACACCAGTCCCCGATACAATTCTTTTCTTCAGTGGTAAGTTCCTTTCCTCTTATCCGCTTTTGTAGGAGGTTTGAAACTTCTTCTTCGGAACGTTCCTTCCAGACTAGAGTTCGATTATATGCATGTTGAGATTTGACCGCAATGGCGAGTGAGCCATAGAGGGAAAACAGCTTTCCCATAGCAGTTTTAAGGGAATTGAGATTTCTTACCTCTACCCCAGTATGCTCGCGGAGCGAAACCAAATCAAAAGTGCCCGAACAGAAGGTGGCCCAGGACAGATCATAGAGGAAAAACCCTGGTCCGGATTCATCTCTTCGGCATTCCCAAGAGAAGTCGTCTGTTTGGATGTGATGGAATCTTCCTTTATCCCTCAGGATAGCCAATCGGTCCTTAGCTTCCCATTGAACCGGGAGGGAGTCTTGGGCTTGGACAAGGCTGTGGCAGGTAATCTCTTCTATATCAAAGAATTTTTTTGCAATGAGACTACAGGCTTTGCCGTAACCAGTGAACTGAATTGCTTTCCAGGCGGTCTCCACTGCCTTAAAGCGAGCTGGGATATCAGGATTCTTAGCATCCCTTAAGCGTTCTTTATCACTTTCCGAAAGACCAGCGGTAACGAAGTCTGCAAGCACATAGTTGTCGAAGATTTCCGAAAGGATATCCGGCTTATCAGCTTCCCAGCTTTCCTGTTTCCACATATGTTCATGGGTATCACAGATTTCAATTTGGGATACAAATTCTTGAAGTTCGTTACTCATGATGCAGATAGAATTTTAGATATTAGTCTTCGTGTCCAGTTCGGACATCAGGGAACTCTTGAGTCTCATTCTGTCGTGGACTCCAAATCCTCAGAAGGCTTAGGCTGTTTTTATTCTTTAACATTCAACTAAATATAAAATGAACCATCATTTCATTAAGAAAGCCACGGAGAATTTCCAAGAAATGGGAGAGAGGCAGAAAACGTCATGTCAAAATCTGTATTAGAGCGGTTGAAGACGTTGTTTGAATCGAGAGAAATTGTATTCAGCATTTTACGGCATGAGCCCGTTTATACGAGTGAGGAGGCAGCTGCCGTTCGGGGTGCTGCTTTGAGCAGTGGGGCGAAAGCGTTGATTTGCAAAGGTGAAAAACAGTTTGTGATGTTTGTTCTTCCCGCCGACTGCAAGTTGGACAGTAAACGGGTTAGAAAGGTGTATGGATGGCGGAAACTACGGTTTGCTGATCGAAAAGAGTTGTTGGGTTTGACTGGGCTAAATCCTGGATCTATTCCGCCTTTTGGCAGTCTTTTTGGGTTGTCAACTTACTGTGATGAGAAGCTCAGCGCCAACGCGACAATCAATTTCAATATAGGTGACAATGCTGTGTCAGCAAACATACGCTTCAAGGATTACATCAAAATAGAACAGCCAGAAGTAGGAAATTTTTCAGAATAGAAAAGGCCCAGGCTTGTAATCCGGTTCTTTTGGAGGTTATAGATTCTAATCTTGTGATATCAGGTAGCAGTTGGGTGCCCCTGATGCCATTTTGATCAGTCGGATTCAAGAATGAAAAATGAAGATAACAGAAATACAATGGGAAGCTGTAACCGTTAACCATAGAGGTGATTGGTTATTCGTAATTGTTGAAACCGATGAAGGGGTTAAAGGGTTTGGAGAAATAAATGCGGGAGTCAATTATGCCGATCGCGTAGAGTCCTTAAACCAGCTAGCGAAAGAATTGCATGGGTATGATCCTCGTGAAATAGAGCCGCTGGTCCGCCGAATGGTCGAGATGAATCTTGATGCCTCCTCTCTTTCTGCTTTCAGCGCTATAGAGCAGGCGCTTTGGGACATAGTGGGAAAATTAGCGGATGCGCCCATGTGGCGACAGTTCTTCCCCTCGGGTGGGGATCCTGTCCCCCTTTACGCTAACATCAACCGAGCGACAGTAGATCGTTCTCCTGAAGGTTTTTCTCGAAACGCGGTAGCAGCCGTGGCGGATGGGTTCGATGCTGTCAAGTTGGCGCCATTCGATGGGTTCCCTTACGAAATCGATAATGCGGCGAATGCTAAAGAGGGAATCGCATGTGTCGAAGCAGTACGCGAATCAATAGGACCAAGGATTCGGCTTATGGTTGATGTTCATTCCCACTTTACCATGAAGGGCGCTTTAGAATTAGCGGAGACACTTCGCCACCTTGATCTTTTCTGGATAGAGCAACCTTTTGTTGAGACAGACCTTGCCGAAGTTGCCCGTTATCGAAAGGAATGCGGAATTCGCCTAGCAGGAGGTGAAGGATTCAGAAGGGCTTCTGAATTCATTAATCTTCTTGAATGCCAATGCTTGGATGTGATCATGCCTGACATCTGCTATATTGGAGGAGTCCATGTTCTGCGAGAGATAGCCAAAGCTGCTTCTAATTACGGAACTTTAGTTTCCCCTCATGGGCCACGTGGACCATTCTCCTTGGTAGCTTCATCACAAGCTGTTTCTTCTTTTCCGCAATTCTTGATGATGGAATTTGCTTGGGGAGAGGTGTCTTGGAGAGAGGAACTTACAATTCCGAACGAGATGATTAGGGACGGAAATCTTATTTTGACGGATGAACCGGGCTTGGGTCTGGAACTTAATATGGATATTCTAAGAGAATATCGGGTTAGTGCGCTTGATGGAAATGTCGACGTTTAAAAAGCAGACGCGGATGAAGGCTGATAAAGTTTAAAGTAACTGGTATCAGGATCCGATTAGATCATGAACATTGTTACCTTGGTAAGGATGCATCCGCTAATGTGCCGAAGTCTTCCTGTTTCTGGCTTACCCACGGGAGGTAAACTTCTGATTCAAGAAGTTCTAATGCCGATATCTTTCTAGGTTTGCTATGATAGGAATAGTAGCAGACGATATCTCTGGAGCGGCAGAAGTAGGTGGGGTTTGCCAACGGTTTGGTCTTGAGACCTTTGTCTTACGCGATGTCGATCGATTAGAGTGTTCGGCCGATGTCATCGTGATTGATACCGATTCTCGGTCTCTTGGTGCCATTGAGGCCGGGAAAAGGCTTAGCCGGGTGGCGAATCAGCTGGAAGAATTGAAGCCGGAGTGGATCTATAAGAAGGTGGACTCAGTTCTTCGGGGCAATGTTTATGACGAGGTCGTAGCTTTGGGGGACTCTTTAGGGTTCGAACGTGCTTTGCTTCTGCCCGCAAACCCTTCACTAGGACGTGAGATAAGAAACGGTATTTACTACGTTGGCGATTGCTTGATTGATGAAACGGACTTTGCCCATGACCCTGAACACCCAGCCCGTTGTTCAGATGTGATCGGGTTGCTGGGAAGAACTACTAGTTGGTCGGTTACTTCCTGTAGGCAGGAATCTAGCATTCCCAATGAAGGTATTATCGTGGGAGATGTGAGGAACGAAAAGGATTTGAACCGGTGGGCTTCAGAAGTAGTTAAGGAGACGATTTTTCCGGTTGGCGGATCCGAATTCCTTGCTGCTATCTTGAAAAGTAGAAATCGGGAGGCGGATCCATGCTTATGGGAGTTCAAACGAGACGATAAGAATTTATGGATTTCGGGTAGTACTTCAGCCTCTTGTCGATATCGAATCATCGACGCAGCGGAACGGGGTTTAACAGTTGTCCCTATGCCAGCCTCTCTAATGGAGATACATGGAGACGAATGTGAGGTTCTGCGTAATTGGGCTGAGAGGGTTATGGATTCGTTATCAAATTTTTCCCAAACTATCGTTACCATTGGGCAGCCGGTCTCTTTGAAACCCGAAATTCCAGCTCGGTTGGGGCAAAACCTTGGGCGATTATCTAAAATCGTTTTAGATAATATGCCAATTGACCATCTTTGGATGGAGGGAGGTGCTACTGCATCATTTGTCCTTGAAGAACTGGGATGGAAAGAATTCGAGGTTGTTCAGGAGATTGAACTCGGAGTGGTCTCAATACGTCCTCTTGCTAGATCAGCGCCTACTGTAACCATTAAGCCAGGAAGCTATGAATGGCCAAAGGGAATCTGGAAGCGGCGCACTTATAAGGAAGATTCCAGTTGAGGTATGGGGTTGTAATCTTAGAACATTTATAGCGATAGATTTTCCTTACTTAGGACAAGAATACGATCGATAACATTAGAACGAACTTTGATGGAGCATTACAGGCCTATATTACTAGTGACTATGGGAGATGCTGCCGGCACCGGACCGGAGATCATCACTAAAACCTTAGCAGATGAAGGGATTCGGAACGGTTGTCGACCAGTAGTGATCGGCGATGCGGGTATTATGAAGGCTGCGTTGAAAATTACGGGAATGCCGGGCAGAGTACGATCAATTGGAAAGATCTCAGAAGCTGAATGGGCGAAAGACACAATAGAAGTGTTCGATATGAAGAATATCGATTTAGGGAGGCTGATTCGAGGTGAAGTGAACGTATTGGCAGGTCAAGCGGCTTATGAGTACATCAAGGAGGCCGCTAAGTTGTGTCAGGAAGGTGAAGCAGATGCGATGGTTACATCAGCTATAAACAAGGAGTCGCTTAACAAAGCGGGTCATCATTTTGACGGTCATACTGGACTTTTGGCTAAGTTATGTGGCATTCCCAATGTAACGATGATGTTGGTGGTGGGCAAGTTGAGGATCTGTCATGTATCAACCCATATTTCTCTGCGCGAGGCCCTTGATCGAGTACGGCCAGAGAGGATTCTCAAAGTAATAGAGTTAGCTCATGAAGGAATTAGAGAATTAGGAATCGACGATCCTCATATTGCCATTGCAGGACTCAATCCTCATGCTGGAGAGGATGGGTTATTTGGTGATGAGGAGGTAAAATATATCCAACCGGCGATCGAAGAGGCGATAAGGCGAGACTATCGAGTTTCGGGGCCCTATCCGGGCGATACGATTTTTTCCCGCGCTCTTCAGGGACATTTTGACGGAGCGGTTGCTATGTACCACGACCAGGGCCATGTGGCTGCAAAGATGCTCGGAATTTGGCGCGGAGTGAATGTTACTCTGGGTCTGCCCATTATCAGAACGTCAGTTGAGCATGGCACGAGTTTTGATAAGGCAGGAAAGGGGACAGCGGATCCTAGAAGTATGAACGAGGCAATAAAATTGGCTACGGCTATGGTTAAAAATAGAAAAGGGGTGGATCTGTGAAAAGGAAAAATCCATGTTCCTTTTTTTGGAAAGTAGCCAAAATCAAGATAAGAGCTGCAAGTTGTTCTGCTATTATGTATTGGGCTCACTCCGATTTTTGAGAGGATGTCTATCTGCTGGGATGGTGATTTGTACTGGATGATCAATTCCATACCTTTGTAATTCATTTGATTATGTTCATGTAGAGTGGCTGTTTCGGTTTTGTGTTTTCTTCTTTGGTTTCCTCTGCTAGGACGATAATGATTATAAGAATGTTGAAAATGTAAAAAGAATCGGGGTTGCATCACCGGGTACAAGTTGCATAGGTTCCTCTTAAGTATGCTTTTGCAGGAAGGAAATTCAGATGGCTGAAATGGATGTTAATAAGAATGAAAAGTTGTGGGCGCTATTCACTCATCTTTCGGCGTTGATATCCTTTATCGGTATCCCGTTCGGTAATATTTTCGGGCCGCTGGTTATTTGGCTAATCAAGAGAGAGGAAATGCCACTAGTAGATCAATCTGGGAGAGAGGCTCTGAATTTTCAGTTATCCATGACGATCTACGCGTTGGTGACGATTCCTTTAATGTTTATCGTCGTTGGAATTCCTTTGTTCATTGCATTAGCCATTACCAATGTGATTTTTGTCGTAATCGCGACGATCCGAACCAATGAGGGCAGGGAATACCATTACCCATTGGCTATTCCTTTCTTTAAAAACGATTAGGATCTTTTGCGGATAGAATCTTCTTGCAATCCGGTTGCTCTAAGATATTCCTGGCAGTCTTTTTATTCCTTCAGCTTATAGTTCGATTCTTCGGTGGAGGGAGGAAATTGGTCTGGCTTCTTTGGAAAGCGTAAAAGCGATTGTATTCGAAGGAAGTGGGATCTTTTACGAATGGCACTGGGGTATTGACGACGTCCGGCAATTTATTCTTTCAGTGAATAAGTCAGATGACTCTTGCTTGAGTGCCTCTTCAGACACTTAACGAAAGTATCAATCTCAACCTTACATCGCCAAAGCTTTCCGGAAGAGACGGCTGTTTCCTTACCTCGAGGGGCGACGAATAATATGAATATAACGATTAAAGATCTCTTGGATGCGGGGGTTCATTTTGGACACCAGTTGAGAAGATATAATCCTAAGGCTAAGGAGTATGTCTTTGATAACCGCCACGGTATTTCCATTGTTGATTTGGAGAAGACTTACGATCTATTGCAAAAGGCAAGCGACTTCATTGAAGAATTGATTGCGGATGGGAAACAAATCCTTCTTCTCGGGACTAAACGACAGGCTCAGGAGGTAATCCGTGAAGCTGCTACTCAATGCCAGATGCCTTTCAGTGCGAATCGGTGGATGGGTGGAACACTAACGAATTTCGCAACGATTAAAAAAAGCATAGCAAAATATAAGGGATATCTTTCAATGGAAGCGGATGGCAGTCTGGCGAAGACGCCCAAAAAGGAAGCGGCTGTTATTCGTCGTGAAATGAGCCGGATGCATCGTAACTTTGAAGGACTTTTAGAGATGCCGGAGCTTCCATCTGCGGTTCTTGTGATCGATTCTAAGACGGAGCAGATAGCGGTGGCAGAGGCCAATCGGCTGAATATTCCAGTTGTGGCTTTAGTTGATACGAACTCCGATCCTTCGCTCATTACGCATCCAATTCCAGGAAATGACGATTCAGTTAAGTCAATACGAATTATCGTAGAGGCCCTTTTAGATGCGATGCAGAATGGTCTATCCAGACGGGAGGAAGGAAAGCTGGGTAGATTAACCCCGATGGTGCGCGAGGAAGCAAAAGAGGAGCAGCTTCCAGTGACTCCAATGGCGCCTGCTGCTTCTTTTTCGACCGACGCACCAGTTGAGGAAGTTCCTGATTCCTATTCAACAGATGACGATTAGGATTCGCCAATGCAATCAGGAGGAAGCTAGAAAATTTTCGGCCTTTCTGCGATAATACAATTGGATTAAAGATGAGTGTTCAAATTACGGCAAAGATGGTAGGGGAGCTTAGAGGGGAGACGGGCGCGGGTTTGATGGACTGTAAGAACGCCTTGACCGAGGCGGCTGGTGATTTAGAGCAAGCAATCACTATTTTGCGAAAGAGGGGAATCGCTTCGGCAGAGAAGAAAGCTGGACGTGCCACTAGTGAAGGTCTGATCGAGCAATATATCCACACGGGAGGGAAAGTTGGTGTCTTGGTGGAGGTCAACTGTGAGACAGATTTTGTGGCAAAGACGGAGGACTTTGGCGAATTAGTGAAAGACATTTGTCTCCATATAGCTGCAGCTAATCCAGAATTTATCACCCAAGAGGAGGTTCCGGAAGAATATCTGGAAAAAGAGCGAGAAATTGCTGCTTCTCAGGTCCAGAACAAACCTCCTCATATTGTGCAAAAAATTGTAGAGGGAAAAATAGATAAGATTTACGAGTCGATTTGCCTCATGGAACAGCCGTTTGTCAAAGATCCCGATAAGACGATTAATGATCTACTTACGGAGCGCATCGCAAAGTTGGGAGAGAATATTAATATTAGGCGATTCACCCGATATCAATTGGGGGAGTAGTTAACAATTCCTCGAAGGAAACTCGAAGATTCGAGGATTTAGTTCTCTTAGACGGATTCCTGTGACATGATTATCGACAGTCATGTTCACCGCTATCCTGAAGAAGTAATCAACGATCCGGAAGGATGGGGTCGGAGCTTGAGAGAGGACCACTGGGTTGATTTGGTGACGGATCGGGGAGGCAGAAGATCTATTCAGGGGTGGGCTAGTCGGGAACGACTCCTTTCAGATATGAAGAGAGCTTGTGTCAAGCAAGTTGTCTTGATGGGATGGTACTGGGAACAGGAAGAGACCTGCCGACTTCAGAACGAATGGCATTTGAGGTGGATAGAGGAAGATCCAGAGAGAATGATTGGATTTGCTACTGTGCAACCTCGTGCTGGTGACCGGGCTTTCGATGATGTGCGTCGCGCAATAGACTCCGGACTAAAAGGGATTGGAGAAATTTTCCCAGCGGTCCAGGGCTTTACCATGAGGAATCCGGTGTGGATACGGATATTGGAATGGGCACAAGAGATTGGAATCCCCGTCAATCTTCACGTGACTGAGCCTGCGGGTCACCATTATGAGGGTAAGGTCTACGGATCGTTAAGTGAATACCAATGCCTGGCAAAAGAGTTTTCTAATCTGAAGTTCATTTTTTCGCATTGGGGAGGCGGCCTGCCTTTTTACGAACTTAATAAAGAGTGCCGGAATTCATTAAGAAATGTATTTTACGATACCTCAGCCAGTCCGCTTCTCTATGATCGCAAGATCTTTCGTGTCGTTGCCGATATTGTTGGTGCAGATCGAATTCTTTTCGGCTCGGACTATCCGATTCGACTCTATCCGAAGGAAGATCAATGGCCTGGATTCCTTCGGTTTGTCGAAGAGGTCGAGGAATCAGGATTGACGGAAGATGAGTTGTCTCAAGTCTTCCGAGGTAATATAGAGCGTCTATTAGGGGATTCAATGAGTATGCAAACCACCGATAAGACTGATAGTGGCGATACCGCAGCAGACAAAGAGAAGCTGTAGTCGAGCAGATTGGTCTTCAGAATCGCGATGAAGGTTTGCAATTAGGTCGACAGTCGCAACATAGATAAAACTTGAGGCTGAAATGGCTAGAATAAAGGGGATAAGAGGGTTCATGAGATCAAGGGCAAAATAGCCGATGAGAGCTCCTATGCACATAGTAAGGCTTGAAAGCGTATTGAAAAGGATAGCCTTTCTAGCAGAAAATCCTTGTTTAAGAAGAATTGAGAAATCAGCTACTTCCTGTGGGATTTCATGGATAATAATTGCCAGGGCAGTAGTTGCACCAAGGGGGATCGATGTCATGAAGGCAGCTGCTATTGTAATTCCATCTACAAAGTTGTGAAATGAATCTCCAAAGAGGATGAGATGTCCACCCGTTGAATGTACCTGGCACTCTTGTTCGTGGCAGTGGCGCCAAATAAGTAGCTTTTCAAGTACAAAGAACAGCACTATACCAAATAGAACGGTTACCATGATCGATCTACTTTTGGCTAGCTCGAGTGCCTCTGGCAACAGCCTGAGAAATGCAACTGAAAGGAGAGTTCCCACTGCAAAACTGAGAAAGCAGGAAAGTGTTACACGACTGATTCTCCTCTGTGTAGTAAGAAATAGGGACGCGGCTACAATCGTTCCGATCGTCCCTGAGAGGCTAAATGTCAGTATCCAAACTATCAGCATTAATTCAGAATTTTATCGGTCTATGTGTTTTCTATCCGGGTTGTTAATGGTAGAGTTCGCCAACTAATCTTTTATTCCTTCTAAGACAATAAATCGGTATGATGCAAGATATAGCTATCGTCGTTCCAGTTAGACTCGCTGCAACGCGTTTCCCAGGTAAGCCCCTCTATAAAATCAGGGGGAAGCCCCTTATTCTATGGACTGGTGAGCGTATCACAGAACAGGCGCCAGATTTTCCTCTTTATTTTGCGGTTGAAGACGAATCTGTGGCAATTCTGCTGGAAGGCTGGGGATTTGATGTGGTTAGGACCTCAAATAATCATTCTAGTGGTACTGACCGAATAGCGGAAGCAAACGAAACCATCCGAGCGAAGCACATTATCAATGTACAGGGAGATGAACCCACGGTCACTGGGAAGCAGATCAAAGCCTTAGGAGACTTGATTAGGGGAGAGCCGGTAATGGGGACACTCGCTACCCCCTTTCTGACCGAGGAGGACTTTTGCGATTCAGACAAAGTAAAAGTAGTGATCGATAGCAACCATAATGCCCTTTACTTTTCGCGGGCACCGATCCCATTTTCACGGCAACAACGTGGCCGTTTGGACGTCAATTGGCTGCGAGAAAACCACTGTTTCTGGCATTTGGGAATGTATGCCTATACGGCTGATTTCTTACAGCTTTTCCAAGAATTGCCTAGAGGATGTTTGGAGATGATAGAGATGCTGGAACAACTGCGTGCTTTGGAGAATGGGTTCAAGGTCGCCGTTGGCATCACAGACCAGGCAACTATTGGCATTGATACACCGGAAGACGCAGCTTCGTTTGAACGGTATCTAGATTGATTTTTGCCTCTGCCGCTTTTTTGGAGATACAAGGGCCTTGGGTGTTTATCCAGATTCAGCTTCTATTTCTTGCAAGATTTCCGTTAAATGGGATACGGTTGATTGGGTCATTCCTGTTTTTTGGTTATGTGGTTGCCGTCGTTCTTATGTCCACAGTTTGGGAAATACACTAACATTAATATTTGTATCCTAGTTATGTCTTAATCTTAAAATAGATGCTTGGCTAGAGCTTCATTCGGGTGTTCTCAATTTAAACAACTAAAAAGTTCATTGACAGATTTGGATATAATAATGTTTTTCTGGACGGAAAGGGTTGATGAAGGAAAGCTTTCAGTATTTGTCAGGGTTAGACTACATTGGGGAATTGAAGCAAACGTGCACTGATGCAGAGTAAGGACGCATTAAACAGCTGGTATCAAGGGAAGGGACATTGGGACTCGGAGCCTGATGAGAACTGGATGAATTGGCGCTGGCAGCTTCAAAACCGGATTAGTAAAATTGAGGATTTTTCGAAGTACCTATGCTTGACTAAAGAAGAGAAAGAGGGGTTTGAATTTGCTGATCAGAAGTTGGCGGTTTCGGTTACTCCTTATTTCCTTAACCTGATTAATCGAGATGATCCGAACTGTCCTATCCGGCGTCAGGTTGTGCCTCGAGTTGAGGAGATGGAGACGGCTACGGAAGAAATGCGTGATCCGGTGGGGGAGGAGACGACGATGCCGGTTCCTGGAATTGTCCATCGGTATCCTGACAGAGTTTTGTTTTTGGTCACTGATCGGTGCGCGGCTTACTGTCGGTACTGTACTCGTAGCCGGATGGTTTCGAACTCGCAGGAGTATAATTTCCGATCGGATCTTGAAGGAGGGCTGGATTATATTGAGAGAAATGTCAGTGTCCGTGACGTTCTATTGAGTGGGGGTGATCCGCTTCTCTTTGCCGATAGCAAGTTAGAATATCTACTCGGCCGTTTGCGCCAGATTAAACATGTTGAATTTATTAGGATAGGATCACGAGTCCCAGTCTTTGTTCCGCAAAGAGTGACGGACAAACTCTGCGCGGTTCTGAAGGAGAATGGCCCGGTTTGGATGAGTTTGCATATTAATCACCCGTCGGAATGTACGCGTGAATTATATGAAGCGTGTGAAAAGCTCTCCTTTGCGGGCGTCCCTTTGGGAAATCAGTCAGTACTTCTTCAGGGTGTAAACGATAATTTAGAGACCATGAAATCTTTAGTCCATCGTCTACTGATGATGAGGGTCCGTCCCTATTATCTTTATCAGTGCGATTTAATCACGGGAAGCGCACATTTAAGGACAGAAATAACCAAGGGAATTGAGCTTATTCGAGGTCTTCGGGGGCACACTTCGGGCTATGCAGTTCCCCAGTTCGTGATCGATGCTCCTGGTGGTGGGGGTAAGATTCCGCTGAACCCTGATTACGTAGAGCGAATTAATGATGAGGAGATGGTTTTTCGGAATTACGCAGGAAAAACCTTTCGCTACCCTTTGGTTAAGGGAACCACCCCGGTTCGCCGGAGTTTGGATGAGGTAATAGAAGAGGCCATCCTTTAACCTGAATTATCTCCGGAATTCATAGCCTTGATTTCAGGAAAATTTTGGTCCTGTTTTGAATGTTGTGGTGAGCTTAAAAGCGGACCGGGTTGAATCAGGCAGCAAAGTTATAGTTGTGCAAAGGGGAAAAGTTACCCAATCTTTGGCCTCATGCCGGAAGTATTTGTTGACCTGGCGCGGGGGGTACTCGGGTTGGTGGCGATTTTCTTTTTTTTGTATTTCTTTAGTTCTGAACGAAGAAATATCAACTGGAGGTTGGTGTGCAGTGGTTTTATTTTGCAAGTCCTGATTGCGGTCTTGGTTATTCAGGTTCCCCTTTTCAATAGAGTTATAGGCAATTTCTCAGGACTTTTTCTGAAGCTTCTTGATTTCTCCGTCGAAGGCTCGACGTTTCTTTTCGGCGAATTGTCAACCGACCCATCCTACGGGGCAATTTTTGCTTTTAGGGTCCTCCCTTCGATTGCTTTCTTCTCTGCACTTGCTTCTCTTTTTTACTATCTCGGTATCTTGCAGAAAGTTATCTTCGTTTTCGCATGGGTTATGCAAAAGACGATGCGTCTCTCAGGAGCTGAAAGTTTGGCCGCTGCTGCAAATGTTTTCATTGGGCAGACTGAAGCGCCCCTTATTATTAGGCCCTATCTGGAGCGAATGACAAAATCTGAAATCGTCTGTCTGATGACTGGGGGAATGGCCACCATTGCAGGAGCGGTTCTTATTGCCTACATGAATATTCTTGGAGGAGAAGATGAAATTAGAAAAATTGAAATCGGAAAACATCTGATTTCCGCTTCCATCATCGCGGCGCCAGGAGCAATAATTTGCGCAAAAATGCTCTTTCCTGAGAGTGAAGAGGTTGAAACGGATTTAAGGGTAGGCAAAGAGTCCATCGGAGTTAATCTCTTTGATGCAGTTGCGAACGGAACAACCCAAGGATTAAAGTTGGCAGTGAATGTTGGTGCCATCGTGCTCGTCTTCCTCGCCTTGATGGCTTTTCTTAATTACATAGCAACCGAATGGATTGGATCCTGGTCAGGAATCAACGAGATGATATCGGATGCCACTGGTGGGCTCTACGAAAGCCTCACTCTACAGTTCATTTTCGGAGTACTTTTTTCACCGGTTGCTTTTCTAATGGGGGTCGATGGTGGAAATCTTATGGTAGTAGGGCAACTGCTGGGGCAGAAGATGGTACTGAACGAGTTTGTGGCCTTTCAGGAGATGAGAGTTCTTATAGATGCGGGACATTTGGCGAATGAAAAATCCTTTGTTATTTCGACATTTGCTTTATGTGGGTTTGCAAATTTTAGTAGTATGGGAATCCAGATCGGGGGCATTTCTGTTTTGGCTCCTGGACAGAGGCAGAACCTTGCTAGAATGGCATTCCGCGCTATGATAGGCGGAACCTGTGCGAGCCTCTTGACGGCAACTCTTGCTGGGATCCTCAGCTAGTGAAGACTCCTAATCTGACCCCTACCTGATTTCACTCTCAATGAGTCTCCCATTGTTCTGGAATGTTACTTGCTGCCAGAGGAGTTTTCGTCATAGCTGAAATTCTCATGGTCCGTTGGTGAGCCCAATGGTTAGTTTGTGGCTCATTCTTTCCATTTTTCTATTATACTCCTTAGCCCGGTAAACCTGGCAGCCGACTCTTTATTATTAACCGCGATGGCGTAGGCGGCGGGATCACCCACGATGAATACTTGGTGTTTGCCACGAGTGATAGCGGTATAGAGTAGGTTTCGCTGGAGCATGATATAATGCTGTTTGAGAAGAGGAATGATAACGATGGGGAATTCACTTCCTTGGGCTTTGTGGACGCTGGTGGTATATGCCAGTTGTAGATCACTGATTTCGAATCGGTCAAGGACGACGGTCTCGTTCATGAATTCGACGGTGAGTCTGCTTTCGTCACGTTCTACTGTGACAACCTTTCCGATATCGCCATTAAAGATAGATTTGTCGTAATTATTTCGGGTTTGTATGACCTTATCGCCGGTTAGGAATCGTGTATTACCAGAGTATAGCCCGTTATCATTGGGATTAAGCCGGGCCTGAAGTTCAAGGTTCAGGTTTCGAATACCTGCTATTCCCTTGTGAAGGGGGGCCAAGACTTGTACGTCCATAATGGGATCATATGTTGTTTGGGCGGAGAAAAATTTTTTACATATGGCTGCAATCAATTCGACGCATTCTTGAGGGGAGGTAGTCTTGAGAAATTGGAGGTCTTCATTGAGGTGAAGAGAGCTAAGTTCTGTCGTAGGACGTGGCGGGCTTGGATGGCCGTTGAGAATTCGATAAGCAACCTTGATAATATCGCTTTCCTCTTTTTGACGAAAGATCGTGGATAGAAGAGTCACTGGTATACTTTGCGAATTAATAAGATCGGTAAGAATATTTCCAGACCCAACGGAAGGTAGTTGGTCTATGTCGCCAACCAGAACGAGATGGGCATAAGAGGGGATCGACTGGAGAAGGGCGGCAGCAAGACGGCAGTCTAGCATACTGACTTCATCTACAATCAGTACATCTGCCTTTAATGGGGAAGAGTGATTAACAGAGAATTTCCCTTTCGCGGGATCGAATTTCAGCATCCGATGGATTGTTTGGGCTGAATGGCCGGTTGCTTCCGACATTCTCTGGGCAGCCCGACCAGTGGGAGAGGCTAGTAGAACGTTAACTTTTTTTGCTTTAAGAATCTCTACTACAGCCTTGAGAATAGTGGTCTTCCCAGTTCCAGGTCCACCGGTAATAATTGAGACTTTTTCTGTAAGCGACGTGCGAATGGCATGTTTCTGGTCTTCGGCAAAAGGCATATTAGCGCGTTCTTGTGCCCAATTTATTGCGATTTCAACTTTAATCCCGGGATAGTGAGAGGATCCGGTTGAAATCTTGCGAATAGCCTTCGCGATAGTGCGCTCAGCTTGGTCCAACGTGGGTAACTGGACAAGAGGGTGGTTAGAGTCAAAAACTAATTCTTTTTTTTCAACCAGTGAAGCCAAACAGCTTCGAACAGAATCAATTTTGGCCTGAAGGAGTTCTGCCGAGTGAGTAGCCAGGGAGTCAAAAGGGAACCCGGTGTGACCTTCATCTTCGAGGGATTGTAGGGCGTAATGAATTCCCGCTTCGATTCTCTCCTTACTGTCGTTGGCGAAACCAATGTTAATGGCGATTTTATCAGCACTCTTAAAGCCGATACCAGGAATATCCCGGGCAACCTTGTAGGGTTCCTCGCGGACGATTCTTTTGGCCGATGGGCCGTATCGACGTACGATGCGGAGGCATTGAGCGACGGAAACACCATAGGTTTGGAGGAATGTCATCACATCTCGAAGAGCTTCTTGTTGAATCCAATTACTTTTGATGGCTTCTATGCGCTTTCGTCCAATTCCTGAGACTTCTTTAAGACGAGCTGATTCTTCTGAGATGATGCGTAACGTATCGGCTCCAAAACGCTCTACTATTTTATCGGCATAAACTTTCCCGATGCCAGGAACCAGACCGCTTCCTAGATACCTTCGAATACCGTAAACGGTAGAGGGAAGAATCGATTTAAATTGTGTAACATTAAATTGGTCGCCGTGTTTGGGATGACGCTCCCAGTGGCCGTGCAGGTGCAATGTTTCGCCGCATTGAACGCCCGGAAGTGTGCCTTTAATGGTTAGATTCTTTCCCTCCTTGCTGGACTTGAATTCGCCTATGCAAAATTGTGATTCGTCATTCAGGAAAATGATTCGCTCAAGAATTCCTTGGAGTTCGTTTTTGTTCTGCTTCTTCACGTTCCTAGAAAAGTCTCGTATCGGTTTTGAGATAGTCTTCGTTCGTGAACGGGGTGTTGCAACTCTCGATCTAGAATTTTGCCGTGCTATGGCTTTCAGGATATTGGTATATTAATGTTTAGAAATTAAAAATCATAGCCGATTATCACTCACAGGTTCAAATTTTCCTATTGCTAGGAGATGGCTTGATGGAGTTTGCCTTGTGAATATTTTGCTAGCCCCTAGGGGGATAGGCTTTTAGGATCGAATTTCAGACTCAGATGGCCACAATACAGACGGACCTTGGAGAAGAGGCATTAACCATTCACTTAACGGGTAACTGGAGGGTTGATTCATCCCTTCCGGATTTTGCTTCAGTCGAAGAATTATTCGACACAGTTGAGAATCTCAGAGTTGTGGCGGTGACAACGAATGAGGTTGAGGATTGGGATTCCATGCTTATGGCATATTTGGTTAAACTCGTGTATCTATGTAGAAGACATAACTTGGAATTCGATCGGTCCCTGCTTCCTAATGATTTAAGAATGCTGCTCAATTTATCCTTTGCAGTACCGGAAAATGACAACGCCCAACTGGATGTAGAGACGAAGACATTCGTGGAACGAATTGGAAAGGCAGCGGTTGAGCGATATAGAGAATTCCTGGAAATGCTTGGTTTCACTGGAGAGTGTTTTGCGAGTATTCTTCGGATGCTGGTTGGACGGACCTCGGTACGTTGGAAGGACTTTTGGCTCATTGTCCAAGAGGTGGGGGCCAATGCTATTTGGATCGTTACTCTTGTTAGCTTTTTGATCGGCCTAATTATCGCATTTTTGGGGTCAGTAGTACTGCAGCGATTGGGTGCTGATGTTTACGTCTCCTATCTTGTTGGATATGGAATGTTGAGGGAATTAGGTGCTCTAATGACGGGAATAATTATTGCAGGCCGAACGGGGGCAGCTTTTGCGGCCGAAGTCGCGAGCATGAAGTTTTCCGAGGAAATTGATGCTCTTAAGACCCTGGGGATTGATCCAATCGATTTTATCTTTCTTCCCCGTATTTTGGCGCTTTTTTTGATGATGCCAGTTCTTGTATTGTATGCCGACGTGATAGGAGTGGCGAGTGGTATGCTTGTTTCCAATTTAATGCTCGATATTTCGGTTCCGATGTTTCTTAACGGAATGAAAGTTGCCGTGGCTTTGCCCGACTACTTATTGGGAATCGTCAAGGGAATAATTTTCGGAATGTTAATTGCTATTTCAGGATGTCTGCGCGGAATGCAATCTAGGGATAGTGCCGAAGGAGTGGGGTTGGCTACTACCTCAGCAGTAGTGACTGGAATTACACTTATCATATTCTTCAATGCGATAATTGACTGGATTGCTGCAATTTACGATATCTAGAATTTGAACACAATTGTTGTTGAGAAGTGACTTCTAAACGGGTTCATATTAAGGTCGAAGGATTGAATATGGCCTATGGGTCCTTTGTCGTTATGCGAGATCTTAATTTCGAGGTTCTGGATGGTGAAATCATGATTGTCATGGGTGGGAGCGGATGCGGGAAAAGTACCCTACTCAAACATCTGATTGGTTTATCGGAACCGGTTCGAGGAGATATCCTTTACGATGGGATCAGTTTTGTACACGCCTCTGAAGAGGAGAAGCAGTCCCAAGTTCGTCGATTCGGAGTTCTCTATCAAGGTGGAGCCTTGTGGAGCTCGATGACCCTGGCTGAGAACGTGGCGTTGCCGTTGGAGGAATATACTGAGCTGAATTCAAGGGAAATCTCGGAACTCGTTTCTTACAAGCTGTCATTGGTCGGGTTGAAAGGATTTCAGGAGTTTTATCCATCTCAGATAAGCGGAGGGATGCGAAAGCGAGCTGGATTGGCTAGAGCCATGGCGTTGGATCCCGAGATCTTATTCTTTGATGAGCCCTCGGCTGGTCTCGATCCAATCAATTCTAGAAGACTGGACGACTTGATTTTACAGTTGAGGGACAGCTTGGGTACCACTGTCGTAGTTGTAACCCATGAGCTGAAGAGCATCTTTTCGATTGCCGATAACGCAATCTTTCTCGACGCTGGTCCTAAGACGATGACGGCAATAGGGCATCCGAATCAACTATTAGAGGATCCACCCAATACAAATGTTTATGAATTCCTTACCAGGGGTGGTAAGTAAATTTGCAAGGGTGCCTTGGGTCTCTATTTCCAATGAGCAGAAGAGCTAACCATACAGTCATCGGCTTGTTTGTGATCGGAGGATTGATCCTAGCGGTTGGAACCCTTATTTTCTTTGGTTCCTTTAAGTTTTTCAGCGCCTATGAGGAATTTATCTGTTACTTCGACGAACCAGTCAGTGGCCTTGATATTGGATCTCCGGTAAAGTTCCGCGGTGTGAAAATTGGGAGCGTTAAGGAAATCTTTTTACGCTTCAACCAGGGAGATCAAATTGATCATATTCCAGTGGTCATACAATTAGATTTGGCTTTTCTCAATAGCTCTCTTGGTGTGGATGTGGATATTCGAGATAACGATACGTTTTCCAAGATAATATCCCTGGGGTATCGAGCAAAGTTAGTGACAGAAAGCTTCATTACGGGGTTGAGATATATAGAAATCGATATCGTGCTTGATGCAGAACAGCCTAAACTGGTACAGGATAAAGTTATCTATAAGGAGATTCCAACAGTGCCTTCCTTGAACGCTCAATTAGGTCAGAACGTGGAGGAGGTTTTTGTAAGATTAGGCGCGCTCGACATACCAATGATCAATGATGAACTCATAAGAGTATTAAAAAATGTTCGCGAAGGGTTGGAGGAAGTTGATTTTGGAGGAGTTAGTGAATTAATTAAAGAAGCCAGCCATTCCACTTCGAATTTTTTGGAATCGCCCGAACTTCGTGAGACTATAACAGCGATAAGAGAGACCGTTAATGAGTTTCAATTGCTCGCTACAAAACTTAACAGTCGATTTGATACAGTGTTGGCTGAGGCCGGTGAAACTAATGAAGAGCTACAACGAATGCTGAAACAAGTCGGAGATACGACTTCTAAAGCAGAGTACTTGTTTTCTTCAGAATCGTCTTTTCGTTACCGGATCGAAGATGCTCTGGCAGAGGTGACGGAAGCGGCGGAAGCAATTCGTATTTTAGTTAACTATTTGGAACGGAATCCCAATTCGTTATTGAGAGGAAAGAGTCCGAAGGAAAATTGAAGAAGTCAGGGAATAAATTATTTTTAGGAAAAATGATGTATCGAACATCAGTTTGGGTTGCCTTACTTTCAATGACCGGGGGATGTATTGATTTGGATCCTAAACTAGATCCAACCCGGTTCTATGTCCTGTCTGAACCAGCACCAATTGAAGCGAGCGGAATCCTCAAGACCCTGAATGTGGGTCTACTTATAATTGAGATGCCAGACTACTTGAAGACTTCAAAGATAGTGCTTCGAAGAGGGGGGAATGAGATCACTTATTCGGAATTTAATCGATGGGCTGAGGATCTCGAGCAGGGCATAACACGAGTGTTGTATGCGCATCTAGCTAATAAACTTCCAGGAGTCGAAATTTTTCGATTTCCATTGTCAGATCCAACGGAGCTAAATTATCGGGTTAAGATTCGTCTCACCAGATTCGAAGGAGTTAGAGGCGGTTTAGTGGCAATTCATGCTGGGTGGTCCATTGTCGGGAAAGGAGGGGAGACAGTTGATTCAGGTGACTTCCGGTTTAATGGAATGTGGAATGGGACGAAGTATGGGACCTTGGTTAGTGAACTGGGAACTGGATTGGCCCAATTGAGTGGTGAAATTGGGGTTGCTCTCTCGAAGGTTCCTGATCCGGTCAGATAGATCCTGATGCTCAGATGAGGTCTAGAATTAATACTTCTTCTAAAGTTTTTAGTTAATTTTAGAAGCTGTAATAAATTGAGATAAGAAGATGAAGGTCTTATATTTTAATTGTTCTCGAGTCTTGGTCTTTGGTTCAATGTTCACGATTTGTGAGACACCTTTGGTGTAGTCGTTTTAGTTTTTTTCTTCGCTTCTAGTATATTTGCGCGATTAAACGAACTGACCAATGCTTTGATTCCTGCAAACTCAATGTTGCTTTCAATGCTGGCACCCCAGAACCGCTTCCGATCACGAGTTCTCTCGACCTCAACGTAGGCAGCTGCTTCTGCCGTAGATCCCTTTGTGATGGCATGCTGGCGAAAATCAGTGATATGAAAGTTCTGTAAAGAGATTGAATCGAGAGCATCGACGAAGGCGGCAATTGGCCCATTCCCTTTACCTTCTATGAATTCTGATTTGTTCTTGTAGGTAATTTCAGCCGTAATTGAAACATGACTGTGATCTTCTGGTCTCTTTTTAATCTGATATGAATTTAATGAGAGAGGAAATTTCAGATCGGTGTATTCCTTCAAAAAAGCGTCGCGGATTTCAAGGGATGATAGTTCTCTACTTTCCCTGTCTGCGATCTGATTTACAATGGCTCCAAAATCTGGATGTATTGGTTTTGGCAGATCAAAACCAAATTCTCTGTGCATGATATAAGCGACACCACCTTTTCCGCTTTGGCTATTGATTCTGATTATTGCATTGTATGCACGGCCGATGTCTCCGGGATCGATTGGTAAGTAGGGGACTTGCCATAGGGATTCGGTCTCACTGTCCATTTGATCCATTCCCTTCTTTATAGCATCTTGATGAGTTCCACTAAAGGCGGTGAATACAAGATCACCAGCATAGGGATGGCGCTCGTGAACATTCATTCTAGTACATCTTTCGTAGGTTTCCCTAATGTGATTCAGGCGGCGGAAATCAAGACTGGGATCTACTCCTTGGGAGAACATGTTCAAGGCGGCCGTAACGATGTCGAGATTGCCGGTCCGTTCGCCATTTCCAAATAGGGTTCCTTCCACGCGTTGGGCGCCAGCCATAAGACCAAATTCGGTCGCTGCAATGCCGGTACCACGATCATTGTGGGTGTGAAGGCTGATAATTGCTTTATCCCTATCCTTGAGTTCTCGACAGAACCACTCGATTTGGTCGGCGTGGGTGTTTGGTGTCGATAGCTCAACGGTTGCCGGCAAGTTCAGAATAATGGGCCTTTTAACGGTAGGTTCCCAAACATCCATCACAGCCTGACAGACTTCTAGAGAGAAATCCAATTCGGTATCGGAGAAGCTCTCGGGTGAATATTGATAGAAAACTTCAGTTTCAGGCACCGTAGGAACCAGATCTTTCACGAGTTTTGTTCCCTCAACGGCGATGGCTTTGATCTGCTCTTTACTCATTCCAAATGTTACGCGACGCTGGAGCGGGTTTATTGAATTATAGAGATGTATGATCGCCTTATCGGCTTCTTTTATTGCCTGAAAAGTTCGTCGGATAAGATGTTCACGAGAGGCTACTAGGACCTGAATCCTGACATCGTTAGGAATGTGACCTTTTTCAATTAGAAAGCGGGTGAAATTGAACTCTGTATCCGAGGCTGAAGGATACCCGACCTCAATCTCCTTGAATCCAATTTTGACGAGAGTTTGGAAAAGTTCGTGTTTTTCCTCCAGATTCATTGGCACAGCAAGTGCCTGGTTGCCGTCTCTCAGGTCGACGCTACACCAAGTGGGAGCCGTATCGATTCTACGGTCGGGCCACTCTCTATCAGGTAATTTGATTCTGGGGAACGGACGGTATTTAGTTCTTAGGTTTTCGTGCATTGTTCTGAAAAGCTATTTGTGGAGAATTAGGTCTGGGTTGGCGAATCGCAAAGAATTATATATAACTGGGCGACGCGGAAGGGACGGGTAACCGTTTCTCTAGGGAATTGAATATAGCAATTCCAGCGGTTAAGAAAAATATGTACAGATCAAATCCTTTTCTCCCCCCTCAGGGGAGAAGTCGCAACAGTGCGCTAGGCGCAATCTCAAATGGTGCGGACAGGAACATATTTGAATTTCCGAACTCCCGGGATAAGAGGGGTTTCCTAAATGCATGTCAAGACTTGTTACCCGAGTGCTTGTTTGTAATGGAGCGCTCAATCAGTTTAAAGAATCATCATTATTATTTCGGACATATTTTGATGCAGCTGTTTGGAATATATTCTTTAACTCTTCCCATTTGGATTTTGTGAAACAATAATGGAGTTTACAGTGGAGATTGAATGGAGGAGGATAAATCAGCTAAATTCAGTTTGATGGATGAAGTATCCAAAGACTAAGCATATGGTGTGTTACTATGGAAGAAGATCAGCAGCTTAAAGGGAAGACGATCGTTCTGGGAGTAAGCGGATCGATTGCAGCATACAAGGCGGCGGATATAACGAGTCAGTTGGTCAAAAAAGGAGCCGATATATTCGTCGTCATGACTCGTGAAGCTATCGAGTTTGTTGCTCCTTTGACTTTTCAGACTTTGAGCCGGAATCCGGTTGGGGTTGATCTTTGGAAAGAAGGGGAAGGCTGGCAACCTGGGCATATCGAGGTGGCAGACCGATCGGATTTACTCCTAATAGCCCCGGCTACGGCAAATATAATCGCCTGTTTCGCCCTTGGGTTGGCTCCTGACTTACTGACTTCAATCTACCTGGCGACACATTCCCAAGTAGTCGTTGCTCCTGCTATGAATGGGAAGATGTTGAAGCATCCGGCAACGCAAAAAAATCTAAAGGTTCTCAAGGATCGAGGAGATCTGATCATTGAACCAGACGAGGGAATCTTGGCTTGCGGATACGAGGGCAGGGGAAAGTTGAGCGACCCTGAAGTTATAGTCTCGACCGTTTGCAAACGTTTGACCGAACCTGGTTGATAAAAATTTGGCAGGTAATGTGGGAAATACTGGTGGCGGTTGGTTACGTTCATCACTCGGCTGTTTATGTCTAGTTATTAGTTAGGCAGAAGCTATCGTTAACTGTGTTGATATTCGTTCTTTGAATTGGAAATAAAATGTTGAAGACCTGCTGTAAGATGTAATAGATCTAGATCGGCCGGGTCCTATGCAACGGAGGGTCGGTGAAGTCCGCCAGGCCCGGAAGGGAGCAACGGTAGCCAGAAACTCCGTGTGCCGTAGGGTGCCTGGCCTTTTTTTACCTTACCTTAAGTTAGGAGATCTCCCTCGTCTGGAGATTTGGGCCCAGAGTGTTTTTGTTCGGGTGCATTCCCCGTTGCGCTGTTAAGGGCCTAAAATCGCCTTTTGTATGTATGTGAAATGTACAACTGTTAGAGGGACGATTTAGGTGCCATGAAGTGATAGTTGGGGCCGAAAAAAGGGGCGTGCCCAGTTCCATCGAGTGCTCCTATGAGAAGTCTGAAAAAAATTCGATGACTGGCGAGTAGATTGGGTTTGATTAGATCATTTCCTAACCCAACACTCTGTGGTTCTTTCATGTCTTCATCGTATAAGGTTATTGCACGTCGTTGGCGTCCTCAGCAGTTCGAGGAGTTGGTGGGGCAGGATCATATTGTTAGAACGCTACGGAATGCTATCGAGCAGGGGCGGATCGCCCACGCATATCTCTTTGTAGGTCCACGTGGCACTGGTAAGACAAGCATGGCCCGAATCTTTGCTAAGGCACTCAATTGTGAGGGCGGACCTTCTTTAAGTCCACCGAACGATTCGCTGATTTGTCAGTCGATCATGGAGGGGAGTTGTATGGATGTGATTGAGATAGACGGGGCCTCTAACAACTCGGTTGATCAGGTCCGAGATCTTCGGGAGGATTGTCAATACGTTCCTTCACAGTGTCGATATAAGATCTACATAATTGATGAGGTGCATATGCTGACGAATCAGGCGTTCAACGCCCTCCTTAAGACGCTGGAAGAGCCCCCTTCTCATGTTAAGTTTGTTTTTGCGACGACTGAGTCACATAAGGTTTTGCCAACTATCGTTTCTAGGTGCCAGCGTTTTGAATTTCGGCCTATTCCGGATGAGCAAATTTCAGCCAAATTAGAGGAGATAGCGGCCGTTGAGGAAATTGAAGTCGATAAAGGTGCGTTGCGGTCGATCGCACATCTTTCTCATGGGGGGATGCGTGACGCTCAATCGATTCTTGATCAGATGATCTCGTTTTGTGGAGAGAAGATTAAGGAGGAGGATGTGCTCGATGTCTACGGACTCGCTTCTCAAGAGAGGGTGGAAGCTCTTGCTCAGACGATTATTTCCTCTGATTACAGTGCGCTTTTCAAGTTAGTTGAAGAACTTACCTCGGAAGGTCGTGACCTCTACCGGATCTTAGTCGATCTTCAGGTAGTTCTAAGAGAGGTTCTTATTTCTGTTGTTCGGGAGGGAGGAAGGACCCGTTCTTTGGATCCTTCAGGCCTGACATCTGAATCTCTGCTCCGAATCATTGAAGTTCTACATGAGGGCGAAAGATCGGTAAAAATGGGATTGAGCGAGAAGGTTAATTTCGAAGTTGCTTTGCTCAAGGCGGTGGAAGCTAGCAGATCAAGAGCCATCGATTCCGTAATTAATCGCCTGAGTAGTCTTGCGGTAAATATGCCCGAGTCTCGGGCTCCTTTCAGTCAACCATCTTCGGATCCAAATCCGACGGACACGGGCTTAAATCAAGCCTTGTCGAGTCATAAGGTTTCGCCAAAAAAGGCATCTGAGGTTGAAAGGGATCCTGTAGAGGATAGTCCTCCCGAGCTAGTTAATGATACGGAATCTGAGAAGGAAAAGGACCGGGTCCAACCTAAGCTTGAAGACATGGTATCGAAGATACCACTGGAGACACGGAAAATTCTTGAGAGTGATTTGCGTGGCCGTTTCCGTGAAGTGGGTAAGATTGATCGGGAAAAGTTAATATAGGAATCTAGCGGGTTTCTATCGTCTAACGGTTTTATAGACCTTTTGGCCAGTCGAGTTAAAAACTCATTCTCTTCGAAATGACTGGACTACTCTTCTTTATTCAGAATTTGTGTACTCTTGAAATGTATCCCTACAGCAACTTTGAAGTTTTTAATTGGATATAATTCCTTCAGGTTTAAGTGGATAAAGGACAGAGGAATTCCTCATAAAAATACACCTGAACGCTTAAGCATACAGAAAGGATCACGATCTCTGATCTAAGCGTTTAGCTGTAGAGCGGCAAATAACGCTCCGTTAGGTAGCGGATTAGGAAGGAAGGGCTGAGTTCACAACCGGTTACTTTTTCTATTATCTGGAGGGTGTCTTGTGTTTTTCCGAGGGAGTGAATATTGCGATTGAGCCATTTGAGAAAGGGTTGGAATTCGCCACGGCGAAAGTCATTGTCGAGATTCGGGAGTTGCTCATTGGCTGAAAACCATAGTTGGGCAGCCAAGATATTGCCAAGGCAGTAACTGGGAAAATAGCCAAAAGAGCCTCCTGCCCAATGGATATCCTGAAGAGCACCTTGTGAGTCATTGAGGGGCCTCAGTCCGACAATTTTTGATGAAAGCTCGTTCCATGCATATGGGAGATCTGCTGTCGAAAGGCTTCCTTGAAAGAGTCTTTTCTCGATTTCAAATCGAAGTATAATGTGGAGGTTGTAGGTCACTTCATCTGAATTTGTACGGATGGGATTAAGAGAGACAGTATTGATCGCAAAATAGAACTCCTCTGAGTCGATACTCGAGAGTTGTTTTGGGAACACCTCTCGATAACGTGGTTCCCAGAATTCCCAGAAACTTCGACTTCGTCCAACCTGGTTTTCCCAAAGTCTGCTCTGTGATTCGTGAACGGCCATTCCTATCGCTTCCCCAGGTGCAGTACCAAGATGCTCCCTGGGGAGTCCCTGCTGGTAAAGGCCATGGCCGGTTTCGTGAATGGAGCTAAAGAGAGAATCAAGTGGATTATTGACCGAGAATCGTGTGGTCATCCGGGTGTCGGCTCCATTTCCTCCACAAAAGGGATGTAATGCGACGTCAATGCGTCCTCTCTTATAATCGAAACCCAGATGGGTTGTAATGGTTTTTAGAAAGGCATACTGTGACTCGACTGGGAACCCAACTAATAGAGGAAGTTTGGTTTGCTTCGGGGAGTTAAGGATAGTCGCAACAAGGGGACGAAGATCCTGGAGTAGTTCGGCAAAGATAGAGTCAATCAATGCAGTAGAAAGACCGGGATCGTGTTTGTCGATATGGTAATCGTAGGTCTTTTTAGATGTGAAGTTTAAGAAAGCAGCTTCTTCCACCGCCAATTTAACCTGATCTGACAAGAATGGTTCAAAGATCGAGAACTTATTTTCGTGACGTGCTCTTGCCCAGGCGTGGTAGGCGCGGCTATTGAGTGCCGATTTGGCCGCTACGAATTCTGAAGGGATTTTGACTGCTTTGTCATAGTTTCGACGTGCCTCCCTTACGATTGATTGATTCGTTTGATTAAGCGAATTGATCTCTGGCTCAATAGTTTCTAACCATTCTCTAATATGTGGCTGAGTTTTTTCTCGATGAACTATGTTAGAAATTGCTTTTAATTCATTTGTCCTACGATCTGCGCTCCCTCTGGGAAGGTTTACTTGTTCGTCCCACGAAAGGAGGGCAACGACAGAGGTCAGGTAATCGATACGTTTTAATTCCGCCACTAGGTTTTTAAGAGCGGCCGCAACTTTCATTCCCAGATTCTCCCGATTTCTGATTCCTTAATCCATCCAGATCTTCCTGCTTCCAATTCAACAAAAATAAAATCCTGGTGGATTTTCTTGATAGAGGCTACTTCTCCAGATTGAAGATATCCAGCTTCTGGACTCCCCGTTGAAGGCGCTACTCTAAGAAGTGTTTCTGTTGTCAGTATGATCCCCCCTTTTGCCTTTTTGTGAGTTCCGATTAAGGCCAGAAGGCAGGTAGAAGTAGCGAAAACAGATAAGAGGAGAAAGAGTCGCGTGATCAAATTTCCTCCACCGTAGAGACGGGGAAAAACCACTAGGGTTATCGTGGCCCAAAATCCAATTGAAAGCGACCAACACCAATACTCGAGTGGGAGCCACATACTAAATTGGGTTAAAGGCCCATAGGAGGGCTCTTGGAGTTCTGCGGATTCTCGGACAAAAGCCAAGTTGGCCCGGACTTCGGGGTTTAATGGATCAATAGCGAGTGATCTCTCGTAGTGGAGTACGGCTAACCCAATTTCTCCAATCTTGAAGTAACCGTTTCCCAAATTGTAGTTAAGGGGAGCGGATTGAGCGATATCGAGGGCCTCTCTATACACCTTTATGGCAAGTTTGTAATCCCCTTTGCTGTAGTACTCATTTGCCTGCTCAAAAAGAAGGGAAGGATTCTTGGCGGTAAGCTGAAGAGGGACTGCTAGAAGAATGATAGCCAGGAGTCTGTCCAACTTCTTCATGGTTACTTTAAGGCTGAAAGCTTGGCAACCAGCTTGAGAAGAGCTCTATTCCAATCGCGAAGCGTTTGTTCTTGAGCCTGATTACCCGAAAAAAATCGTACGGCATCACCCGCTTCAAAGAATTCTCGAACTTCGTTGACTATCGTCCCGTTGGAATTCTTTGAAGCGAGAAATAATTCAAGGTCAGCCAGTGTAAGAGTGGAAGCACTACATGTGAAATGTTTTCCCACGCTCTCTTGGATAGCTCTTTGGGCGGCTGCAAAGAATGCGACGAAGTCGTTCTTCGAGGAGGCCTCTTTGGCAGTTTTGAGCCACTTCCGCATGGATTGGGTCGTTTTTAGGCGACGGGCATAAAAAGCATCATCTCGGAACCGAATTTGTCGCTTTCGTAATAAATAAACGCCAGAGAGAATAATTAAGGGAATTAACTGCGATGACAGGAAATAGGGGGATTTAAAGGTGGGCTGGATGGAACTTATCCAGCGGCCAGGTAGAAGTTGTATAGGTAGAATATTTCTTTCCGGAGGTCTCGATGTCGCCAGCGTTTCGCTGTTGGAGGTTGCGGTTTGAGTGACAGATGTATTAGCGGAAATGTAATGAGTGGCAGGATGGATGGTGAGAGCAACTTGTTCGTCAGAGAGTTGGACATATTGGGCAGTTTCGGGATCAAAGAAGCTGAAGTGTATTGGAGGTGATTGGGTGATGTCGGTCGACTGTGGTATAAGGATATAGTCAAAGATCTTCTTTCCGGAATGTTCCATTTTTTCCCCGGAAATGAACTCTGACTTCGGCGGGTAAATCTTCCATTGATCGCCCGTCTTTAGCTGTAAAGGTTGGATACGGTCGAAGTTTCCGTCTCCCGTGATTTCAACTTTAAGTGTGAGTGGATCTCCAGCATTGAGTTGGATAGGGGAGAGTGTCTGTTTTATTGAGAACTGACCAATCGCACCAGAAAAACTTTTGGGTTTTCCCTCTTCAGGGAGCATCCGAACTACTACTTCAACTGGCCCCGTCGAAACCGCGATATTGCGTCGTTCCCTGAATCCTCCAAAGCTGAAGAAGTCTCTGTTGAAGAATTCGTCGAAGTAGGAAGAGGAAGAATTTTGTCTCTGTTGGGGAAGTACGACCTGAATAGTCAGTTCAAACTCGAGAGTCTGGAGCCCGGATTTAAGAGGTGTAATGGAGACGGGAATTTCGTAGACTTGATAGTCGAGGTTATTCCTTATAGCCCCGTAGGAGTTGGTGGATTGTGCCATTTCGCGTTGGGAAAAGGCATTACCTTTTTGCAAGAGTTCTCCTGCCCGAACTTCGGTTAGTCCCGTATGGACGAAAAGTTTGAGAACATATTTTAAGTTTTGACCGACATAGGTCGGCTTCTCTTCTTTATCTAATTCAAGAAAGGTAAGATCTTCGAGGTCTGCCGCCTGTTTTCCGTCTGGAGGGTTTACCGTAATAACAGCTGCTGGAACCATCAATTTTTGTCTTCCGATACTGAGATCATAGGTCGGTATGATGAACCTCCCAGTTCTCTTAGGCCTAACACGGAAGTTGTATTTCTTGGTGACTATCGTCTTTGTGTTTTGGTTGATAGTTGAAATTTGCATACTCTGGCCGGTTCCAATGAAATCAATTTCGAGATCTTTCACCTTGGGTGGTAACCATACTTCTGGCTGTTTTTCTGCCTGTATCGAAACGATGTAGGTAGCAGTATAGCCTAAGGTGATCGAATTGGGATTGATCGTGCTAGTAACTGTTGGTTGAGCAAGCAGTGAAATTGAAGAGATACTGAGTAGGCCAAGCAAAAAAAATGTGAATGATAAATTTTTATCCACTTTCGCTAAGGTGAACCGCTTTGGGAAAAGTTTTTCTTGCGCGGATAGATTATTGTCAGACTTCAGGACAGAGTGTGAAAATAATCTTATTGAAGGAGAAATCCTTACATCTTTCACTCTCCAATGTAGAAGGTTTTTTGGGGTCATGCACGAACGTTTCAATGAACCCACGGTTGATTCAATCACTTTGGATACACTCCAACATCTCTGCCGGCATTGAAGATTCAGGAGTCGCATATTACCAATCCTTCAGGTTCCGACTCTCTGAATCTCTTTTATCCGGGAACTCGAAAATTGTTATTGGAAGTTTCTTTTCCTCGTTTCTAAGAGATTCGAGGAGCTGACGTGCTTCTTCACGTGTCATGAGCCCGTGGGATTTTCTTTCCCACTGATCTTCTTCCAGTTCTTCCTTTTCGTTGGTTTCTTTTGGTAGGTCTTCGGATTTCCCTTTCCCCTCTTGAGAGTTTTGTTTACCTGGTTGCGCTTGATTGTTTTTTTTGTCTTGGTGTTTCTCCTGACCCTCTCGCTCCTCGCTCGTGTTATCCTGATTTTGGCTGTGTTCGGTCTGATTCTCTTCCTTTTCCTGATTCTGTTGTTCCAGTTGCTTTTTCAAAGCCTCGAGTTTTTCGGTAATAAAATCTAGATTGAACTCAGCATCTTCGTTCTCTGGGTCGAGGTTGAGTGTATTCTTGTAGTCTTTAATGCCCTGCTCCCATAATTTAATAGTGTCTTCCGGATGGGTTTTTAAAGATTTTTCCCCCATGCGGTAGCGCGTATTTCCAAGATTATAGAAAGTGTTTTTCTGGATATCGATATCGTCGGTTTCAAGCGCTAATCGGAAGGCTTTCTCCGCCTCATCAAATGATCCATCGCGATATTCCGTCGAGCCTAGATTATAGTAAAGCCGTTTGTCACCAGGGGATTTTTCAATTGCTTCTCTATAGTTCTCCTTGGCATCCAGATAGTTTCCTTCGTTATAGAACTTCTCCGCCTTTGCAGGAGAGGCATCAACTGTTTTAGAGCCAACAAGGCAAAGAATTAGGAATGGAAACAGGAAAAGCCCAATATTTGGAGATGGGCGACGCCTTGCGTACTTTCTAGAACTAATAAGAGACTCTATAATAAGTGCAATGATGGCGAGACCTAGGGGCCACTGAAACCGCTGATGAGGAAGCTTCTGCATATGAGCTTGCCTCTCCTGTTTGGGTATCGAATCAAGACCAACTTCATAGACTTTCTCGAGTCCGTCACCTTTGCTCCCCATAGGAAAATAGAATGCGTCCGTGATTTTGGAAATCTCACGCAGGGTTGTTTCATCCAATCTTGTTTTGATAACGTTACCCTTATCATCACGGAGAAAATCCATGCTGCCGTTTAATCCACGAAATGGTATAAGTTCCCCGCCGGGGCTCCCCACTCCAACTGTGTAAATCTTAACCCCTTCTCTAGCTGCTAGTTTAGCTTGTTCTATGCCTGCCGCTTCGAGATCTTCGCCGTCCGTTATTAATACGAGGACTTTGAAGTTATCATCTGCAGCGAATGATGCCTGAGCCTCTGCTATGGCAGCGGAAAAGTTTGTTCCTCCACGAGATATAACGGAAGTATTGATTGTCTCCAGGGTCAGGCGAAATGCATTGTAGTCGAGAGTCAGAGGACATTGTAGAAAGGCGCTTCCGGAAAAGGCGATCAACCCCACTCGGTCTCCCTCAATACGGTCTACAAGGTCGAGGATGGCTAGTTTAGCCCGCTCGATGCGGTTCGGTTTAATGTCTTCCGCAAGCATGCTTTTCGAAGTATCAAGGGCTATGAGAATGTCGATCCCTTTGCCTTTTGTCTCTTGCCAATAGTAGCCCCAATGTGGGCGTGCCAAGGCGATTAGAATCAGGCAGGATGCGACGATTACAAGGCCTGCCTTGATGTTTCGTTTTACCGGGCTGACGGAGGCGGCAAGATTTGAAAGAAGTTTGAAGGCAGCAAATGCCTCGAGGCGATTTCTCTTCAATTTTTCTGCTTGGATGTAGAGAAGCGTTAATACCGGAAAGGTGGCGATAGCGAGGAAAAGCCAAATACTTTGGTCAAAATTCATGATTAAGGAATTCGGCGATAAAAGGTGTTACTCATCAATTGCTCGAGAACTAGGAGAGAAAGCCCAGCTATCGCAGGCCACATAAAAATGTCTGTGAAATTAGTGCGATGTTTCAGCTTAATCTCTGATTTTTCCAGGCGATCTATTTCGTGGTATATCTCCTCCAGTGAAGTAGTGTCAGTGGCGTGGAAAAATCGTGCTCGGGTAAGTCGGGCAATCTCTTTGAGCGAATCGAGGTCAATATCCGATTGTATATTCTTGAGAAGTAATTTCCCGTTACGGTCAAATAATGGGTTTCCATTAGGATCGAGGCCTCTAGGGACCGGAACCACCCCTTCTTGGCCAGCCCCAATCGTATAAATTTTGATGTTGTATGCATTAGCTGCTTCGGCGGCAGCGAGAGGACTGATCTTGCCTGCATTATTAGCTCCGTCAGTTAGAACAATAAGAATTCGGCTCTTTGCTTTCTGGATACGCAAACGGTTCACACTGGTTCCAATTGCAGTTCCAATTGCGGTTCCATCCTCTAAAATACCAATCCTAAGTCGTTCAAGGTTCTGCAAGAGCCACTCGTGATTTAGGGTTAGAGGACTAACTAAGGAGGAGATTCCAGCGAATGCCACAAGCCCGATTCGATCGTTGGGACGTTTCACTATAAAGTCTTTTACAACTGCTTTAACTACCGTTAGTCGATCAGTACGTTTTCCCTTAATTTTAAAATCATGGGCCCACATTGATGTCGAAAGATCAACTGCGAGAACTATATCTATCCCGCTCGATTCGATTTCGCTGATGCCGCTTCCTACTTGCGGGCGAGCGAGAGCCAAGATTAGGCAGCTGAGAGCTAGAAGACGTAGATAGGGTAGGAGTCGTCCTGGGCGGCTGCGCACGAAAGAAGAGATTTGTTTAGCCAGTTCAGTAGCAGGAAATTGGACAGCAGCTGATGCTCCACGCTTGCCTTTCAGAAGAGCAAGGAGCGGGATTGCGAGGAGGAACCAGAGCAAATCGCTGGATTCAAATCTAAAAATCATTGAGTCAATTCTACCGTCTTAGATACTGTTTTTGCATTTTGTTTAGTTCCGAGGACGGAAATCTGCATTCGGTGCTTGAGGTAGGTTTCTTCAATTAGACTTTCTGCTTTTCGGTAAAGTTCCTGCATGCCAACCCGACCGTGGGAATGACGGGCGAATTTAGCTAAGTCACAGACAACCAAGAACTCCGAAAATGCATCGGCTAATTTGCCTTTTATGAGTCTGTCATCCGTGATTTTATGGAGGAATTCCTCAGTGGTTGATTCTGGAGCCGGCATGTTAAACTGACGTTCAAGGAAGTAACGTACGACGTCTGAGACAGCCGAGGAAAATTCCTTGTCTTGGGCCGAATCAATTAGGGACCGGGTGGAGTGGAGATCGATAAGGGCCTGTTCATAAGGAGGAAGGATTGGTTTATTTGCCTTCTTCTTGCGATTCATGACACAACGGAAGATGAAAAATCCAAGAAGAAGTAGTCCAGCCGTTACTGCCAAGGTAATAGCGTAGGGAAGCCATGGAATTGGAATTATCAGAAGATTGCGAATATCTCGTATATCCTCAGCCTGCGGATCTAGAGAAGGAACTGACAATTGGGCTAGAGATGGGAAAGAGGCCTGAGACTCTTGGGAGAATTGGATGAGAGGACTCCGTCGAGGGTTCGTATAACCTTGAGGTTCCAATCCTTTAATTTCACCGCATAAAGCCGTCTCTTTCGAGATTTGCATTCCGAAGAGACAAAGGAACAGCAGAAAAAGGGCAGAATGACTTCTCATTTTCGTCTCTCACGTAAGCGAAAAAATTCCCTCAATGCAGTGATGTAATGGCGATCGGTTGAGACTGAAAGATGGTCGACTCCACTTTGTTGGAATCCTCGCTTTAAGGAAACCCGTCTTCGTTGATTCTGCTGTTTATAAAGGATCCGATACTCGCTATTTCCGGTATCAACTTCAACCGTCTCACCCGACTCCGCATCCTCGAGATTAATAATCCCAACATTCGGTAGCTCGAATTCTCTGGGGTCTGAGATTTCAACACAAATTAAGTCGTGTCGCTTATTCGTCAAGGTAACGGTTTTGAAAAGATCGCCATAGGTCGTGATAGAGGGTCGTATCCAAGAGAGGGAATCCTCAGTTAAAAAATCAGAGAGTAGGAATAAGATAGATTTGCGACGCAGGATCTTGTTCAGAGTGTTAAGGGCGAGGACAATATTTGTCCCAGAATTTGTTGGCTCGAAGAATAGAACTTCTCGGATCACACGAAGAACATGCTGTCGTCCCTTTTTGGGGAGAATCACTTTTTCAATCTTATCGGTGAAAAGGAGTAATCCAACCTTGTCATTGTTACGAGTTGCCGAAAAAGCAAGTACACTGGCTAATTCGGCGGCTATATCACGCTTGCTTTGATCGGTTGATCCAAAGTTTCCAGAAGCGCTAAGATCAACACAAAGCATGATAGTAAGCTCTCTCTCCTCGCGATATTTCTTAACGAAGGGTTTATCCATCTTGGCAGTAATGTTCCAATCGATATCTCTGACGTCGTCCCCGGTTGCGTATTCGCGGACATCCTCCAAGTCCATCCCTTGACCCTTGAAGACGCTGTGATATGCACCACCCATCGTTTCGGTTACGAATCGACGACTACGAATCTCGACCTGGCGGACCTTCCTTAGGATCTCTCGAGTAACTTCTGCGGATTCAGGCATGCTTCCCTTTAAAGTAAACCTCGAGCGTCTGGCTGGTGGGTTTCCAAGTCTTTTGATGACTCCGTTTAAAATTATACCGAATTTACTGCTTTGATTGGGCTATATGCAGAATACATAAGCAAGCCCAAGCCTACTGCCGAATATTGATAGAAAGAGAAATCGGCCAAAATTGATTCAAAGGGTTATGTCGTTATGGAACAGGTATTGTGTCGAATACTGAGCGAATAATATCTTCACTAGACATATCTTCTGCTTCGGCCTCATAGCTAATTATAACGCGGTGCCTGAGGACATCCATGCCAATTGATTTAACATCTTGGGGTGTTACATAACCCCGACCCTGGAGGAAAGCCCACGCCTTTGCTGCTAGTGTGAGTGAGATAGTAGCTCGAGGGGAGGCTCCGTATTGGATGAAATCTCGAATTTCCTGTAGTCCGAATTTATCGGGTACTCGAGTGGCAAAAATAATTTCTACGATATAGTCCCGCACTTTTTCATCTATATAGATATCATTAACAATTTTTCTTGATTCAAGAATCGTATCGGGATTGATAACGGAATTTACCTCGGTATTGGGTGAGGTTGTTGCCATACGGTCGAGAATCTGTCGCTCTTCCTGACGCGAAGGATAGTCGATTATCAGCTTCAACATAAATCTGTCGATTTGAGCCTCTGGGAGTGAATATGTCCCTTCCTGATCGATCGGATTCTCAGTAGCGAGGACGAGAAACGGGTTCGGGAGGGGGTAAGTTGTCTCCCCTATTGTAACCTGATGCTCCTGCATACTTTCAAGGAGAGCGCTTTGCACTTTAGCGGGAGAACGATTTATCTCGTCGGCTAGTAAAAGATTAGTGAAAACTGGCCCTTTCTTGGTCGAAAATTTACCCTCTCTTGGATTATATATGAGAGTGCCAATTATATCCGCTGGAAGGAGATCAGGCGTAAATTGAATTCGTTGAAACTGGACATTTATGGCTGCGGCTAGAGTGCGTATAGAGAGAGTCTTGGCTAGTCCAGGAACCCCTTCAAGCAGAACGTGGCCATTCGTAATTAATCCGATAAGAAGTCGATCAATGAGATACTGTTGTCCGACGATAACTCGGCCAATCTCGGTTTTTATAAGTTTGATCCAACCCGAGGTTTCCTTAACGCGTTCGTTTATTTCGCTAATTGTAGTTTGCATATCTCTACAGACTTATTCCTGATCATGTAAGTGCTACCAAATAAGGTTTCCTGGGCTGATCTTATTCACAAGATTTCCAGAACGCGGTTCCGATAATCATGAAGATCAGCACCAAAGGGCATCCTTTAAAGCCGAAAAATTCTAATAGGCAAGGTTTCATTTAGGTTAATAGGTAAGTGGGAAAATCGTTACTTTTTGTGGAATCTATGTTCATCAAATTAACGTTTGATCCTGGTAGCGATAGGGGATGCCGCCTAATTCTAGAGCCGAGGCATTTTGCATTTATGGAAGTCCTATGGATGGGTGACGTACTTCTTGGTGAGTGCGGCGAGATCTGCTTCTCAACCCGATGTATTTGAATTAATCTATCCGGAAAAAGAAAAACAGTGGCCCTTTTCCTTTTGTACTAACGCCTTTATTAAGGAGGGAAAGAAGCCTCACCGTGGTCAATGGAATTTCCTTGGACGGGGGGGGTAGATAATTGCTGAGAAAATCGGGCAAGTTGTACCTTGGCTCCAGAATACTCGTAGAATTGATTAACTCTCGTTTCCAGGCACAGTTCCAGCATCTTTAGAGCACCTCCAATATCGCCATTAAGGAGACGCTTGTTCCCAGTGTAGAAATAAGCCTCGCAAAGATACTCGGCTTGTTTTTCGGGTTGTGAGGAGCGAGCTAGATCTAAAAGACGTGTTTCATCAATAGAATCGAGTAAAAAGGCTGCCAAGTACAGATACCACTCTTCACCATTTTCAGAATTTCTCGCTTTGACGTGTTCACTCAGTATTCCATCTGCTTTGGATGACTCACCCATTTGGGTGAGCGTCATCCAGAGCCAAAGGCTGATGTAGTCCCTTCCGTCCGGTTCCAGGTCAAGTTCCAGAGCTTTTGTGAGATCAATAAAGGCGATTTCTAAAGTTCCCGAAACGTAGCTATAGAATCCTCTTTCAAGATAAGCTGTGTAATCATCAGGAGATAGGGCTATCGCTTCATCCAGGTCTTGAAATGCACTCTCCAATGCTCCTTTTTTAACTTTCAGTTTTGCTCGTGTCACAAAAGCATCAGCGGATTTTGGACCAATTTCAATCACTTTGGAAAAGTCGGCTATTGCTCTCTCTACGTAGCCCAGCTTTTCTAAAGCCCAACCCCGCTGCCGGAAGGCGGCGCCCTGATTGGGATAGAGCTGAATCACTTCAGTGAAATCTGCAATCGCACCCTCTATGTCACCCATCCGCACTTTAAGGTTTCCTTGAGCCATCAATCCAACCATCGATTTAGGATCTACCGCGAGAATACTATTAAAGTCAGTTAAGGCTGCTTCTATCTCTCCTAATTGTTGTTTTGCGAGTCCTCGGCTGAAGAGTGCAGGAATATACGTAGGATTCATTGAAAGTGCCCGATCAAAATGCAACTGAGCTTTTTCTGGATCTGATTTCCTTGCATCCGCTCCTCGAAGAAAGGCCCGCCCTAATTCGGTCTCGGTTAGCGGACTGGCCTGTTCTGCAGCCAATTTGTACAGGCGGAGGGCTTCTTCGTAATCTCTTCCCACACCAGTTCCCTCCTCGTAGGCTGCCGCAAGATTTAATTGAGACAGGACGTGGTCCTGTTCTGCCGCTAGGGTGAATAAACGAACTGCTTCGGCATGATCTTTGGGCACGCCTTGACCGGAAACATACAAGTTGGCCAGGTAGAATTGAGCTGGCGCGTATCCTTGCTCAGCAGATTGACGATACCATTTGGCCGCTTCTCCCAGATCCAGATTTATGCCAAATCCACTTTCAAAGCATCGCCCCACACTGGTTTGGGCAGCCGCGTGTCCTTGCTCTCCCGCGTAGAGGAACCACTTGTATGCCTCCTCTTTCACCTTCGCCACTCCCTTCCCGGTTGAGTAAGCTACCCCCAACTTATATTGCGCATCGACATGTCCACCCTCGGCTGCTTTTTCATACCAACGAGCCGCTTCCGCTAGATCTTGGACGACTCCGGTCCCAGCTCCATAGAATTCTCCTACCTTGAGTTGTGAATTGGGATCTCCCAGCTCTGCTCCTTTTCGAAACCAGCCTAGGGCTGCTTCGAAATCTTGTGTTACCCCTTGGCCTAAGGTGGACATTAGCCCAAGTAGAAAATTTGCCCGGAGATCTCCCTGATCTGCTGCCCTGAGATACCACTCTCGAGCTTTCTGAAAATCCTGTTCCACACCATAACCATTGTAAAAGATCGCTCCTATGTAGTTTTGGGCAGGAATGTGGTCCTGTCTTGCAGCTTGCCGCAGCCATTCGAAAGCTAACTTGGGATTTGCCTCTATTCCCTGACCCTCAGCCGCCATCACTCCTAATACAAACTGCGCATCAGCGAATCCTTGACGAGCTGCCGCACCATACCACCGATGTGATTCGACAAGATCGCGCTTCACGCCGACCCCCTTTAGGTAGATTGAACCCAAGGTGTATTGCGCCAGGACATGATTCTGTTTGGAAGCCGCCTGAAGCCACTTCACTGACTCCCCAACGTCCTGTCGAACCCCTAGTCCAGAGCTGTAGAGTAGAGCTAACTGATACTGTGCCTGAGCGTGGCCTTCGTCGGCAGCACGTTGGTAAAATTGAGCGGCGCGACTGTAGTTCAAACCAACTCCATCGCCGTTAGCATGTGCCATTCCCATTCTAAATAGTGTCTGTGAACTGCTCGCCTTGGAAACCCCTCCAGAGCCGTTCTCTTCACTTTCAGGGGTCGTTGTGCATGCGACGAGTATTAGAATCAGTGATGCTGCAACCAACCCTCTTGAACCACTGCAAATCACTGGTGGCCACTTCCCACAACTCGACTTTCCACGAGACATTCCTGTCAGTCTTTGAGACATGTTTCTTGCCTAGTCATCACCTGAAGATTTCATAAACCTTCAAATTTAAAAAACGCAACGGACAGGAGTTGATGCAAGTAGAAAGAAGGGTTAACATAAGCTGCAATTATTTCATTCGGGTAAATGGTCCGGAATCCGATAGTATTTTTCAATATCGGTATACTACATTCAATCTTTTTGATCTTAGAGCTTCTGAATGTGGTTTGGCATCTGTCTGGGAATCCATGAATTCACTAGACAAATACAAATTTATTTTTGATCAAATCAACTCCTGGTTCCTGTAACTAAAAAAGACTTTGACAATCGGTTTTCACAGAAATTCCGAATTGTCATCTGGTTCTAAGTTATTCATTTGTTTGAGGTCAAATCTTGAGAATTATCGTATTGTCGATCCTGAAGCTTTGATTTCGTTATAGGCTCTGTCGACGATGAGATCCCATACCGGAATTTTTTCTGCCTGGTGGTGTAATGGTAGCACGACTGGTTCTGGCTCAGTTAGTCCAGGTTCGAGCCCTGGCCGGGCAGCCATTTTCAACTCATGACTTGATAGTATCAAATGAGTTGACCTGCTTAGCTAACACTTCTTTTAGGGACGGGATAAGGTTTAACTGTAGACATTCAATCGCTGCAGAAGAGTAAAACATCTATAATAGATAGACCGATGCTCTTTTTTTTTAATTTCTGCATTCGTATTGAGCTTTCCAGAACCAAACAAGAACACGGTGGAGCATTGACTGATCTATAACCACAATCACCCCAGGCACTGATTCAGCCTGACCTTTCTGGGAGAACAGGTAGTTTTATGGTGGGCAATCAACGTGAAAGAGTGCACTGAAAATCAACCGGATTCGCTATTCTCATCGCTCCGAATTTAATTGCTCACGAATTCAATATTTCAAAGATTCGGTTCAGCATGGACATTGAAAAACCGAATATCATTTACATCCTAGCCGACGATATGGGTTACGGTGATTTAAGTTGTCTAAACCCCGACTCTAAGATTCGTACGAAACATCTGGACCGTCTGGCTAGCGATGGAATGGCTTGCCGTGATACCCACGCTTCGTCCGCGATGTGTACACCATCACGGTACAGTATTTTGACCGGACGCTACAACTGGAGATCGGCTTTGAAACAGGGCGTAACCATGGGCTATTCTGGTCCGCTGATAGAGCCGGGACGGTTGACTGTAGCCTCGTTTCTCAAGCAACACGACTACCATACCGCATGCGTTGGCAAGTGGCATCTTGGGTGGTCTTGGGCCAGACATAATGATGACACTGATGAAAAAGGCCTTACTGGGAAGAACGTTGATTTTACCCAGCCCATTGAGGATGGCCCGATCAGTGTTGGGTTTGATTATTTTTATGGCCTGAGTGCCTCATTGGATGTGGAACCGTATGTGTATGTGGAAAATGACCGGGTTTCAGCCCAACCCAATCGCGAGATAGCCGCACGTAGTGGCAAAGAGCAGGTCCGGGCCGGGGTTATTGCTCCCGATTTTTTACATCGCGACGTTTTGTCCAACCTGACCCAAAAAGCTGTGAGCTATATCGATGAACAGTCTAAAACCGGCGGGCCATTCTTCCTCTACTTCCCCTTAACCGCGCCGCATCTCCCGATTATACCAACCGACGAATTTCTGGGAAAATCTGGGACCAATTCCTACGGTGATTTCTGTCTTCAGGTCGATGATGTAGTGGGTCAAATTATGACTGCGCTTGACCGCAACGGTTTGGTCGATAATACCATCCTCATTTTTACCAGCGATAATGGTTGCTCATTTAAGGTAGGGTTAGATGAGCTCCAAATGCTAGGTCACGAACCGAGCTACATCTTTCGCGGGTATAAGACTGATATCTTTGAAGGCGGGCACCGGATTCCTTTTCTGATTCGTTGGCCGAAGACCATCCAGGCAGGTTCGGTCTCGGATGAGACAGTTTGTTTGGTTGATTTATTGGCTACCTGTGCTGATATGATGGGCGAGTCCCTACCAGATACTGCTGCTGAGGATAGCGTTAGTAATCTACCCGCCTGGCGCGGCCAGGTATTAGACAGGTCGCTGCGGGAGGCAACTGTTCATTCATCTCTAGACGGTTCGCTGGCCATTCGTAAAGGTCGTTGGAAACTGGAAATGTGTCCTGGTTCGGGTGGTTGGAGTTATCCGAAACCTGGGTCAGATTGTGAAGGCCTTTCTCCACTTCAACTCTACGATTTACAGACTGATATTGGCGAGCAGCATAATATTGCAGCGGACCATCCTGAAATCGTTGGGGAATTAACTGAACTGTTGACCTTCTACGTTAGAAATGGACGCAGTACACCCGGCGCACTCCAAAAGAATGAAGGAGGCCAATACTGGTCTCAGTTATGGTGGCTGGATCGTTAGAAGCTCACTTCTTAAATTTGCGATTGGTTACGATATTTTCAGTCTTCTTGGGAGAATGTTCCTTGATCTTGATGTAATGCTGATGAGGACTCCTTGCGATTGCTGTTAAGGGTGTTTGTCTTTCTACTTCGGGTAGAGGCGCGATACTTTAGGGATGGTTGTTGGTTAAACTCGTGGTCTGGATACGAGTCTACATCGTTGAGGGTGGTCGGTTCTGGATCGGAAGCAATATCCGAGATTTTTTCTGATTATCCAATCAACATCCTAACAACAATTTTGGTGTGAAGGTTGTATTCTGGCGGTCACAAATTATTTTAAGACTTCTGGATTAACCGGAGTTGGAGGATGTTTTCCCGAGAGTACAGCGATTAAATTTTGGAGGGCTAGTTCACGCATGGCGCGGCGGGTCTCTTCTGTGCCACTTGCAATATGAGCGAAGCAGTAAGCGTTTGTTAATTGGGTAATAGGCTCGTTTTCCGCTGTTGGCTCGGATTCAAAGACATCTAGAGCTGCCCCAGCAATCGTACCCGATTTTAATGCTTTAGTAAGAGAGGATTGATCGACTAAGGGGCCCCGAGCAGTGTTGATGAGGTAGGCGGTTTCTTTCATTTTCTCTAGTTGAACTTCACCGATTAAGTGGCGAGCAGAGGGACTGAGGTTAGTGTGGAGGCTAACGAAGTCTGATTCTTCTAGGAGGTTGTCTAATTTTCTATAATCACTGTTCGGAGCCCCATCGGGGAGGGTGTCGAAAACATCGTACCAAAGGGTTTTCATACCCAATGCTTGGGCTCTTCTCGCAACCTCTTGCCCTATACGTCCGAAACCGATCAGACCAAGCACCTTTCCTTCAATATCCGTTCCCAGGGCCGGTGCGGGTTTTCCGCGGGCCCAACCACCAGTGCGGACGAAGGTCTCATTTTCAATCAGCTTTCGGGTAATAATAAAGATCATCGAGATTGTGAGGTTGGCAACGGCATTGGTCAATACACCCGGTGTGTTGCAGATGACGATTCCTCGCTTGGTTGCTGCATCCACATCGACAGCGTCGTAGCCAACACTGGCTAGGGAGAGGACACGAAGATTAGGCACTGCATCGAAGAAGTCCGCGTCCATACTTAGATTTGGAAATCCCAAAATGCCCTCTACATCTTCGATTGCCGATAATATTTCTGACTTGGAAGCATCGGAGTCTTCTTCTGTTACTTGGAACAATGAGTTCAATTTTTCTTTGAGATCGGTCTCCAACTGAAGAGCGAGATGAACCTTTTGATTATTTTTCATTTAAGCAGTTATTTCTATGCGCGATAGAGCGTATTGGTTAATGTTCTGTTTGATTTGTTTTGAAAGGGTAGCTGGATTTCATTCCTGGTAGATATTTGATCGTCAGAAAATGGAAAATAATTTTTCAGGACAAGATCTGGGGGCGGAATGAAACACCGACAAATAAATCTCATGTTGATTATTCTAAGGAAGTCGAATATTCGGTAGTTCGAAATCGTCTCCTGTTTCTTTGATCCATCTTGAAAGTCTATTGTAGCAGTGGACTTTCTGCATTTGGAAATTTGTACTGTGTACATGGTTGGCCTGCTCGTAAGGATCGTTTTTAGTATCAAAAAGGAGCCAATCGCTACCGGGAATGCAGACATACTTCCAACCGTCCCGCATTAAAACACCACGCCAGGCCTTGTTAACAGTATTTGGGTTCATCTTTCGTACGATTTGTTGGAGGTAAGCCGAGTCCGGTTCGGCAGTACGATCAGGGTTTTCGCGATATTCGGGTGCGTATTCAGGGATACAATGTCTTGAATAATCGTAGCCAGCCATTTCATTCGGTACAGGAATCCCACAGAGTCCAAGAGTAGTTGGCGCTATGTCTACGTGGTTCAACAGGGCGTCGGTTCGGCCACAGCACATATTCTCCGGTCCTCCAACTTTGCTGATGATAAAGGGTACGCGAATAGACTCTTCCCATGGCGATGATTTTCCAGTCTGACCATGGCTCCATAGTAAATTCCCGTGGTCAGAAAAGAAAATAATGTAGGTTTCGCGGTCTATACTTAAATCCTTAAGAGTTTCACAGATGCGTCCAATATTCTGATCGAGATCTTCTATCATAGCATAGTAACCTGCATGATCGATAGAAGCGTTAAAACGCATTGAGGGGATTGCCGGCACATTGTTACGGAGCTTGATTTTTGAAGGATGTATGTGATGTTTTCCCTGTTGCGAGTTGATCGGGGTGACATAGGGTCCGTGTGGAGGCTGGACCGAGAGTACAGCAAAAAACGGGTCGTAGTCCTCTCTTTGTCCAACATGCTTCTCTAGATGTCCCAAAAGGATGTCGGTCAGGCCTTCGGTCTCATATTTGGGCAAGCGCTGGGGAGTCTCGTTCGTTGACCCATAGACATAGGTTTCGTGCTGGTTGTTATTGTTCTCGTAGCCCATCCAGAACTTAAAGCTCCCCCTGTGATGGGGGGGGACGTAGTGTTCCCTATGGTTAGATCCATCTAGATGCCATTTGCCCACGTAGGCAGTGTGGTATCCAGCGTCATTGAACGAGTGGGCGACTGTTGGGATATCTGGGTTAAGTAGGCTTGGTGTCCTGATGACTCCGTTTTGGTGCGGGTACTTGCCCGTGAGTAAAGCACCGCGAAAAGGTGTGCACCAAGGTGCTCCCGAAACCGCGCATTCAAAATTCATTCCAGTCCTGGAGAGATTGTCGATATTGGGTGTAAAGACATTGGGATCTCCACGGTGGCTTAGTGCTTGGGCTCGATGCTGATCACCAAAGACCCATATAACATTTGGCTTACGTAGAGGTCGAAAAGACAGTTCTTTATTCATAAATCTTTAAAAAGGTCTTAGCTAAATACTGAGTAGCTATAGTGAGATCAATTTCGAACGCCTGTGCAGTATTTCCCTCAAGCGTTAAATAGCCGTTATAGCCAGCATCGATTAGTGCCCTGAATAAACTAAGAAAGTCGATGCATCCAAAACCTGGAAATCTCCGGTTGTTATCCGAAATATGGATAGTCTGAAAGGCATCTAGATATTTGGAAAGAGAACCGAATATGGAGCTTTCTTCGATACTAATATGATAGGTGTCGGGGAGTATGGTCATCGCTTTACTTCCGACCTCGTTGATGATCTCTTCAGTCTCCCATATTGTATTTGCGATGGCAGTTTCCCGGCGATTAATAGCCTCAAGAAGGATGAGGATTCCAAGATCTTCCGCAACGTCGACAATTTGGTTTAAGCTTTCAACTATGAGTTTATGGGATAGACGTGGATCTTCGGAAGGCCCACCTTTGAGCATCCCAATGATCATACCTGCATCGAAATAAGCAGCCACCTCGATCAGTTCTCGGGTGCGGGTGATTGAATCCTTTCGAACCATGTCATCAGTCGTAGTCAGAGAAAGCCCTTCGAATTTCGCAGTTGCACCTGTTGCGAAATTCGACATTGAAAGCCCATTCTCCAATAGACAGTCCTTAATAAGAGAAAGGTCTGCCGTTCTCAGGTCTTCGATGTTTAGCTCAATGACTGAGTAGCCGAGTTCTCTAATCGTGCGAAGCCGTTTTCGAAAGGCTGGGTAGTCGCATTCCGAAGAGAGTGTGAACTGAACTCCTAGCGGGAAAGGAAAGGTTTCGGTGTCCATGCGTCTACTTTTAGATTAGAAATACCTACCCGTATTTAATGAGCCAATCGTCTGACACTATTTCTATCGGCAATGAAGTACGGCCACTTCCATTTGGTGAAGTAACAGTGTAAGCTCTGGACACAACCGGTACGGATTAAAAACCACACACTTAGAGGAAGCATTAGTATGGGAATTAGCGGTGAGTCAAGGTCTCGGATATTAAATAGTCTAGGGAACCAGATCTGCGTCCATCAAAACCAAGGGACCTTTTTCATCTCCTTCGATTTCGGCCGGAATTCCTCCCGGAATTCCAAAGTGATCGTGAAGGACGATTGGGCATTCTTGGCCAGCCATCCGGAGAAGGCCGGATCCACTGACTACCGATGTAGCTAAAAACCGGTTGCTCCTGAGGAGATATGGTTTACCTATGGGAGCACGGGTGAGATGCAATTCGAGACCGCCAGTCCCATTGCGATTGGTACGACACGCTGGGAGGATACGTTTACGCTTACAAAATGACTGGCAGGCGAAGTTACGGATTATGCTTTCCAGTCTGATAGGAGTGTTGAGTCTATTGCTGTCCAAAGGTACTTTCCGTAGTGTTTTCAGCTGGATCGGTTGTGCTTCGACGTCGAAAAATACACCCCATCCGCCTCTCTTATAACTACCGAAAATAAAGGGTAGGTGATGTGTTTTCTCACTTGCATTAACATAGCCATGCCGAGTGTTTGGGGGAATTGCTAAGGCGTAGCCCTCATTGGTAAGGGCACGATAGTTGTCCAGGACGATATGACCCCGGATTGGACTGTATCCGAGGTGAATTTCTACACCATTGAAATGCCGGTGATACGGTACGTCGCTACGATCTCCATCAAGCCATGCTAGGTTCCAACTGTGGTAATCTCCATAAACCAGGGGCACAATAGTGATCCCAAGGTTAGGCACAACAAAGGTGGCTTGTTCCGGAGCCTCGGTGTCGCGGGTCAACTCGATCCCATTGGAGCTACGAACCCTGTTGACGACGTTAATAAACCGTTTCGTGATTCGTAGGACTTCTGGATCCTGCGAACACGACGCATCTTCATTCATTGCTGCCTCCGCCCTCTTGATATTATTTGCATAGCGGTAAAACGTTGCCAACAAGGCGGTGAAATCTACTGGAATGGGTTCAATTGCCATATTGGCGAGGTCCTCGAGCAGTTCACATGCCCGCATTCGAAGCAACGCGCTTTGCTCTGTAGATCTTGGACGGGCTTCCAATAAGACCCGCGTGGCGTTAAAGACCCCAATTACATGCCGACGAAACGCGTAAGAGTACAATCGTGCCAGATCAATGTCATCTGACCCGATCTTGTCTGGATTTCGTCCTGTCTCGTGACTTTTGGAGGCAAGAAGAAATAGACGATTAAAATTTGGATGGGCGTTCTTCAAAACCTGCTGTAAGAACTCATGTTTTAGTGCCCTAAATAGGTGGAAATAGATATTTAAATATTGAATCCCAAACAATTTTTTAGAACCTAAAAGGACAAAGTGGAGCCGGGAATCGGATTCGAACCGACGACCTACGCATTACGAATGCGTCGCTCTACCAGCTGAGCTATCCCGGCAAATACTTGTATATCAAATTTTTTCTTCTCACATCAGATTGTCTACTAGTCCAAGCTGACGATATTGCGGTTATTTGGTCCGTAAAACAGAAATTAAATCTTAATTTGAATCAGGTAGTGACGGCACCCTAATATGAGCGTTAGCCTGAGCTAGATTTCCTGAGGGGTTTTCCAACTGATCAAATCCCCATTTGGCTCGCAAAGCCGCGGCTTTTGCGCGATCAAGCACTGGTTGCTGAATTGTATCCCATACTTCGGGGCATAGATGCTTCATGAAGGGTTGTAACTCAGTCGGTAAGGACTCATACTCAGCTCGGGATAATGGTTGGCAAATTGTGTTGAAGATATTTTCTGGAGCATAGTCATCGACTGACAACCACCAGGGACACCAGCGGTTAAGCACTGCCACCCTGTCTTGTCCACCAGGGTTATGCATGGGCGAGGCGTGCCAACTACGCGAATCTTGGATGTAGACTGAGCCGGCAGTTGCGGTGACTTGCATCTCACCAGGAATAGGAGCTGCCACATTGATGTTGTCAGATGGTCCCCTGGGATTACGTCTGTCTCGATGTGATCCTGGAACAACCCAAGTTCCTCCTGAGTTTTCATCCACGTCAGTCAGGTACCAAATCATCACTAGACACATGGTGACGTCAGGGAAGGGTTGACGGATACAGCCAGCGTTGTGCTCTGGTTTGTCACCGCCATAGGCTGACAGGTCGTGAGGCCAGTCAGTATGCCATCCTCGGTTGTCTCGACTCCGATACTGGACTTTGCCAAAGCCACCGGGAGTTCCATCAGGTTGGTTGGACTCGATAATGCGTAGGTGTAACTGGGCAATTCGCAAATGGTCATCCAGTACTTGGCGGGCCAGTGCTGTAATCACCGGGTGAGCCAGATACTGAGCATACTGAGGCATCCACACAATGTCGTTTGGTGGTTTAGGAAGATGCCCAACTCGACGTACCGGTCTTAGTTCCGCCTCTGTGCCAGTTAGTAACTTGGATGGATTTAGCCCAACATTATCAACTTCTTCCCTTATCTTTTTCAGGTTCTGGCTAATCGTAGTTTGGGCTTGGATAACTTCCTGGCGAATAACTGATACTTTGTTGGCAGGAATCACGTTATCGACAACACAAAACCCGTATCGGTGTAGAGAATCAACGCACTCATCTACCACTTTGGCCTGTGTCCCAGAGCTCGGGTTAACAGCATAAGACCGACTTTGCACCAAGTTCGCAGTGAAGTCTTCAGGATTGTAAGTTGCTTGAGCTAGCTGTTGTTGCGCGTCACATAGTTCCCGTTCAAGACGCATGACTTTTGACTGCAATTGATTGATATTCAATTTTGAACCCTCGTACTTTTAGCCTTGAATGCCCAATCCTGTAGTAGCAACGAAAGTCAGCTGGTCATCGATGGATAGAATGGAAGTGGTTTATCATTCGGCATTACCCCAGTGATTTCATCTCCGCGCCATGAGAACTCATATGTGTCACCCGCAGGCATGGTTTCAGTGGTTCGCTTAGACGGCAGGGCGTAATTTAGCGAAATCTCAGTCCCGATGCTGATATGAGTTTTAGCTAAAAAAACATAGGGTCCTACCAAGGTGGGGGTTATGGGTTTGCCCTGAACTTCAAACTTAATCGTTTCCTGGGGGACCCAGCCGGGAATTCGGATCAGGATATTGTCATGGATGCGAGGTGTGATAGTAAGGGTAGCGTGTTCATTACGGACTGAGTTGATATGGATGTTATCGTCATCGTAATCGAAATGGAGGTTGATGACGAGGCCCGTCTTGTCGTGTCGGTAGATCCGCTGGTAGAGTGCGCAAAAGGTGTGGATAATCTCTGCGGTTCCGCTGGGATTACATCCCTTTCCGGCGTGGGGAAAGTCATTTTCACCCCATCCTCCTGCCTTTCTTGGGTAATTCGAAGGTTTTTTTACCAGGAGGTCTTCTTCGATGGTCTGCCCTGGGAAAAGCCGTGCCCTGACAAGGCGCTCGACATCATCATAGCAGTCCGGTCTCCCGGTGTGTTCGGCAATCCATAATGCCAAACGAGCAGCCGCTCCGGTCGACTCGGTGTTAGCCATTGGATTGCCGATTTTATCCGGATAATTCAGCCGGCCCAAATCGTGGGCTACCCATCCCGACTGATTAACAATGCTGGGAACGCCTACTTTATAGGTGTGTACCACCGCATCCACATACTCTGACTGGCCTGTCATCGTTCCGAAAAGGAGAAGACCACATAGGGTATATAGATAGGATTGCCGGTCCCCCTGAGGTGAGTCTTCAGCGCTGAGTTCAGCTGGGATAGTGCCGTCTGAATTAGTCGCATACCGGAGATGAAATTGGGCCAGTCGTTCAGCTAATTCCATTGCCAGATCGTCACCGGTAGCCTTATAGAACCATACCAAAGCTTCTATGCATCGGCCGTGACTCGGTAATTTTTGGCCTTGGTTAGCGTTGGCTGGAATATGCACAGGGTGTTCATTTTCAGAACCGACAAATTGTCTAGTGTATTCAAACTTATCCACGTCCCACGTAAAATCCTCTTTAAGACACCGGTCGATCGTCATAAGATATCGGTGCCCCATCTCTCGGGCCCAACGACTGTTACGGAATTCGACCAGAGCACTAAATGCCAGAATGCCCTCACGTAGGCTATGAAGTTCGAATCTCATCAGGTGCCAGTCTAGGCCTGGGGGAACGAAAAGTATGCCGTCGGGATTATCGGTGAGCCAATGGAGATTACGCAGACTTGCCCCCTCTATCTGTGCGGGAATTGGAAATCCTATTGCACTCTCGAGTCGAAGCATGGCATCCCACCAGCGGCCGACATCATGAGTGATCCATCTTCCATAGGGCAGATAATCCCTCTTTGGGTCGAGCCAGGAGAGTAAGCCTTCGCCTGCAAGCTCCATCGATTCCTTTAATGTCACTCGAATTAGGTTATGATTTTTTTCGAATAGAGGCAACACCAATGTATCAAATCAATTGTTATTAGTATGCATTCTGTATCCAATTCTTGAAATAGGAATGGCGAGAGACTATGGTTTTATAGGAAGGGGCTGTCGAGTTTGAGTCTGCCGGAGAAGAAATAGGTCTATCGAACTTGAAGGACTATGACTTCCATAATGTTGAACTAGGATTTTAATGAATATGTGAGTTTTGAGTGCCTCAATAGTACGTCTAAAAGGCAGAAATGCGGAACGGTAAGTTAAAACAGGTCCGCTGATTAATTTGGGTTAAAATGGTGACCCGATACTTAAAGTCTATCCGTACATGAGTGATGACTCTCCTATTGCTGCTTGACCTCCTTTTACTCATCAACCAATAATTAGTCTGTCGGTGTTTTGCATATTGGGAGAAGGGGCCGCGGTTGAAAAACTGCGGCCCCTTGATTTTGTGTTGCTTTTTAAAGAGAGGACACGGACCGATTGAGTCCAAAATAGAGAAGACAACGGACTGATTAGATGGCGAAAAAAGCACTCATAACGGGTATATCGGGACAAGATGGTTCATATCTTTGTGACCTCCTCTTGGGAAAAGAATATGAGGTTCATGGGGTCACCCGTGATCCTTCAAGGTTGTCTTCCGGGAATCTAGCTCACTTGATGGGGATTGATGGGATTTTGGGGCGCCGTCTCTTCATTCACGCGATGGAGGACTTCGACAGTGTGCAAATGGGACTAATTATCAACAAAGTTAGGCCAGATGAAATCTACCATCTTGCTGGCCAAAGCAGCCCAAGGCTGAGTTTTGATCTTCCGGAAGAGACTTTACATAGCAACGCTACCTACACCTTGCAGTTGCTTGAGCTCAATCGCTTCCTAGATCAACCTGCTCGGTTATTCTTTGCTTCTAGTTGTGAGGTTTTCGGGAAGACGGACGAAGCAGTTCAGGATGAAACTACTCCTGTTCGGATGGCAACTCCCTATGGAGCAGCCAAAGCCTATTCTCAGCAATTGGTTTCCATCTATCGGGAGAACTACGGAATTCCCTGTGGATCAGGCATCCTTTTTAACCACGAGTCCCCGAGAAGGAGTCCTGAGTTTGTTTCCAAGAAAATTGCACGTGGAGTTGCTGCTATAAAGACGGGGATCCTGGATCGATTGCAGCTGGGAAATCTCGATGCTAAAAGAGACTGGGGCTGGGCTCCAGATTTTGTTTATGGAATTTGGCAGATGTTGCAAGAGGATGAAATCGAAGATTATGTGTTTGCAACTGGTGAATCGCATTCTGTTCAGGAACTGGTCGATGCTTGCTTTAGAGTAGTTAATCTCGACTGGGAAGCACACGTTGATTTTGATGCGAGTCTGGCTCGTCGGGTTGAGCTTCATCCTCAGAAGGGCAATCCTAGTAAGGCTCGAGATAGGCTTGGATGGAAACAGAAGGTGGGTTTCGCGGAGATGGCTGAAAGGTTGGTCGAGGCTGAGCTGAAGGTTATGAGAGGTTCGCTTGGGAAAGTGCCCACTTAGAATTTTAGGATTTAAGCCTGTTTCTTGCTGGTCGTGATGTAGAATGCTGATTTTATGGGTTTGGTTGGTCTCGAATGTTGCTTAGCAGGTCAGAAAGTAACCTTGGTTCAGAGAGGTATCAAAGGTTCGGGCATTTTACAAAAAATGTGGTTATAGGTATTGCAGGCAAGAGGTCTTGGCCCTTTTCAATTAGCATACTGTTTCTGCGATTACCCCCAACTGCTCTTATTTTTGGTTCGACGAGATTGTATCTAGAGGTATGGATAATATATTCTTGGCTCGGTATGATTCCTCATTCAGCCGCTTTGGATGACATTGAGTTTAAACATCATATTCTTTAAAGTGGCGAAAGTTTTCCTCGATATCATCTTTCCTATTCTTTTCTATTTCCGAGGACTTTTCACGGTGGGTACGAGAAAGCGAAATATCAGACGGGTCAAATGATCCAGTTGTTAAAGTTATTAGAGAATGGAGAAGAAAGGAGAATTCAGGAATGATGCCTAGCGAACTGGAAGAGGGAAACAGTTTGGCAATCGATTTCGGAAAGCTGGAGAGCGTTGTGGCAAACGGACAAGCGCTTTTGCCGACGGTTGTCCAAGAAGTAGAAAGTGGTGAGGTACTGCTTGTTGGATACGTCAATAAAGTTGCTTTGGAAGCAACTTTTAAAACAAAAAAAGCGACTTTCTGGAGCAGTTCTAGGAACGAACTTTGGGTTAAAGGGAAAAGCAGTGGCAATTTCCTTATTGTTGATGAAATCAGGATAAATTGCGAACAGAATTCACTGCTTTATAGAGTTCGTATGGTTGGCGAAGGTGCCTGCCATACGCAGGATGCAGAGGGTGGATATCGATTCGGATGCTTCTATCGCAAGATTCACAAGAATCAATTTCTTACTCACCTTGAGAGTCCACAGGAGACGGGGTGATATGATAGGATTTCCTCCAATTCCTATCGGCAATCCTCATTTCTTTTTCTTCGTTTGGATACACTCTACTTTGGATATCAGAAATTGATACCTCGCCTTGGTATCGAAGATCTCAAGAAGCCTTTGTTTATCAATAGGGTCAATTTGGAACGAATCGGCTGCAAGATCGATGAAAACTTCAGCATTTTTCACCATTTCGAGTGATTTCATTAGCTGCAAATAAAATCCGTCACCCAGTTTACCCAGTTCCTCCAGCAATCCCAACAGTTTTCGGCGGTATGGGTCGAGATCATCATCGACTTGCTGATAGTGATTTTGTACCGGAGTGATTGCGATAAGTCGGTATGGATTCTCTTGAACTATTCGGTCAATCTGAATGCGACATAGTCCTTGAAGAAAGAGCTTCGAGGTCCCGTCTTTATTCCCATAGCACGCCCGCACAATTCCGATTGATGCAGTTTGATAGAGTGGTTCCGATGAGGGTTCAGATGCGGCCGCCTTTTTATCCAATCCAGCTACAGCAAAGAGGCAGTGGCTGCTTAGAACATCAAAAATCATTTTCCGATATCGGGGTTCGAAGATCAGGAGTGGCATGACCACATGCGGGAAGAAGACGGTATCAGGTAATGTCATTACTGGAACTTCTTTGGGGATATCGAAATCTTTGAACATAGAGGATATAAGATGAATTGGGAGAATTAGAACTGGGAATTGTCAATCTTTCCAGGCCCATGGGTGGAGAAGTTCAGGATTAGGATTCTCAGTCTCGGAGTAGTATACCGCCATCCGGACGTGGAAGAGGCGATCTCGGGGAGTTTGTGGTACCAATTTCTGAATCTCTTCGAAGATGACTTCGGGAGAGCGTCCAGAAAGTTGGTGGATCTCTGTGAATCCTACCCGCATCAATTCGCGCACCGTATGGATATCCATGCGAGGGATCCTCATTAGCGAGCAGGAAAGAGCCTTCTCCACCTCTGCTTTTTCTTCATCGGATTTTTCCGGTTTCATTGGTATTTCTAAATCGCTATCCAATAGTTACAATTTTCTTCCGGTTATTCGGGATTGATTGGGTTTAGCTTATGACAGTTAAAATCTTTGACTGGTTTCTGAATATGGATGAGACTGGGCAAATATGAGATTTATTCCAGCCATAGGGATCCTTTTATTAGCAGCGGGGGTCTGCTCATGTATGTGTTGTAGCGCTAATAAACATGTTGGCTGTGGGATTAGGCACTAAGACTTACTCAATCAATTATCAAGAATTTAGACCCCGCAGTCCATTAGGACTCCGGGGTTTCTTTTTTTAAATAAAAGCATATGAGCGGAAAAGATTCATCAGTGCGAATTAACGCAGACAATCCGACTCACCATCTGTGGAACAACAATGGAACCTGGTTTATTCACTACACAATTCATCCGACTCCTCAGACAAAGAAGAGGATTCGCCGAACTTTAAGTACAAAGTCTCTCAAAGTGGCGAAGAAAAGAAGGAATATAATCCTTTCGAGTTTTGTTCCATGAGAACTTTCTCAACCGACAGTATAGACTCAGAGTGCTATAGCTCGATCGAAGCATTGGATAGGGTGAAGCTAATTGATGAAGTCTATGGTGAAAAGGCTGTTCAGCTTTCCAGCATGCAGAAAACATCCGGTGTAATCATGCATATGATTTCCCGACTTAACGCTTCAATCCGGATTGTCTTTATCAACACCCAATTTCACTTCCCAGAAACATTGGAAATAAGAGATTTATTCATTCGGAAGTATGGTCTGAATATCGATTCAGTGAAACCAGAATTAAGTCCAGAAAAGCAATGGGAGAAATATGGTGTTGAACTGAGTAGATATATCGATGGGCAGCCTCTTTGCTGTTCTCTGCGTAGAGAACAGCCTCTCAGGAGGGCGAAGGAGACATTTAAGTTCCAGGCAATTATAAACGGAATGATGCGGGAGGAAGGCGGGAAGCGTATGGGAATTAATTGTGTTAGCTTCGATCCAAATCTCGATTGCAAAGTGTTTCATCCGCTCTTCGACTGGAACGACAAGGATATTAATGCTTACAATGATAAGTATCAACTTCCAGTCCATAAACTTTATGCTAAGGGGTATGCGAGTATAGGTTGTTCTTCTTGCACGACGGCAGTATTCGATGGGGAGTCTCCTCGTGCTGGTCGTTGGCGCCACTTGCGTTCAGAGAATGGAAGCAAGCCCGATTACTGTGGGTTGAATTTTTCGGACAAGAAGCTTTAAACAACGAGTTAAATTCTTGCGGAGGTTCGGTTTAACATTGGCTACCGTGAGGTGAATTAGACCACTATGTGTGGTCTCGATTCTTAGGGTCCTACTGAGATTAGGACCTATCCCTGGTCACTGTTATCACCGGTTTCAACCGGTTAATACTGCGACAAAAAAATCGACGGACTTCGATTTTTATGCCATGGATTGAAAGTATGTTTGATGCAACTTCCCCTGGTTACACACCTGCTTACGAACTCCGTCGAATGATCGGGGCTAAAGAACTCTCACCGGTAGAATTAGTAGAGGCAACGTTGCGTGGCATTGATGCGAATAACAGTAAACTGGGCGGTTATATTACGATTATTGGAGATGAGGCAATTGAGGCAGCCCGAGTGGCGGAAACAGCGGTAATGCGGGGTGATAAGCTAGGCCCCCTTCATGGAATTCCCGTTCCGATCAAGGATTTAGAAGGAGTGGCTGGGGTACGCTTAACACATGGGTCGATTCCTGCTGATGAGATAGCCGATACCGATGCTCTTTGTGTGGAAAGAATTCGGAGTGCTGGCGGCATTATTATCGGCAAGACGAACACACCGGAGTTTGGCCACGCTGGTACAACTGAGAATGCCGTATTTGGTCCTTCACGGAATCCATGGAATTTAAAACATACACCTGGAGGTTCTAGTGGCGGCGCGGCGGTTTCGGTGGCGGCCGGAATGACATCGATAGCCCAAGGAAGCGATGGTGGGGGGTCGATTCGTATTCCGTGTGCATTCAGTGGCATTTACGGTATAAAGGCTACCCAGGGGAGGGTGCCACGTCGCTTATCGAGCGAACATTCTTGGCACCCGGTTAATAATTCTTCGGTTGGCCCGATGACAGGGACAGTTCGCGATTCGGCTGTTTTGCTTAATGTATTGTCCGGTCCTTCCCCTGAGGCAGAATACACCACGATAAATGAGGAACCGCCTGACTTTACGACTGCACTAGGGAGTGAGGTTCGTAATCTAAAGATGGGGCTTAGCCTGACTTTAGGAGGCGCTGCGGTTGATTCTGAAGTTGCGAATGTTGTGCTTAAAGCGGCAGAAGTTTTCTCTGAGCTTGGTGCAGAAGTCGAAGAGGTAGACTTTCGACCCAAAGATAACGAGGATTTCATGTCTGGCTTTCTCGATTACTTTTGTGTTCGAGGGTATGCGGCATACGGAAAATTTCTTAAGAACCCAGATATAGCAGCGCAGTTGACCGATTACTTTCGGGAGAACTTGGAGAATGGACGCGCATGCTCCGCCATTCGATATATTAGTGCCCTTAATTTAATTGGTAGATGTCGGAATTATACTCAGAATTTCTTTGGCCGTTACGATGTACTTCTTACTCCAGTTACAGCAGTGCCCGCATTTCCTATTAACGAACCACCTTCTGAAATTGGGGGTTGTGTGGTTGCGAATCGACGGTGGGGTTTTATTCCTTTTACACCCCTATTTAACCTGACAGGCAACCCTGCCGCAAGTATTCCTTGTGGGTTCTCTGCCGGTGGTTTGCCTATTGGTCTTCACATTATCGGTGCAATGCGTGACGAGAAAACTGTGCTTGCCGCCTCTGCGGCTTTTGAGAAAGCTCGACCTTGGACGGAACATAGGCCGAATCTCTCGAATATATAACTATCTCGAGATGGACAATCTTCTTTGCGGATTGTCGGCGAACAATGTCCCTACCGCAAGTATTAGCCCTACACCGATAGAAACTACGCATATTAACCGATAGCTACCTCCAACCGAACGCGAAATTGCAAAACAGAGTGGTCCAAGCGAGCTCCCAATGACTGCCCATTTTGTAGCAACTCCACTGATTGCACCGAGATGAAGACGCCCGAAGAATCGGGGCCAAACCAAAGTGCTAAGGATTGCAGATCCACCGAAAAGCATGCCTAATCCAGTGACTATGAGAAGATGACCAAGAATCGTGGGCATCAGTAACACTCCTAATGGCCAACAGACCGCGGCCATGCTGACGAATAATAGGATGTATTTTAGACGGATGTAATTACTTATCCAACCCGTTACAAGCATCGTTATTACCGCTATAAAAGAAGATTGAATGAGAAAATCAAGGATCTCTCCTTGGGGCAATCCAAGTTCATCCCCTACTGAAACGATGTGAAATACATAGCCTGTCCCGTAGAGGCTAGCCCAAGAGAGGGAAAGTGTGAAAACCCAAAATGAATAGGTGGAAAGAGCCTCATCTTTTCTGAACTCTTTCACAAAAATACTATCTGGGTTTTTCGGTCTATCTTTTGCTTGCGCGTCCAGTGAACCATCCATAACCAGTCCGCATTCCTCTGGACTGTTCCGATAGAAGATCCAAATGATAAAAACGGAGTATAGGAAAAGAGTAATTCCGACGATAATCCATGTCCCCCGCCAACCGATATTTTGAATGCCGTAATTGAGAATCTTGGGACCTAATGCGAAGGCGATAACCCCAATGACTCCCGATATTGAAAGCACCATACCTCGAAATCGATCAAACCAGAGTGCTATCATATTCCGGCTAGAAAGAGATAGCATTCCCTGTCCAAAATACCGAAGAAAGAAGAAACAGCTGCATATTACAAAAAATTCTATTAACCAACCTTCTTCAGATTTAGTTAGAAGCCTTAGTGCATAGGCTACACGGTCAACCTGGCTGAAAAATAGGGCCGCAATGCCAAGTCCTAATGTGGAGAATGTTGCTGACCGGCGAGCACCGAATTGGTCGAAGAAAATTCCACCCCAGGGAAGAAGAAAGCCGCTTGCTGCGGTTCCAACCATGTAAGCAGAGCTGACTTGAAGGCGTGTCAGTTCTAGTTCCTTAATAATTATATCAGTAAATACGCTGACACCTCCTGTCTGTCCGGGCATGGTTGCTACGGCTCCTATTGTGCCTACCAAAACGATCCACCATCCGTAGAAGAATGGGAACTTCCTGGGGTTAAAGGGAAAATCTGATGACCAAATCGACTTCATGATTCATTTCGAGTCCAAGATTCGGGAGCACAATTAAGAGGCAAGATCGCGAGTGGGACTGTTTACTGTTGGCTTGCCGATTGCCAATCCCGCCTTACTGATAGAATGAAGGGATCTGCTTATGGTGTTCGATCGAAGATCCTTCTAGGAGGCATTCGCTTGTCAAGCTCTAGTCAACGGTTACCGAGGACGGGTATTACTGCATTCGTGGGGACTAGGGGATTGGGAGAAAGTTCGGACTCTATGGCCTTTTAGATTGATTGCGCTGTGTGCCGCTAGGAATTTGATGAGTACACCTAGATGGTTGTTTGGCGATTACATGTAATATGCAGGTGTCTTGACTATAGGTGTTAAGCATGGCATCAACCCAGAACCTAAAATAGTATAGAATAAGACATGGGTCTGATAAACGAAAAGAGAAGCTAGGTGATGTAAGAATGAGTGAAGCTAAATCCGCCCTCCTTCATCGCGATCCAGCCTACGATTATCCCGTCATTGTCCGAGGTGAAGGAATTTATCTGTTTGATGATTTAGGTAAGCGCTATATTGACGGTGGTGCGGGAGCGACTAATGTTACTCTTGGTCACGGCCGGCATCGGATTGTCGAAGCGATGGCTGAACAAGCGGATACTCTCGCTTATGTTTTCTCTACCAATTTTGCTAATCAGCCTGCAATCGAGCTGGCGGAGCGTATCGCCTCTATCGCCCCCGGGGACTTAAACCATGTTTATTTTGTCTCAGGTGGTTCAGAAGGGATTGAGAGCTGTCTTAAAATGGTCCGGTTGTATCAGCAGCAGCGTGGCAATCCAAATAAACAAAAAGTCATCGCTCGTTGGAGGAGCTATCACGGTGGTACTATTGGTGCATTATCTCTCACCGGAATGCCTTGGTTGCGTCGGAATTTTGATTCGTGGTTGTTGCCTTTTCCCCATATCGAGACCTGCTACCCGTATCGGTGCAAATACCAAGGGTGCCTAGGAGAATGTAATCTATCTTGTGCTGACGAACTAGAGAGGACTATTTTAGAGACTGGGCCGGAGAATGTCGCTGCTTTTATCAGCGAACCCGTGGGTATGGCTGGAGTTGGTGCTTTGGCTCCGCCTCCTGATTATTTCCCACGAATTAGAGAGATTTGTGACAAGTACGAAGTTCTCTTAATAATGGATGAAGTGATCAGCGGATTCGGAAGAACAGGTAAGTTTTTTGCCATAGAACACTGGGATGTAATTCCGGATTTAATTGTCTTTGGTAAAGGGGCGAGTGGTGGATACTCTCCTCTTGGGGGTGTGCTTTTACGATCGAAGATAAGCGATGCTTTGAAAGAAACTTGTAGTGCTTTCCCACACATTTTCACATACGTTAACAATCCTGTTTCCGCTCGGGCCGGGCTTGAAGTGTTAGATATCATTGAGGAAGAGAATTTGGTTGAACACGTCTCTGAGATCGGTGGTTATTTATTTGAGCGAGCAGAATTACTCAAGAGACATCCGATCGTCGGAGAAATTCGAGGCAAGGGATTGCTTTTCTGTCTCGAGTTGGTCAAAGACCGGGGCACTAAGGAACCGTTTCCAGCATCTTTTGAAATATCAAGACGCTTGCATAAATGCCTAATGCATAAAGGGCTTTCGTGTATAATAGTAGGTTCGGCTCCGGAGTGGAAGAGTGGCGATGATATTCGCCTTTCGCCTCCATTTAATATCACTCGTGATCAGGTGGAGGAAATCGTTGGCATCTTGGATGAAGGGTTATTTGAACTGCAGCAAGAGTTGAGTGTCCTTTAGATTGCAACTTAATAGCCGTTTCGACTAGAAAAAAGATTAGTGTAGAGTATTGATCAGCTACTAGTTTTTTGAGGCTCCCCGGTCGGGTCGGGTTGCTGTCGAGTCAAAGAGGGAATCTGACGATTTGCTTCCTGGGAACAGCGCCCGATGGGTCCTTGTTCTTAAAGATCAGTAATCCCACGTTTTATGCTGGCGAAGAAAACTTTTTCGATTCTCGGTCATAATACTACTGAGTTAATTGATTCGCGCAATATTTGAACTATTTTATCAACGTCTTCTTCTGTGATAATTAGGGGAGGAGCCAGCATTAGAATATCACCCTTTATCCGAGTAAAAAGCCCGCGATCAATACAGGCATTTCTTACTTTCTCCCCAATGCCAGCAGGTGCTTTTGTTTTACGATCAGACACGAATTCAACTGCGCACATGAGCCCGAGGCCTCGGACATCCCCCACGCAGGTGAAATCTTTGAGTGTGGTTAGCCTTGAGAGCATCTGACGGCCTCTTTTTTCCGCACGTTGCACTAACCTTTGGCGTTCCAGAATCTCCAAATTTTTGATTGCTACCGCGCAACAGGCTGGATGACCGGAGTAAGTGTTAGCGTGCATCCACGTCTGTTCTGGCGGTGCCCTGACGATGACTTCATAGATGTCGTCGGAAATTTGGATTCCACTCAGAGGGAGATATCCGCTTGTGATACCTTTTGCGAAAGTCATTATATCCGGTTGAATTCCCCAATGCTTCAGAGCAAACCATTCCCCCGTGCGTCCGAATCCAGTGATAACCTCGTCGGCAATTAGTAGGATATTATAGCGGTCACAAACTTCGCGAACCCGAGGGAAATAATCGTCCGGAGGTACTATCACTCCACCCGCCCCTTGCACTGGTTCCGCTATAAGCCCTCCCACAGTATCGGGTCCCTCTCTTAATATGGCTTCTTCTAGTGCCCGAGCTGCTGCCATCCCAACTGTTTCGTCTGTTTGTATATCACCCTGATATCTAAACGGATTAGGCGACGGTATGTGGAGAAAATTAGGCAAACGAGGTTCGAACATATGCCAATAAGCTGGAATCCCTGTTGCGCTCATTGCTCCCAGTGTTACTCCATGATAAGCATCCATTCTAGCTATGATTTTAACCTTTTTTGGTTTGCCTTTTCGTTTCCAGTAATAGCGAACAGTTTTGAAGGCGCTTTCATTTGCTTCTGCTCCTCCTGATGCAAAGTAGGTGGTGCTGAGATTTGGATAGGCAAAGCCGGCTAATTTCTCAGAAAGTTCAATGACTGGAATATTGACCGAACCCGTGTAGTTAGAACAGTAAGCTATCGTTTCCATCTGCATTTGGGCAACACCTGCAAGTTCCTCACTCCCGTGCCCTATAAGTACGTTCCAAAGACCGGCGAGCCCATCAATATATTCCCGCCCTTCAACGGTCCGAAGCAATATGCCATCACCAGAACTGATGATGAGAGGAGACTTGTGGGTTTCTGGATGATGGAGGGGATGTAGAAGGTACTTACTGTCTTGAGCTAATAAAGAAGTTTGAATTGACATAAATTATACCGTTATTTTTACGAGTTGTAACTTAGTATGCAATGATAGAGATCGATCAACTTGAACCCCCGATTTCCAAAGAACTAAAAGCTAAGCTATTTAATCTCTGGGAAAGAACTTTTGATTCGAATTATCAAGGGTTTGAAAATATGATGGAGGGCGGGGAAAATTGCGACAATCGTGATGTCATATATTTTTTAAGGAAAGAGGGTGAGTTCGTAGGCACTTGCCATCTAACGATTTCTCGATCTCAGTTTTTTCTCGGTGGGATAGGGGAGGTAGTAACTGTTCCACGTTTCCGGCGCCAAGGTATTGCTTCCGCCGTCTGTGCGCGTGCTCGCGATGATTTTGTTGACCTTGGAGGCGAGGCGCTTTTTTTGGGGACTAAAAATCCTGAGGCATCGCGTGTTTATCATCGTCTTGGTTGGCGCAAATTAGATGGTGCTGATGTGATGCTGCTTTTAACGGGAAAATGCTCTCCTGAAGAATTCTTTATAGATTATTTCTCTCAAGGAGGTTCGGCTTCTGTGACACTTGGTTCTTGCGCCGCTCGGATACCAATGATCCCTTTGATCCTGGCCCCGCATGATTGCCTTGTACTCGACTTTAATCTTGGATTATTTTCGACACGCTACATGGTGCAGTCATCGTGTATGGGGCTCTATCCACGCTACAAAACCTTAGTCAAGGGAGGAAGAGGTTATTTCTTCGAGGCTCGTACGCTGAAGGGATGTCTGGTCGGGCTTTCAACTGCTAGAATCGATAAATATGACGTTTGCTGGGTTGATGGTTTCACTCATCGTTACAGTCAGGAAATTTGGAGTGAACTAATTGAAGCGGCCTTCTCTTGGGGTAAAGATCAAGGAGTTGATCGATTTCGGACTCTTGTCGCACTCGAAGATAAGGAGAAACGTTTTGCCTTCGAAAAATTGGGTTTTTCTGTCACTGACAGTGAATTAGAATCCCCTGTGAAGAATTGGCAGATTCCATCAATGACATTAGCTTACTCGGTGTTCCCTAAATAGAAATATCCCATGCGATATTTATGGGGCATGTTATTTTGTAATTCATCTAACATGTTAGATAAGCCAACAAAGGGTGCCAGTTCGGGGGAATATTGTTAACTTACAATTGATTATGTGTGACTAAGTCCTTGAAGAACCGGAATAGTCGAATTTAATTAAGGACCATGGCCGAGACTTGCGCGAATATCCTGGTTGAATCCCTAATATCGAAGGGTGTTAGACACCTTTTCTCTCTTTCCGGAAATCAGATTCTCTCAATTTACAATGCCTGTATTGGACGTGAGATTGAGATTATACACACACGTCACGAAGCAACTGCAGTACACATGGCCGATGGATGGGGCCGACTCTCTCAGGAACCCGGTGTAGCCCTTCTCACTGCGGGTCCAGGACATTGTAATGCGGTTTCCGCTCTCTACGTTGCCATGATGGCGGAGTCGCCTGTATTACTGTTGAGCGGAAGCAGTCCAAGAGCTCAGGTAGGGCAGGGGGCGTTCCAGGAGATGGATCAGGTTGCCATTGTTAAACCGGTTTGTAAGGCGGCATGGTCAGTTGAGGATCCGATGGAGATTGGAGTCGCGATTGATCGGGCCTTTGACATTGCAACGGGAGGACGACCCGGGCCCGTGTTCCTTAGTTTACCCGTAGATCTTACTGAATCAACATTTTCAGAAGAAACAGAGATCAAGTTTAAAGGTAAAACACTTCCCGACTTAACCGAACTTCCCGACTTAACCGAAGACCAAATTGAACAAATTCTGAGAACGCTTAGTATTGCAAAAAATCCTCTTATCTTGGTTGGGCCGGCAATGGGACGATTTCCTCGATGGAAAACAGTTGAAACTCTTTCGGCGATTACGGGAATACCCGCTCTTCCAATGGAGAGTCCACGAGGTGTGGACGATCCTTGGCTACGCCGGGCGGGGAACTGTCTTTGTCATGCAGATTCTGTTTTGCTAGTCGGTAAAAAACTGGACTTCACCCTGAAGTTTGGGCAATCGCCTTTTTTCAATAATAAATGTCATTTTATACAAATTGATGCTGATGAGGAAGAGTTGGGGAAGAGAGATAAGGTTGTGTTGAAGGTAAGGGCGGATCCCTGTAAAGCGTTACAACAACTCTGTTCGGTGGTTGGTAACATTGAATGGTCACGGAATTCCTGGTTTTCAGAAGTGGTTACACAGCGCGAATCTAGACCTTCAGAATGGTATGATTTAGTAGAGAACCAGCCTATTCATCCACTGGCGATCTGTCGAGCGGTTCAACCTTATCTCGATGAAGGTGCGATCTTAGTGAGTGACGGAGGAGAGTTTGGTCAGTGGGCACAAGCTGGACTGGAGACAGATTATCGGCTCATCAATGGTCCTTCAGGCTCGATCGGTAGTTCGATGGGGTTGGGGTTATCGGCCAGGCTTCATTACCCTGACCGTTCGGTTTTTGTCTTTCAGGGCGACGGTACTTTTGGATATCACGCCATGGACTTTGACACTGCGCTGCGTTATGATCTTCCTGTAATCGTTTTGGTTGGGAACGATGCTCGCTGGAATGCCGAACATCAATTGCAGATAAAAAACTATGGAGAAGATCGAACAATTGGCTGCGACCTCCAACATTTGCGCTATGACCAGATCGTCGAATCTATGGGAGGGCACGGAGAGTTTGTGCAGAGTTGTGACGAACTCACGCCCGCGATTCGGCGAGCCTTTTCATCGGGATTGCCTTCTTGTGTTAACGTTATTATAGAAGGGGTTGCGGCACCTTCTATTAAGTAGGAACAAACATTTCTCTGTTTCCATATAACTAGGATCACCGATTAAGCATAATCCGACTTTACCCTATTTGGCCAAACAACTGTTTTAGGTGAACCAGTAAATAATGCTTCGAATTCTCATGACTGCATTTTTCCATCATCCTTTATATTCCTGTCGATGGAGTCGTCATGTTATTTCTGATTACCGGTTCTAAACAGAGATTGTAGCTGGGGGCTTTCATTAGAATAGACTGGGTTAGAGATGTAGAGAACAAGAATGGATAACCATTATGATGTAATTGTCCTTGGTGTTGGAGGGATGGGGAGTTCGACACTTTATCATTTGGCGAAACGCGGAATCCGGGTCTGTGGGATTGAGCGTTTTGAAATTGCCCATGATCGTGGCTCATCACACGGGGACACCCGGATTATTCGGAAAGCTTATATGGAGCATCCTAGTTATATTCCTTTGCTCAACCGAGCTTATGAATTATGGGAGCAACTTGAAAAAGAGACAGGAGCTGAGCTCCTTTTGCGCACTGGCTTGTTGCTGGCTGGTTCTCCTAAATCGGAGATAACCAAGGGACTTAAAGACTGCTATCAAAAACATGAGTTACCCCATACGGCGATGCAGGGATCAGAGGTCGATCAACTCTATCCTCAATTGAATCTACCTGAGGATTGGGTTGCAACTTTCGATCCCTTCGGGGGCATACTTCGGGTTGAAGAGTGCGTTAGGCAGTATGCCTCGCTGGCTCGAAAACATGGGGCAACTCTTCATACTAGCGAAACCGTGCTTTCTTGGAAATCTGAAGGCGATAGAGTCTTGGTGGAAACGGAAAGAAGAAATTTGACAGCGGACCGATTGATTTTGACAGCAGGTTCTTGGTCAGTACGAACGCTACAAGAGATTGGGATTGAGATTAAGATCTTACGCAAAGTTTTACTTTGGTATCTTGGATCCGGGGTTGAGAATTACAGGCGAGAAGTCTTTCCATGTTTCGGTATCGGTATCGGAAGCGGTTCAGAGTTTATCTACGGATTTCCGGTAACTGACAACTGGGGGCTGAAGGTAGCGGAGCATAATCTAACCCGTAACGAGATAGCTAATCCTTTGAAAGTAAACCGGCGGTTGGGGGAAGATGACGAAAAGCCGATGCTTGAGTTTTTAGGTCAATTTTTCCCGCTATTAAGCCCAAAGAGGAGTAAGTTTACTACTTGTTTATATTCTATGTCTCCCGATGAGAATTTTATCGTTGATTTCCATCCGGAGTACAGAAATGTGGTGATTGCGGCCGGATTCTCAGGTCATGGATTCAAGTTTGCTTCGGTTATCGGAGAGGTTCTGGGTGATCTTGCTGTGGATGGAGAGACGAAGTATCCTATTGAATTCTTGAAAATTGATAGGTTCTAGTGGGTTAGCTCATGGTTCAATCCATTGTGATTGCATCTGCAAGGCTGGTTCTCGGTAGTCGAACCGAGAGTTTTCCTAATTTGTTTTATAATTTCCATGAACAGAACCGAGAGTTGAATATCTTGGATCTCCTCTATTAATTCCAATATTTAGGTGCGTTATGACTTCAAAGGATTTCGAAATCAAGAGTATCGAATCGACTGTTTTACACGTTCCCTTTCATCCGCGTTGCGCAAAAGTCAAAGAGGTTCGTGTACCTTTTTGGTCATTGGTGGACGTCGTCGAGGTGACGTTATCCTGTGGGGTGAAAGGAATCGGGGAAACTCTGACCCGGTATACCTGGGGGCAGTCTGGCGAGTCTCAATTTGAACGGGTTAAAGGAAAAAACCTTTTTGACTTTTTATGGGATGATGGTCTCGGGGCTGGGCTACAGATGGCCTTGTTTGATGCGGCTGGGAAAGCGATGGGTGTCCCATGCCATAGACTAATGGGATTGCAATATCGAGATGCCTGTCCGGTATCGTGGTGGACTCAAGATCGAATTCCAGCGGAATGGGCGGCAGAGGCCAAGGCCGCAGAAGAACACGGCTTTACGAGTATGAAGGTAAAAGCTCGTCCATGGTTTGATCCAGAGAAACAGATGGCAGCGGTGTGTGAAGTCGTCTCCCCTCACTTCAAATTGGATATGGATTTCAATGGATTGCTCTTGGGGGTAGACCAAGCAGCACCATTGATTCGGAGTTTGGAGGAAAAGTACAGCAACCTTGCAATTGTTGAATCACCAATTCCTCAAAGCGACGTCAATGGTAATTCGCTTTTACGAAGAAAGATTCAGAGTCCGATCGCAATGCATTTCGGTGATCCGCCGGTGATAACGGCTATTAGGGAAGGAGTGTGCGACGGATTTGTCATTGGTGGAGGTGCCAGCAGCGTTATGAGCCAAGGAACATTAGCAGAACATGCGAAAATGCCTTTCTGGTTGCAGATGGTTGGAACTGGACTGACTACTATGTTCTCGGTGCATCTTGGTGCTGTCCTCTCCCACGCCCGTTGGCCCGCTATTCCGTGCATCAATATTTTCTCGAATTCGCTTATTAAGGGATTTAGGGTCGAAGGAGGATGTGTAAGAGTGCCGGAGGCGCCGGGTCTCGGGATTGAAGTAGATAGAGATGCAATTGAGAACTTCCGGGTTGAGTCTGATTTTAAGTTGGAAATAAAACGGCAGATCCACACTATTAATTGGCCCGATGGCAAGAAGGCCTATTATTCCGATGGCAGTTACCGACAGGATTTTCTAGCCGGCAAGATTCTAGGTTTCCTTCCTGGTATATCTTTAGATCTGGAGGTGGATGATGGATCCGAAGAGTTCAACCAAAGATACAGGAATTTTTTCTCGTGATCGGGAAATCCCTGGTTCTAGCCTTTGTTTTGTGGGCGCAGCGGTTTACATTTAGATGGCGGTAAAAGGCGATTCCGTCCCATCTACTACATTTCTGGTTTCACTGGTTTGGAACTATAGTTGCTTTAACACACTTCATTGACTTGGCACATTCTATAGCATTGATAAGGCCAACTTCATTGAATGGAAACTTTGTTTGTATCCGATGCCAAGGGAAGCGATCTCGAGCGCGATTAAGCATATTGATGGCCAGTGGTATGTCGTTTGCGGTGAATGCCCAACTGCCTAAAAGGTTGATGTCTTTACTACAGATTCGGTGCCAGTTGGTTTCTATTGATCCTGCATCAGTAAATTGGCCCATCTCAACGTATGTGCCTCCGTCTCGAAGCATTTCTATGCCTTCAGGACCTGCCGAAGGATGGCCAGAACAGTCTAGGACTAAATCTGCTCCGTAACCTCCAATAATGTTGCGAATTGTACTGATACGATCCTCGGGAATTTTGTGATCTTCTATCGAGATTGTAGCGTTAGCGCCAAAGGCTCGGCACAATTCAAGTCGCGGTTTCTCTGGGGCGCCCACTACGACCACGCTGCCCGCTCCCATCTCTTGTGCGGCAACTAGACTCAGTAAGCCTATGGGGCCTGATCCTTGAATTACTACGGTATCACCAACTCTAAATCCACCAACTGAGATTGCCCGGTTGAGAGCACGAATGCAGGATGTAAGAGGTTCAGAGAGAGATCCGAGCATCAGCGGCATATCATTGGGTAGACAGTATATTTTGGTGGCAGGAAGCATATTAAAATCGACATAGACCATTTCTGCCCAGCCTCCCCAAAGGTGAGGAGGCTTTTTAAAGGGTAAGTAGCGTCCGTAATAGGTCGGATTTAGGCAGCGGTTGGCATTTTCAGGATAGTGTACACAGTAGTGGCACACACCGCACGACATCAATGGAGGCAGCATAACTTTACTGCCAACGCCGAGCGGGTGGCCCATAAAATCTGTTTTTAGTTTTGATCCAATCTCAATAATTGTTCCTGCTAGTTCATGCCCAAGGGTGAAGGGCCATGGTAACGGTTTGGGCCAGTGTCCTGCAAGTATGTGCAGATCAGTGCCGCAAACTCCACAGGCTTCTATTTGAATCAGGGCAGCCTTGTCCGGAACTTCTGGCCTAGGAACGGACCTGATCTTAGGATTCCTCCCGGGCCCCTCGAAAGTTGCTACCGATACCCTGTCCATAATCCTATAGGGAGAGTCCTTCTTCTCTATGGCAAAACTATTATGGTGAACTTGGTTGTTGTGCCCGAGTCGAGACCAATTGCATTTTCGGATTCAGGAAGGCCATGGATGTGGCGACCCACTGTGCATTAGGAGTGTATTTTGTTCTGTTAGTTATAGCAGATATTCCTGAAGAGCTGTTCGGTGTCTCTATGCTATACGTCCTCCAAGGGCCACTCCCAGAAAGTTAATGGCAAAACTTCACTAGCAAAATCACTGATCCGTTCAGGTCCAAAAAATAATTTAGCAATTTCTTGGCGATTGACAGTTACGGATTCATTGCTGCGAGTGAGTGTGAAAATTCCATTATTCTCTGTTACTGAGATGTCATTGAGTCCGCATGCATCTAGGATGCTTCGGGGATTAATAATATAAAGCATTCCCCAGTAATCTCTGGAGACTGGAAGCAATGTAGAATCTAGAAAATCGGCGAAAGGATGTCCATTCTTCGGTGCTACCAACATCAGCTCAGGACTAGAAGAAACTCTTTCTTGATGTCCTGGAGTAAGCTGTCCCTCTCTTGCTCCAAATTTGTGGTAGAAACAAGCCCGGACGAGGCCGGAAACCAACTCTACTGAGCCTCCCCATTCAATGATTTTATCTCCTCTAGTAATGCAGTAGGCAACTGGTGACCTTTTTCGTAATGCTAAGAAATACTGTCTTCCACCCTTTAGATAGGAGTGCCTTCCTGATGCCAATAGTTCGCGCATGATTTCCTGAGTGCGTACACCACCCAATTGGTCAAATTGACGCAGGCGGACGATGGAGGCGATGGTCTCATCATCAAATCCCGATCCGAATTTGAGATTTAAATCGCCTGGTAGTTCGGGAAAAAGGACAATGTTCGAATGAACCAAACGATAGGTGCAGCTAAAGCCGGCGTTTTCCCAACCTAGACGGTGATACCAGTTGGGGATTCCGGTTCTTAGTCGTCCGATATGACATCCGATCTCTTCCATATGTTTGACGGCTGCTTGTAGCACCTTTGTGGCGAGTCCATATCCTCGATAACCTGGAAGTGTTGCCACGCAGTTGATGCCTCCAGTTCGGATTTTTCTGCTTCTCGCTTCTTCAACCGAATTAGCCCAGATGGCTGCTGAGCTGACAACTCGGTCGCCGTCTTTTACAATCACGATGTTCTCGACGTTTTCTCTATTGTAGATAAAAGAATAATCATTCGCAATTGTAGGATCCATTCCTTTTGCCCGTCGCATGACCTCGTTGGCCAGGTCTAGTATTCTTTCTAGGTCGGTGACATTAGCACATCGGGGACCATCTAGATTAACGGAAGACTTCATGTAGACCTCTTGAAAGGGCAAATCATATTTCTCGGAAATCTGGGAAAACTAGTAGAGAGCTTTTACCCTTTCAAATTCCTTCTGCATGGCAGTGCTCAATTCTTATTTAATTTCTGTCTTCTCAATGCCCATTTAGCAACTGGCGCAAATAGGAGGCTGCCAGGCGAACTTGATCTATGCGATCTTCGTTTTCTCCTTCATAGACAATCGAGATGCAACCGTTGTAGTTGATGTTTTTGATGAGAGAGGCAATTCGCTCGTAGTCGAGCCATTCTTCTTTACCGGTTTCGATCCTGTAGAACTTTGTTCTGATATACATCGCATGAGGAAGGGTTTCCTCCATGTATCCGTAGAAGTCGTGTTTGGGATCAGTTTTACCTCTAGGGGCTGCCCCAGGGGAGCCAGTCCATTGTCCGGTATCCACTATAAAGTTGAAATTATCACGATTAGTTTCTTCGCGGATTTGCAGCATGGCTTTACCTGTTATAGGATGATTCTGTAAGCCAATTGATATTCCTTTGGTAGCAGCGTAATCGGCTACTTCTTGATATCCCGCAATCATTCCGGGCCAGACTTCCTCGCCATCTGCGGTTTTCTCCGGTACTGTTGCGCAGAAAAGTCTGATTATAGGAGATCCAAGAAATGCAGCCAAATCAACTGCGTCCTTTGCTATTGAGGCCTGTTCGTCTCTTTCCTCAGCGGTGCCATGGAAGAGGCCGCTAACTCCAATGTACCCTATTGGAAGGCCGTATTTTAGGCAAAGAGATTTGATTTTGCTCAAATAAACAGGGTCGGTCGATTCAAAGGCGCCCTGGTGAAAGTCGACAACATCAAGCCTAAGATCGTAGACTATTTTGATGAATTCTTCAACAGGGGTGTTTTTTAGGCTGAGGTAGTTACATCCAATTTTTATCATAGGAGAATATTCTTAAGGGGTTAATAGAATAGTTTAACAGTTAATGGATTTGAGTTTTATATTTAGGTCAGTAATTCAGGAAATGGATTTACCCTATCATTTTGTATTGGAATGCCTCTAATTTGTAACGACACTATTCCACCTCTGCGGCTCTCCCAAACTCGGCTGCTTTATAGACGGCTTCGGTTAGTTGCGCTACACGCAGACCACAGATAGGTGGTGCCTGAACTTGCGCCTTCCCTCTAATGCATTCTACAAAATTATGAAGCGGTGTGTTGCCTTGTTTGGCATCCTCTGGAAGAATGATATCCTCGCCGGTTCGGTGTAGTCTCAATGGCTCCGAGTCGCCGAACCGGAGTTCTCCTTCAGTTCCGTAGAATGTAAACTCCTCTCGCCATGCCGGCGACAAAGAAGTGAAAGCGAGTGTACCAAGAGCACCACTGGTAAACTCGACTACAACTCCGGTTAGTACATCGACTAAAATCCCCTCCCGGCTCATGGATGCTTGGACCTGCTTTGGCTCCAATCCGGTTGTCCAGAGCATAATATCGTTGATGTGGCTTCCAGTGTCTATGAAATGCCCTCCCCCCGAAATCTCCGGATCCCCTCGCCATTTTTCGCCTGGCTCAAAAGCATGGAGACAATTTTGGGCAATCAGTACATTTAGGAAACGGATCTCACCTATGGCTCCCTCTTGTAATAGCTGCCGAGCCCGTATAAACTTTCCTAAGCCATGTCGCTGATAGGCTATTGCGAGTATCCTTTCATTCCTCTCTGAAGCAGCGATGAATTCTCGTGCTGCCTTTACGGTTGTGGCCATTGGTTTCTCCACTAGGACGTGGAGACCAGCATCAAGACAGGCATTGACGTGGTCATTGTGTTGTGCATGAGGAGTAGCAATAACGACCGCTTCCAAACCATCTTTACCCAGCATTTCGCTCAGTTCAGAGTATTGACGAATATTTGAAGTTGTAATTCCTAGGGTTTCCGTGATGCGTTCGATCGATGCCTTATTCGGATCACAGACTGCGATAACTTCAGCGTCGGTGCGTTGTCGTATATCACGAGCATGCTTATTTCCCATAGCGCCGGCTCCAATAATGCCCATTCTAAGTGGTTTCATAGGTGATTATAGATTGATAATTTCTGAGACTTTGTTCATCTACAAAAGGATCGTTTGCTCAGAAAGGAAAGGAAAATGAAAACTAAACATACACCTCTCGATGAAGTTCGGAAAACACTCCGGGTGTCTTGGTATAGATGTCCAGTCCCCGTTAACAAATTGCGAGAATTGAGTAGGCCAAGTAATATTCAAGGCTGGTTTCAGTCTTTAGGACACTTAGCGATGGTTGGTTGTACTGGCGTGATTACTTATTCTTTTTTCCTACAACAAAATTGGATTGGGTTCGTGGTAGCACTCTTTATTCATGGTGCATTTTGGAGCTTCATGGGTTCAGCCAACCATGAGTTAGGACATGGAACGGTTTTCAAAACCAAGTGGCTCAATCGAGCGTTTCTTTGGATCTATTCCGTTCTTTCCTACCACAATCATCGTAACTATGCAATGAGCCACACTTACCACCATCGTTACACACTCCATCCTGAGGGTGATCGGGAGGTTGAATTGCCTAAGAATCCGAGCCTGAAAATCCTGTTTGTACTGCAGATGCTAACTTTTAACGTTGTGGGTGGGTTTGAGGCCGGCGGTATGATAAACCATATGAAAACGCTTTTCTCCACAGCGCTGGCTCGCTTTCCAGGTCAAAGAGAGTGGATTGAAGCACTGTACGAGGACTGCCCTGAAGAACGGATGAAAGCTATAAATTGTGCAAGAATCACCATCTTTTTCCATGTTGTTGTTTTGGTGATTGCAATTAGTTTTAAGCTTTGGCTCCTCCCAATACTTATTACTCTGGCCCCATTTATTGGAAACATATGGAGATACATGGTAGGTGTTCCTATGCACTGCGGTTTGCGGGATAATGTTCCTGATTTTCGACTATGTGTCCGTTCTATGACCCTGGATCCGTTGTCTTCGTTTCTTTATTGGCGAATGAACTGGCATACGGAGCACCATATGTATGCCAGTGTGCCATGTTATAGACTGGCTGAATTATATCACGAGATCGCGGACGATATGCCGAAGCCACGTACTTTGGTGGGAGCTTGGCGGGAAATGCGTGAAATATGGCGACGCCAACAGGTCGATCCTAGCTATCAGTTTGATACCCCCCTCCCGGAATCGGCTGGTCGACTAGTAACAGAACAACAGGATACATTAAGCGCATCCATTGGAGACCTTGCCCCGGAAGTATTGGCAGAGGAAGAGGGTAATGCAGCAGGTTGAGGCTGTGATGTTTTCCTCTCCTCATTAATCTGGAAAAGTTAGTGAATCACTAATCTTAAACTTAGTAATCTATTGAATCCTCATAGGTGGGCTTTTACCCCAATCATCCTTTATTAGATGATTAGAATTTTCGAAATTTTCTTTCGCTTGCCTGAACTCACTGCACAGCAGGCAAATGGGACGGGATTCTAACTTTTTTGAGAGATTGCTTACATTTAAAGCTATGATCTAGATAATCGTAGTTGCGATTGATAGATTTGGGGATAAGCTTCCACAAATCGGAAGTGGTTTATTCCTTAGATTTAATAAGGTTCTGAAAACTTTATGTGTTCAGTCGATCTGCTTGGCTGCTTTCAGATTGCCTGTGTAGTCCAGAAAGAGGAATAGCATTTGAAAGTGAGCAGCGCTAACCAGAAAAATTACCTCGAAGTTAAGAATCTTGACATAAGCTTTAGCTCTCGTGAGGGAATTTTGCGTGTGGTTAAAAATGTATCATTTTCCCTTGAGACAGGAAAAACCCTGGCTATTGTAGGAGAAAGTGGGAGTGGGAAGACTGTTTCTGCCCTTGCTTTGACCCGTTTGCTTCCGGGTGATTCGGTCTGTAAAATCACGGGTCAGGTGCTCTATCAGGGAACGGATTTACTCCGACTAAATAGAAGGGAGATCCGAAAATATCGTGGCAAAGAAATTGCCTATATTTTCCAAGATCCTACTTCATCTCTGAATCCGGTACTGACTATTGGTTACCAAATTGAGGAAGCGGTAAAATTACATCTTCCCCAAGTGAAAGACAAGAGAGGACGGGTAATAGACGCTCTTCACCGAGTAGGTATACGTAATCCGGAGGTGCGAATTAATGACTATCCCTATCAGTTAAGCGGGGGGATGCAGCAACGAGTGATGATCGCAATGGCATTAGCTAGCGAACCTCGCATTCTGATAGCAGATGAGCCGACCACGGCTCTCGATGTTACGATTCAGGCCCAAATTATAGATCTGCTTCGTCAGATTCGTAGAGATACGAAGATGTCGGTGATCCTAATTACTCATAATTTTGGAATAGTTTCTGATTTCGCAGACGATGTTGTCGTCATGTTTCGTGGTAAAATCGTCGAATCGGGGCCGACCGATCGAGTGCTCCACGAACCGGAACATGCCTATACAAAGTCTCTTATTTCTTGTATTCCTCAAATTGGAAAAAAACAGAGGCGTTTGACTACAATCGATTACGAGATGCTGGATAAATGAGGTATCAGGCTCTTATAGAAGTTAAGGACTTGATGGTGGATTTTCCGGTAGGCGGGAGTATTTTCCGAGGAGTTAAGAAATATATAAGGGCGGTGAATGGTGTTTCCTTCATAATTCGACGTGGATCAACGGTAGGGCTTGTGGGAGAAAGTGGAAGTGGGAAAACTACAGTCGGTCGTGCTATAATTGGGTTACAGACCATTACTTCTGGGACAATCTCCTACGAGGGAAAACTGATTAGCAATTTAATCCCCAGTGACTTTCTTCCCTTTAGGAAGCGGATCCAAATGATTTTTCAGGATCCTTTTAATTCGTTGAATCCGAGAATGACGGTTTCTGGTATTGTTGCGGAACCACTGTATATCCATTTCCCTGAAATGAGCAGAGGAGGAAAGCGGGATAGAGTTGTTGACTTATTAGAGAAGGTAGGACTTGGGCCTGAACATATCGACCGGTATCCCCACGAGTTTAGTGGTGGCCAGCGGCAGCGAATTGGGATTGCCAGGGCTTTGGCCGTCGAGCCTGAATTTTTAATTTGTGACGAACCAGTTAGTGCTCTTGATGTTTCAGTTCAGGCGCAAATCATTAACCTCTTGCAGGATCTCCAAGAGGAATTCAATCTGACTCTTCTTTTCATTGCTCACGATTTGGCTGTGATTCAACACATTAGTGAGTTTATCCTTGTCATGAACGATGGGAAGATAGTCGAACAGGTGACAGCAAAAAAGATCTACACAGATGCCCAGCACGAATATACTAATAAATTGATCTCTGCGGTGCCAAGGATTGGCTAAAAACCTTGAACATTGAAAATTAGGAGTAGATTTCTTGTCGACTTTTAATCAAAAAATGAGCGGCAAGATGCAATGGTGCAAAACGGTTTTCTTGCCCTTTACGGCTTTAGTCCCCTTGTTCTTTCTCACTGGTTGCAAGGATCGCCTTACACCGGTTGATATTGCCAATAGAGAGCAGATTCTCCTGATCGGAAATGGTACCGACCCAGAGGACCTCGACCCTCAAGTAACGACGGGTCTTCCTGAGCATCATATACATATGGCCCTATTTGAAGGGTTAGTGAACACACATCCGGAGGATCTTTCTCCAATTCCCGGAGTTGCAGAACGATGGGAAGTATCTGAAGACGGCCGATGCTACACATTTTATCTAAAACGTGATGCAAAATGGTCAAATGGCGACGCAGTGACATCAAATGATTTTATATTTTCTTACCGGCGCATGTTAACGCCCGAGTTTGGGGCCGAGTACGCGTATATGTTTTATGTAGTAGATAATGCCGAGAAATATCATCGCGGTGAATTGACGGATTTCGCGTTAGTAGGATTTGAAGCACTGGATCCACACCGTCTGGTAGTACGGTTGAAGACCCCGACTCCTTATTTTCTTTCCCTAATAAATCATAACTCTTGGTATCCGGTTCATAAGAAGACCATCTTGAAATATGGAAAGATGAGTCAAAGGGGTTCTAGGTGGACACGGCCAGGTAATCACGTGGGAAATGGCCCGTTTTCCCTGAAGGAGTGGAATGTCTCTGACGTTGTGGTAGTGAAAAAAAATCCGTTTTACTGGGACGCAGAACGAGTAGTTCTTAATGGGATTAGATTTTATGCTATCGAAAATGCAATTACCGAAGAACGCAACTTCCAAGCTGGGCAGCTTCATCTAACCGGAACGGTAAATCTTAATAGCATCGAGAGGTTACAGAGAGAAGGGTCCCGATATTTAGAACTCCACGGTTGGCTTGGGACTTACTATTATCTTTTCAACACGGAGAATCCGCCTTTGAACGATCCCCGCGTGAGAAGGGCACTAAATATGGCAATCGATCGAATGGCCATCGTCGAGAGTATTACGCGGGGGGGGCAGATTCCTGCCTATTTTTTTACCCCTCCGAATACGGCTGGTTACACTTCTAGAATGCGGCTAACCGAAGATCTTGATTTGGCGCGCCGTTTTCTCGATGAAGCGGGATACCCGGAGGGCAAAGGATTTCCATCACTGCGCCTTCTCTATAATACCTCGGAGGCCCATCGTCCGATTGCCGAAGCGATTCAGGACATGTGGAAAAAACATCTTAACGTTGAAGTTACACTCGAGAATCAGGAATGGAAAGTATATCTGCAATCTCGAAGCGATGGAGAATTTACTATTGCTCGAGCTGGTTGGATTGGAGACTACAACGACCCGAACACCTTCCTGGATCTTTTCACCAGTAGCTCTGGCAATAATCACACTGGATGGAGTAATCCTTTATATGACAATCTTATCGCCAAGGCTGGTAAGACTCTTGATATGGAAGAACGGTATGAGTATTTCCAGCAAGCAGAGGCCATTCTTATAGATGAGCTTCCTGTGATTCCTATCTATTTTTATGTCCGAACTTTCTTGAAGCAGCCATCAGTGCAAAACTGGCACCCTAATATTCTTGATCAGCATCCCTATAAGTTTGTCCACTTGATGGCAGGGGATGGATCCTAGATCGGGAAATCCTAACTCGGTTAGTTTCCTAATCCCTAATCTCCTCTTTTTCTAGCGGTTTAATTGTCCAGCCTGTAAATCCATATAGAACCGAAATTACCGGGGTGAGAAGATTGAGAAAGGCGAAGAGAAAATACTCTCCTGCCGATACTCCAAGGACTTTCGACATATAAGCACCGCAGGTGTTGTAAGCAATGAGGGGCGAGGTTAAGGTGCCAGCATCTTCAAGGCAGCGTGATAGATTCTTGGGATGAAGATTTGCATTATGGAATGCCCCACGGTACATTCTCCCAGGGACAACCAACGCAAGATACTGATCCGGTGCAATTGCATTCATTCCAAGGCAACTAAGAACTGTTGCAAAAACAAGGGAACCAGCTGATTTAGCAGTTTCTAAAATGGATGCGGCTAAAGTCCTGAGCATTCCTGTCTTCTCCATGATTCCGCCAAAGGACATGGCACAAAGAATCAGTGCAATTGTATTCAGCATTCCATGAATGCCTCCCCTGGTAAGAAGATCGTCGACTTGTTCGTTCCCTGTTTGTGAAACGAATCCATTTTTGGCAGAACCAAGAATATCACCTATACCCTGACCTTGAAAAATGCAGGCGAGAACCCCTCCGAGAACAGAACCGGCCAGAAGGGCTGGAATTGCCGGGACTTTGTAGATAACAAGAAACAAGATAAGAAGGGGGGCGGTAAGAAGAATCGGGCTGAGATTATAGTGAGTCTCAAGAGTAGTGAGAAGGGAACCGAGATCGCTCGATGAATTTGCTGTCGGAGTATTGTAAATTCCGAGCCCCGCGTAGAGAATAAGAGCGATGCAGAAACCAGGAATGGTTGTATACATCATGTGTCGAATGTGCTCAAAAATCTCCGATCCCGATACAGCAGGAGAGAGGTTGGTAGTATCTGAAAGTGGTGACATTTTGTCTCCGAAATAGGCGCCCGAAACAATAGCACCTGCTACCATAGGAAGTGGGATACCCAATCCTTGACCTACTGCCATGAGAGCAATTCCAACTGTCCCAGCAGTAGTCCACGAGCTGCCGGTGGCAAGGGATACAATCGAGCAAATAATACATGTGGCAACAAGGAATATGCTGGGGCTTAAGATCTTAAGCCCATAATAAATGAGCAGAGGCACTACTCCTCCTGCGATCCAGGTGGCAATCAAAAGGCCTACTATAAGGAGGATAAGAACTGCTTTAAGGGCGATCACTATGCCGCTAATCATCCCTTCTTCTAGATCTGTCCAACGGTAGCCTATAAAAATCCCCACTATAGAGGCCGCCGCTGTTCCAATGATCAAAGGAATGTGTGGCTCTCCACCATAGAGTCGCACATTGAGAGCAAGAGCGCCGATCAGGATAATTACCGGGAAAAGGGCCTGCCAGAAGTTTGGTTGAGGCTTGTCTCCTCGCCCATTACTGTGGGTTGTAGAGATCACTCGACGGGGAAGTGCCGGCTTTCGACCTTTCCCGGTTTCTTTTTATAGGTGAATCCTGGATCCGTTCGGAGCAGCCGATCCATGATTCTTGGAGCATTTCCTATCTCAGCTACTCTCGGAATGGCGGCGAGAACAATTTTTCGGCAGATAAGGTTCATTCTTTGGTATACTTCCTTTATTCCCGACCATTCCCATTCCCCCATTCCTTTGCTAGTTTCGATTTTAAAACTCCCGATGAGGTGAGAAGAATCCAGCATAGCATCATTTAAAAAAGTCCCACCTAGGAGGGCAATTGAAGCTTTAGGATAACTCGTTTCCTCATGAACAAGACTAGATTGAAGAATGGAGAAGCTAAGAGCAAAAGTACTTAAAAGATGCATGATAGAACGCCTTTTATGCTAGGACTACTTATTTCCAAGATCAACCTCCAATGGTAAAATTGTTAACGAAATTAAACTAGGATAAATCTACTTTAAAATTGAGGTGTGAATTCTGTCTTAGGTGAAACCCCTTTCCCTCGATGGCGGATTCTCTGTGTAAAGGTATCTTACCATGAGCATCGCGCATCTGTTGGCCTGATGTTGTAATAAGTCGAAAGGTGCACTGAATATCTGATTTCTGTAGATTTTGGAACTATTATAAACTACATGCAGGTTATGTATTATTCATTATCCAGATTTCCGTTGGGCCTAATCTGAAATATTTCCTGAGTCCAAAATCAGCTTGAGAATTAAAAGAAGCTTGTCCTGAAAGCTGGAGAGTGCCTTATTGAAAACACGAAGCTGTGACCATGACTGATTATCGTTTGAAGGTTGGGTTGATTGGATTGGGGGGAATTGCTCAGTCGCATTGCGATGCGATTGCTACTCTTGAGAATGTTGAGGTGTTGGCAGTAGCTGACCTGTATGAGGAGAACCGTCGTCGATACATGGAGAAATATGGCATTCCCAAAGGCTATTCTTCCCATAAAGAACTTTTGGAAGATGACGAGATAGACGCAGTTGCGGTAATATTAGGCCACCAGCTTCATCATCGGCTCACAGTCGATGCCTGCAATGCAGGCAAGCATGTGATCGTTGAGAAGCCAATGGCTTTGAGTTTGCGGCAATGTGACGATATGATCGAAGCTGCAGCAGCCAACAATGTGAAGCTCATGGTAGGTCTATCTCAGCACTTTTACGGGACCAGTCTCAAGGCAAAGGAGATTCTTGATTCGGGAGAACTTGGGCCACTTATTACGGCTGTTTCCTACATGTCTAAGAATTGGGGATACCAAAGTCGTCGGCCGCAATACCGCAACCGTTATCACGGAGGGGGAATGTGGCTTACAAATGGAGTTCACACAGTGGACAGGCTGACATGGATGATGGGTTCTCAGGCCGTGTCTGTCTCCGCTTCGATCGGAACGCGTGCTCATTACCAAGGTGGCGACGATTCGGCCACCGCTCTCATTCGATATAAGAATGGGCTTGCTGGGGTGGTTGTTGCAGTCGGCTACGCTGACGGCGCTCCCAATTACGAGTGCCAAGTGATTTGTGCCAATGGCTCGTTGCGATTCAGCGAAAGTGGGGAGAAATACGTCAGAATAGGGAAGGGCGAGAAGTGGGAGGATGTTGAATTTGAGGAGCCTCCATCAGGTATGCATTATGAGTGGAAGTCGTTCGCGGAAGCGATAAGAAAAGATATTGAGCCGCCGACTCACGGCGAATGGGGGCGCCACATTATGGAGATCCTATTCGCGGCTGAAAGATCCACGATTAAAGGAGGAGATGTACTTTTGGAGAGTGGTTCTGGATGGACCCACCAGAACTCGGGCTCAGCGGTAACAGTTGATCATGGTTGGATATAACTTCACATCCAACTGGATTTGAGTTTAAGCCTTGGACGAAGCAGATGCCCTTTCGAGTACCTCATAGACCTTGTTTACCATAGATCGGGGATCTTCGCTATAGCCGGCCGCAACCATCGCGTTGTCGTAGATGAGATTGATGACGAGCTCAGCGAGATCGGTATCGTTCCTGGAGAGATTGATAAGATTCATGATAAGGGGATGGCGAGGATTGATCTCTAGGCTGACTTTAGGGCCCTCTGATGCTTCCTGATTCATGGCTTTCATCATTCGGCGCATGCCGTGTGACATGAAGTTGTCGTTGTTAAGCACTAAGGCAGGATTGTTAATCAGCCGATTACTTGGGCTTACTTTTTCGATTTTTTCTCCGAGAGATTTACTTATCCATTCGCATAGTTCGGTTTCATCTTCTTTCGATAGGGCTTTGTCTTGAGACGCTTCGGTAGCTTCTAGTTGGATATCTTCCTGATCTGCGGAGACGAGTTTCTGTTCCTCAAATGTATTTAGATGGCTCATAACAAACTCATCTATTGTTTCAAAGAGAAATAATACTTCGAGGTTTCTGGCTTTGAACGCTTCCAGATAAGGGCCACTTTCGATTGCCTCTCTGGATGGTGCGTGAAGGTAATAGATTTCTTTTTGAGTTTCTTTCATCCCTGATACATAGTCTTCTAGGGTAGTGAATTTCCCCTTCTCGGTGCGTGAAGATTCATATCTAAGTAATTTCCCTAATTGTTCCCGATGTGTAAAATCAATCGTGATTCCTTCCTTCAGGAAGACGCTGAAATTTCTGTAGAAATCCTCATAATCATCCGGTCGTTTTTTCGCTTCGTCTTGAAGAAGCCTGAGGAAGCGTTTGGTTAGGACAGTATTCAGCCTCTTGACAAGGGCGCTGTCCTGCATTGTTTCCCTCGAGATATTTAGTGGTAGATCAGCGCTATCGACAACCCCTCTTAAGAAGCGCAACCATTCCGGCAAGAGCCCTTCTGGTTTGGAATCAATTAGAATGTTGCGGCAATATAGGCTGACTCCTATCTCTGTTCGGTTAAATCCCATACGTTCCATATTATCCTTCGGCACGAAGAGAAGGGAGTTTATCGCAATGGGAGCATCCGCAGAAAAATGAAGCCGCATTCTTGGTTCGTCGAAGGCGTTTGCGTGGAACTTGTAGAATTCAGTATATTCTTCAGGTTTGATTTCCTTTTGGCTTCGCAACCAAAGTGCCTGAATCGTATTAACTCGTTCACCATTAAGATTGATGGGGAACTGAACGAAGCTTGAATAGCGGGTTAAAATTCCCTTTACGGTTTCGGTTTTAGAGAAGTCCTTTTCGTCGTCCTTGAGTTTGACCACGATTTTTGTACCGCGTCGCTGGCCTTCATTTTCTTCAATCTCAAAGTTTCCAGTCCCATCGCTTGTCCAAAGCAGATGCTCTTCATCAGGATTCCAGGAATGGGTATAAACTAGGATCTTCTCGGCTACCATGAATGCGCTGTAGAAGCCCACGCCAAATTGACCGATTAGATTATTGCTTGTATCCGATTCTTCTTTGATAGCCTTTAAAAAGGCCTTCGAGCCGGAGTGTGCGATAGTCCCAAGGTTCTCGACCAGCTCTTTCCTGGTCATTCCGATTCCGAAATCCTGTATCGTGATGGTACCTGCTGTATCGTCGGTTGTGATATTGATCTCAAGTTCGAGCTTGTCGTCATAGATCTTCTTTTCCGTAAGTTGAGTGTGCCTTAGCTTTTCTAAAGCATCTGATGCGTTAGATACGAGCTCGCGAATAAAGATCTCTTTATCGGTATATAGTGAGTTGATGACGATATCCAGGATCTCCTGAACTTCGGCCTTAAACTTGTGTTTTTTTCGTGTCCCAGTAGCCATTTTTAATCAGTGCAAGACAGGGTTAGATAGATTGAATGATAGGTGTAAAAAATAGAGATTGGGGAAAGTTACCCGAGCCCCTTTTAAAATCAATCGAAATTTTAAGTCTGAAAGTGAAATTTGTGGATGATGCTTCTGTTTTTTAGAATACTAAGCTATTAAGAAACGGTTTTACCTTGGTAGTTGATTTTATCTGCATACAGGCCGGAAGGGGAGATAAGGTATGTCATCTGGTAATACTGAAAAAATTATCAATTTCTTTTTGGTGAGGCATTGACGCTGTGGTGCCGTATTTTGTGACAGAGAGAGCTGCTACAGCGTTTGCATACTCGGTAGCCTTATTGATATCTTTATCAAATTGGACTAAACCCGAAGCTAAGCCTCCAACAAAGGCATCTCCGGCACCGGTTGTATCAATAACTTCAATATTATCATGAGGCAGAACTAATTTATATTCTGAAGGCGATGATATAAAGCAGCCTCGACTTCCCATTGTTAGGATTACGGTGTCCGGTCCAATTGAACGACAGATCTTGTGGAGACTAGAATGAGACATCAAGGTTATCTCTTTTTCGTCTTTCAGTGAGGCCGAGAGAGGCCTGCGGAACTTTAGAATATTGATAAACTCCAAAACATTAGGAACAAGGATATCGACTTGATGGAGGCAGTTGGGATCAAATCTTGAGTTCATTGGGGCCGGGTTCAAGATCGAGGTAACACCGTTGATCTTAGCTAGTTTTAGTACATGTAAAATCGTTCCGCTGTTAATCTCATTTTGGCAAACGATAATATCAGCCTCTTTTATGATTGTTTCGGGGATATCCTTTGGTTCTAGTCTGAGATTGGCGCCGAGATCGACGACGATGGTGTTCTCGCCGCTTGCCGTAACGTATATTCCGGCGTTTCCGGTTGGAGTATCTCGATATTCAGTAAGTTTATGATTAATCCCCTCAGAATTATAGAGTCTTTGGGCCTCAACACCGAAAATATCGTTACCGATCGCACCAACAAAACTTGTTGGAATTCCAGTCCTTGCGGCCGCTACTGCTTGGTTGCTTCCTTTCCCTCCCGGCCCTGAGACAAATCGTCCATTGACAGTTTCTCCCTGATTGGGAAACCTACCACAATACCAAACCAGATCATTGTTAAAGCTTCCAACAACTACAATGGGAGTACTCATAGATCACTTTTTCAGTCATCCAGGTAAGGTCAAGGATGAGATCTGAATGGTTGGATTAAAATAATTCTTACAAGAGAAGGGTAGAATAGACTGAGTTATTTTTTTGCTAGGAGTCTAACTTCCGAGCTAGGCTAAATAAAAAGAAATCATAAGAATAATGTCGACTGACAACTTTTCTCACGATGACTCTTTGTGTAATTGATCATCCCATTTGCAATCACGTGTTGAGTCTTCTTCGGGACAGAAAGACGCCTCCTGAGGCCTTTCGCATTTTGAGTGGGAAAGTGACTACCATGCTTGCTCTGGAGGCGACGCGTGATTTGCCGATTCGAGAAATAGACATCGTGACTCCTCTAGAGGAGTCACGGGGTGCGGAGATAGCAGTTTCGGTTGTTGTGGTGGTTGTTTTACGAGCAGGAATGAGCATGGTAGGTCCGGTGGTAGACCTCATTCCGAATGTTTCGGTGGGTTTCGTCGGGATGGAGCGCAACGAGGTTTCAGCCAAGGCCAGCAGTTATTATTGCAAGCTTCCGCCCCTGAAAGGGAAGAGAATACTTGTCGTTGATCCGATGCTGGCAACTGGCGGTTCAGCCCGGCACGCAATTTTAACAGTGTATGAAAGCGGTGGTACAGATGTTAATTTTCTCAACATTGTGGCAGCTCCAGAAGGAGTTAAACTGCTTGATCAGGAGTTCCCAGATCTGAAGATTTATACTGGAGCTATGGATCGAGAGCTCAATCAACAAAAATATATACTTCCAGGTCTTGGAGATTTTGGCGATCGACTCTACGGCACTTAGATTTCTTTAGAGATGTGATCCATGCTGAAAAGTTTGGATATGGACTGGTTGATATATGAAGTTGTTGAATGAACTATTGATGGAGTTGCTACAAATCTGGTTTCCGTCATTCGTCGAATTCTGAATATCGATTAGATTTTTAGGTAGTCAAAAATCTCAGAAAAATTAATGAAAATCCTGATGGTTTCGGCAGAGGTGACGCCCTTAGTAAAAGTAGGTGGTGTCGGTGATGTAGTGGGATCGTTACCTCGGGAATTGAGGCTTCAAGGACATACAGTTCGTGTTGTTTGTCCTTTCTATGGCTGTGTAAACAGATCGTCGGAATGGATTCGATTTGACCGTCCCTTGGGAGTTTCGATGGGAGATAAAGATCTGGAAGCGAATATCTGGGAGGTCCAACTAGAGGATAGTGGGATTGAGGTATTATTAATCGAAAACAATCAACTTTTCGGATCCTCGGAGGTTTATGAGGTTAGTTCGAACGATCCAATGGAGAACGCTCGTCGTTTTATCTTTTTCAGTCGTGCAGTTCTCAATCTCTGCTACTACCTAGGATGGGTGCCGGATGTAGTTCACTGTCATGATTGGCCCACTGCTCTGATTCCGGTGATGATCAATACAACTGAGTGTAATAAACCGATGGGATCGGTGGCTTCCGTCCTTACCATACACAGCATTGAGCACCAGGGAATCTTTCCTCGCGATCTTATTGAATGTGCTCAATTGCCCGAATATACTTTTCGCCAAGAATGTTTAGCAGCGCACGGCCGAGTCAATCTACTCAAAGGGGGTATATATAACGCGACCAAAGTTACGACTGTGAGTCCTAAATATGCCCTGGAGATTCAATGTCGGGAGTTCGGGTTTGGATTAGAAGAGGTCGTCCGGTCTCGATCTTGCGATTTAGTTGGAGTGACCAACGGAATCGATACCGATGAATGGAACCCGGCTTGCGATGATTTACTGCCGGCTATATATGATATTAGTAATTTGAAGGGGAAAGGGGTCTGTAAGCAAAACCTCCAGGAATCCTTCGAATTAATTTTAGAATCTGACGTTATGGTAGTGGGGGTTGTCTCGCGACTGTATTGGCAGAAGGGTCTCGATCTTTTGCTTGCCACTATCCCACGTCTTTTCCAGTCAATCGATGTCCAATTCGTCATCCTAGGTCAAGGAGACCAGGATCTTGAGGAACAGTTTACAGACTTAGTTGCTCAGTACCCTGGTAGGCTGGGTTTTAAATCGGAGTTTTCGAACCAGCTCGCCCACCTTGTTTATGCAGGATCTGATATTTTTGCTATGCCCAGCCGCTACGAACCTTGTGGTCTCGGACAAATGTATGCCATGCGTTACGGAACGATACCCGTAGCCCGGGCGGTTGGTGGGTTAGTAGATACCATTGAACCGTATTCCCGGTCTACTAAGTCTGCTCAGGGCTTTCTTTTCAAAAAAGCCGATCCTAATGATTTGTTCGAAGTCTTACACTCTGTTTTTGATATTTTCCGCCATCGATCTGAGGAATTCTCTCGAATACAGAGGAATAGTATGGAACGAGATTTTTCATGGAAGATTTCTGCCTCTCGTTATAGTCAGGTTTTCAAAACGGCTTTAGATTCAAAATCTTAGAGATCGTAGAGTTTCCCAATAAATTGGAATACAAAAATTTAAATTAATAAGGTGGAACAGTGACCTGACTTTAAACAAAGGGAATTGCAAAAGAGTTACGATGGTAGTTGGATGGTTCCGGGATGAACTTGGCACTGCCAGACTTGAAGGGAATCACCAATTCTGGATTGAAGCATAGGATCAATGCAGGTCGGGTCGCGGTGAGTGGGCAAGTAGGGTTTTTCCGGAAATTTTTTGGGCAGGTTAAGAGTGAATGGAAAGAGGACGAGACTCGGGTGACATTTGCTGATTTCGCGATCTCTGAAAATATTATATCCGATCTTCGGAGGATGTTTCCAAAGGACGCCTTTTGCTCTGAGGAGTCAATTGCTCTGGATGAAGAATTGGAACTAAGAAACCGATATAGTTGGATTTTAGATCCGATAGACGGAACCAATAATTACGCACTCGGAATACCGTTATGCGGAATATCACTGGCTCTTCTATATAATGGATTGCCGGTTTACGGGTTCATATACGACCTTGGTCGAGATGTTTTTATTCAGGGAGGAGCTAAGAATGGAGTCTACGATGGGAAACGTTCTGCTTCGGTAAGGCATAGTCCATTCGACAGTCAGAGTATGATCGGTCTCCATTTCCCTTTGTCGAAGAAAGATGCGAGTAGATTACAGCCATTGATGGCACAGACGAAAATCAGGAGTTTAGGTTGTTGTTCGTTGAATCTGGCGTATTGCGCGGTCGGTTTACTGGATGGCTGTGTCGACTTCAGGGTTAGAATCTGGGATATCGCGGCAGCTTATACGTTATTGCGAGCGGCTGGAGGCGAAGTTCACTTTCTGAACAGTTCCCCTTTTCCCTTAGAGTCTTTCCGTGTATGTACGACCTCGGTCCCGTTCTACGCGGGATCTAAGGAGTTTTGTTCTCACATGCAGGATTCATTGGATTTCAATTCTAGTGAGGACTAGAAAACCGAGAAGTATTCCTCGAAGAAATTGTCGGATCGGACGGTTGATGCGATTTGATGGGGACCGCTTCCTTGATCCCATCGAGTTGCACCTATGTGTCCATGAGTTGTTAGATCAACCGTAATGGATCCTTTTTCGAAGCTGCAAATTTGGTCATTAAAAAGAGTGGCAGCTGCCAACGGGTCGTGGAAGTGAAGGATACTTCTTTTTTCGAACCATATTTTGGAGAAATCGTAGACGGGTCGAAGGAGGGGAATTCCTTCAAATCGTTCTTTAACTTCAGTGGGCGTCATCTTGACTTGAAGGGTAACGTCGAGGCCAATGCTGCGGTGGATGGGCGGACGGCTCTGAAAGACAATTGCGGTTGCGTGTGGATCGACGATTGCATTCCATTCTGTATCACCCCATGGGGAAGGGGAATTAGTAAATTTTCCACACATTGTAAGGAGGCCTTTTAGGAGAGAAGGGATTTCCGGATCTATTGTGAATAGCAGAGCAATGTTGGTTAGCGGCCCAACCGCAAGAAGGACTATTTCTCCAGGATGAGTCCGAATCGTATCTCTAAGGAAGGTGATGGACTTGCTCATAGGAAATGCTAACTGATGGTGCCAGTTATGCAGTTTCGATGCTTGCTCCGCCAACTTTTGCCGTTGTTTAACGATCAATGGATTCTCGGTCCCGGGATAGATAGGGATCTTTCGATTTGCAACCTTACATAAGACACTGGCCAGCTGTGCCCTTTTTGCGCTTTCGCCGGTGACGGTTGTAATACCGAGGAGGTCGCATCGTGGCTGAGCCAGTAGGTATGCAAGACAGACGGCGTCATCGATATCGCTACCGATGTCAGTATCGAATAGGACTTTTTGAGGTTTTGGGGTTGGGGCTTCTTGAGCAAATGAAGTTCTTGCTAGCCCAGCGCCAAACAGGGTAGCGGTTCCGCATTGAAGGAACTGGCGACGAGTTACAGAACCGGAGGGTTTTGCCATCTTAGATTTATCATCCATTCGATTGGGGATTAAAAAATCAGGCAGATGGAGAAAAAATTAAGATTATGATTAGTAGATCTGTTTAGGTCTTAGAATCGAAGTAGACGTTACTCAAATAACGTATGATTCAAGAGGTTCCGGGTCCACAATTCTTGTCCGTGGAATTAACTCTTTAAAGGAATTTCTAAACCAATTTCGAGCCGTCTCTTCGCCATGGGTTAACACGATCACCCGAGGGTTGATATCCAATGCAAACTGTACGAGCTCCTCTCTATCTGCATGGCCGCTCAGATCAAATTTCTCGATTTGCGCCTCAATACGACACTCGAAATCAAGTGAATCAAAGAGAAAAAGATCGCCATGTCTAGCGGCGAGGAGACGCCCGCCAGGTGTATCAGGATCGCAGTAACCTACCCAACAAATCGTATTTTCATCACCACCGAGAAGGGATGCAGCTATCTTGTAGGACGGAGTATTCTCTACAAGCATTCCGCTGCTAAGGACATAGAGGCTATTGGGGGCCGGCAACTTGCCTGTTTCAAGATCACGCGGCAAGGGCTGGACTTGGAGTTCTTTAAACAAGCGTTTCCGGAAATTCACTAATCCAGTCTTTCTCGAAATAGAATCAAACATTTTAGCTAGGTCCATACCAAGACCACTAGTGTAGATAGGGCTGTGGCGAAGTTTTCCCTTGGAACGGGCTTCTGCGATCAGGGTGAGGATTTCTTGCATCCTGCCAAAAGCGAAAACCGGAATTAAGACTGATCCCCCTTGACCGAGGCCCTTGTCGATGCTGGAGATCAGTGCGTCAATTTGGGTTTCACGGTTGAGTTTTGATGGCCGCTCAGTCATGCCACGGGTTGTTTCCATAATGAGGGTATCGACATTCCCTCTTGTAAATTGAGCTCCGGAAAGAGTTCGGAGCGGTGCAAAAAGGACGTCCCCTGTAATTAAGATCTTACGATTTTTGTAACTGATGATCACACCGGATGCACCTAGAACGTGGCCGGCAGGTTGGAAATTAAAGACAATTTCATCCCCATGACCATGAAACACATAGGAACGATTATAAGGTACGGGCATGATGCGATTGTTCAGTTCCCGTACTTCCTTACGGGAGTAGAGGGGGAGTTCGGACATTGGGGATTCATTTTTTTGACGTTTCATGACTGCGCATGAGTTGAGCAGCATTCTGGGTGCAATTTCTTTTGATGCAGTACTAGAAAACACGCAGGTATCAGGCTGGTAGCGCATCAGAACTGGTAGCCCTCCCAGGTGGTCGAGGTGACAGTGTGTAAGAAGAACAAAATCAAGGGTTAAATCTTTCAACTGACGAAAATCAGGAAGAGCGCGATTTCCTACGAACTTGGGGTTCATTCCCGCGTCGATCACAAATCGGAACGGCCCTAGTTCGACAAAAATAGAGTTAGCTCCAATACCTCCGAATGTGTTGAGATCAACGATCCTCATTGGGATGAAGTTTTCACAATAACAGATACTCTATAGGATTAAGGGATCTAGAAGATTCGGAGAACCAGATCAAATTTCCTTCGGATCTAATCCCTTTGTATCTGAGGACCTAGATGCTGTTCCCCCAGCCACAATCTTAACGATCTCTAGGATATCACCTCTTTTGAGCTCAATATCGGTAGCCTGAGTTGGGGAGAGAGCTCCTTTGTTAAGTTCGACAACTACCCTGTCTATATCAAGATTCAGAGATTCAATAAACTCAGGCAACAAAGTTCCTTTTTCCAAATTGAACGACTTTCCGTTTGCAAGAATCTTGATGTGTTCGTCTCCCTCTCTCTCTTCCAGTTCTTCCATATAATACCGCTGGGTTTGGTTGAATCAACTGGAGACCAAGGCCTGATCGAAATCCTTCCAGACCGGTTCGTAGCCTTGAGTTCGAATCATGGCGGCGATTTCTCCCGGGGAACGTTCGTCGGCAATATGAAATTGTTCCCCTGGTTGTACATCAACTCGCCTCCAGGCATTGGTGTCGAAATGACTGTAGCCTCCCGGCTCGGTACTGGAACCAGCACTCATGGTGGTGATTCCTATCCGAACAAGACCGTCTCTCAGATTTGGGAATTCCCGAGTTGAAAGCACAATCCCGACGTGAGGTAGAAGCATTCGGAGGGCACAGATTAACTGGACCAGTTCTTGATTCTGTAACTGATATTGGTTCTTAGTTTGGAAATTTCCAGACGCTGGCCTTAGCCGCGGTAGACTTATTGAGAGGTGTAATTTCCAACACTGTTGGTACAGGTATCGGGCGTGAGCGGCGATTGCGATTGCCTCGTATCTCCAATCGTAGAGGCCCAGCAGTGGGCCGATCCCTATTCGACGAAATCCAGCATCGTAAGCCCGCTCCGCGGTATCTACTCTCCAACCGTATTTTTTCTTTGGGCCCGACGGATGCATCTGAGAGTAAGTAGGTTTGTGGTATGTCTCCTGGTAGACAACCAAGCCTTCGGCTCCAGCTTTGACAATGGGCTGGTAGTCTTCGGTCTCAAGAGGTCCTAGCTCGAGAAGAATGCTGGGCATAAACGGGAGACATTTCCGAATACACTCTTCAACATACCCATTAGATACATACTTTGGGTGTTCCCCCGCGACAATGAGGAGTGAACGAAATCCTTGGCTTGAGAGGAGTCGGGTTTCTTTAACGAATTGATCCACCGATATTGTGATTCTTGGAATATCAACATCCCTGGAAAATCCGCAGTACCGACAAATATTAATACATTCGTTGGAAAGATAGATCGGTGCAAATAGTCGAATTACCTTCCCAAATTGGCGCTTAGTAATTTTCTGGGAGAGTTGTGCCATGGCTTCAATGTGAGGGAGGGCGGCGGGTGAGATCAAGGCCGCGAATTCCTCAAGTGATTCAGCCCTTCCCTTTTTCAGGATGTTGTTAACATGGCGGGGTTTTGACTCCAGCGACCGTTGTACAAGCTCCTCGATAGGGAGGGACGGTAGTAACTGTGAAAATCCCATCGATCAGTCAAGAAATGAGGTTAAAGGACTTGTCGGCTGCGCTCCTAGAGAAGCGTCACTTTTTCCCAGGTGACGAGAAACCCATCCAGCTTGAACACTAACGGCAAAAGCCTGTGCAATCTGAAGGGGATCATCTGCAATCGCAATAGCTGTATTAACTAGAACGGCATCGGCCCCCATTTCCATCGCCTCGGTGGCGTGGGAAGGTAAGCCGATCCCAGCGTCCACTACCACCGGGACTCTTGCCTGTTCAATAATGATTTCAATTTGGGCTCTGGTTTGGACGCCAAGATTACTACCGATAGGTGAGCCTAAAGGCATAACAGTAGCACAGCCTAAATCTTGCAAACGCGCTGCTAGCACAGGATCGGCGTTGATGTAAGGGAGTACGACAAACCCTTCCTTGATGAGTGTCTTCGCTGCTTGGAGAGTTTCGATTGGATCTGGAAGAAGGTAGTTGGGATCAGGGTGAATTTCGAGCTTTACCCAGTTAGGTAATCCGGCAGCTAAAGCTAGCCGGGCAATCCTTACAGCTTCATCAGCATTCATTGCGCCGGCGGTATTGGGTAAAACCATGTAGCGATCGGTTTCTAGGTATTCAAGGATATCGGCAAAAGGATCATTTTCGGATTTGAGATTAGCACGTTTTAGGGCTACTGTAACCAACTCTGTTTCACTAGCCGCAAGCGCATCGCGCATAAGTTCGTTAGAAGCAAACTTCCCTGTCCCTACCATAAGACGGGAGCTAAATTTCCGATCCGCTATATGCAGTGGTTCAACGTGAAGTGGGCTGAGCATCTTTCGAAGCTGAATTATCCAGGAAATCTACAAGGATGGGAGTAATTGTAAATTAAGAAAACTAGCTACCTTGCCATGTTTTGGAATAGGTAATATCTTACGGATATCATTTGATCGTTGTTTGCTTCTGTTGTCCATTGGTAGAATGAGATCCAGGACCATCGGTTCTCATAGGTGAATTACGAATGAAACATTGTAAAAATATTTCAGCCCAATTCCAGGCATAGATATTAGTGAAAAAACTGGAAGAAAAATCTATGAGTTTTATGTTTGAGTCACATGATGCCAAGAGATGTATCCCTAGGCCATAAAAGGTTCAAGATTAGCCAAAAGCTTTCGAATGAGAGGTGAAATCTAGTAAAGGAAGTTTGAAAAAGCCGTTGACTCTATGCTCTTAGGTGATGTTGATGCGTATTAAAGCACACGTTAACAAGTCTGCTTATCTCGTGCATGTCATCTCGAAATACGGCTGCAGTTATAGTGCTTTCTAGAAATCTTATAAACCTCTCCTTGATAATAACCGTTAGACGGGGTGTGTTTTCTGGCTAGTGCAATATATTACAGCGATGAAGTTAAAATTCTCGAAGACTAACCGCGATATTGATTGGTCTGTCCTCCTCTTTATAGGGATCTATCATATTCTTCTTTTTGCTTTATTGCCCATCTATCTGATCAAATTAGGAGCCCCATCTCTTTCAATTATTCTTTCTAGCTTCGTGCTCTACGCGGCATCTGGTCTTGCCATAACCGTGGGCTACCATCGGTTTTATTCGCACAAGACTTTCAAACTGAACCCAGTAGCTGAATTTTTGGTGATTTCAGCTGGAAACTTGACCGCAGCGGGGACTGTGTTGGATTGGGTCCACGACCATAGGCGCCATCACAAGTTCGTTGATACCGATCGGGATCCTTACAATATTAAAAAAGGGTTTTGGTGGGCTCACTTTATTTGGCTATTTCATCGGAGATCGAATTGGGATCAAAATATCATCAAGGATCTGGCAAAAAACAAATTGGTAATGTTTCAACATAGGTTCTACGGCGGATTGATGGTCGGAACCAACATAGCTGTTATTTTGTTGGTTGGCTGGCTGAGTGGGGATTATCTCGGAGCCTTTGTTTTCGCGTTCCTCCTTCGTATGTTCTTTGGTCATCACTGTATGTTCTTCATAAACTCGTTGGCCCACTTCTCAGGTTCTAAGCCGTATTCCACTGAGCATACTGCTGTTAACAACTGGTTTATTTCCTTCCTTACATTTGGTGAAGGATATCATAATTTCCACCACACCTTCTCTTATGACTATCGCAACGGTGTACGCTGGTATCAATTTGATCCCTCAAAAACCATAATATGGTGCCTGGAAAAGTTCGGATTGGCTTCGGATCTAAAACGGGCTAAAAAATATCGAATTCTTCTGAGTCTGATTAGGGAGGACGAGAAACTACTCTTGAAGAGCATACTGCGAATGAAGAATCTGACTCTAGAGAAAAGATTGAGATTGGTCGAGGAAGCCCGATCCATGTCTTCCGGACTCTACGAACAGATCAAAGAACTGAATCGTTGTCTAAAAGAATACTGGGGACTTGAGAAGGCGGAACTCGAAGACCAGGTTCGGATTGATGAATTGGAGGAGCTTATTACAAAATTGAGGAGACAGTTTAAGGCTGAATTCAATGAGTGGGGCCAGTTTTGCAACAGCTATGCTACATAAAAACGGAGGGTATGAATTGTTGATCTCAAAAACTAATATCCAGCCTTCATGTCACACAAATTAATTAGAGGATCACTGGATAGGTATCGCCGCAAATTTTCTTTAAAAATTTGTCCTCGTCGTTCTAAGAGTTGAGAGGATTCACCACATGCGTGTGGGGATATGATAACATTTGGCTCGTCCCAAAGGGGGCTATTGTTCGGAAGTGGTTCGGTTGCTGTAGCATCTAAGGCTGCGCCGGAAATGTGACCGGAACGAAGCCCTTGTATGAGGGCTGCTTCATCAACAATTGATCCTCGTGATACGACAATAACGTGTGCTCCTGGTTTTAAGCGGTTTATTTCTTTTAGGCCGATCATGTTCCGTGTTTGATCGGTTAGCGGGGCGGTGATAACTAACCAATCAGAGATCTTGAGAAGATCGTCTAGGCGCGAAATATCCCAAACTTCGGCGACTCCTGGTGGAGGAGCCATTTCTTTTATATCGACCGCGTAAACATCCATACCGAAGCCTTGGGCTCGCTGCGCTACTGCTGTGCCGATATCTCCCATGGCCACTACACCCATGGTTGTGTTGGCTAGTTCGATGATACGCCCTTGATACTTATATGTTTCCCAGCGGTGATTATGCTGGTCATCGAGTAGTTCTGGAACTCGATGAGCGAAAGCGAGTACCATGGCAAACACATGGTCTGAAATTGGAATGACGTGGGTCCCACGTGCATTCGTCATGATTGTATCGTTATCGATGATCTCTGGAATCTCCCTTAGAATATAATCAAAGCCGATGCCTATAAAGTGAAACCATCGAAGGTTCGAAGCTGCGAGGTAAGTCTCCCTGTCGATCAGGCCGAATTGAATTTCGGTGTCGGGTGCTTCCTTGAGTTGTTCTTCAGGTGTATAGGCAGTGCGGAATTCAACATTGGGAAAAGTCGCCTGCAGGTCACTGACAAATTTGTGACCGAGATCAAAGGCTAATGTGACTTTTACTATGGATGACTTCATTTTAATAATAAGTTAGAAATCAATCAGGGTTCCATTGAAAGTGACATGTCAATATGTTTTTATTTTGAATAGTTAGATCCTTTCCTCGGTTTCGGCACTCCGTGCTTGAGTGTCTGGGCTTAGAGTTATTAAAATCTTTAATAGTATGAGTAAAACAATGAGCACATTAGTTCACGTTGGGGTGCGGGCATCAAAATTGGACCAGACGATACGTTTTTGGAGGGACGGTTTGGGTCTAAAAGTTCATAGTATCATTGATGATCGGTGTTTCGATTTGACCGATGGTTACCATAACTTTCGTGTCTTTCAGCATTCAGGACCCAGTCGTCCTGAGCATGTCAGTGGAATGCTAGACTATCTACATATTGGCGTTAGGGTATCAGACTTGTCTGAGGCAGCTTCTCGTCTGGAAAGAATGGGTTTCAGGATTTACTGGGATGGGGTTTCTGGTGGTAAGGCATATGACCCCTCAATTCCTCCTTCAGAGTCGTTTAAAGTAGAGGATCCTGATGGTATTACGGTAGACGTGACGGCCAGTGACGATCAATGGCCTGGGGTGCAGCTGGAATCAACGTAAATGGCCACAAAGCAGATGGTGCGTTTATGGGATTCTTTCGAAAACTTCGCTTAATAGGGTAGTGTAGCGGGGAGTGAATAAACGAAGGAAACTCTTGGTCGTAAAGTAGGTGAAACAGGGTTTTCCAATGGTTTCCCTCGGACGGTGATGGAGGTACGCTTGTTTGTTGAGTTCGCTATCTGATCAAAAGGCCCTGGTTGGGCTACTCAAATGTCTTTAAGGTCCCGGTTGGAGTTTGGATTTTATGACTTTTCGGAAACCTAGGGTGCTTAAAGCTGCGTTCATTCCCTATCTAAATCGACTTTCCCAAACCGGGTGTTTAAAAAACTAAGATAATGAATGACGAAATTCATGAGGTCCTTCCTAGCGTGATAACAGAGGCGATGGTTGCAGAGGCGAGAAATCGGCCTCAGTCGAATGTTCGTAAAGCTCGTATTGGGTTTATAGGCATCGGATGGTGGGCTACTAGTAACCATATCCCAGTCCTCAAATTGAGGAGCGATGTTGAGCTGGTTTGCGCCTGTGGGTTGGACGAGACAGTCAATAAAAAGGTGCAGCATGACTTTGGATTCTCCGAGACGACTACAGACTATGAGGAGCTTTTTGACCATGAACTCGACGGTGTAGTGATCGCCTCGCCACACCCTTGGCACGGACCTCATGCTATTGCGGCGCTTAAGGCCGGATGCCATGTCTATGTCGAAAAGCCGTTTGCAACAAAGGTCGAGGATGCTCGGGAGATTGTCCGTGTTGCTAATGAGTCTGGTATGCAATTAGTTGTATCTCATGGATGGCACTACCGCCCCCTTACTAAAAAGGCCAAAGCATTGATGAAGGAAGGATTAGTCGGTGAAGTAGAGCACGTAGTCTGCCATATGGCGTCGCCTGGTGGGAGAGGACTCTTTAGTGGGGAGACTTCTGAATATGCTGGTTCTTACATGCCTATTGAGGTCAAAACCTACTCTGATCCAATAGTGTCAGAGGGTGGGTATGGACAGGGACAGTTGAGTCATGCCCTGGGGCTTCTCATATGGCTAACTGGATTGGACCCGAAAGCAGTGTTTGCTAAAATGAGCCAGGTGGGGGCTGCGGTCGATATATACGACGCCATAACAGCTACTTTCCAGAATGGAGCTATCGCGACAATTTCCGGGGCTGCCTCGCTGCCTGATGAAGCTCGCTATCAGCTGGATATGAGAATCTTTGGATCCGATGGGATGCTTAATTTCGACATTGATCGGGAACGGGTTGATCTCTATCGCCATGATGGGGAGCATCGATTATTGGATGTTAGAAGGGATGAGGGTGCCTACCTTTGTGATGGTCCGTTGCACAATTTTGTTGAATTGATCCTTGGGCTAGAGGAAGCGAATCTTTCGCCTGGGTACTGTGGTTTGCGTGCTGTCGAGTTGCTTGATGCGGCTTATAGGTCGAGTCGAAGTGGCCAGGAGGAAAAGTGCTGAAGAGCACAGAGGAATTAGATTCTGTGAGACTTTTCGGCATTCTTACTGAATTTGTGTTCAGGTAGAGGTTCCTTTGGCTATCTTGGGTCGTAGAGATCCCTTGACTGAATTCAGTCCAAAATTCAGAATCGCATGCCATGACTGAACTAAAGGCAGGCGCGCAGTTGTTCACAGTTAGAGAATTCACCAAGACTATCGAGGGGGTGGCAGATGCACTCAAGAAATCGAGGGAAATTGGATATAAGGGAGTACAAGTTTCTGGTTTCGGCGATGTTAACCCAGGCGACGTGGCCCACCTTGCAGAGGATAACGGTCTCACCATTGCTGCCACTCATTTTGGGTGGAACGAATTTCTCGGAGATCTTGATCGTGTCATCGAAACCCATCAGCTTTGGGACTGTTGCCACGCTGCTATAGGGGGATTGCCCAAAGAATATCTGTCCCTTGATGGCCTGGATCGATTTGTCTTTGAGTTGAGTCCAATAGCGGAAAAACTCAATTCAGCTGGAATTTCTTTTTCCTACCATAATCACAGCCACGAATTAATTCGTTACGACGGTCATACTTGGCTTGAGCGTCTCTATAAACAGGCTCCGAGTGAAATCTTGAAAGCAGAACTTGATGTTTACTGGTTGGTTGCTGGTGGTAGTGATCCGATCCAGTGGATTCTCGACTTAGGTGACCGACAACCTGGTATTCATTTTAAGGATATGCAGGTTGATCGGGATCGGATCCAGCGTTTTGCAGAAGTGGGAGAAGGTAATCTCAACTGGCCAAAGATTATTGACGCATGCCGCCAGGTCGGTGTCGAGTGGGCTTTTGTGGAGCAGGATCAATGCTACGGGAAAGACCCCTTCGAATGTCTCGCAATCAGCTACCGGCATATGCAAGAAATGGGGATTGGTTAGGATTCTATGGTTTTATACCTTTATACCGTATCTGAAATATAGATTGGCCCAAGTTTTCTACCTCTTTCCTTCGAAAGTGGGTAAGTTTCGTGATCGAAATTCTCTGATTTCTCGTTTGGCCGGAGACATTGCCTATTTAAAGGGTAGATGTAAATAGAAGGGAAGCCTTGAATTCCGTCCTTCTTCGTGCTTGGGTTTTTCCGATTTATAATTTGATTTAGATGTATCAGACCCGTGGAATTCCAACCAGATTACGATTTTATTCTTGAAGAGGATATCATGGTCCCTGCCCGTGATGGTGTAGATCTTGCGACCGACGTTTATTATCCAAAAGCTAAGAATTCGGATTCCCCCTTGCCTTCTAAGTATCCTACTCTCCTTCATCGAACTCCATACAATAAGACCGAAGTCGAGAAGTTGACCAACTTTTGCCGATGGTTTGCATGCCGGGGTTATATCGCCGTGATTCAAGATTGTCGCGGCTGTTTCCGATCTGATGGCGACGTTAATTTTTTGGTGCCCGAAGCAGAAGACGGTTTCGATACGATGCAGTGGATTAAGGAGCAGGGATGGTCGAACGGCAAGGTGGGGACTTGGGGTACCTCGTGGGCAGGGTGGACTCAGACAGCCCTTGCTGGACTCGGGCCAGATAACCTGACGACGATGATTCCAAACCAAAGTGGGTCAAATGGACACTCAAGTTCTGTTCGTCAGGGTGGTGCCCTTGAGCTTCGGTTTCTGGCCTGGGCATTTTGGCATTCAGCCTCGAATACGCAAAGTAAACTGAAATCCGATCCGAGTATCGATCCTGCGCTTAACCTGGGAGCGGTTCCCTTCGGTGAATGGCTCACACGAATGCCGATTCGTAAAGGGCAAACCCAGCTGAAACTCGTTCCTCCATACGAGAACTGGGCGTTTGAACTGCTTACAAAGTCGGACTACGGAGAGTATTGGAAGCATCCTAGCCTTGCCCCTTCCGAGCACTGGGATAGTTTTCCTGATATTCCGATTCTACTCTGCGGGGGTTGGTATGATTCTTATACTCGAGCAACTTTTGAAAACTATTGTGGTCTCTCTGAGTCTAAGAAGGGTCCAGTTAAAGTAATTGTCGGCCCATGGACTCATGGATCATCTACCCAAGAATTGTCTTATGCGGGTAATGTTGAATTTGGCGAAGAAGCGTCGATCGGAAACTTCAGAAATCTGCATCTCCAATGGTACGATTACTGGATGAGAAATATGGATAATGAAGTGTCTAGACTGCCTCCGGTGAGGATCTTTGTCATGGGAGGTGGCGATGGCTATCGTACTAGTAGCGACAGGATTTTTCATGGTGGATCATGGCGAGACGAGAATGAATGGCCCCTTTTACGAACGAAATATACCAAGTTCTATCTACATGAAGGAGGTTCTCTTAGCACCGACCAACCATCTGAAACTATCACCAGTACAAGCTATAGCTTTGACCCCAGGGTCCCTGTCCCTTCGGTGGGTGGGAATGTTTCATCCCTTAGGGAAGTTGGTGATTTCCCATCCGGTTTGGCGAATCCTGCTCTAGCTCCCATATCAACGCGGGTTCATGAGGTTATGCTTCCTGGTGGCTATGATCAGGTTGAGGGAGCAACATTCTATGGCTGTAGCCCTCCCTTCCTCCCGATTGGGTCACGTCCAGATGTCCTTGTCTTCCAAACTGAGCTATTGGAGAGGGATATCGAAGTCACAGGCCCGATAGAGGTAGTGCTTTGGGTAACTTCGTCAGCTTTTGATACAGACTTTACTGCCAAGCTCATCGATGTCTACCCGTCGAATGAATGGTATCCTTTTGGCTACTCTCTGAACCTGACGGATAGCATTATGCGTATACGCTACCGGAATGGATTCGATCAGGAGGAGCTTTTGACACCTGGGGATATTGTGAAAGTCGGAATAACTCTTTATCCAACAAGTAATTTTTTTGCGGCCGGCCACCGCATTCGCCTCGATATTTCGAGCTCTAATTTCCCGAGATTTGATGTCAATCCAAACTCGGGTGAACCTTTAGGCCGCAATCGGCGTACAGTGATAGCCGATAATACGATTTTTCACTGCGCCGAACAACCGTCGCATGTGATATTACCGATTATTCCAATACAGTGAGCGTTTGTCTAGGAAGCTGTTTAAATTTGTCGATTAATGTCTGCTTGAATCTAATCTCATGTTGATAGGGCCCTGTTCGACGCTTCTTATTAGCCTTGAATGGGATGAATTCCGAAATACTTACAAGACTTTGGTGTTCACTAATCTTCCCCATCCGTTGCTTTAGGAATAGAGAGGTGTTCCTTTGAAATGAATAGGAACGGGTCAATAAGAGGTTATTGAAATTCGAATCCTTGCAATGCTTAAGTGATAGACTAATAAGTAACACATGCCTCTGGACGAATCAGGTAAGGTTGATTCGGATGCTTCTGTCGAGACCCTTCTTGGTCTGATTGACGAGCTCGTTGCGGAGATTAATCCTAGGGATTCGAGACATCCATCGACTGAGATTGACCATAATCTCGATAGCGTGACAGGTCTTGATAGTCTCTCTAAGATGGAGCTCCACTCTCGAATCGAGGAGACGTTCAAAATCTCCCTCTTAGAGCGATCTTTTATCGATGCTGAAACACCACGGGATTTGTTACGAGTTATTGAAAGAGCTGGGCTGAAGGAAGAAATTAGTACCAAGGGAAGATTTACACCGAATAAACGAGAGGTAATAGAAGGAAATCCTACCAGCGCTCAGACACTAACTGAAGTTCTTAAGTGGCACGTAAAGCAACATCCAGAACGAACCCTTATCCAATTTTACTCTGATCTTGGAGAAGGGGAGAAGATCAGTTATGGTAGCTTACAAAATTCCGCTCTTATTATTGCTGAGAGCTTGCGGTTCCGTGGGGTAGAACTCGAGGAACCGGTCGCAATTATTCTCCCCACCGGCGCCGAATATTTTTACAGTTTTTTAGGTATTCTATATTCGGGAGGCGTCCCTGTTCCGTTGTACCCACCAGCACGGTGGAGAACGTTAGGCGATCATATTCAGCGACAGGAATCGATCCTTCGTAGTTGTGGCGCAAGATTCCTAATTACCTCGGCGGAAGGGTCGAGGTTTATGGCAAATAAAAAGGGACATGTAGGGAAGTTGCAGCATATCTTTACAGTAGAGGATCTTCTCTTATCGGAATCTTCAAAGGTACTACCAGTTATAACAGGTAAAGATATCGCGCTCTTACAGTATACATCTGGGAGCACTGGTAATCCCAAGGGTGTCGTGCTTACTCATTCCAATCTTTTGAACAACGTTAGGATGATGGGCGAGGCAGTAGACGCTAGATCATCTGATATTTTCATTAGTTGGTTACCTCTCTACCACGATATGGGCCTAATTGGAGCTTGGATGGGTAGCCTTTACTTCGGAATGAAGCTTGTTCTGATGTCACCAACTGCTTTTCTGGCAAAGCCTCAGCGTTGGCTCTGGGCTATACACCGTTATCGAGGCACACTTTCGGCTGCCCCAAATTTTGCCTATGATCAGAGCCTCCGAAGAATCGATGATGCTCAGATTTCTGGTCTCGATCTCAGCTCCTGGCGAGTAGCATTTAATGGGGCCGAGCCTGTCAGCGCGATGACGGTAGAGAAATTTATTGGGAGATACGGCAATTATGGATTTAAGCCCGAGACTTTAACGCCTGTTTATGGGCTTGCCGAATGTTGCGTAGGTCTCACCTTTCCTCCATTGGGTCGAGGGATTAAGCGAGATCGGGTTAATCGTCAATCATTCCAGAGTGCCGGAATAGCAATGGAGGAGGATCTGGCAGATGGGATTTCCCTCGTATTTGTGTCTAACGGTCTTCCTCTTCCCGGGCACGAAATCAGGATTGTCGATACGAGTGGGAGAGAACTGCCCGAACGACAGGAAGGAAGAGTGCAATTTCGGGGTCCATCAGCCACATCCGGCTATTATAAGAATCTTTCCGAGACTGGCCGATTGTTTGATGGCGATTGGCGAAACACTGGCGATCGCGGGTACATCGCCCAGGGAGAAGTTTACATTACGGGCCGAGTAAAAGATATTATCATTAAGGCTGGCCGTAATTTATATCCGTATGAACTAGAGGAAGCTATAGGACGACATCAAGATATTATCACAGGTAATGTTGCTGTATTTGGCAGTGCTGATCCAATCTCCGGATCAGAACGATTGGTCGCTCTCGCCGAAACGCGAAAAAAATCGGAGAGGGGTCTCAATGTACTGCGTTCCGAGATCAATCTTCTAGTTTCAGAACTGGTTGGATTGATTCCTGATGATTTGGTTCTCGTTCCGCCGAGAACGGTTCTCAAAACATCGAGTGGCAAGGTCCGAAGGGTGGCAAATCGTGCAATCTACGAAAGAAAGCAGCAGACAAAAAGACGTCATATTTCTTTTATAGAAAACCTTGGAATTCGTTGGTCTCTCCTACAGGAGAAGATTGGGACAAAATGGAACTCACTTCGAGCAATTCTTTATGCAACTCGATGCTGGATTCTTTTTGGTTTTATGGTTCCATTTATTTGGTTCGGAGTCGTAGCCAATCCCATTGTATCATGGCGTTGGACAATCTTGAAATACATTGGTCACTTGCTTTCCGGGTTAGCAGGTATTCCTTTAACCATTGCGGGACTTGATCGAATACCTCAGAATCGCCCTTTCATTCTCGTCTGCAACCATGCTAGTTACATAGATGGGTTTATACTGACAACCCTTCTTCCTTTTCCGGTAAGATTTGTTGCGAAATCAGAGCTCTGGAAAAATCCATTGATTGGAAAATTCCTTAGCAAAATCGGCACTCAATCTGTTGATCGGTTCGACCATAAACAGGGGCTCAAAGACTTTGATGTTCTTGCTTCGAGTTCAAGAGAAGAGACAGCTCTCCTCTTTTTTCCAGAAGGTTCTTTCAGCCGAATGCCTGGACTTCTTCCATTTCATTTGGGAGCTTTCGTTGCTGCTGCAGAAGCAGACGTTGCGATTGTTCCCATCGCCATTCGAGGCACTCGATCGATCTTGCGTGCCGATTCGTGGTTTCCCAGAAAAGGTGGGGTTTCGGTAGTTGTAGGAGACCCAATCGATCCGCAAAAGATATTGGCGCAGAAAAATAATGGGAGATGGAATATCGCTATTGAACTACGAGATCACTCCCGTTCTTGGATCCTCCGCCATTGTGCGGAACCAGAGCTTTCCCATGAACAGGCCTCCACATTTGCGCGGTATCGTACAGATCAAAACTCTGGCTAGTTTTTAGGGTTCTAGGCCTACACCCACTGAAAGGACAGAGGATTCGAGGATCTGTATGAGGAACTTGGAGATGGTTGTCCGATGGATCTTAAGTAAAAGTTTGGGCTCTTCTCTGAAAAAAAGCAGTGGAACAGATAAGAAGATTGGCGGCCAGACCAATGATGCCTGAGTGAAACCCCCAAAGAGTTTTGTAATTTTGTTGGGTGAGCCCGAGAGAACCAGAAAAGGTGAGCCCGAGACTGATCAGACAGCCGACAACTATTCCAATCAAAAGAGTGCGTCCTCCTAGTCTTCTCCAGTAACAACCCAGAAAAAAAGTTGGGACACATTGGATTAACATCTCAAATTTGATCTCGATAAGTCGAATAAGGTTTCCTTTGTATTCGAGGGCGATCCAAACCAATGGTAGGATTAAAATCCAGACGGCTAGTCTTCCAATCAGTGTCAAATGACGCTCACTTGCATTCGGTTTCAAGTAAGGTTTGTAAACGTCATGGGTCACCATAGAACTAATACTAAGGATAGCAGAGTCAGCAGTGGACATTATAGCGGTGATAACAGCCGCAAAAATCACGACGACTAACCAATATCCAAGAATGGAACTTTGCATTACTTGTAGACATAACTGTGGAAGAACGGTTTCCGAGAGATTGACATTGCTAGATGCTTCCAAGCTTACCACCTGCCGACCCAGGTTGGGATGGTAGGCGGCCATGAGCGTCCCAATCGTGACTACTACAAGGGTTGTAGCAAGGGGCATGAATGCCATCACTGAGAGGGATTTTTTCAGAACCCGAATACTCCCTGCAGCGTAAATACGTTGGATTGCTTGAGGATATATTGCTCCTCCGAACCCGACTAATAGGATGAAGCTTAGCCAGTAACGACATCCGGGTGGATCAGGTCGAGTGATCTTATGGACGGTTTCTGGATTGTTTGCCAGGATTGCTACTGCTTCTGGAAGGGATCCTAATTCAACTAGAGCTAGAGCCAGAATAAGAGCGAACCCAATCAAAAGTATTACTCCTTGAATTGCATCGGTCCAAGCAACGCTGCGCATGCCACCTAAAGTTTCATAAGCTAACATCACAATAGCTAGTCCGATTACTCCTATCGACATGGGTATGCGGCCCTGAGAAATTCCTTCGAATGCTGTTCCCAATGCTTTCATCTGTGCAATGACGAAATTGCAGAGGACGAACAGCATGATAAGAGTCACGATGAGTTGGAGGGTTCGATGTTTGAACCGTTCGGCAATGAAATCAGCCGGAGTAACAAACTTGTGCTTGCGGCTGAGTTTAAAAAGAGCTGGGGCGTAGAGCAAGTAAGCGACAACGATAGCTGTCATGAAGTGAAGACAGACGAGAAATCCTAGTCCGTTACGATAGGCAGCGCCACTAAATCCGAATAGAGTATTGCCACTATATTGTGTTGCATATAGTGTTAGGAGAAGGACTAGGAATCCCATCTCTCGACCGGCTAGATAGAAGTCGCTCGGACTTTCTTCCTTCCTTTTAATATAGCCAAGATAACCAATACCGAGCAAGCTCAAGACATAGATACCTACTACCCAGAGAGCACCTGGACCAAATGGAAGAGTTTTAATCAAACTCATTGTAGTCTTTCGGCCCTTTCTTTTCGTTTTCCGGCCACAGTCGGTGAATAATATAGGTGGCGAAAAGGCTGAGAGCGATACTCATCAGAACAGCGAATGCTGCCCAAGTAGGAACTCCAAAGATAAATCCTTCCATTGGCCACATTGGAATGAGTCCAGCAATGAGAATGAAAAAAACGATCCATACGGTAGGCCTCTCCGCTGGATCGCGATTTTTTGGATTCGATGTTTGGTTCATATTCTATTGATTCATAATCATTAGATTAATTCTTGGGACAAGAGTTAAGGTTAAGAATATGCCACAAATCGAATCAACATGCTTGTCAACTTTTGGGCTGAATTTTTATGTGTTCTTAAAACGGACGAGGGTTATTCTAACTCAGTCTGGATTTGAATGAAACCTCTAGACTTAGACTTAAATTCCCGAGTGAGATTACGGCATTATGCCTCTCTTTTAGGCGTCTACCTAGTCCCTTACAAAGGGCGAGTCGTATTTTTGGTTATGAGCATGCTCGTCTCTATCGGCCTCAATCTCCTCAATCCTCAGATTTTCCGCTATTTTATAGACACGGCCACCATGAATGGGCCCCTTCGATATCTCGTTTGGGCGGGAGTTGCTTTTATCGGTATCGGTATTTTGAGACAGACTATCCAAATTGTAAGTTCCTATCTTGGTCAGGATGTAGGGTGGCGTGTGACCAACGAAATGCGTAACAATCTTGCACTTCATTGTTTGAAATTAGACATGAGTTTCCATCAGCAAAGAACTCCTGGAGAAATGATGGAACGAGTCGATGGAGACACAACCGCACTTTCGAGTTTTTTCTCTCAATTTCTAATTCAAGTCCTAGGGGGTGTGGTTTTGCTCCTCGGTGTGATCGTTCTAGTTTTTATTGAAGATTGGCGAGTGGGTTTTGCTCTCACCCTGTTTTCAATTGTCGCCTTAATCATCCTCAATCTCACAAGGAATATTGCGGTTCCCATCTATACGGAAGAGAGAGAAGGTTATGCCCGCCTCTTCGGTTTTCTTGAGGAGCGGATTTTTGGCCTCGAAGACATACGAACCAGCGGCTCGGGTAATTACATCCTAAACCGATTTCATGGTGTGAATCGTGATCTGTATAGGCGGGTCAAGAGATCGGAACTAATGAATGAACTGCTGCGAGCTATTACTGGTTTTATGTACGTCCTCGGATTTGCTTTAGCAATGGGAATGGGTATTTGGCTATACCAGACATCGGTCTTCACGATAGGGGATGTATTTTTGATTGTCCATTACACTTCGATGCTTCACGAGCCTATATTTCAGATCAGTCGGCAGATTAATGAACTGCAGCGAGCAACTGCTGGTCTCAAACGAATCGAAGAACTTCATCGAATTAAAACGAAAGTACGTACGGGTCATCACAACCTCGCTTCGATCCGTCCATTCGGAGTCCAGTTTAGGCAAGTCACTTTCTCATATAATTCTGGAGAGCCGGTTTTAAACGATATCGATTTCACTCTCAACCCGGGTGAAAAGCTAGGGTTACTTGGAAGGACTGGTAGCGGTAAAACCACGATCACACGTCTAATCTTTAGACTTCATGAAATGGAGAAAGGAGAAATTAGGATTGGTCGGCAATCGATATTGGATGTGCGAGTCGAAGATCTACGCCGAAATATTGGATTGGTCACTCAGGATGTTCACCTTTTCAATGCTAATTTACGTCAAAATTTGACTCTTTTTAAAGAGGGAATACCGGATGAAAAAATTGTGACTACACTTAGAGATCTAGGCCTTGGTCGCTGGTATGATTCCCTGCCTGACGGACTTGACAGTCAGATGAATTCTAGAAAATCACGTCTCTCGGCAGGAGAGGCCCAGCTCCTCGCATTTACACGAGTCTTTCTTAAGGATCCTGGGTTGATTATACTAGACGAGCCTTCTTCGAGACTAGATCCAGCAACTGAAAGAACCATAAACCTTGCAGTAGAGCGCCTTCTCGAGAACAGAACAGGAATCATCATTGCTCACCGTCTCGAAACGGTCCAGAAGGTCGATCGTATTTTAATCCTGGAAAATGGATACATTCGAGAACACGGTAAACGTTCTGACCTCTTAGCAGACTCGAACTCTCACTTCTTCGGTTTGCTCAGAAGGGGTTCGGAGGAACTCATCTCATGAGTTCCTCTACATCAATGCGAAAAATAACTTGGAGGCTCATAAAGTTCCGGCCTCTACTGTTTTTAGCGACAATTTTTTTTCGAGGCATAGACGATATTGCGCCTTTCTTTGCTGGGCTCGTCTTAAAGGCATTTTTTGATGTTCTAACCGGCCAGGCGGAATCGGGTTTCACAGCAGCCACTTTTGTAGCTCTCTTTATTGTAGTTGAACTTGGGGATCGGATTGCGCTTTTCGGTTCTGCGCTTACTTGGCCTAGGTGGTGGTTCTCAATCGAAACTCTCCTGCGGCGAAATCTTCTGGCGGCTATTCTCGAAGTCAGAGATTCCTTGCGTATCTCTGGAGCATCGGGCGAGGTAACCAATCGGCTCCGGGATGATGTTAATGGAATTATTCATTATCTTAATCAGTACATTCATTTGTGGGGCAACCTGGTTTTTGCAGTTCTCGCGATTCGTTATATGGCTGCCATCGATCTCGGTGTTACGCTCATTACAATGGTTCCTGCTATATGTGTGGTTATCATTGTAGACGCTTGTCGCAAGCTCATCCATAAATACCGTACAGCTCAACGTGTTGCTACTGAAAAGGCTACAAACTTTATTAACGAAATGTTTAAGTCGGTTCTTGCCGTTAAGGTTGAGACTGCAGAAGTCAATATGGTTAAACACTTTAGAGGGCTGAATGATCAACGTCGTAGATCGACATTGGTCGATAATATATTCAATGAATTACTTCAGTCGATCAATGCGAATTTGGGGCATATTGCTACTGGTGTAATCCTTATCCTGGTTGCCGATAAAATGAAATCTGGCAGCTTCACGGTTGGGGATATGGCCCTCTTTGCTACCTATATCGGACAAGTTGCGCGGAGCGGTTCTTTACTTGGTACTCTTCTTGCCCAACATAAACGCGCAGGAGTATCTTATGATCGAATAGCAAATACCGTGGAAGATACTCCTCGACAGTGTCTGATCGATGATGCACCTCTTTATTTGACTGAACTTCCCCCTGAACCCAATCAAACGCGTCCTGAGAATCCACTGGAAGAGCTTTCGTTAGAAGGGATAGGGTACACATATCCTGAGTCGAATCTGGGGATCTTCGATGTTTCATTCCGGGTACCCGAAGGTTCCTTTACAGTAATAATTGGTCAGATCGGTTCTGGGAAAACAACCCTTCTGCGGTCTATTCTCGGCACACTTCCTATTAATAAGGGTTTAATGAAATGGAACGGAGATAAGATCAAAGATCCGAAGACCTTTCTGACTCCTCCACGATGCGCCTATACTTCCCAAATCCCAAATCTCTTCAGTGAATCTTTACGGGAAAATATTCTCTGTGGTCTTCCTAATGATTCCGATACTTTATCTAGAGCACTTTATCAAGGGGTCTTGGATGAGGAAGTTTACGGCCTTTCGGACGGTCTCGATACAATTGTAGGCCCAAGAGGTGTAAAACTTTCTGGAGGCCAAATTCAGCGAGTCGGCGCTGCACGGATGTTTATTCGAGATGCCGAATTGCTTGTGTTTGATGACCTATCGTCCGCTCTTGATGTCGAAACCGAGAGAGTTCTTTGGACACGTTTGTTTAAGGGGCGTAAAGCAACTTACATTGTTGTTTCTCATCGCCGGCCCGCACTCCTTAGGGCTGACCAGATCGTAGTCATGAAGGATGGAAGAGTAGACTCTATTGGTACACTGGAGGAGTTACTTAAATCGTCGAGAGAAATGAAAAAACTCTGGGAACGGCAAGTTGGCTAGACAGTAACTCCATAAGTTGCCTGTGGATCGTATTGTTTTGATTGGCAAGATGGAGGGATGTTCCTGGTCATAGTATTAGCATGATCTCGTTGGGCTTCACATCTATCACTTTCCTTGTTTAGGTAGTCGATTATCTCATCATATAGATCAGGGTAATACAATTTATCCAACAACGGACTAGTTTGTGATTAAGTAAATTCATAAGAATAGGAGTATTTAAAGCATGGAAAAGGCAACAGTACGTCGTAGCAGAGAAGCAAAGACTGTGCCCTTTAACTGGGGTAATCTGACTTGGTATGCGAACGCCGATCTTGGAAACTCAACCGAGATGACGGTTGGGAAGTGTGTCCTAAAGGCTGGTGAGGAAAACCCATTACACTATCATCCTAATTGCTCCGAAGTTTTGGTAGTATTAGAGGGAACAATTGAGCACTTTATTGAAGAAGGACGCAGAATCCGGATGGAACCAGGCGATTGCATCAATCTGCCCGCTAATCTACCGCACAAGGCACGAAATATCTCATCAGGTGACGCGATCTTGATGATCTCCTTTTCGTCTGCTTATCGTGAGACGAAAGAATTGTAGTTCGATTACTACATAACTTAACTAAAACTTTGAAACTTCGACTTCCTTGCTTGTCATGAATTCGAGAAGGGCAGGTACTCCTTCTTCGGTTTTCTGAATGCCTCGTTTTATGGCAGGAATTATGTTCTCTGGTAAATCAACACGTTCCCCATAACCTCCGAAGGCCTTTGCCATTTGTGAATAGTTGCCGGAAATGTCGGTGCTTCGAAACTTCTCTGTAGAGATAGGCATGATTTTGAGTTCGATGGCCATAGAGAGGTTGTTGAACAAAATTGAGAGAATGGGTATTCGCTCCCGAACTGCAGTTTCAAAATCCATTCCTGTAAATCCGATGGCTGCATCTCCCCATACGTTAATGCAAAGCTTGTTGGGACATGCCAGCTTTGCACCCATGGCTAAACCCAGGCCGTATCCTAACTGGGTGGTCTTCCCCCATCCGATATAGGAGAGAGGAGCCAAACTAGTCCAGAATGGGGCAAGTTGATCTCGAGGGCTCCCGGCATCGTGAGTTATAATGGTGTTTCCGACATCGACCGTTCGCATGAGATCCCGGATTACACGGTAGGGAGAAAATGGTGTTGATGTATCGGTCAGTTTGGGTTTCCAGCGTTGTATCCAACTCTTTCTAATAGTTGCGATCTCTCCAGTTACTTGATTAAAGCGATTACGAGGTTTACCCCGAAGAAGATCTGAGACGCATTCGTTTATGGAATTAAGGGTGAGGTTTGCATCACCGACTAAGGCCTGACTTACCTTAACGTCTTTATTGATGTCGGAGGGATCCAGCGTCGCATGAATTATTGTTTTCCCCTCTGGAATATCGAGGGCGAATGAACTCCGCGTGAAACTACAGCCGATGCCGAGTATGAGATCGGCATTTTTAATAAAATCAAATATTGTCTGGGGTACTGCTAGTCCTCCTCCACCCAGCGATAGGGGATGGGTTTCAGGGAAAGCACTTTTCCCACTCAGGCTGGTTCCTACTGGTGCTTCAAGGAGTTCCGCTAAGGTCTTTAAGGAATCCCAAGCTTCGGCATAATGAATGCCTTGGCCGGCATAAATGACAGGCCGTTTTGCCTCCAGAAGTGCTATGGAAGCTTTTTCTACGGCTTCTGGATCGGGAGCTGATCGTGTTACGGGAACCGGAGTGTAATTGAAGGATTGAGGTAATTCTTCTCCAAATAAATCTGCAGGAATTTCTACTAACACCGGACCAGGACGGCCGTTACGAACTCGTGTGAAAGCCCTGCGGATAACTTCCTCAGTCGCAGCGCTGGAACTAAGGGTTTCGCATGACTTGGTGATGTGTTGGAAATTCAAATAGGCATTGAAATTCGGGCTGATATGGGCAAGTTCCCGATTGTAGCCAGCCGGCAGAACAAGAATTGGAGAGGACTCGCCGTAGGCCTGAGCGACTCCTCCGTATGCGTTCTCAGTACCTGGACCGTGCTGCATACAGAAGACACCAATTTGCTTTCCTGATGACAAGCGCCCTATAGCATCTGCCATATGAAGTCCTATTCGTTCTTGTCGGACAATAATTGGCCGGATATCTAATTTTGCAGCAGCCTCAATGAGAGGGTTAACTGGATAGGCGAAAAGATACTTAACTCCTTCTCTCTTCAGGGCACAGGCAATAGCATCAGCAACTGTCATAAGTTTTGTGTCTTATACATTATAAGACTTTTGAATTATTCAAATAGATGTGGGAAATTTGCACGTAGATTTATAGCGAAGGAAAATGCATGAAATCAAATTGGAAATTCTGAGCCTATGGTGTTTCCCTTAATCTAATTTTGGTCAAATGTTTATGGAATTCGGTTTCTTCTATCGATAGGTTTAAAATGCATAATTGGACTAGAATCCAATCTTTTGACTTTATGGTTTGGCTAATATTAAGAGACGAAACGTGAGGCTTTACTACAATTCCTGTTTCAGCCATCTTAATGGGCAAGGGTATGCGGTGTTGTGTACATATTTACCGATTGATCTCTCCGATGAATAAATCGTGTTGAGTTTATTGAACTGTGTTGCCATTCGATGACGGGACTAAATTCAGGCTGCCTTTTGTAGTATGGAATATCTTTGGCAAGATAGCGGTTCGAGTAGGAATAGCTATGGATTCTCAAAATATTTTCCTTCTTTGTTATTTAGCTTCAAACAGTATTATTAACTAATGCTTCTTAGAGAAGAACTAGAAAAACAAGGCAGCTGGCTCTTCGGAAGAAGAAGCTATTTTCTACTATTTTCAATTCCACTTCTTCTTTTTGCTTTTACTGATTCCTCTAATTCCAAGCTAACCGATGGAGGAGTTGGAGGCCAGCTATATAATTACGCCTGCATCGTTCTGTCATTCTTAGGGCTTGCGATAAGATGTGTCACGGTGGCCCATCTTCCAAAACGTACTTCTGGTAGAAGCACCACTGAGCAAATAGCCGAATCACTTAATACGACTGGAATGTATTCGATTCATCGCCATCCACTTTATTTTGGTAATTTCATTATTTATCTAGGCATGATTCTATCGGTTCAAGTCTGGTGGTTCACAGCTATTATGGTATTGGTGGTTTTCTTTTATCTCGAACGTATTATGCTGGCAGAGGAGCGCTTTTTGTTAGAAAAATTCGGGGCTCCCTATATTGAATGGGCCAAGGTAACCCCTGCATACTGGCCCAGATTCCAAATCTGGCGTCAAGATAGTCTTCCATTCTCCATGAGAAATGTACTTAAGCGAGAATACTCAGGGTTTTTCGCTATAATCGTTGCTTACACGGTCTTTGAAATTCTGAGGAATGTTGTTCATGGATCTCTGAGCTTGGGAGTAGGCTGGCTTGTTTTCCTTAATATCGGATTACTGATTTATGTGTTTTTAAGGACCCTCAGGAAGAGAGGATTCCTCGATGTAAAGGGGCGTTAGAGTATGAATATAAGACTTCCCGCCTCTAACGATTTAGATAACCGAATCCATTAGGGTTTGGAATCTTCCCAATCAGGTAAATACTTAGCCATATTGCTTGATCCATCTAAGATCTGAGAAGGCCCATTGTTACTTAGGCTCAAGTAATTTTGGGAAGGGTAGTCTGAAGCTGGATTGGGGGTTGTGTTTCTGATTATGGATCAAGAAAAGCTAACTCCCGTAGGTTCTTTAATTCTTCCTCCTCGATTGGAATTCCTTTTTCGCTGCGGATTTTCTGCTCCTCCCATCCGCGCTCTCCGGGCAAGCGAACTGGATGGTTAGGATCTTGAGGGGGAATACTTCGGATTTGCTCTACAAGAGTTTCAATTCGCGAACTGAACCCTCCCCAACCTCCAAATGCATCGGGAGAGAGCGCTATAGCGCTAAATGTTCCACAGTAGGGATCTCTAACATTCGATACTAGAGGAACTTCTTGCCCGATGGATGAATCGGCTAAGCCAGCTGTTAAGGCATCAACGAGAATGCCCAATCCATATCCAATACTCCCTGCCGTTGGGAGAATCCAACCTGTTTCGATGTCCTTGGGGTCGGTTGTCGGCTTTCCTTCCTTATTTACCATAAATCCCTTCGGAAGATGGCCTGTTGTATTAGCTATTTTTCGAGTTTTGGCAGCCGAATAACCTGTCGAGAAATCAAAGACAATTGAATTTCCGGTTTTCCTAGGTATCGCGTAGGAAATAGGATTAGTTCCATGAATTCCTTTGGTGCCTCCGTAGGGAGCAACGTGGGGAGCACAAGCGCTTACTACAATTCCAAGCATCTTTTTTTCTGCAATCCTGTTGGCGTAAAAACCAATTGCACCGTTGTGGTTGCTGTTGCGGATAACAGCAGTTCCCACGCCAGTATTTTGCGCCTTCTCTACCGCATTATCAGCTGCCTTGAGACTAGCATAGTGTCCCAGTGTTTGGTGTGCATCCAATAGGATAGTTGTCTTTGTTTCTTTTAATTCTTTTGGTTCAGCATCTGGCACGATCCGACCTTGTTCCCATTGCTTAACATAGCCTGAAAGAAGTCCTATTCCATGGGATTCGACACCACGAAGTGAGGCATAAATAAGAGCTGAAGTGGTAGCTTCTGCAATGTGGAGGGGAGCACCCATACGAACTTCCAGAATGCGCATGGAAATTTGGTGCGCTTCCTTTGGGTTTATTCGAATAATCACAGACTCACCTGGTATAATAATTTGCTTATGTAAACCTAGGACGATTTCCCTTCTCTATGCAACTGCCGACAACCTCTTTTAGGTTCTGAATATCGAGAAAATTTCCGTTCTTATCTTGTAACTGATTTTAATGTAATATAGAAGAGTAAGCTCTTCTGATCTGAGACCCATACTCTTCTTAGTATAATGGACACTTCTTTTACCAACAGTCGAGATAGCATTGCCGACGCACGACAGGACACAACTAACTGGGCCAGCCTCAACCGGGCTGATCAGATTCGATCTATCGAATTGAACGGATTTGTCGTAATCCCCGATGTTCTTTCAGTCAAAAAAACTGAATCAATTCGGATGGAGCTTGACCGCATCCCGACAGAGGCGGTGGATTATAGTCCACACCAGAGAGGGTGTTCCGATGTCCAGTGGACCGACTCTCCTAATGCGATTGAGGTAATAGGGAACCCTGAAATTGTTGATTTTCTTACTTACCTTTTCGGTGACGATCTTATTTGTACCTCATGCATTTATGTTGTATCAGAACCAGGTCACCCTGGAATTGCTATGCATACAGATGCTCAGCCTTACGGCTCGAAGATTTTTGGTCTTCAATCCAGCTCACCTATTCTGGCCCGTGTCCTTTATTACTTAGATGACCTTACTCCGGAACGGTCTCCATTCAAAGTCATCCCAAGATCTCATCTTTCCATGCACCGGGACGCCAATCCCTATCTTCGTTATCTCAGTCATCCTGACGAATTAATGATTACCTGCAAGGCCGGATCGGCTGTGATAATTAACCAGAAAGTTTTTCATGCAAACTTTCCAAACCATTGCGATAGCGATCGGCGGATGTATGCCCTTGCTTATCGTCCTGCCTGGTCCGGTCCCATCGGGGAGGTTGAGGAACGTGATCCGGAAAAAGTTGCTAATCTACCCGAAGATATTCAGCCCTACTTCCGAAGCCTCAATACTCGCGACATTGAATACGATCTTCCTAATCGTCCTGATGGTATGCTTCGTGATGCGTTCGGTGTTAGTCTGCGGAGGTGGGAGGGCCCTGAAGCTATAGATTATTAATAGGGACAGGAACTGGGGTATCTTCTGTGTTTTTCTAAGGCTTTCCCTCTTTAGGAAGTGTCGAGCGTTATTGATTCCCTTAATTAGCAACCTAGTTAACAAATATAGTGATGAATGTGGGAATCACATCTTTCAATCCTGAGATCATCGAATTTATCGGTGTGATTAAAATTTGGTAAATTATTCTGACATTAATTTTAGAACATGGTAAAAAAAGAAGTTACCTTGAGCGACCAAGATAAGGCTGGCTACCAAGATAAGGGCTACCATATCATTCGCAACGTACTTACATTGGATGAAGTCGAACATTATCGCTGTTTAGTCCAGGAGTATGCCAGAGATGGGCGGGCTTGGACTGAGGGCGAAGGCTTCGAATATCCCACTCCGGGAAAATATACAATTCAAGGCAATCAAATGGCGGACCCGGGGTTTGTGCCTATAGTGGAACATCCTGTGGTGGTGAATGCTGTGGAAACTTTTTTAGGCGAATTGGCTTATTTGACGGCTTTTGTTGCTTACCTAAGGAGTCCCGGTGATAAAGGTGGGGGAGCTCACTGTGATTATAAGAGATGGCGGCCAGTAGGTTCTTCAATGAATTGGCTTTTCGCGATCATACCGCTGAATGACTTTGATAAATCATTCGGTCCTCTTCTTGTGTCGCCTGGATCTCATAAATTGGCGGGGGTGATCGATGAGAATGCTCGGATCAGGGATTTACGTTGTCCAAATAAAGACCAATTAGGTCCTTTTATTGATCCTAAGCTAAATAAAGGGGATTTGCTTTTGATGCATGGACATACCTGGCATTTCCCTCCGTCGGGCGATACTATGGAAGATCGATGTGGTTTCTTCCTTAAATATTGCAGTGTAAGTGCTCCGCCCGCTGCGGGGTATTTCCCCTACACAAGCTCCGCTTATGATTCGCTAAGTGTGGAAGGAAAGAGGTTGCTCCCAATTCACTTTGATCAACCAATCGCTTCCACCAGGTTATTAGTCGAGAGCGAAGGGGAGGGGACCCCGCGATATTTGCTCGTGCGTGAACATAACAGTGATCATTGGACTTTGCCTGGTGGCGAAGCAGCAGACGAGGAAGAAGGTGTCGGATGGGATGTAGGGTCGCGAATTAGTGCATTACAGGATATTATTCACAAACAACTTAACATCGACGTCCCTTGGATGTCGTATATTGAGGACATCGAGTCGAAGAACGAGATGTGTAGAGTGTATGGGTTTATTGATTCGGAGGGATTGCTTGAACATTCGTCCTACGAGCAGCTTCGGGGGGAGTGGTTTACAAGAGAACGACTGCTAGGGACATTGAGTGAAAATGATCCGATTTTGGAGATAGTTCGAATTTGGCAGAAGGAAGACATCCTTCGTGGTAAAGGTAAGGCTCTTAGACAAAAAAATGTGCAATTCGATTGATAGGGCGCATATGGTCTGTCTTTTGTGAAGACTACTGTTTAAAATCCGAGATTGGCACCCCCGATATATGGGAATTGTGTCTAAAATCGTCGATATCACTCAATATTTAACATTGGTTCAATAATTCGAAGAGAAAAAATTGAGTAGGTGGAGTTTCGGGTGGAGCAATTTTGGTTCCGTTATCCTGTTTCTCTTCGAGGTGGTTTCTTGTGAGGGAACTAAAACCTCTTTGAAACCATTGTTTGAGGTGATTATAATAAGTCCTAAGACATTTCAAACACGGAAAATCTTGCTTTGTTCAGCCTTCCTCAGTGTGGAAATCCGAGATGTGGTAGCGATTCTCCGATTCAGACACTTGCCAAAAAGGGGTCGAATATTGCTTGTGTGCTGTGCGACATTTGAAAACGATCACGAAGAAATACACATCGAAACATGCCCAAGGACAGTACAGTTAGAAAACTTCTCTCGATCGGGGAAGATGAAGCCATTGCCATTTTAGGTTCTCAACGGGAAGAGCTCACGTATGGAAACCTGCGGGAGCAGGTTGACGAAACCGTATTAAGCTTAAACAAAATTGGTATTGGTCGAAACGATCGGGTTGCCATCGTCTTGCCGAATGGTCCGGAAATGGCAACGGCTTTTGTGTCTATTGCTTCGGGTGCTACAACAGCACCCCTCAATCCTGCCTACCGAGAAGAGGAGTTTGAGTTTTATCTAGCCGATCTTCAATCGAAAGCCTTGTTGGTGGAGGAGGGAAGTAATTCCTCGGCAGTTAATGCGGCAGACAAACTTAATATTCCAGTTCTCGATCTTGTAGTGGATGAGGCTGGTCCCGTGGGCCGGTTTAAGATTATGCCCAGAGGAGATTTTAGATATTCAAAGTCAGATTTGTCTGGAGGTTTAGCAAGTGTTGATGATGTCGCCCTTGTTTTGCATACTTCAGGTACCACATCACGGCCAAAGATTGTCCCTCTGTCGCACCGGAATGTATTCGCATCGGCTGAACATATTTGCGAAACATTATATTTAAAGAAGGGAGATCGTTGCCTAAATGTGATGCCCCTTTTTCATATACACGGTCTAATCGCCGCGATTCTTGCGAGTCTTTATGCTGGGGCATCGGTGTTTTGTACTCCGGGTTTTAACGGGTTACGGTTCTTTTCCTGGTTGGAGGAAGCTAAACCGACGTGGTACACAGCGGTTCCGACCATGCACCAGATGATACTCAGTATGGCTGGGCGAAATCAGGATATCATTGATTCCAATGGACTTCGTTTCATCCGTTCTTCGTCTGCGTCCCTCCCTCCTCAGGTGATGCAGCGGTTGGAGGAGGTGTTTGGATCTCCTGTTGTTGAAGCCTATGCGATGACGGAGGCTGCACACCAAATGACTTGTAATTCTCTTCCTCCGGGCAAGAGAAAACCGGGTACCGTAGGTCGAGCGGCTGGACCTGAGGTGTCAATCATGAACGAAGAAGGTTTGCTTCTTTCGATGGGAGATGTTGGCGAGGTAGTCATTAAAGGTCCAAACGTTACGTCGGGGTACGAGAATAATCCGAAAGCGAATAATGAGGCCTTTAAGAACGGCTGGTTTCGTACTGGCGATCAAGGCAAGTTAGATGTAGATGGGTACTTGACGATTACCGGTCGCCTGAAAGAGATCATTAATAGAGGTGGAGAAAAGATTTCCCCACTTGAAATAGATGACGTGTTGATGGATCATCCATCTGTGGAGCAGGTGGTAACATTTGCGATGCCTCATTCTAAACTAGGTGAAGAAATTGCCGTTGCTGTCGTCCTGCGTGAAGGCATCAAGGCTTCAGAGCGTGACATTCAAACATTTGCCAATGAACGCTTGGCAAATTTTAAGGTGCCTAGGAAAGTTCTTTTTCTCGAGGAGATCCCAAAGGGTCCCACTGGTAAGATACAACGGATTGGATTAGCTGAAAAACTTGGCATAGGCTAATGCGGATCTGTATTTACGGTGCCGGGGCGATCGGCGGTTATCTTGGAGTTCAATTGTCCCTCGCCGGGGAGGAAGTGTCGTTGATTGCTCGTGGCCCGCACCTCGAGGCAATGCGGGTGAGTGGTGTTAAGTTGAACATCGAAGGTGAAACCCGTGTAGCTTATCCTTTTTGTACCAGTGATCCAGCCGTTGTTGGTCCTCAGGACTATGTTATTATTACGCTAAAGGCACCATCGATATCAGGCATCGTAGATTCCATACAACCTTTGCTCGGTCCCGATACAGCGATAGTGACTGCATACAACGGTATACCGTTTTGGTATTTTTATGGGATAGAAGGGGCTTGGCGTAATCAACGGCTTGAGAGTATTGATTCAGGGGGTGAGCAATGGGATAAGATTGGACCGGAAAGGGCTATTGGGTGTGTTGTTTATCCAGCTACAGAAATTCTGAAGCCAGGTTTGATTGGTCATATTGATGGGGACCGATTCAGCTTGGGAGAACCGAGTGGTGGGAAGTCTGATCGAGTTTCTCGATTAAGCGAGGTCATGAACCGAGCGGGATTGAAAGCACCCGTTCGTGCTCAGATTCGAAATGAAATTTGGGTGAAGCTTTGGGGGAATCTATGCTTTAATCCTATCAGCGTTCTTACCTTATCGACGTTGGATATAATTGCGACAGAACCCGGCACCCGTAAGGTAGCACGTACTATGATGCTGGAAGCCCAGGCGATTGGGAAGAGATTGGGCGTACGTTTTGGTGTTGATGTCGATAGACGCATTGCTGGAGCAGCAGCGGTGGGAGCCCATAAAACATCTATGCTGCAGGATCTAGAGATGGGACGGCGCATGGAGATTGATGCTTTATTGACAGTGGTCCAGGAGATGGGACGGCTTGTCGAAGTCAAAACCCCCGCAATCGATGTTGTATTATCTCTTGTTCAACAAAGGGCACGAGCTTCGAGACTATATTAACGCACCTATCTTCAAAAAAGTAAGATGCCATTTTGTTTGTCCGTAGATTCCGTTTCCGATTCGATATTGAGGAAGAAAGTGTATCTCAGCGAAAGAGATGTGTTTCTTAGATTAGGTGATAGAGTAAATTAGATTAAGAGTGTGAACTTTAATGGTTTCCACAAATAACGCTGCTAAATATTCGTCCTTACGGCTTTAAGTCTAAAACTTCTTCAAATGGGTACATGGGTTTCCTTCGATGATGATATTTGAATGTACGCATATCGGCCGAGGTTGAACCCGGAGTATTGACGCGTATCAAATTGCGGCAGACTGGCTCAAATGCTGCAACCGGGGCATGAACTCCTTTTGCTACGAGTATCTGAAAGTTTTCAGGAGCCAGGCCTATGCTTGTGACGACTCCAAGGCTTACGGGTATCACCCGTAAGCTTGTTAGGCTAATCGTAAGACCAGTCTCAGTGGTCACGACTGTAGTCGGGCCCATGTTGTAATGAGTGTACCCCCCGTGACGGATTTCCGATTCTTCAAACTGTCCGAGGTGCAGGCTATTAACCGTGACCTTGGCCACCAGCGGTGGACCGTGACGGTCATCTGTCTTTCCCCCCATTTGCAAGGTCAAATTGCTTCCTACGCCCGCCTTACGGGCCTGCTCCTGTGCATCCGGATCATAAAGACACACGAAGCCTTTTGTATCACCTCTACGATGGATCTCGTGCGCAATAAGAGTACCGTCGGCGGCTGAACCGCCACCGACATTGTCTCCCATGTCGAGCAAACAGACGGGCCCAGGCATTCCAACAGCTTTTTTGACTGAGTCCTTGACGGAAAAGTATTCACCGACGAATTCACAACGATGGTCCAGCATGTATTCAGCAAGGCTATCCGCTAGCTTTTGTGCTAACTCGGGATCATCGTTGGTAATAACTATTGCCGAGGATCCCATTTCTTCGACATCTGCATAAGGGTATCCAAGAACTATGCTATTAGAGATTACTCTAGAGTCTTCAAGTTGACGGTCGGCCATTTCGTAGAGCGGGCGACACGGGAATTCTGTTGTTCCTTGTCTCTCCATGTTGATTCCAAATGGAGGTAATGATGCTCTTTGAACTGGTTTTATTTCACCACGTAGTGTTCGAATTAGTAGGTCAACAGCCTCGAATCCGCGTTCCTTCTGATCGATGTGTGGATTAGACCTGTAAGCGATAGTGGCGTCACATGCGTCAACCATACGTTGGGAGAGATTAGCGTGGGGATCTATGACGCAGATAATTGGAATTTGGTGTCCAACGCGTTTCCTGACTTTTGATAACCAACATCCATCTAGATCTCTAAAATCCGGGTCATTTCCCGCATTTGCCCCGTGAGGGGATACCAGGAGGCCATCGAGTGGTCCAGCCTGGTCTAATGCATTTATGATTAAACGTATAAGCTCCTCGCAGGTTTCATCTGTGATTGTTCCTGAGGGTAGAGTCGAGGCGTGAAATATGGGAACAGTTTCGATGTCTGATTGATCGAGACCTTCTAAGAAAGCGCTGATTTGATGAAGTCCCCCTTCGAACTCCTGGCGAACTTGTTCGCCAGTCAGAAGACTATCTCGTCGAAAGGACTCGATCGTCGTCGGAGTTACGGAGAAGGTGTTGGATTCATGGATGAGGGAGATTATACCGACGCGCATTTAGGGAATCCTTATGGGTTTCCTATTTATTGTTGTACTGGGAGTTCTTCATACTTGTATCTCCATTTATGATTTTGCAACTGAAACTATTGAAGTATATTGAAGTTTCCGGCAACAAGGTGTGGTATGCAGAAATGTTGAATTCAAGTATTACGGATGAATTGGATGCCTTGCAGACTGGTGAGCTTGTTCTTGGATCCTACCTAGATGGAATTTGTGATCGGATTGATGAGGAAGAACGAACAATTCATGCTTTTGTTGCGGGGAAATGCGATCGTGTAAAAATCAGATCTCGGGGTGAGAGCCTTCTTAAGAAATATCCGGAAGCTGATAAAAGACCGTCATTGTTCGGGTTGCCGATCGGGATCAAGGATATTTATCGAGTGGATGGATATGAAACACGATGCGGCTCACGATTGCCTCCCCTTCTCTTTGAGGGTCAGCAGGCGAGTTCGGTCACGAGACTTCTTAATGCTGGTGCTGTGTCGATGGGAAAGACCGTTACTACAGAATTTGCTTCCTATATGCCTGGCCCTACTCGGAATCCTCATAGACTAAACCACACTCCGGGAGGATCTAGCAGTGGTTCGGCAGCGGGTGTTGCTAGAGGGTTCTATCCAGTATCACTAGGATCACAGACGGTTGGATCCGTAATCAGGCCAGCCGCTTTCTGTGGTGTTTTCGGATTCAAACCTTCTTTTGGTCGGATCCCTACGGATGGGGTCATTCCCTTGGCCCCTTCGCTTGACCACGTAGGGTTTTTTTGCCGAGATGCTTCTGGTTTATCACCGGTTGCAACGGTTTTAGTGGAGGATTGGAACGCTGAGCTTAGTTCTTCTTTCCCTGGTCCTTCGAGTTGGACTATCGGAATACCTGAGGGGCCTTATTTGGACTGTGTCTCTGATTGTGGGCGAGTTCATTTTGCTAATAATGTGCGACGAATGAAGGAAGGGGGATTCCAGATATCGGAGGTATTAGCCTTTCCCGATTTGAATGAGCTTATTGACTGCAATATGAAAATTATGATGAAGGAAATGGCCGTTGTGCATAAATCTTGGTTCGAAGATTACGGAATTTCTTATGGGCCTAGAACAGCCGATTTGATTGATAAGGGGAGGCATATAAGTGACGAAGAACTCGATGATCTTTTGGGAACAAAGGAAGGGAATTCTAAGCGGATAGAGGATCTAATGGACCAGAATGGGGTGGATTTTTGGATGGCCCCTTCTGCTGTAGGGCCTGCACCTGAAGGTTTAGAGAGCACTGGAGACCCCACTATGAATCTGCCATGGACTCATTGTGGGATGCCTGTTGTATCCGTTCCCGTTAAAGTGGGTGTAGAAGACTTACCTCAAGGGATTCAGCTAGTAGGCCGAATGGGATGTGACGAGTTGTTGATTGAACTTGTTAAGTCAGTGTCTGAATTCCTGACATAATCTCTTCTTAGACCTAGGTTTTAGATAGATCCTGTACGTCTGATGACGCTATTTACGCTCCCGAATAACTTTCGGTTAAGTGATTTCAGTCGGAGTGTGCAGTTGTTTTATATTTACGGTTTCTCAATTAACTCCGGCATGGCGCTGTTTGCTCTGCTCTATAACCTCTACCTACTGAGACTCAGCTTCCGGGAGGATTTTATAGGGCAAATTGCAAGTATGGGTCCTTTGGCAACGGGGCTTTTAGCTTTGCCTATTGGTATGCTTAGTGACCGAATCAGCCGGAAAACTTTCCTATTGGGAGCTAGTTTTCTGTTGGCTGGATCACAGATCGGTCTGTGCTTTTCTACAGCTGCGTCGTCGCTCTTGGCATTCTCCTTTATAGGAGGGATAGCAATGGCCTGTGTCTGGGTTAACCACGTACCTTTTCTGTCTGATAATACTGTTAAGATGCGGCGATCTGAAGCTTTAGCCCTGTGGACGGCTATGCAGATTGTGGTAAGAATGTTCTGGAGTCTTGTCGGTGGATTGTTGCCTGGGCTCATGGGATATTTTCTAAACACTTCGGCCGATATGCCCGAACCGTTTCGATATTCATTACTAATTGGTGCTGCTTGTTCTCTTTTTTCCATACTACCTCTCCTGCGTATGTCTGAACGAGCGAGTACACCTACCAATGATGAACCGCAGCCCCAGAATCAAGTGGTGACGGTAGGTATTCAGTGGCGGACCTTCTTCGGGTTCACTGCATCGAGCGGTGCCCGTGGATTTGCTGTGGGACTAACCTTCCCATTCTTTAATGTCTTTTTCCATGAGGAGTTGCAATTAGGTCCAATGGGTATCGGGTTTATTTTTTTTATAAGCCAAGTTCTAAGCCTTCCATCTTCTTTAATGGCACCTGGCATTGTGAGGCGATTCGGAGCGACGGTTACTTTTTTGCCCGTGCGAAGTATTTGGGGAGTGGCGGTCGGTATAATGGGAAGCTTTATCAGTCTCCCTGTTGCGATTGTTGCGTTTTTAATTTCACGAGTCTCCGAAGCCATTGATAATCCGATCGAACAGATTTTCTCCACTGAGGTACTTCCCCGGTCTTACTGGTCGAAAATACAAGGCTTCCGTGTATTCGGGTTTCAGATTCTTTGTTTTTCAGGAAGTGTTCTTGGTGGGTTTTTGATCATTAACTATGGATATTATGCGGCTTTCGGGTTAGCGTGTTTATCTAGAATTGGGAGCGGCTTTTTTATGGCCGCATATTTCGGATCAAAACCAGGAGTCCGGAGTATATGAATTTTCACTTCCTTGTAGGAAGCTTTTCAGTTGTATGCTGAATGGGCAGTTTGTCTTTTTTTAACCTTTGACTCTAAGTCTTTAAATCTCGTGGACTTGGAGGATCTAAATTGTACGGTCGTGTAGTGTTATCTAATTCTATTAGTTCTACTAAAGGCAAACTTAGGATTTCTGAGGTTTCGGCTTATTCTGTCCGACTTTGGCAGCATACCGATCAAGGTGAGTTACCAATGTTTAGGTCGGATGATGATGCGGCTAGGAGACATTATCACGGGCCATTTGCCCAGTTAGTTAGTGCAATCATTGCGGTGATTCGTACTGATGATGGTATCACTGGGTTCGGGCTGGGTGGTGGAGGCCGAGTGGCGGTCGAGATTGTTGAAGGGCATCTTCGAAATCTTCTGATCGGAACCAATCCCCTCAATGTTGGTATGTTATGGGACCAATTATATTTGGCCGGGAGTTACTATGGACGCCGAGGTGTTTTTGTCATGGCTTTGAGTGCTCTCGACAATGCACTTTGGGATATTATTGGTAAGTTTTCTTCAAAACCGGTATACCGGTTGATTGGGCCCAATCCCAAGAGGGAGATACTTGGATACAAAACGGATGGCAATATCAAGGTAGCTTTAAAAGATGGATTTCGGCATTTTAAAGTGAAGCCTGCCGGTGGATACGCAGACGGCAGGTCGGGTATAAAGAAGAATTTTGAAAGCTTGTGCAACATTCGTGACCTAATTGGGCCCAACTGCACTTTGATGATCGATTGTTCCGCTCGATGGGAGAATGCGGAATATACTCTAGAAATGGCCCGACATCTCCAGGAGATTGGTCTCCATTGGATCGAGGAACCGCTTTTCCCAGATGATCTTGAAGGTTATGCCCGACTCGTTCGAGAAATGAGAGGACCACTTATTGCGAGTGGAGAGCATGAGTATACACAGTATGGTTTCTCAGAATTGATCCGTCGAAATGCGGTACAAGTGCTCCAACCTGATGTTACGTGGAGTGGAGGCATTACAGCGGTCCGAAAAATTGCAAAGATGGCCGCTGATAGCGGCCTTTCTTTTTGTCCCCACCGTGGAGGGAGTCTCTATGGACTGCCTATTGCCTTAAATTCCGAGATATGTCCTTTCGTGGAGAGCTTTGGCACTGGGGACGATGGCACTGAAGTTATGAATGCGATCACGGCTCCCTTTAAAGATGGATATTACTACCCATCGGAAGAGCCGGGCTTCGGGACAGCTTTGAATGAAGAGATGATTCAGGAGTACAGACTTTAGGGATAGGATAAAACTTTAACGTTCTTTCTTTGCCCGTGACTGTTCCTGAAGTTCGTATAGTGAAGCTGCTTTTTTTTCATGAACGGGAATTGGGAATGAGGAGAATGTAATTCGTGCGTTAAGTTTTCTTTTGCCGCGAACCAGCTCCACAAGTGACTCAATGTCTGCAGTTTCTGGACCTGTAAAAATTGGGTATGAGTCGGCTGATCGATAGCTTATGATTAGGGTACGGCGAGGTTTGTTAGTTTTATTTGGTACTGATGAATGAGGTGTCATAGCATGCATGAAAATAGCCGTTCCCGCACTCCCTTCTATAGCTTCCGCGGCATTTTCATCAACCGGGGAAGTAACCCGTCCTTGAAAAAATCCTTCAGAAGTGTGATCCATTAGATCCTGATTATGCTTACCTGGAATCAATTTCAGGCATCCGTTTTCAATATTTGCATCGTCTAGATAAAGAAGAAGGGCCAAAGAATCCCCATTAGTCAGAGGATAGTAGGTCAGATCTTGGTGCCATTCTACAACGGACCCGACTCGCGCTGGTTTCATATTGATTTTACTGTAATGGCGCAAAATATCAGGTCCGATGAGTGACTGGACGCAGTCAAGGATTCGATCAGATCTTGAGAAGGCGTCGAAGGCCGTGTAGTGGGTACAGGGTTCATAGAGCCTCCTTACAGCGCTTCCTTGCGGAGGCTGGTCCGGTTCCATTTCCATTCGCGTCTTGTCATGAGTTTCCAGGGTGTTTTCCGCGCAGATGTAGGTCATTTCAGACAAAAGATCTGATACCTTTCTCTGATCGACAAGAGCTGGGGCAACAGTCCATCCTTTTTCCCTGTATTCTCTAATTTGCAGTTCAGTAAGCATAAATTAGATTCTGGATTACAGTAGACAACTATTCAATCGAATTTCTTTAGCCAGCGTCGTCCGTTAGGTGCTCTGAAAGCTTCACATCAAGGATTAATTAGCGGCCCAAGTTTGCGGGTGTTTACTGATTTTGGGTTATTGAAGTTTGGGGCAACTAAATAGTCTTCGATTCAAGATGGTAAGTCTCACTTATTCAAACTTGGATATTCGATAGGCTGGAAGTTTTGAGTTGAAAAGGTTGGGATTCAGGCGAGTACCAAGACCAGATCCTGTAGGAATACGAACATGTCCATTCTCGATTTTTATACTTGGCTCGATTAGCTCGGGATATACGGTTTGTATATGGGCTCGGACTGTTTCTTGATAACAGCAGTTGGCAACAGCGGCTCCGACATGAAGGCCCGCAAAAAGCGTTAAAGGACCTGTGCAATCGTGCATTGTGACTGGGATATTATAGGTCTGGGCTAGATTTGCGATTCGTGAGGTTTCAGAGATTCCCCCCACCCAAGTAGGATCAATCATTACATAGTCGGCAGCATTCTTGAGAAGCACCTCATTGTAGTCCGCTCTGCTGAGCAACATTTCACTTGCCGAGATTGGCATTCTACTCTGTTGGCGGAAATCAGCAAGAGTGTCGATGTTGTCCATTTTTATCATATCCTCAAGCCAAAGTGGTTTTACTTCCCGAAGGGCATCAGCAATACGCAATGCCTGAGGCAATTGAAAGTGAGCGTGACCATCCACAAGGAGATTTAAATCCCAACCTACTGTCTCCCGGATTTTTATTAATGGCCGAACTGCTTCCTCAATCTCGCGATGAGGTATGAGAGAGGGTCCGAATTTTTTTGCTGCTTGGTCAAACGGCCAAACTTTCATTCCGCTATAGCCCAGACCGGCTAGTTCTTCCGCTAGCTCTACAGGTTCGTTAAAGAGACGCCATGAGTCAGCCCATGGCCCGGGATCTCCTATATCACCAAATCCGGGCCATACATGTAGACCTTTTTTACTTGGCCCATAATGTGGGTTGCCGCAGCTGTTGTATACTCGTATTTTGTTTCGGACCGGACCGCCTAGAAGCCGATAGATTGGCTGATTACAGGTTTGTCCCAGAATGTCCCAAAGGGCTAAATCGATAGCCGAAAGAGCCCGTATTTCCGTTCCGCGTACTCCAAAATTTGCTGCCCTTTCGTAAAGGAAACGCCAGTGAGATTCGATTGCCAACGCATCCTCTCCAAGCAACCGATGCGCCATCCAATCATGAATCATGGATTGGACAGCTTCTGCACAGTAATAGGTCTCCCCATGTCCAATCAGTCCAGAATCAGTGTGAATCCGTAGCAGGAGAAGCCCAGGAAACAGATTCACGGGCTGTATTGTCTCAACAGCAGTGATCGTAATTTTTCCGTCGGGGACTGGGGAAGGTTGAAGATATTCTGTACTCATTAAGCGAGGAATATATTGGGAGAGTTTTCAGAAGTCGAGATTCTCAGAAAATCCAACCACCATCTTGAGTTACCAAAAAGGAGGAGAACTGTATTCCTGATTTTCAACTCGCTAAAGTGAACCAAAGTTAGCATCTTGTGCAATATACTTTGAAAGGCTGAGAGATGCAGAATTATTCTTGGTCGGCTGGCGGGCTATGGGGATTTATGGGACACTGAGCGCAGAAAGAATGTATGCTGAAAGATTCCGAGTTTTCGATTACTAAGGTTAATATTTCAAGGATTGATATTCCGATATCGGAAGCATTTACGATTTCCCAGGGAGAGGTTCGCGTTGCTAGGAATATCATCATCATATTGTTCTTGAAAAAAGGCGTTTTTGGTTATGGCGAGATTGCACCGTTCGAAGAACTCACTGGTGAGAATCGAGATGATTGCTTGGCAGCTGCGCAAGAGATATCCAAATTTCTTACTGGTCTTAATGTAAACGACTTTAGAGGTATAGCAAATGCCCTTCGCGATCGACTACCAGAATTCCCGTCGGTACGTTGCGGATTCGAAACGGCAATTGTAGATGCATTGAGCCGTGGAACAGGGATTCCACTCTGGGCTCTATGGGGAGGTGCTGACGTTAGGAAGCATGAAACGGACGTAACAATTCCTATTCGAGATATAAACGATTCGATAGAAATTGTGGGGACATGGTACGAAAAAGGTTTCCGAAGAATCAAAGTCAAAGTAGGGATCGATATCGAACGGGATATCTTCTTGATGGAATCTTTGGCTAAACAGTTTCCTGGTCTCAATGTGATCATCGATGCCAATCAGGGTTACTCTGTCTCTCAGTCGATTTCTTTTGCCGACTGTTTGGAGAAGACCGATTTGAGAATTGAAGTCTTCGAACAGCCGGTTGATTTCCGTGATCTAGAGGGATTAAAGAAACTACGAGAAAAGTTAAGTTTTCCAATTGCAGCAGACGAATCGGTACTTTCACTGACCGACGCAAAGAGGGTTATTGAGATGAATGCTGCTGATATTATTAATCTGAAGATAACTAAAAGTGGGCTCATCGAAACGATTGAAATCGCATCACTATGTAAGGCTTTTGGGGTTGGTCTTATGATAGGAGGAATGATTGAGACGCGAGTCGCAATGGGTTGCTCATTCTCTCTTGTTATGGGACTCGGAGGAATTAGTATTTTAGACTTGGATACACCTCTTTTAATGGCGGAGGACCCCTTTGAATCTGGTGGGTATCGTTATGATGGACCGTTTCTTATTCCGTGGTCCGAGCCGGGTTTGGGTTTGCGTTTGAAGGAGACGACGGGTTAGTTGACGGGTTGATATTGGGTGTTGAATTACCGAGAAAACATATTTCCAATGGCGTCTTTAATCACTTCTTTTGTGCGTGTGATTTTCATCCCAGAAATCCCTTGTGGACTCTCGGTGGGTAGCTTAACGAAGAGGGTTTTATTCTGAGGGCAGGTTCCCATTGGAGAACGTTGCATGTGCCAATGCCCGTTTCTGTCAATCACGGATCGCGATAAGTGTTGGGCAATTCTAAACTTTCATCTTTAAATCAATGGCTTAAGAGGCTAGTTTAAATTATGTTTAAAGATAGGAAGGCATGCGACCTTAGGGGCAAAGTTGCCCTTGTTACCGGAGCAGGAGGCGAGAAAGGGATCGGTCGTGCAATTGCCCTTCGGTTTGCCGAAGAGGGAGCAGATGTGGCTGTCAATGATCTGAATTTAGACCCTAGGGGTGATTGGGGTGGGTTGGCTAAGGTGGCGAAGGAAATAGAGAAAAGGGGACGGAAAGCGCAGGCAGTGACAGCGGATGTGACAAAGTCTGATCAGGTCGAAAATATGGTGCGAGACGTTATTAAGAGTTTTGGAAAGATTGATATTTTGGTTAATAATGCTGGAGCACCGGCAGGACCCGACCGCGTGCCGGTTGTGGAGCTAGAAGAATCGGTATTTGATCTAGTCTATCAAGTTAACGTCAAGGGCACTTTTCTATGTTCTCGGTTGATCGCTCGGAGCATGATTGAACGAGGGGAAGGTGGTAAGATCTTAAACATCGCATCAACCGCAGGATTCCAGGGATATGCTCGATATGCTGCATACTGTTCATCTAAATCGGCTGTGGTTGGGTTTACGAAATCATTGGCTCGCGAATTGGCACCAAGCAATATTCACGTCAATGCAATCTGTCCGGGGATGATTGACACTGAGCGTCTTTACGGAATCGCCAGCGGTCTTAAGCCTGAACACATGTCGACGGAAGAATATCGAGAGAAAATGATTGATAGTTCAGTTGAAATGAGTCCACTTGGTAGAATCGGACGACCTGAAGACGTTGCCTCTGTGGCTGCCTTTCTCGCATCATCAGATGGTGATTATATGATAGGGCAAGCCATTAGTGTTTCTGGTGGTGCTTTGATGCGGTGAGAGAGTTGGACTCTGAATGGTATGTACGAGTTGTGGGCTTTCTTCTTACAAGACAAAAAGCCTTTGCCAGGTTAAGATTCCGTGTTAGTTCGCCCATAACTAAGGAGTTTCATACTCTTTTCCTTTAAAATATCGGCAATGCAATGAGTCTATTTCCGTTATTCCTTATTCTTCTATCTACAATTTTACATGCTGGGTGGAATGTTCTGGCGCGAAGATCAGGAGGGAAAGTGGTGGCTCAGTATTTTTCGCGAATACTTATTATGACGGTGGTGCTTGGCGCCGTGCCCGCAATTTGGATTCAAACAAGTAGCCCACTAATACCGGCGGGAGCATGGCTTCTTTTAATTGCCTCCGGAATCTGCTGCGGTGTTTATTACGCTGCACTAAGCAAAGCTTACGCACATGAGGAACTTAATGTTGTCTATCCTATTGCTCGGGCGATTCCAGTGATATTTGTTGGGGTCTTTGACATTTTCCTTAATCAAGCACCATCACTTCTCGGATGGGGAGGTATGATTATTGTCGTCCTTGGTTGCATCTTTGTGGCACTTAGAAGTGGCGAGTCCGTGTCCGTATCAACTGTGTTTGGACCCTCAACAGTTCCTCTTCTCGGTGCTGCGCTGGGAACGACGGGATATTCCGTACTAGATAATGCTGCGGCTGAATTAGTTGTCATTGGTCCTACATCGGCTGCTGTTTACTGTTACTTCTATCTAGCAGCTGGAGCATTTGTTTACTTTAGTATCACGAATCAAAAGGCATTTTGGAAAATTAATCTAAAAATAGATTTTATGCCTGTATTAGCAGGTGTGATACTTAATTTCGGGGCCTACTGGTTGGTTCTCTGGGCCTATCAGATGTCTAGTCGGGCCGGCTACGTTGTTGCATGTAGACAATTTAGCATCGTTGTAGGTGTGATCATGGCTATAGTGTTTTTGAAGGAACGCGTTCCTATGCACCGATGGTTTGCTGTTGGGTCGATTATGGTAGGCCTTTTTATTATTTTGGTTTGGGGAAGATGAAAAAGAATTGTGAATCGCTATTTTTTCCATCCCCAAACTTGGGCAACAAGAAAAGAGTTTGACACTGTAGTGGGATTAGCGAGGTGGTTACGACATTCATCGATAAGCCGATCAATCTCTTCCCCGGAAGCAATTCTTCGGCTAATTAGAGTGGTCCGAATGGACTCTATTGTTTGCGGCAAGTAATCCGCCATCGGGTCGGAATTATGGAAGCCCAATATGAATGGCCGGTATGTGACATCGGCCAAACCTTCAGCGGAGATCAGATGGTAGGCCTTTCTACCTAACTTTAGGTCCGCGCCAACGACGGCAAAACCTTTGATCAATAGTTGCTTTAGACGGTCAAAGGCTGGATGAAGAGGAAAGCAACCAAGCATACTGGAGTCCGGTTCTTGAATAGCGATGACTCCCCCTTTCCGAGTTAACCTTTTTGCTTCTTTTACTAGCCTTTCCGGTTCCCCGGCCGTACCAAGCAAAAACCGAATGTGAACGAGATCAAAGGATTCGTCAGGTAAGCGAGTAGCGTAAGCATCGCCTCTTATAAATTCTGTGTTTTTTAATCCTAAGGTAGTAGTCCATTCCTTGGCCGCGTTCAGTAACTTAGGATTGGAGTCTAATCCAACCACATATCCAATGTTACAAACGGAGGTGCTTAAAAGATCCATTATACCACCAGCGCCACACCCCAGATCAAGGCAATGCCATCCTTTGGCGACCCCAATTTTATCCAGCATAGTTTTTGCATCAAATTTCAGGGCTTCACTCTGGATACGAAGACGATTGATCTCCCCAGGTCTGAGTTCCAAAGGGTAGTTTCCAGTGGGGGGGCGGGGGCTATGCTCCATATGTCCTACTTGGAGATAATTGGAGGTAATAGAACAATTTCACGGCGGATCAGACATTCAGATTTTTACCGTCTAAGGCTTTTGGGGCCATACGCAAGATAAGAGAGGAAACTATTCTACCGATTAATCTCGAATTTTTCTCCTAACGGGGATGGTTCAACGGTTTCAACCTTTTCCTAAGTGCCGGAATCTATAAATCCGTTTTTTTTACGTTTAAATATGGTCCTCTGGGGTCCAGCTCATCCAGGGTTCCAGACTTTTGAGAATCTCGTCGAGATAGCTAGATGAAATTTTGTCGATTGGTACAATCCCATTGCGTTGAGCTGGGCATTCGATGACACCGCGACGATGAAGTATCTCGTTATAAACACCAGGCAGTTGGGTTTCGAAAAAATAAAGCGGTGCTAAGTCTCGGTAGATCTGCATCGCATTCCCTTCCATATTACTGTCTAAAGCCTTCCAGAAGGCTACCATAACATCAGTGACATGGCAGCCAGGCATATTTCCACATGTGCCCCTTCGATATTCCTCGATGAGATAACGTCCTCCAGCTCCCCCCATCACTCCCTTGCAGGATCCTGAGTTGAGTTTGATGATTCGAGATGTATTTAGGGTTGATGGGGGTACTTCCTCTTTGATATACGATACATTTTCAATCTCGTTGCAGAGCCGGTTAAGAAATTCAGGCGACATTACAATCCCGATTGGTGGTGGGTTGTTTTGCACGAAGATTGGCATTTGCGCTGCTTCCGAGATCATTCTGTAATAATCGTAAATCGCCTCCGTCGAGGGTTGTTGTTTCCATGCGTAAGGAGGCATGGCGATAACCCCATTTGCTCCGATCTGTTTGGCGTGACTTGCCATCCTAGCAGCTGTCTGTCCAGAAAGGTGCTGTACTCCGACGACAACTGGAATTTTTCCGCCGGTTTGGGCTACTAGAATCTCTGTCATTGCTTGGCGCTCGTCATCTGAAAGAACCGAGAAGGAACTTGCGTTTACTGGGTAGACTAGACCATGTGCTCCGCATGCTATACAGAAATCAATACACCTTCGGAAGCTAGATTCATCGATTTCGCCGTTCCTGTCGAACGGAGTAGCCGGTATCGTAAAAATTCCTCGAAATGGTTCTTTGTCCATAAACATTTACTTATACCAATTAGACCTGAGTTCGAGTTGTTAAGTTCCGTTTCTCCCAGCCCTCTTTCCCATACATATCGAGAAAATGAGATTCATCATAGGGAAATTTGGCCATTTCGGTTTCATTAAGTTCAAGTCCCAGCCCTGGACGGGTGGGAATTTGAATCTCACCCAATTCACACTGCATCGGATTGTCGATAATTTGTTCTGCGAAGGGAGAGGCGAAGTCTTCGAAAACTTCTTGAATAAGTATGTTTGGAGTTGAGGCACCGATGTGGATACAGGCAGCGGTGCAAACTGGTCCCTGTGCGTTGTGTGGAGCGACGTCGATATGGTGGGCCTGCGCAATGGCGCAGATTTTTTTCATTTCAGAAATGCCTCCACAAGTAATTGGATCGGGTTGAATGATTTGTGCCGCTCGCTTGGCAATCAATTGGAGAAAGGAGTCGATTCCATCTAGACTTTCTCCGGCCGCAATCGGAATTGAAATGGAGGATGAAATCGTTTTCAGATCTTCGATCTGGGATGAACGAACCGGTTCCTCAATCCATCCAGGGTCATAGATTTCGAGACGTCGGCCTACGTTGATCCCAATTGTTGAATTAAATCTTCCGTGACATTCGATAAAAAGCTCCACATCCTCTCCGACTGCTGTCCTTACAGCCTCTACAATGCGTATTGAATGCTCTAGTTCAAACTTCGATATCCTTTCGAAAACGGTGCCAAAAGGATCGAATTTCATCGCCGTGTAGCCTTTCTTAACAACTGCTTGTGCTCGTTCTGCGAAAGCGTCAGGATCTCTGTCGACTTGGTACCATCCGTTGGCATAAGCTCGAAGTTTTTCACGGAATCGCCCACCTATTAGATTATAGACTGGTTGTCCTAAGACCTTACCTTTAATATCCCAGCACGCGATATCGATCGCGGCTCTTACTGGAGCTGGAGCAGAATTGGTTGTGAGTTCATAGTTGATTTTTTCCAGGTCGAAGGGATTACGATTCAGATAGTATTGCCTATACTCCATCACAGCGGCTTCCATCATCTTTGCCTTTCGATGGGCTGTGGCTTCTCCTATACCGTATATTCCCTCGTTGGTATGCAGTTTGACAAAAACCCAATTCTTCCAGGGATTCCCGACAACAAAGGTTTCGATATCAGTAATTTTCAATATTGTGCCTTTTAAGGTCAAAGGGTTCTTCTATGTCTGTTCGGAGTCAAGCTCTAGGATTACGACTAAATCTTGTTTGCTAACTAGAATTCCCTCTTTCATTGTTTGCATCCTATGAAGACTTATCGTTTAGGAATAATCGGTCTTGGCCGGATGGGGAGTACCATTGATGATGAGGGACATAGCAGAGAACCTTACTCAATAGCAGCCTCATGCCAGGCCATCGAATGTTTAACTCTGGCCGCAGGAGCCGACCTCCGAGCGGAAAGACGCGATGCCTTTAGGGATCGTTGGGGAGTGAGGGCCCTTTACGAAGATTACATGGAAATGGTCGAAAAGGAGAAGTTAGATTTGGTTGCGGTTTGTACTACTGCTTCCGGACTTCAGAAACCTATCAACGAAGCCCCAGATCCAACCTTTCGTGGTGACTCACACGCAGAACTGACAATCGCACTAGCGGATGCAGGGGTTCCAATGCTTTATGTAGAGAAAGCAATGGCGAGCTCACTGGAACAAGCCGATGCGATTCTAAATGTGATCAAAAAAAACAAGACGGTTATCAATACAGGAGTCCTTCGAAGGTTTGATGAGTCATACCTTGCAGTGCGTGATGCAATTTCCTCGGGTGAAATTGGAGAGCCTAAGGCTGTCATACACCTTGCTCCTTCCAGTCTAATGCATGGACATATCCACTCTATCGATACTGTCTCATTCCTTCTCGGTGATCCAAAGATTACTGCAGTTCGGGGTGAATTGCTCCCCAGAGATTTAGAAATTAAAGGTTCCCATCTTTCCCGGGATCCTAATGCCATCTATCAATTACGTTTCGAGAATGGGGTTGAAGTATCCTCAATCGCAGCAGGAGAATGGGAATTTGAAGTGATTGGAACGGCGGGCTCCATCCGTTCAATCAATAATGGCGATGGCACTATTTTGCGGAAACCAGGTGCTATGGTAGGACGTCGCCGGAGTTGGGAGGAGGTCCCGTTTCCCCGAAAGAGCCCAAAGAGTCCAGTGGTCTCATGCCTGGAAGATATCTTGTCTGCATTCAGTTCGGGAGGCCCAACTTTGGGTCATATTGATGTTGCGCATCATATTACAGAGGCTTGTTTCGCTGTGGCTGAAAGTCACCGGAAGGGTGGAACTTGGGTTGATCTGCCCTTACGTGAAAGAGGACTTTACATTTTTCATGTTTGAATGCTCTAACCCTGGATTCTAGTTTTTCTATAATGGAGACTTTGATCAAAGATTTAGGACATGGATTATAGTAAGGTTAAGCCATCCATTAAAACCCGAATCCCCCTTAATAACGGAACCTCTATTCCGCAGTTGGGGTTGGGTGTTTATCTTCTGGAAGCGAATTCTCGGTCGGTTGAAATTATGAAAGTCGCAGTTAAACATGGCTATCGGCATATCGATACAGCGGCTTTCTATGGGAATGAGGCGGAAGTAGGAGAGGCGATACGGGAATCCGGGATCGCACGATCTGAGCTCTATGTGACAACCAAACTTTGGAACAATGATCATGGCTACGATGCTACTATCAGAGCATTCGAAAGAAGTATGGAGCTGATGGGTCTTGATTATATTGATCTCTACCTGCTTCACTGGCCTGTGAGCGGAGTTCGCAGGGAATCATGGCGAGCGCTCGAGATGCTATACGCAGAAGGGCGTTGCAAGGCAATTGGAGTAAGCAACTACATGGTTCACCATTTGGAGGAGGTTCTGGAGCAGTGTAAAGTCGTGCCGACTGTGAACCAAATTGAAATGCATCCTTTCATTTACCGCTATCGGTATGAAGTCATAAATCTTTGTCTTGAAAACAGCATTTGTGTCGAATGCTACAGTCCTTTGACAAAAGGGGTAAGGCTCCACGATCCTGACCTGCTCAGGACGGCAAAGAATTATGGGAAATCAACGGCTCAGGTTTTGATTCGTTGGGGTTTGCAGAAGGGTTTCGTCACCATACCTAAGTCCGAAAATCTGAAACGTATTGCCGAAAACGCCGATGTCTTCGATTTCGAAATCGAAGATGCTGATATGGAAAAACTCGACCAACTTAACGAAAATTATAGCTGTACTTGGGACCCAACGGATGAGCCCTAGAATTTTCTTTCGAAGAAAACTAAGGATCCTTTACTGGTTTAGTGGAGTTTATCCGTGAAATTATTATAATAAACGCCTTATGAACGTAGCAATGCTACGATTGAGGAAATATATTAGATCCCGATCCCTGTTTCCTTCGCCACTATTCGGATGTAATCTGCTGCTTTTGTGTATTCCTTTTCCGTTTTGAGATGCTCAAGCATTAGAGGCATATCAGGATCAAGGTGTTCAATTAAACGCAAATACTTTCTATAATCGAGGTTTCCGAGACCGGGTCTTACTTCATTGAGTTGGACCGTTAGCTTTTTACGTAAAATAATGTCTTTGGCATGGCATGATCGAACATAGGGACCTAGGAGGGTGAAGCACTCCTCGAGGAAAGCAGAGTTGTAATAGAAACGATGTATGGTGGAGACAACATTTACTGGATCCAGGTGTGCAGAAAACCCTTCTCTTTTAATTTTGTTGATGAGTCGTAAATAGCTGTTAGGAGAGGCCGGGTGCACCCATGGCGACATCTCTAGAGCATAAGAAGTTCTCTTTGGTTTAACTGCATCAATGATTTCACGTACTGACTCGACAATTCGGTCAAATGTATCCGAGTTGAGATTTTCGGGATGGGGTTCGGACCTGCTTTCTCCATTTGAACCCGCAATATTTACGCAACAGTTTGCGCCTACTCTCTCCGCTAATTCCAGTCGTCTCTGGCACAATCCGATTGCCTTTTTTCGCACCCTTTCGTCCCGACTTATCGGATTACTCCAAGCGGGAACTTCCGCGATAACGATATCTAGCTTCTTGGCTGCATCTACTAATTTTTGGCACTCATTTGGTGAACCATTTTCCACTAAATCCAAGGGACAGTATGCTGCTCGGTAACCCGAAGTGTGTACTGCATATGCCCAGCTTTCAGCATCGTCGTATGGTTTAAATATAGGCCCACCTAATCTCATCTTGATTGGTCTCTTGCTTACGTTTAATAATTAAGATGAATTGTCTCGGTGTGGGCAAGTTCTACTGTCCTGGAGTGTTATATAATTTATAACATTGCTTATTTGTAGACTTTGATCAGCACTTTAAATAAGAAAATCAAGTCTTAGAAAAAACTTCCCGATTTTTCTCTTTGTTAGGGTTTATCTATCATGAGTGAAAAACTTAAGAATACACTTGTCTACTTTGGAACCGCAACGGCTGGTGAATCAGATGGCATTTATCGCTGCTGGCTTAATAGTGATAATGGAGAACTTACTGGGGTTGCTTTGGCAGCCAAGATAGGGAATCCAGGCTTTCTCGCTATTCACCCATCTGGGCTTTATCTTTACTCCACTGGGGAAAGACTGGAAGGGGATGAGAGAGATGCGGGATCCGTTAATGCTTTTAGCCGGAAACCCACGAACGGTGATTTGCAATTAATAAATAGACAATCATCGGTTGGTTCGGGGCCTTGTCATATTTCCTTGGACGGGGAGGGAAAGAGTCTTTTCGTTGCCAATTATGGTGGGGGAAGTGCTGCGGCATTTCCTGTCATGTCAGATGGCAGTTTGGGTGAGGCAAAGTCGTTTATCCAGCATAAGGGTAGATCGGGGGTGCACCCGACTAGACAGAATCAATCGCACGCTCACTCAATTTTTCTAGATCCATCGAATCGCTTCGCTTTGGTTTGTGATCTTGGGTTGGACCAGGTATTGGTATACAGGATTGATCCAGCAATGGCGAGGCTTGATCCACATGATCCTCCTTTTGCTAGGGTTGCCGGAGGAGCTGGGCCGCGGCACCTTACTTTTCATCAAAACCGAAAGTGGGTTTATGTCCTTAACGAGATCAATTCTACCGTGACTGTCTTTTCTTTCAACGAAGAGATAGGCTCTCTGAAGGAAGAACAGACAATATCTGCCTTGCCGGAAGGCACCAATATAGAAAGTACATGTGCCGAGATTTTATTGAGTCCTGATGGCCATTTTCTCTATGCATCAAATCGTGGGCATGACTCACTTGCGATCTATTCTGTCAATGAGGAGAATGGCCTACTGAGCCCAGTAGGCTATCAATCTGTTCTGGGTAGAACTCCGCGGAATTTTGCCTTTGATCCAACCGGGAATTTTGTGATCGTTGCTAACCAGGATACGAGTGACGTTTATTCTTTTCTTTACGATGGTAATAGTGGGAGCCTGAAGCCAACTGGTTTCCGTATCGAGATTCCTAATCCCATTTGTGTCAGGATGATAGCTTCATCTTGAAATTTTAATTACCCGGGTGATCAGATGCTTCATCGTTTCTAGAGAAGAAAAATCTTGGAGATTCCTGCGTTTGTAGTTAGGATTTTAGTTAATGGGAAGCCCCACGACTATAGAGGATATTGAAGTAGTCACGACGGAACCTGCTGGACAAAGGTTTGTCGTGGTCAAGGTTATTACATCGGAACCTGGTCTTTATGGACTGGGCTGTGCTACTTTTACTCAGAGATTTCACGCCGTAGTAACGGCAGTTGAGAAACATCTTAAGCCCTTCCTCATTGGTCGAGACGTAGACCGGATCGAGGAGATTTGGCAAATGGGAATGGTTAATGGATATTGGAGAAATGGTCCGGTTCTGAATAATGCTTTATCCGGAGTGGACCAGGCGCTTTGGGATATTAAAGGGAAGCGTGCTGGAATGCCGCTCTACCAGCTATTTGGGGGGAAATGTAGGGAGGCTGCTGCGTGTTATGCACATGCTGGGGGAGGAACGGTCGAAGAGGTTTTTGATAGTGTCCAAAAATTGATGAACGAAGGTTACCGCTACCTGCGTGTGCAAATGGGAGGATATGGAGGCTCGGGTGCAACCGATAAATTACGTCCCAAAGGTGCACCTGATGGAAATTATTATGATCCAGGATCCTATAGGCGTGGACACTTGGAATTGTTCGATCTCCTTCGTGAAGAATTTGGATATGAAATTGAACTTCTTCACGATATTCATGAACGATTGAGACCGATTGAAGCGGTAGGGTTTGCGAAGGATGTCGAGCGTTTTCGTCTGTTCTTTCTTGAGGACCCACTGGCACCAGAAGATATTGACTGGTTTCAGCGAATCCGAGAGCAGTGCGCAACCCCAATTGCAATGGGGGAGCTTTTTAACCATCCTCTCGAGTGGAAACCACTAATCGAAAAAAGACTGATCGATTTCATACGAATGCATGTGAGCCAAATGGGAGGTCTAACGCCAGCTAGGAACGTAGCTTCGTTTGCGAACCTCCACGGGATTCGAACCGCATGGCATGGGCCGGGTGACACTTCTCCAGTGGGCCACGCTGCCCAACTTCATCTCGATCTATGGGCTCCAAACTTTGGGATTCAAGAATGGTGCGGGTTCGATGATTTAGTCTACGAGATGTTTCCAGGGCTTCCTGAAGTAAGAAATGGGTATATGTATTCCAGTGATCAGCCAGGTATTGGCATTGATATCAATGAGAAACTCGCTTCTCGATACCCGTGCCGTGATAGAGTTGAGAAGTGGACCCAGACTCGATTGCCGGATGGGAGTCCGGTAAGACCCTAGTTACTCGTCGGATCCATCTTTGCCTTTCTAAACATTTTATCCGTCGATTTGGCTTAATTCACCAGGGTGTATTGAGGCTGGCCCGTATCGTCACCTTCGTTTGTCCACCAGATTTCTTTTCGTCGCTGCCATGGGCCCCGTCGAAAGGAGTTTTACCCTAACTTTAAGATTTTAATGAAGCTTGTGAAATTTCTTAAACTGGCGGTGCGTTCAGTTATGGGAGCAATGCGTTAACTCCTTAGACTAATCTGCCTTTTAGCGTCTATTCTAATCACCGAAGTCTATTACGCCTCTGATATTTTTACCTGCTTCTAGGTCGGCAAAAGCATCATTAACTTCCTCAAGTTTGTAGAATCTGGTGACTAATTCATCCAATTTCAGCTTCTTCTCTTCGTAGAGTTTGAGAAAGTGAGGCATGTCCTCTTTAGGATTACAGGACCCCATAAATGTTCCAGAAATTCTCCGCTCGCCGTAGGGCAGCATAGCTGCAGGTATCTGAACCTTTTGATCCTGCGCGGCTATACCGACAATGACAGCGTTTCCTCCATGACGAAGCATACTGAAAGCCATCTCCATGGTAGATGTAATACCAATTACTTCTATGGCATAATGGACGCCTTTTCCAGAGGTTAGGTCTTTCACTGCTTCAACAGGATCTATTTCGGATGAATTTATTGTATGGGAGGCGCCGAACTCTCTTGCCGCCTGAAGTTTGTTTTCTAATCTATCAACCGCAATAATGGGATCTGCCCCGGCTAGTCGAGCCCCCTGGACCGCGTTCAGTCCCACTCCTCCAGTACCAATCACACAAACACTCTCTCCTTCCCTTACTTTGGCTGCTCGGGTAACAGCTCCAATCCCCGTTGATACACCACAACCAATTAGAGCAGCAGTTCTAAGTGAGCTCCCCTCAGGCATCGGAATTACTGTATCTGCGGGAACGACGGTGTACTCGGACATTGTTCCGAGGCGCGAAAACTGGTTGACCTCTAGGCCATTCTTGTGAAAACGGCACGAGTTGTCTAGCAATCGGCCACGATCGTTTTCGAAGTGGACCTCACATAGAGTATGATGGCCGGATTGACATTGTTCGCATTTGCCACAGCAGAGGACGAATGAGAGCATGACTGAATCTCCGGGTTTACATTGAGAGACTCCGTCTCCAACTTCTATAACGGTTCCTGCTCCTTCGTGCCCGAGAACTTCTGGAAGGGCGTGGACAATGGTCCCGTTTAGCAAGGAGAGGTCACTGTGACATACACCACTGGCTCTGATTTTAACGAGGACCTCATTCTCTCGAGGTGGCTGTAAGTCGAGTTCTTCAACTACGACTGGTTTTCCTACTTCATAGGCGACTGCGGCTTTTGTTTTCATTCGCTATAGATAATAATTATTGCTGCTTTAGGTCCAAATAAAAAATTATGAAATTCCCATAAGTGAAAATGATTCTCTTGTTTGTAACCGTTTCTCACTAAGAAAAATAATAATCGAGAAAACAGAGTCACAACTTGCACCAATAATAACCATTAACCACAACAATCTTGGGTTTTCAAAACACCATTGTCTGAGACGGTTGAACATAAGAGACATTATTTACAGATTATTATATCAGAGTGGGAGCAAGGAGTTATGGTGTGGGGCGAGATTAAATTGTGTTCTTCTGTTAGATCTTGATGATAGAAAGACGAAATGGCTGACGGTACTTATAGGTCGGGAAAAGAAAGAAATAAAGGTACGGAGAGGGATCCGTTCGCGGCTATTCCTTCAATCACCCCTGGAATTGATGCAAAGTTAGATAGTGGTTCGATGTTGCAGCTTAGACACAAAATCAAGCCCAGTTCCCAACTAACGCAATTTTTGGCTGACAAACTCGGATTCCGTCGTTCCGTAAGAGTTAATCTCGACGAGAGGGGGACCTTCTTTTGGCAGCAGATTGACGGCATCAGAGATTTACGCTCAATAGCTAAAAGTATCCAAGGTCGATTTAATATTGACCGTGAAGAGTGTAATTCCGCAGTAATCCATTATACAAAAACACTCATGTTACGCGGATTGGTGCAGCTCCGAGTCGATTGATATATCGGGGAAACTTTTTTATGCAATTCGGCTGGGTCAATTCATGATCGCTCCCCAGTTCGATAGATTTTTATAGCCAAGCTCTTATTTTTGGAGCGGTTAGCAGCTTGCAGTCTTGGAGTCCCATAGGAATCCAGGGTCAATGTGTTTTAGTAGACCTGTCTGTTTTCTATAGCGGCGCTAAGACGAGCTGGTGTGATTGGTAAAGTATCTATGCGTTTGCCCACAGCGTGATATACGGCATTGGCAATTGCAGCGAGGGGAGGTACAATGGGGACTTCCCCGACCCCTCGAATACCGTGTGGGCTTAAAGGATTGGGGACCTCGACAAGAATCGTCTCAATCATCGGGATATCGAAAGTTGTCGGCATCCGGTAGTCAAGAAAGCTGGTATTGGCGAGAGATCCATCTTTGTTGAAGTAGAATTCCTCATTTAATGCCCAGCCTATTCCCTGGGCCACTCCACCCTGCATTTGGCCTTCAACATAGCTGGGATGAATTGCGGTACCGACATCCTGGACTGCTGTATACCGGAGAATTTCGACCTTCCCTGTTTCAGGGTCAACCTCAACGTCGACGATGTGAGTTGCAAAACCATTGGTTGGTCCTTCTGCGTTGACAGCACCATCGGCTGTAATCGGGCCACCAGTGTCTCTCTGATTGGAGGCAACTTCCTTAAAGCTAAGATTCTTGTGAGTATTGTTACGATCAATGAACCGGCCTCCATCAAATAAAATTGCATCCTTGTCTACTTCTAACTCTTGGGCAGCACGCTCGATCATTTTTGCCTTAAGCTCCGTTGCTGCCAGATAGCAGGCATGTCCAGTTGCATAGGTAACACGACTTCCTCCAGTTCCATCGGTAAACCCAACCGAATCAGTATCAACAACTTGAGGATTAACATCATCTGCTTTTAGACCCAACGTTTCGGCTACAATGATTGCCATTGAAGCACGACTTCCTCCGATATCTGCTGAGCCTTCCAGCAGATTGACAGTTCCATTCGGATTTAAACTTAGGGTAGCAGCAGATTGTCCGCCTCCGTTCATCCAGTATCCTGAGGCAATTCCACGGCCACGATTGGGCCCTGTTAATTGAGATTGGTAGTGATCAGAGTCGAGAGCAGCCTGGACAGTTTCTTTACAACCGATTCGACTGAATTTCACACTATCTGCACGGCGAGTCCCTTCCTCAGCGCCATTATCTAGACGAAACTGCAACGGATCGAGATCTAGTTTATCTGCCAGTTCGTCAATAACTGTTTCTGCAGCAAAAGCGGCATTGGGTGCCCCTGGGGCTCTGTAAGCAGTTGACTTTGGTTTATTTACAACAACGTCATAGGCATCGATGATAATACTATCTATATTATAGGGAGAAAAAATGCACATTGCACCAGCACCTACAGCGGAACCGGGATAAGCACCTGCCTCGTATGCGAGATATGCTTCGGCGGCAACAATGTTCCCTTCATTAGTAGCTCCCATTTTGACTTTGATATATGAACCAGGCGCAGGACCAGTAGCTTCAAATTCTTCAGTTCTAGTCATTACCATTTTGACCGGACATCTGGTTTTTTGTGACATTACCGCAGCAGCTGGTTCCATATAGATAGGAAATTTGGCACCGAATCCGCCGCCGATTTCACATGGGATAACTTTGATCTTAGAAACTGGTATTTGCAGAACATCGGCTAGTTGGTCTCTAATTTGGAACGGACCCTGGGTACTTACCCATACGGTGACGGTTCCATCTTCTTTCCAATAGACAGTTGTATTATGGGGTTCAATGTATCCTTGATGTACGGTGGCAGTCCGAAACTCGCGTTCAACAATGACATCGGCTTCAACAAATTGTTTTTCGGGATTTCCAATTTTGTATTGATTGTGGGAAGCTATGTTGCTGGGCTTTTTAGAATCTTCCCCCATTGACTTAGTAGTAAGTTTCTCGTCCAGTAATGGAGCGTTATCCGACATTGCTTCCAAAACGTCGATAACAGGTGGGAGGGGTTCGTATTCAACATCGATTAAATCGAGAGCTTCTTCTGCTATGTGAGGGCTTATGGCAGCTACTGCAGCTATCGAATGCCCTTTGTAGAGTACCTTATCAGACGCGAGGGAGTTTTGGGCAATTTCTCTCGTATTCACAACCGTTTCGCCAACATCGGACATCTTATCGACGGTGTTAACCAGATCATCGGCCGTTGCGACGGCCTTGACCCCTGGCATTTCCAGAGCCTTACTGCAGTCAATCGAAACTATTTTGGCATGGGCATAGGGGCTTCGCTTTACTTTTCCATACAGCATTTTGGGAAGCCGTACATCAGCCCCGTAGACGGCTCTCCCGGTGACCTTGTCGATGCCGTCATGTCTGACTGGTCGCGTGCCAATAATCTTGTGATTTCCATTCTTCATAATTTCAGACAGTCTTCAGAATTAAATAGCCTAGCTACACAATAGAAATCCACCCTGTCTTGCCAAGCATAAGTGAAACCAATCTTCTGATTCGACTATAGAAGATATAGAGTAGGATTACCTTCGTCAGTTAATACAGTTTGCGTTTTTTCCTATTCATAATGCATTTAAGACTTTTCTCAGAGGGGTCTCCTTGTTTGGTTACATTCGTCATGTATTTTTGACTACGAGCCAAACGACAACGATGGTTTCGAAAATGTAGCCACCAACAAGTGCCGCGATACCGATCGTAGCTCCATGAAGGTTCGTTTGGGAAAGCGCGACAAGTATCAAGATGGTTGCTGCTATACGAGTTGGTCCGCTGGGAGCGAGGAGCACCGTTTGTTGCTTGGCCATCGCAACACCATGGTAATATGTACGAAATAGGGCAATGAGAGGTAGAAATGCAGACAAAATCAGGGGTACGGTACAGAGCGCAGCAATTTCTGGGGTGACAGCAATGAGATTAAGTAGGATATAGTCTCTTAACGGAGTGAAAAAAAGAATTGAAGCCAAAAGGAATGAGCTCACTCCGCAGGTAATACAGAATCCCATGATTCTGCGCCGACTATCTTTAGTATCTGGAAATGCAGGAATAAGCGACTTTAGACTGTTGATCCAGCCATAGTGAATTCCTCCAAGGGAATAGGACACGGATATAGCTGCAAGCGCAGCAACACTATCATGCCCACGAGAGACGAATAGATTAATAACTGGACGACTAAACCCCTGGAGGGCCATGACAGTGGCAAGAGGTAAAAAGAATCGGGCTGCGCGGTAATAAGAAATAGATGAATCCGGTATTTTTCTTAGAGACGGCTGAGCGGTTCTTAGATAACCGATAAGGATAACTACCAATTCGGCTATCGAGCCCACATAAATGACATAGATGGGAAGTCTAATTGGATTTCTCTGAACGGATTCTAATTGGATGAAAAGGTAGACAGATAAAAGACTTAAACCGATATTGGCGAAAGTGGCGTAACTTATTAAATCTGTCCTGTGAACACGCATGAGAAGACCGGAGTGGTAGCTGGTCATCCCGATAATTAGAGGTAATGGGATGAGAGCCATAAGTGCATAGCGAGCCGACTGTCCGATCTCATTATTTACTTGATGGAGATTCTCTAGATACCAGGCTCCAAAAGGGGTGAAAACAAAGAACGTCGAAGCGAGAGAAAGCGAAAGACATATCAGAAGGACGAATTTCTGAATTTTTCTTTTGGCCTTGGTGTTCTTTGCTAGAACCAGTCCTAAATGACTCACCTGTTGTAGGGGAAGAAAGAGAAAAATCATTAAGGTCCATGCCAATCCAAAGGCAGCTAAAGTTTCCTTTGATTGGGGCAGACGAGCCATTCCGCTGTTGACCAACGGACTGCGAAAATCAAAAGCAAACACGGTTATCGCCAGAGGCACGAGAAACCGAAGGTAAGTCAGATAACAGAAAGACCTCACATTGGATGGCACAGGGGGACAGCCGATTACCCTGTTTTGTGTCAGGCCAATCTAACACAAAGGCTTAGGATTTTTGGAAGGTAGATTCCTTTAATTCCAGCTGGGTTTCGTAAATAGAACCCCGCCGCTTGGCAGGAGGAAGAGGTAGTCGAACCGGAACGTCAGCCATTCTAGGTTGAAAATTAGGTGTCCCGCGAAGAACGTAATTATCAAATTCGTGAAAGTTGGCTCCCATGTACAGTGGAGGTTGAAGTGGCCAAGCATCAAGAGCTGCATACTGAATAAGGAAAAGGCGTCGGGCTTTATCCGATTTATTAGGCAATGAGCCATGCAGAGCGCGGACATGGTGAATGGAAATATCACCCGCTTCAAGTTCTATTGGAACTGCTGCTGCGGGGTCAAAATTTCTGTCGGTTACAGCACCAACGAAATGTCCGTCTTGATGGTGATCAAGAGTAGGCCCCCGGTGGGAACCTGGAACCACCATGAGGCAACCGTTTTCTTGGTTGGAATCATCAAGGCAGACCCCAACTGCCAAGAGATCGTCGTTTGTATGGGGATAGAATGCCCAATCCTGGTGCCATTCGACAGGGCTCCCTACTTGAGGAAGCTTCATGTTCATTTTGTCGCCATTTGTATAAATATCGGGGCCGATGAGTTGGGAAACGATATCGAGAATTCGGGTATGGCTCATTGTTTTCCTGAAAACCGGATGCGCTTTGGACGGACTCTTAAGCCGACGCAAACGGGGACTGGCGAAATTATGAGAGGGTTCCAGATCAAAGACATCGTCACTTTCTTTTATCTCTCGCGACTTATCGATAAACTCATCGGTCACTCTTTGTAGTTCTTTGAGTTCTGATCCAGTCAGGACACTAGAAACGGCCAAGTAGCCATTTTCGGCGTAGCAGTCTATCTCAGCCTTACTCAGCAAAGATTTTTCGATAGGGACGGCAGCAGCTTGAGTGTATTTCATTTTTCCTAGAATTGTCCTAAAATATAATCTAACTTTTTACAGAGTAAAGAAATTATAAGAATACTAAAAGTGAAGATCAAAAGAATTTAGTACTCTCAAAAACTCGATTGGGTATCTTAGTACGAGGATAATGTTGGAGGGATTTAAAGGTATTCTTACAATGATAGAAACAAACGTGATTCTTTAGCTGCAGACTCTTCTGCGGCGATTCCAATTTCCGTGGTGTGGAGTGCGGTTTCAAGATCCTTGCGCCAGAACTTATCTTCTTCTAGAATTCCCCTTACAAATTGGGTTTCAAGAGTTTGATTCTCGATAGACGGAGTTTTTAAATGTTTTACGGTCTCTCGATTTGAAACCGTCCAATTTTCACTTTCGTAAGTCAATGTGCCATTTGAGAGGACGATATGCTCAAATTGCTGTGCCGATCTGATTTCGATACCGCCAGCCCAGGTCCATTGAGCGATACCCGCCTCGGCAAATCCCACCGTCAGCGTGTTGAAAAAGGAGTCATAACTTCCGTTTTTTCGGAGGTTCCTGTAGTTCGCGTGAGATTCAACCCAAATAGCTGGACCGAAAAGATCAATCATAGGATAGACGTGGTAGATAAAAAATAGCGCAGGAGGTCCTGAAAGTTTAAGATTAAATAGCACTTCCGGTCGTGTTCCACGACCTGGGGTAAGTCGAAGGAAATTCGATGCAATCAGTTCTCCCATCCCTTCGATTTGTTCTCTAAGGGCTTGGTGTTCGAGTGAAACGGTTTCCGAATGCGCTGCTCTAAGAATCGGAGAAGATTTCTTCGTTAACTGCCTGATTTTTTTGATTTCGTTCTGGTATCGGGCGATTGGGTACTCTGTAAACACGTGTATATTATTCTCCAGAGCTTTTGTCACGATTTCTCCATGAAGAGCATTGTGCGTGCATATAACCACTGCATCGATCTCTTCACCCTCGATTAGGCTCCGCCAATCAGAATGTAGATGGCATTTCATCTCATTTGCAAGTGCCCTACCAGTCTCTGGATTTCTCGCAGCGATCGACGTTACCTTAGAATAGGGTATTTCTTGGAAATTACGTGCCCGCCTCCAGGCCATTCCACCCGACCCGACCAGTCCAACTCTAATTTTAGACATTATTTCAATAGGCAGATAGATTTTTATTGGTCAACTAAAGATAGTAATGAGCCCTGGATTGCAGAGCTATTTTTGTTGTTAAAATTAGGAAGGGTTTTGGTCTTTCCTCTGCCGTTAGACCTGTTGAACGAATGGGAATTGCTCCACAAAAGAATCTAAATTGGGTTAAATAATTCTTAGACTTTTTTGTGGTTGTCTGATCCTGTGATTGATTGAGATAACGGTACTAACAAGGATATTTTTTATATGGAATTCGATTCAAAGGATTTTTTTAATTCACGGATTTGGGCTATTACTCTTTTTCGTGAAAATAGTGTGCGACGGGGTTATTTGGCCTGTGCCCATGAGTTGCAATTCTTGGATTTAGAGATGAAATGTGGAACAATCCTTCATCCTAACGAGTTAAGCTATTTTAAAGCCTTAAAATTTGATAAACGTCGTCGCACATATATGCTGGGGCGTTACGCAGGGAAAAAGGCACTATCCAAACAGTTAAATGAATTGGATTTGACCGAAATTGAGATCGGGACGGGAGTTTTTACCCAGCCGGTAGTAAGATATCTTTCTAGAGAACATGCGGGAGTGAGCATCAGTCACACGAATTCATATGCTTGCGCTCTTTCTTATCCCGAGGATCACCCGATGGGTATTGATCTGGAGATGGCGGTGGACTCAAAAGTCAATGTTATGAAGAGTCAAATTTTGGAGGAAGAACTGCAATTAGCAGAAAAATGGAAACTTAACCAAACTTACTGTTCTACGGTAATTTGGACGGCTAAGGAGGCGTTGTCAAAAGTTGTGCGGTGTGGAATGATGAATCCGTTTGAAGGGTATGCTATCTGTGAACTGGAGCAGACTGAATCCTGCTTTCTTGGAAAATTTCGAAACTTTGGACAATACCGATTCCAAAGTTGGGTTTTGGATTCCTTTGTTTTAACTATAGTTTTTCCCAAGAAGACGCAAATGAAGATCGAGGTGGTTTTGGATTAAGTTTTAGAACGAGCTCTGCTTGTCTTTAGCAGGTTCTAGTAGAATAAACTTCCCATCTCCTTTGCATCGACTAGATTGTGCGATCCAAATCTCGGCGGGAGTAGCTCAGCTGGACAGAGCAACGGTCTTCTAAACCGTAGGTCCTGGGTTCGAATCCCAGCTCCCGTGAGAAATCCATGGGGGTATTGCATTAATGATGCGCTATCCAAGTGCCAAGAGATTCCTTCTTATTGGTAAAGTGAAAACGAAGTTGTTTTGATTATAAGAAAGATTTGGAAACCGACACAGATTTTAAGTTTCTCAATTGCATCGGTCGTCAGCTCAACTATTACAGGGGAAATATTTTCGGCCATTCGAGCGGATATGATCCTTGCATTACGAATTGTCTGAATTCCTTCGACAACGGCAGGAATAACATTACGAGCGGATAGATTTGTAGGTTTAGTGGTGGCCACCATTATATCATTAGAAGAAATACGGACGATAAGCGGGTCTCCAATCTGCCCTCTTGCTGGAGGGGTAATAAGTGCGACGCTACTGTCCATTTCTCCTAGCCGAATAGTGGCCGTCTCGCTGTAGAGTTTCTCAATTCGCCCTTTGAATATATTCTGAAAGCCTTCATTCTGAGCCATTGGAAAGATCTCAGGCTTTGTTAGAACACTCCTCGGATTACCCCTTGCGATGACTTTGCCTTTACGGAGCACAATAAGATCATCGCAGAGCGCTTGCACTTCGATCGGGTCATGCGAAACCATTAGAATCGGTAGTTGAAATTGTTCACAAATTTTCTGGAGAAAGGGCAGAATTTGATAACGAAGCTCAAGATCAAGGGAAGCGAGAGGTTCATCGAGGAGGAGCATCTGCGGGCCTGAACAAAGGGCGCGTCCCAGAGCGACTCGCTGAATCTCACCACCTGAAAGAGAGTTAACTTTTCTCTTTAGGAGAGGAGAGAGATGAAGAACCTTAAGGACGGTATCATGCGTTTCTCCCCAGTGATTGCCGTTGCGTCGTGCTCTGGAAGCTCCTGCCGAAAGATTGGTCTCAACATCCATATGCGGGAAAAGGAGACTGTCTTGGGGCACATATCCGATTCCCCGGTTTTCTGGTTTTACGAAGAGGCCTGTTGAAGAATTCTGCCAAATTTCTTTTCCAAAACGAATTCTTCCACTAGCCTTCCTCCGTAAACCTGCAACAGACTCGAGTAAGGTTGATTTCCCGGAGCCGGAGATGCCAAAGATGCCTGTGACTTTCTTAAAAGTAGTGAAAGATGCTCTCAATGTAAAGAGATCTAGAGGTAAAGAAAGGTCAACCTGGAGCGACTTAAAATGCTTCATCTCACAGAAGGTGTACGATTTCGTGAAAGATGTTCGGAAACGAAAATGGCAAAAAATCCAAAACCCAGGGCAACGAAGAGAAGTGTATTAGCCTCACTCTCGTTTCCTGCCTGTTGGGCTGAAAAAATTGCTGAGGCAATGGTTTGTGTCTTTCCTGGGATGTTCCCGGCGAGTGTTACGGTGGCTCCAAATTCGCCTAATGCACGGGTGAAGCCGAGAATTAAAGCGGCAGCTAGTCCTCGAAATGCTAATGGTAAAGTGTAGGATAAAAAAACTCGAACTGGGCCGTATCCCAGTGTCCTGGCCATTAGCTCGAGACGAGGGTTGACAGACTCAAAAGAGACGCGAGCAGTTCGAACGAAAAGCGGAAAAGTCATAACGGAACAGGCGATGACAACACCTTTCCAAGTCAAAATCACATCAAGATCAATCCCAATGACTTTCGTTCCCAAGACTCCCTCGGAGGCGAATGCTTGGAGTAGAAGGTAGCCGATGGCTGTAGGTGGGAGTACAAGAGGAAGATTGGAAAGAGTGGATAGTAAGTTTTTCCCTAAGAATTCATATCGTGCCAGAAGATATGCTAGCAATGTCCCCGGGATTATTATGACAAGCATTGTCAATGTAGCACACTTGATGGTGAGAGTTAAAATCGAAAGGGTCATGTCCGTAACCGGTTCGTCTTTATTTTGTTTTCAGGATTTGCTGATGAATCCGTAACGGCTGAATACCCGAGTTGTATTTTGTTCGAGTAGGAATTCATACAGAATACGAGTTGCTTCCTGCTCTCGACTATCGGATAGAATAGCCATTGAGTAACTAATGTAAGGACCGTTTGTTGGACCAACTTCATGGAGAACTCTTATCCCTTTTGTAACCTGCACATCAGATTGGTAAACAATTCCGATAATGGATCGATCCGATTTAACGAGCTTTAGGGCAGCCCGCACATCCATCGCTGCAGCTACCTTTTCCTGGATGACTTCCCAAAGGCTGTTTTCGGGACAACCGATCTCATTTAGCCAAGATTTAGCATAGCGGCCAGCCGGAACAGCTTCGGGATCAGCGATCGATAAATACTGGAATTCAAGATGGCAGAGGTCGGTTGGATTGAGAATTTCCCAGTTGCTTTGAGAGTTGGATATAACAAGGAGCCTGTTAGAAATTAGGGAGACCCTCGATTGGGGAAGGGTTTCCCCTTCTTCTGTAACCCGATCCATCCAGTCTTCGTCGGCACTAATAAATAAATCAGCTTTAGGTGCGGCAAGAATCTGGAGAGCGAGTACGTTAGAGCCGGCAAAATTAAAGATTAAATTAATATTAGGGTGCTCCTTTCGAAATTGTGATCCTAGTTCTAGAAGCACGTCTCTCAGACTGGCAGCAGCAAAGATTGAGATGTCAACTTGTTCTAGACTCGATTCTTGATCTGACGACGTGCACCCGTGAACCAGTAAGCTGAGTAAAGCAGTTGCCGCTAAAAACCATTGAGGAAATGTTACTTTTACATCGTCACCCATCCGGTCTTTGTCATGTTTAAAGATCCTATAGGTGACGCAGGGCGCGAAAGGATTCATAGGCAGCCCAGATCAGAAGAATGATAATGGAGACGGTAAGAAAGCGAAAAATCAAAGAGCGCCAATATTTCCAGTTTTGTAGACGTTTAAACGGGTTCTGCCAGAAATTTGATCGATCAAGAAAACCGAAAAACCCCGCCCCAAAGAGTGGTTTGTAATTTCTTTGATCAATTGAATAGTAGGAGTTTTTTTGGTTCTGATTGTGCCACGGCATGAATCTCTTAAACATTGCTCTTCGAGTGTCTGAAAAGGATTTTTACGATTGGTAGTGCGCAGTTAAGGGAAACGGTCCTATTGTGAACGTTTGTTATTAAAGATTCAATAAACAAGCTCGGAAAACGTGAGAAAAATACTTTTATTAATTGGAGTCTGCTGCATAGGCCCGATTTTATCGAATGAAATCTCTCAACAAAATTCGAAAGCCTTTAAGCCATGAGATTTTGTGTATTGGGTGCTGGAGCTTGGGGTACGGGGATCGCAATTCATATCGCAAGGCGAGGCCATCAAGTTGTATTGGTGCCGCGTCGGGTGGAACAGGCCCGGAAGCTAGCTAAGGAGCGCGAAAATAGACGATACCTAAAGGGCTGTCGAATTCCGGAAGAGATATGGATTACCAGTGATCTAGCGGAAGGTATCGAAGGGTCCGAGATAGTTCTCATGGCTTGTCCGTCAAAGGGTTTACGGGATTCCTGTTGGAATCTAAGAGAGATGGGAAATGCGATTCGAAATGTTGAAATTGTGCTTTCTCTCTGCAAGGGGATTGAATTGGAAACCCATCTGCTATCAGCGGAAGTAATCAGTGATGTATTGCCGGGGACCCGAGTGGGCGTGCTTTCAGGTCCAACATATGCTAAGGAAGTTGCAATTGGGCAGCCGTCAGCAGTTGTCTTTGCGGTGAGTAAACATGATGCTTACTCGCTATCAATTCAGGAGGCGATGAGCGATCGAAGTCTTCGTGTTTATACCAATGAAGATCTCCGGGGTGTGGAACTTGGTGCTTGCCTGAAAAATGTCTACGCCATTGCTGCTGGGATTTGTGACGGATTAGGTTTTGGTGATAACGCAAAATCAGCTTTGCTTACAAGGTCTCTTGCTGAAATGGTAAGATTGGGGGTGGCATTAGGGGGGCAATTAAGTACCTTTTACGGTCTGAGTGGTTTCGGAGACCTTGCTGCGACCTGCAATGGAGAATGGAGTAGGAATCGAACTTTCGGTAGAATGATTGCAGAAGGGCAGTGCCTTGAATCTTTGCTTTCGAAAAAAAATATGACGGTAGAGGGATACCGTTCGACGCATTGCTTTTACAGTATATGTAAAGATAAGAATTTGGAGTCGCCGATTCTGGATGAGGTCTTTGGCGTGCTCTATCAGGGAAAGGATGTTCGAGAGGTTCTCCAATCTCTAATGGGACGCTCATTAAAACCTGAAAAACACGACCCCGACGACTTTCAGAACCATTGACCAGAATGATATGAAACCCTATGTTCTGGTATTCAATCAATACAGGTTTCTATAACTAAGAGAGGGGTTATCTTAATTCTTTTCCGGTTGTCGTAGACGGGAAGCAAGCGAGAGAGGGATAAAGAGAATAACAGCGGCAGTTAAATAGCAAAAACGAGAACCGACGTACCAATAGATAAGACCTGCGGCGATTGGTCCGATGGCTCTTGCCAGTGATCCAGCGGATCGGAAGAGACCGAGATAATGGCCCTGTTCTCGGTCCGCAGAGTAGAGAGAGACAAGGGAGGCTAGAGTAGGGCTAGCCAAGCCTATACCAATTGCGAGAAGAGCAAGCCCAAGGTAGAAGATAGTCGTGCTGAGAGCGGAGGAGATTAGAAAGAAAGCTAAAATCCCGCTGGTAATTCCGAAAATGGCCAAGTATTTCTCACCGATTCGAGGAGCTAATGATCGAACAATGCCCCCCTGTACAATGATTAAAATAGCTCCAATAAAGAGGAAAATCCGTGCATTCTCAGCAGTACTGTAATTAAGACGTTCGGCGGCTAGAAAAGGGAGGGTGAATTCCATACCACTAAAGGCTGCGATAAAAATAAAATAGAGTCGTGTCGTGAGCCGCACATCGCGGTCTTGGATGCTAAACATCTCGTTAATCCTATTTCTGGAAGTTTCCTTTTGTGAAACTTTTTCAGGTTCCGGAGCCAAGGTCTCTGCAAAACGAAAAAAGATCCAGATCCAGTTGATAGCTGATAAAAGACAAGCGATGATAGCTGGCATGGAAAAGGGATTTACCCCTAATCCTACTAGTCCCGGGTAGTGAGCAGAGACATCATAAAGGGCTGAGAATCCGCCAATAACTGGGCCTACAATGAATCCAAGACCGAAGGCTACCCCGATAAGAGCCATTCCGCTGGACCGTGATTGCTTGCCCGTGACGTCAGCAACGGCCGCTGTAGCCACAGACAGATTCCCTCCTGAAATTCCATTGATAACTCGGGAAATAATAAGGAGTAAGAAACTTCCACTGAGGATCCATATTAAATATCCGAATGTTGTTCCAGCAACTGTCCAAAGCATGATACTTCGTCGGCCTATTCGGTCAGACAATCTACCCCATATGGGAGCTGAGATAAACTGTAGGATTGAGTAGAGAGATCCCAGAATTCCTCCGAACAATACATGAGTGAGAAAGGGTCGATGGGATTCCTCTACAACGGGGAGAGTACTCATGAGGGAAATAAACGCAGCGAGTATTCCACTGTCTCCTTCGCGAGGTAGATAGTGCTCCAGTATCGATGGAAACAGGGGAAAGATTATCGAAAACCCAACCAGGTCGATAAAAATAGTTAAGAGAATTACTCCCAACCTAGACCGCGATTGAGTGTCACGGTTACTTGCCTGCGCAGGACCTATGGGAATCACCCGGAGAATTTCCTCTTCAGAACTTCAGCTACATTGGTGGGAACGAGTCTCCCGATGTTTCCAGAATAGCGAGCGACCTGCTTAATAAGTTGGGAGCTGGTAAAAAACGAGTCTTGTGTCGGCATCAAAAAAATGGTCTCAACTTCATCTGAAAGGTGGCGATTCATAAGGGTCATTTGAAACTCATATTCGAAGTCTGATACTGCTCTCAGTCCTCGAATGATTGCACTTGCTCCTATTTCGTGAGCGTAGTCCACCAGAAGACCATCAAAACTTGAAACTATGATTTCATCGCTTCCAGTAATATTTTCCTCTATTAAACTTAGACGTTCTTCCAGGCTGAATAGAGGCTCTTTGTCCTCATTAAGCGCAACCGCTATAATAATCCGATCAAATATACGGGCAGCCCGGTTGAGAATATCAAGATGACCGTTCGTTATGGGATCAAATGTGCCTGGGTAAATGGCGAGTTTCATGCCCGGTCTGTTAAATTTGAAAAGGCGATGTGCTGGATTGATCTGGCTTTTCTATGATTAACATAGATAATCTTACTATAGAACATAAGCGCAACTCGAATTTTAGAGATAGAATCTCGTTTGCTGATTGATGTTACACTAGAGAGAAGGCTTTGAGAGTCAGCTGGAGAGTCTATAGTTGAACCAAATTTGCACAGCAATTTTTTCAGCAAGGAATTATTCGAAATGTTTTCTCAGATCGGTTGATATTCTCTTCATATTAATTGCTGCATGCCACCGGGCTTTCTTGTGAATCTCCCTAATCTAATTACTTTATCTCGTATCCCTCTGCTTTTTATTATTTCTGCATTGCTCTATGCTGATTGGATAGGTGCTCCCTCCATTGCATTTTTCCTGTTTGTATTTGCCGGAGTGACGGACTGGGTCGATGGCTACATTGCGAGAAAATTTAATATGATATCCAATTTCGGGAAGTTAATGGATGCATTGGCGGACAAGATCATAATCGTGGGAATGTTCGTTACGCTCCTTGCTACCCAAATGTTGCCAGCATGGTCTATTGGGTTCGTTCTTCTTATTCTCTGTCGTGAATTTATAGTTACGGGACTTCGGTTGGTGGCAGCTGGAAATGGTGTTGTGCTTGGAGCTGAAAAACGGGGAAAGCAGAAAACACTGATGCAGATTATCTGCATCAGTGTAATTCTTGCTGTTCCTTCGATTAAAGAAGATTTTAGCTACTTAACAGGATTTTCCGTAGGATGGTTCACCGATATGTTGCAGGAATTGGGAATCGCTTTTTTCGTTATCGTTTCCTTGTTTACGATATATTCTGGACTGGTGTATCTGAAAAAATATTGGACCGTTGTATTTGAGCTTCCAGATTGAATTCTTTTGCCGGTGGTCGAATGTCCGCGAAATCGTAGGTGATCAATCTTGTGCGAGATAACGTAAGGCGAGAAGGTAGCCGTCAAACCCGAACCCTGCGATAACTCCTTTACTAACCGGGGCGGTGACAGATTGGTGCCGAAATGATTCACGACTGTGCGTATTTGAAATATGGACTTCCACTACGGTTAGGTTGGAACCGGCAATGGCATCGCGCAAAGCGATGCTAGTATGGGTATAGCCTCCGGGGTTCAGTATCAAACCGCCGAACTTTTCATCGTCCCATTGGGCGATCTTGTCGATTAGGTAGCCTTCGTGATTCGACTGGAAGCATTCGACTGCAACACCGAGACTTTTTGCCTCCGATTGCAGCCTCTCTACCAGGTTCGAGAGAGTCGAGGTTCCGTAGGTCCCAGGCTCACGAATTCCGAGCCGGTTCAGATTTGGACCGTTAAGGCAGCCGATCTTTTTCATTACTTTTTTTGCCACTTTTCTAAAGAACAATTTAATCTGGCATTACAGGGATAGCCGTGAAGCCACTATAAGTATTTCTGTCCGGATGAAAAGGAACGAGTCTTCAGAGGTGCATAAGAACCTTTAAAATGGTTAATCGAAAAGATTTCTTTGTTTATTGATTAACCAATCCTTAGATCTCGACTAAAGCGGACTGATTTATAATTGTCGATATCGAATGCTCCACATCATATTGTATAAGCCTGAGATTCCTCAAAATACCGGAAACATTGGAAGATTATGCGCATTTACAACTTCCCGCCTTCATCTGATCCATCCTCTTGGTTTTGAGTTGTCAGACCGCCACCTGAAACGGAGCGGAATGGATTATTGGAAATCACTTGATCTGATCAACCACGATTCCTGGAAAAGGTTTCTAGAGGACCCTAATAAACCTCGAAGAATCTGGCTTTTTACGACAAAGTCAACCCGGCCATTTTGGGATGTTGGATTTGAGGAAGAGGACGGTCTTCTTTTTGGAAACGAAGGGTCAGGTTGTCCTTCGGAGATTCATGAACAGGTTGGGAAAGAATGGAGAGTCTCAATCCCCATGTTTGGCCAAGGTCTTCGATCTTTAAATCTTTCAACCTCTGTTGGAATAGGCTTATATGAGGCCCTTCGTCAGATTAAATAAATGAGAAGGACCGTGTGGCTGACTTAGTAGAATGAAAAGAATCGATACAGACTTACAGACAACTTTTTGGACCACGATCTTGCTATGATTATTGAGAGAGGCACTCTGCTGTTAGCCCCAAGTCAATTTTTTCAAACTTGTGTTTGAATCTCAGAGATATGAGGTTGATCACAGGTGATGGTTATTGTCGAAAGGGAGTGATTCGGCCGAATGACTAAACTTCGATCTGAGAGAATAAACATGGTATCTGAAGCGCAGCTTAAGTTTGACGGCCTAATTGCGAGACTAGGTTGTTATGTTCGAGAAGGGCTATTAGTTGCCTTTTCTGGCGGAGTGGATAGTTCCTTCCTTTTATGGGCAGCATCCGAAGCGCATAAGCGGACTGGGGGACGGCTTCTTGCAATTACGACGACTAGCCCTAGTGTCCCTCAGAGAGATATCGATGATGCCCTCAGTTTTGCTGAAAAAATCGGGGTCGAATGCGAGCTTGTTGAGAGCGAAGAGTTTAAAAATGAACGCTACCTTCAGAATGATCGAATGCGATGCTACTTCTGTAAGTCGGAATTGTTTCGGATTTCTGATTCAATTATTAGGGACAGGAATTTTCAATATGTCGCTTACGGTTACACGGCATCAGATAAGAGTGATATTCGGCCCGGACACGAAGCAGCGAAAGAACATAAAGTTCTATACCCGTTGGCTGGATTTGGATTTACTAAGGAGGAGATTCGTAAATATCTGCGTCAAAATGGGTACGAAATATCAGAAAAACCTGCCAGTCCGTGTTTGAGTTCCCGTGTTATGACTGGGGTTGCTATAACGCCGACCATGTTAAAGGATATCGAGGAGTTGGAGACTCTACTTTTTGACCGGGGGCTTAAGTCGTTTCGAGTCCGGCATCACGATGATGGTGAAAGTAGGTTTATCCGCTTGGAGGTGGTTCCAACAGAGATGGAACGTGCCTTAGAACTAAAAGGAATTTTGGTGAAAGAGGCGAAAAGGCGTGGCTACCGTTGGGTTACGCTTGACCTAGAAGGGTATAGAACGGGTGGAGCCAATAGATGAAAGAAGAGAATTTGCGTAGTCTTCTTGACGGGGTTCAGAAGGGAAACGTTACACTGGATGAAGCAGTTCGTGTGTTGAAACAGGGTCCCTTTAAGGATTCGTTTTTGGGTGAGGCGACGCCCGATCATCATCGTCGGTTGAGGCACGGGATGTGCGAGGTAATTTTTGGCGAGGGTAAAACGGTTGAGCAGATAACATCTATAGCGGGAGAGCTTTCGGAAGGAGGCTTGCCTGTGCTTATTACCCGTCTGGATGGGATGAAGTTGGCTGCCCTGAAGGTATCTTTCCCAAATGGTCGGACTAGTTTGGCTGGAGGGACTTTCATCGTTAATCCGCCTCCTGTTAGTGAATTTGCTAAAGATGATCCCCATGTTGCAATCATATCTGCCGGGACGAGTGATCTTCCAGTGGCGGAGGAAGCTGCGGAAACTTGTGTAGCTGCGGAAACCCCGTTTGTTATGATTTCAGACGTAGGAATAGCTGGCTTACATCGAATTCTCCATCGGATGGATGAACTCGAGGATGCAACGGTGCTCGTGGTAATTGCGGGAATGGAAGGAGCCTTGCCAAGCGTAGTTGGAGGATTGGTCGGCAAACCAATATTCGCGGTTCCGACAAGTGTTGGATATGGTTCTAATTTGAATGGATTGACTGCTCTTTTGGCTATGTTAAATTCTTGTTCGCCTGGGATCTGTGTCGTCAATATAGACAACGGGTTTTCGGCTGCTTACGCAGGGTGTCGGGTAATATCTGCAATCAAGCATAGACTGGGGAGTGCCAAGGTGGGATGAATGGAAATTCCAATGCAGTTCTTTTTATCGAAAGCATAGCAGGCATTGCGGGTGATATGTTTTCGGCAGCTTGTGTGGATGCTGAGCTGGTCACGGCTCGTGAGCTCCAGGATGTTCCGGATCACCTGGGATTTGAAGGAGTTTCGGTACGGTTTACACGAGTGAAGAGGGCCCATTTGGCGGCAACTCATATGGAGGTTTTATGCGAAGAAGGAGCATGGACCCGTTTTGTAGAATCGCGGTCGGAGATCTTAGAGCTATTGGAGTGTTCAGAATCAGAAGGCCAAGCTCATCAATATGCCGCTAAGCATTCGAAGGAGTTAAGATTCCAATCTCATCATATTCCAGCTCGCGTAATTGAACTTATTTTGGATTCAAGCAATCTTTGTCCTGGTGCAGTAAAATCAGCAAAGCATATTCTCAAACAGCTTGCTTATGCTGAATCAAAAGCGCACGGCACTGAATCGGGACTTGTCCATTTTCATGAAATCGGTCGTATTGATTCGATAGTCGATGTAGCAATGGCGGGACTTATAATTGCTCGTCTATCGCCTAAACGGGTGTTTGCTTCAGGAATCAAGTTGGGTCGTGGAAATGTCCGTATTGCACATGGATCATACCCTATTCCTCCTCCTGCTTCCGCGATCCTAAGCAAGGGATTTCCTGTTGATTCTGTGCCTGAATCTATCAATCGTAGGAATGTTGAGCTCTCGACTCCTACGGGTTTGGCTATCTTAAGGGTACTGCAGCCGAGTTTTACTGAAGGTTGGCCATCCGGTCGCGTGATTACCCTCGGTTGTGGAGCGGGATCGATGGAGCTCAAAAGCTATCCTAATGTTACTCGAGTCGTGTGGATGGAAGATCTAGATACCCATCCGCATTTGGAAGCATCCTTTGAGCATAGTGAAATTATTGAGATTGTTTGCAATCTCGACGATGAGACTCCGGAGCGAACGGCTTGGCTTCAACAACAAGCGCTGAAGAGAGGAGCTCTCGACGTTTGGATCACACCGGTAGTAGGAAAAAAGAACCGTGCGGCTCAACTTTTTTCGATACTGACGGATGTCCAGAGTAAATCAGAATTAGTTTCTTGGATGTTGCGCAGTAGTTCAACTTTTGGACTGCGTACCCGACGTTGGGATAAGGTTCAGCTAGCACGTAGGATAGAAACTCGCGATACAACCCATGGTCCATTGCGATTCAAAATTGGCATAACTTCGGAAGGGGATGAGATCAAGGAAAAGCCTGAGTATGATGATCTGGAAAAAATTTGGGAAAAAGAGCCCAATTTTCGCCCAGATTCGGCGGGATGAATAGTTAGACTTCCTGAGTGAGTGCCAAACCTTCTGTTCCACAATATGATCAAATAGAGGTCAAGTTACTACCTGAATTTTCAAGCAGGATGTATGCTTGAATCGCAGTGATTTCATTATTGTAAATAGCGTTCGGTTCTATCAGAGCGAGAACAAATTTATTAACTGCTTAATGAAATAAATATGCATGGCATTGAGACATTGAAGAAGAGAATTAATGGAGGTGAACTGGTTATTGGGGTAAGTGTGCCCTTGGTTACCAGGGCGGACAATCTGAAGAAAATCTGGGAATATGATGATTATGGATTTATTTCAACAGATAGTCAGCATGGAGCCTTCAATGAGGAACGATTGGTGGAATTTTGTAATGCTGCGGATGGATTTGGTATTCCTGTGATATTTCGCATCAAACATACTTACCTGACCTTTCTGGTAGGAAACCTTTTGGATTTAGGTCCCTCAGGTATTGAAGTACCGCAGGTTGAGGAAGAAACTACGGTAGAAGAGGCAGTTAATTATTTCTACTATCCTCAAATTGGTAGAAGAAGTTGGGGTGGGGCATCGCGAGTTGGAGTTGGTGAACGGAGCGATCGTTTGGAATATTCAAAGTGGTGGAATAATCGTGGTGTCCTTTGGATGCAGATTGAGTCCTTGAGATCGGTTGCCGGAGCTCGTCGATTGGCAAAGGAGGGAGTAGATTGTCTTTCTTGGGGACCTGCTGATTTAAGTTTCGATCGTGAAGGCAATCCTTTGCATCCTTTAAAAACAGACGACGATTGTGTGGCCCACGCTGTAAAAGTTCTCGAAGGAACGGGCACGAGACTTATGGTCAGAAGTTACGATCCAGATTTGCGCGAGAAATATAAGGATATGGGTGTTACAGTTCTCTTGGAAGCATCACCACCTAATCTTAATTTAAAATAGAAATTTAGACCAACGGAGGTGCCTAGTGTTGGCAGCGAGAGGTGACGTCTGTTTCGACGAGTTTCGGAATATATTTCAAAAACTGGACAGGAATTGGTGTACGGAGATACCAGTAGATTGTATCGGGTATCCTTCGACGATGAATCTCATTGAATACGCTCCAAATTTTTCCTCTGTTTGCTATACCGCATTTGACATGTCATGTCGGCGTATCGAATAGTAGGTCTGGCGCACCAAATTTAAAACTACGGAAATTCACATGAGCGACTTTTTTGTGTATATAGGAACTTACACGAATACAAATAGTGAAGGAATCTACGTCTATAGGCTCAATATGTCGAATGGGAGTCTTTCACGCGTTAGTTCCATATCAGGAATTGCTAATCCGTCGTTTCTTGATATATCTCCTGACGGACAATTTCTCTATGCTATAGGAGAGGTGGATGAATTGGATGGCAAACCTGGTGGAGCTGCTGCTTCCTATTCTGTCGATCAGAAGAGAGGGTTTCTCACCCACTTGAACACTGAGACCACGGTTGGTCCCGGTCCGTGTCACTTGGACATCGACAGGTCAGGGAGCTATCTCTTGGTTGCAAACTACGGGGGTGGTAGTGTCACCTTATTCCCGATTCGAGAAGATGGATCTCTGGGGGTGGCTACTGATTTCATTCAACATAAGGGATCAGGTTTTAATCCGAATCGCCAAAATGAGCCCCATGCTCACTCTATAAGGGTCTCTCCAAACAATATGCATGCTTTTGTTCCTGATCTTGGCCTGGACAAGATTATGATATATTCGATCGACTTAGAAAATGGGAAATTGCTTCATGCAGATCATTCCTTCATCGAGGTTGATCCGGGAGAGGGGCCACGACACTTTGATTTCCATCCAAATGGTCGTTTTGCCTATGTTATCAATGAGATCGGAAATACTATTGTGGCTTACAACTATGACGCCGATCATGGTAAACTTGAACCTATTCAAAAGGTGTCCACACTTCCTCCTGGTTTCGATAGCACCAGTCATACTGCTGACATACATGTGCATCCGAACGGTAGATTTCTTTATGGTTCCAACCGCGGTCATGACAGTATAGTCATCTGTGAGGTCAATGAAAAAAGCGGAACCTTAGAAGTTCTTGCTCATGAACCTACGGGAGGGGAGAACCCACGTAACTTTGGTATAGATCCGACTGGAACCTACCTTTTGGTGGCCAATCAAGATACGAACGATATCTTTACATTCAATATCGATGAGAATACTGGGGGCCTCACTTCTTGCGGTGAGGTTGCTCAGGTGCCAAGCCCTGTTTGTTTGAAGTTCCTGCCGGTCCAATCGATTTAACGTTTGTTAATTCGATGACACCGATTTACGAGAAAACCGGTCTTTGTACTGTGGTTTGGCGGAGTTCGCTTTGCATTGATTAACAATAAAATATTGTGTTTAAGAGTCTGTCGCTAGGTGCCATTGGTATCAAAAGAGAACTAGTGAAAGGTTTGGCCCTTGCCAAGCGGGCAGGATTCCAAGGACTCGATATAGATATCGGAGAGGTTACTGGTCTAGTTGAGAGACAAGGGGCGGATTTTGTAACAGATCTTTTCGTTAACAAGGGTCTCCGGATCGGTGCCTGGGGATTCCCGGTTCTCTGGAATGGGACTGATGAGGAATACAGTAATGGATTGGGAAAACTATCGGAATTTGCAAAAACGGCTTCCGAGATTGGAGCTACTCGAGCTAGTCTTTGGATCCCGTCTGGATCTAATGATCGAAAATTTGATGATAACTTCCGTTGGCATGTATATCGTCTGAGGCCGATTGCTGAAATCCTACAGGAACATGGGTGTCGATTGGGGTTGGAATTTATAGGACCCCGGACTCAGCGTGTGGGGAAGCGGTATGGATTCATCTATACAATCGGTGGTATGCTGGCGTTATGCGAAGCAATTGGCACAGACAACGTAGGTCTTTTATTGGATAGCTGGCATTGGTACACAAGTTTGGGAACGATTGAAGATTTGAGATCACTCACAGCCGAAAACATTGTCAATGTCCATGTCAACGATGCACCTCAAGGGGTTGGGTTTTTGGGTTTTATCGATCATGAGCGTGGCATGCCTTCAGCAACGGGAGTAATCGACCTAATTGGATTTCTAAAAACTTTAAAGGATATAGGATACGATGGTCCAGTATCGCCAGAGCCATTTAATCCGAAACTTGGGAGATTGCCAGTTGAACAGGCTGTCAGTGAAACACATGAGTCACTAGAGCCAGCTTGGCAAGCTGCCGGAATTTAATGCAACTAGAGGATCATTTACGAATCCCTCTAGGAGGGACTAATGATTCGTAATCGAATAGGGCCCTCGCCTGAGGAACAAACACAATTCAGAATTACGATTGTGAGGATTTGTTTGAGATCCGCTAAAGTTACGTGGTTTCCTGAAATTCACTAAATGTCTCGGATCATCTTATCGTAGAAATCAACAAAATCTTCCTTGGAGGAACCGGCTTCAAAAGCGATCGCGCTTCGTGGATGCTGGTTGTGTTGGCCGGTGATGTTGTATGGCACGGTCGGCCCCCATTCAAGGTTCCTTCGAAGAGGTATAAAGTATTCTTGCAATAATTGATATATAGGACGGGTTTTAAATTTTGGATTCCGCAGGAAACCTATAAGAAGCTCCATGGGACAATTTCCGGCTCCTCGACCGAGACCATCCATGGTAGCATCGGCTCGATTGGATCCCAAAATGATTGCTTCGATAGTGTTAGCAAAAGCCAGTTGCTGGTTATTATGAGTATGGATACCTACTTCCTTGCCTGTTCCTTCAACCGCCTTTAGATATTTTCGGACAAGGATTTCGATTTGTTCGCGGTAAAGCGCTCCAAAACTGTCGACCACACAGATTACGTCGACTGGAGTAGCGATAATTGCTTTCAGTGCTTCATCGACCTCGGCTTGTTGGACGATGGAGATGGCCATTATATTGCAGCTTGTTTCATATCCCTTTTCGTGGGCATCGTGGATCATCTCCACCGTTTCTGGGATTTGGTTGACGTAGCAGGCGATGCGAACCATGTCGACTACGCTGTCATCGCATGGTAGTATATCTTCCGACCAATCGCTTTTCCCGGCATCCGCCATGAGTGACAGTTTGAGTCCAGTGGATTCGGGATTGTGGTCGCCGGTGATCTTGCGAATGTCTTCTTCGTCACTGTGGCGAAAAGGTCCAAATTCGTCTTTTGGAAAAAGTCGCTTTGAGTTGCGGTACCCGATCTCCATATAGTCCAGACCTGATTCTACGCATGTGTCATAGACTGCCTTCACCAGATCATCATCAAATTGGTGATTATTGCATAAACCACCATCACGGATTGTACAATCTAGTACCTTTAATTCTGGCCTGTAGGTAATCCAGGGAGCTTCTTGTTTCATATAAGAATCCTTTCTAAGTCCTTTCTAGAAATGTGGTGAAGTCGGTGTCGATCTTTTACTTCGTTGGTTATTTAAGTTAATTCGAAAGTAAGATTTAAGATTATGCGAGATATTACCTCATAGGGTGGGATAATCTTAAATTGACTGAGTCTATATCTTTGACGAGTTTGATAATAGGCCAGTTCGTATTTTCCGCCTGATATTTGAGAATTGTAAGTAAAATTGCTAATCCCATGGTAATTAGGCCCAATCAGTTCCAGGTTTTCTGACTAATTGTGAAGAAGCGCTATCATCCACTCGAAGATATAGAACGAGAGAATATTAAGATTACGGATATTCGAGTGCGTCTGTTTTCATGTCAAATTCCTGTTGAGAAATATTGGTGGGGCTGCGGCATCGAGATGGTAACTGAGATTCTCACCGATGTAGGCATCGTTGGTGTCGGTCCTCCCGGACATTACGGTGGCGGACAGTTTATTAAGAACTACACGGAAAAAGTGATCAAACAGGAAATTGTCGGTAAAAATCTGTTTGATGTAGGATTACATGATCCCTCGGCCAAAAGTTTCAGACGATCCTGTGCTTGGGCAGGCGTTACAAATGCCTGTTGGGATGTAATTGGTAAGGCTAAAAGCAAGCCGGTTTACAGGCTGCTGAGTGATAGCGAAGATCTAGATCCACAAGTTAAGCACTATGCCAGCTGTGGGACGTTGCACGATTGGAAGAAGCGACCCGAGGATCTAATTGACGAGGCCCTTAAATACAAAGAAGAGGGATTTACTTCCTTTAAATTTCGTCTCGGAGAAAGCTTTAGGGAATTGATGAATGTAAAAACTTACGCCTCTTTTCTTCGCAAATTACGGGAGTCGGTTGGTTGGGATTTCGATCTTATGCACGAACGTGGTTTATCTTTTTACGAGATGAAAGAATTCTGTCCTGTTCTTGAAGAGTTGCGGTTTTTCTGGTTGGAAGAGCCGTGCCAGCATCAGTATGATGAAGTTGATCGTGAAAGCGAAAAACCTCTGACCGTCAACCAAGCAATTGCCAGAACTATCGAACTCGGTCAGCTTTTGCCTACTGTCAAAATCGCTGGAAGCGAAACTTTTGTTACACGATATGATTTCAATAACTGGATAGATCGGGATGCCTATGATATAATCCAGTTTGACTGTAGCTTTACTGGCCTCACGGAAGCTTGGTACATTGCACGTATGGCGCATGAAAGGGGTAAACTAGTGGTCAATCATAATTGGCAGTCGAGTTTTCCTTGGTTGGCTAATATTCACTTTACGGCGTCGAATTCAAAAATAGAAATCCTGGAATACAACAACCACTACAACCCCTTTCGCGATGATGGAATCTTTACTGAACCGATCCGAGTGGAAAACGGATTTGCTTTGGTACCCGAAAAACCGGGGCTGGGTGTTGATATTATTGAGGATGCAGAAAAAAAATTCCCCTACGAACCTGCTACTGATCGATGGAGTATCTTGAGTTAAAGTGGATGTTTTGTAGTCTTTGTGTTGGGGCTCTTACTCAATATCGGGCCCGCTTTGAGCCCTGTTACGAGCCCGGAGGCGCAGGCTCTGGAGTCGTATGAAACCACTGGCATCATTAGGGTCGTAGGAGCTATGGTCGGCTTCCATTGAGGCGGTTTGAGGATCGTAGAGGGAGTATTCTGATTTTCTTCCAATTGTCGTGACGTTGCCCTTGTAGAGTTTGAGTCGGACAGTTCCGGTAACGTGTTCCTGACTTTTGTCGATTAGACTTTGGAGGGCTTCGCGTTCCGGAGCGAACCAAAATCCGTAGTAAATCATCTCGGAGTATTTTGAGATGAGGCTGTCACGGAGATGTGCGAGGTCACGATCCATCGTTATGCTTTCAATTTGGCGGTGAGCATGCATGAGGATTGTGCCTCCAGGAGTTTCGTATACTCCTCGGCTTTTCATTCCGACGAATCGGTTTTCGACTAGGTCGACGCGGCCGATAGCATGTTTGCCGCCGAGTTGGTTTAGGGCCTGCATAACTTCCTGTGGGGTCTTTTGCTGGCCGTTAAGTGCAACACAGTCTCCGTTAAGAAACTCTAAGTCGACGACCTCAGGCTCCTCGGGAGCGTCCTCTGGATCAGAAGTGAGTTTAAACATGCCCTTATTGGAAATGATTGTAGGATCGAACCATGGATCTTCTAGGATCCCTGCCTCATATGAGATGTGGAGGAGATTGCGATCCATTGAATAGGGTTTGGAAACAGAAGCTTCAACCGGTATGTTTTCCTTCCTGCAGTATTCAATCATTTCATTACGGCCCGGAAATTTCTCGCGGAATTCTTTGAGTCGCCAAGGTGCAATAACTTCGAGGGTAGGAGCAAGTGCCGCATAGGTAATTTCGAAACGGCACTGATCGTTTCCTTTGCCGGTAGCACCATGGCTAAGTGCAGTAGCCCCGACTTCCCTTGCGATTGCGATTTGGGACTTAGCAATCAATGGTCGAGCAATAGCAGTGCCGAGAAGGTATTGTCCTTCGTAAACAGTGTTTGCCCTCATCATTGGGTAGATGAAATCCTGTGCAAATTCATCGATTAGTTCGATCGAGTAATGGGCAACTGCACCTGTTGCTCTCGCTTTTTCTTCTAAACCCTCCAGTTCTTCCTGTTGACCAATATCCGCGGCGAATGTTACGACCTCAGCGTCATATTGTTGGCAAAGCCAATGAAGGATGACGGAGGTGTCGAGTCCACCGGAATATGCTAAGACTATTTTCATGGTAATTTGTTCGGCGATTTTTGAAGAGCAGATCTTGTGGCCACAGGGATCTAACCCCACATTTGAGAAATCCTGAAACTAACGATGAAGTTGATAAAGAAATTCAGGTTGAAGTTTCACGAGATTGGTCTGTTGGAATTTGCTTCGCTTAAGACTGAAAGTATCGCTTTTTGCACATGAAGCCGATTTTCGGCTTGATCGTATATGATTGATTGTTGCCCCTCTATGACTTCCTTTGCAACTTCTTGGCCAGGATGAGCAGGGAGGCAGTGCATGAATAGAGCATCTGGTTTAGCCTGAGCCATGAGTTGGGGGGTGACGGAATATGGATTAAGAACTGCTAGCCGTTCTTCGGCTTCTTGTTCGTCACCCATACTAACCCATACGTCAGTGTAGACCACATCGGCACCAACTACTGTATCCATCGGGTCATTGTCGAATAGATATGTTGCTTGCAATCCGTTTTCATGGAGAAGGATTTGAAGGTCCTTTTTCGGTGCGAATTCTGACGGGCCAGACAGGGCGATCTCCATACCGAATACGCTTCCAGCCAAGACTAGAGACTTTGCCATGTTTGAATTACAATCGCCTAGGAAGGCTACCTTTCGACCTTTGACAGCATTAATTAGATCATCAGTAGAAGACCATTTTTCCGCCATGGTGAAAACATCGCTATAACTCTGACAAGGATGGAGAAAATCCGTAAGAGCATTTATCACTGGAATGTTGCCAGCAGCAGCAAATTCCTCCACGACCTTGTGTTCGTAGGCGCGAATGATAGCACCGTGAACGTAGCGGGACATTACTTTAGCAGTGTCGGACCATGATTCTCCCCGGCTTATCTGAGAACTTTCTTGCGTAAGATAGAGGGAGTTGCCTCCGAGCTCGTAGATACCAACATCGAATGAGATTCGGGTTCGGGTGCTAGTCTTGAAGAAAATCATCGCCCATGTCTGGTTTTTGAGAGTCGGGGGCGTGTGGCGATTGCGCAACCGTTTGAAATCCCTTGCCAGAGCGAAGACCTCAGGCAACTCGGCAACCGAAAAGTCAGTTTCTTTAATGAAATGTTTCACGTCTGGTTCCTAGCGAGACAAATGAAAAACGATAGAAAAACACTGTACGTGAGGATAGAGAATGAAAATATAATAGATCGTTTCAGATCATCGAAGGTGCCTGGATATTACCGAATCCAGGATTGCAACGGATTGGTCGAGTTCCTTTTCTGACACAGTATAGGGCGGCAGGAGACGAATGACGTTTCCGCTTGCTGGAACTGTGAGCAGACCAGCTTCTCGAAGTTTGTTGATTATTTCGGTTGGATCTTCCCTCATAGCGATGCCGACCAGGTAGCCACGTCCTCGAATTTCTGAAATTAGATTAGGGCATTTGTTTTTGAGTTCCTTGAGCGATGCGATCCATTTAGAGCTATATTCCTTTATTCTATTCAATAGATTCTCTTTCTCAAGGACCTCAAGAACCGCCAATGAGGCGGCACAGGCTAAAGGGGATCCCCCAAACGTGCATCCGTGTGAGCCGGGTTTGAACAAAGAGGCGTGTTGGTTGTCAATCCAAACTGCACCGATTGGAAAACCTCCGCCAAGGCCCTTGGCCATGGCTATCGCATCAGGCTGAATTCCTGCATGCTGGAATCCATAAAAATCACCAGTTCGTCCTAGTCCACATTGAACCTCGTCAACTAGAAGCAAGAGACCACGATCGTCGCAGAGTTTACGGATTCCCCGTAGGAATTCTTGACTACATGGATTGATGCCTTCCTCACCCTGTATGGGTTCGAGAAGGATCGCTGCAGTCTGGTCGTCCACCAGTGCGGTAAAGCTATCGAGATCATTGAACTTCCCAAAATTAAATCCGTCCAACATTGGCTTGAAGCCTCCCTGAACTTTCTCGATAGGAGTTGCAGACATGCCTCCGAAAGTGCGACCGTGGAAGGCGTGTTCTGAGGCTATGATCTTGTATTGCTTTCCGTCTTTCCCGGAGCGAGCCTGTCCGTACAACCGCGCCAACTTAATCAGGACCTCGTTAGCTTCGGCTCCACTGTTGCAGAAGAAAACCTTTCCAGGGCCTGCATAAAGACAGAGTTTTTTGGCGAGAATAGCCTGGTTAGGAATTCGATAAAGGTTGCTACAATGGGCGAGTTTTTCGACCTGCTCTTTGATACGGTTGACCCAAATTGGGTGGCAGTGGCCGATTGAAGTAACTGCGATACCGCAGACAAAATCCAGGTATTCCTTTCCTTGATCGTCCCAAATCTTGGTTCCTTGGCCCTTAATGAGGGTTAGGGGAGGGGTTCCATAGTTTCCAAGAGAATACTCCCGGTAGAGGCTTTCCCATTCAGTTTCTATTGCTGTCATTTTCTAATCTCTGTTCCGATTCCTTTGTCTGTAAAAATCTCGAGGAGGATGCTGTGAGGCATTCGAGCATCGATGAAGTGTACTCTTTTGACTCCGGCTTGAATAGCTCGGATTGCGCTGTCAACCTTAGGAAGCATTCCCGAAGAAATAACACCGGAATCTTTTAGCTCGTCAACTTGGTCAAGGTAGAGAGTTCTGATAATGGAAGAAGGGTCTTTCGGATCTCGTAAAAGTCCGGGAACATCGCACAGGTATACCAGTCGGCGTGCTAATAATGCCGAGGCTACGGCGGAAGCGGCCTCGTCGGCATTTGTGTTGAAGACACTACCATCAGGATCTGTGGCAATGGACGATAGAACTGGGATGGATCCTTCTTCTAAAGCAGATTCGATGGGAGCTGTAGAGACACTCTGAATCTTACCGACAAACCCAAGGTCGATCAGTTCTCCATTTTCGCTAAAACTTTCGAGTTTGCTGCAGTTAAGAATCGTGTTTCCGGGAAAGCCTAGTGGCTTTCCTTTTTGGTGGGACAGTAGTTCGCATATTTCGTTGTTGATCTCCTTATTGAGTGTCTTTTCAACGATTCTGATTGATTCTTTATCGGTTACCCTGAGGCCTCGAATAAAGCGTGGCTCCAAGCCGGCTTTATTCATGGCTCGACTGATAGCTTTACCTCCTCCATGGACAATAACAATTCGTACGCCGACCGCGCTCAGAAGAACAATGTCTCGTATCACTTGTTGTCGAAGACTTTCGTCGGGGTCGTCCATGAAACTGCCGCCATATTTAATCAAGAATGTGGAATTCCTGAAGCGCTGGATATAGGGCAATGCTTCAAGCAGTACCTCTGCTTTGGCGACGGGATCTAATTTTAAACTTGTGGACACCCTATTCCGATTTGTTGAATTTTACGTATTCTTCTGTGATATCGGTCGAAAGTAAACGATAGGAACCTAGGCCCATCCCCAGGTTGATCTCTATACCAAACCGAGGGTTAGAAACAATTTCTTTCCAGATAAGGCGGTTCCTATTCATGGGTTTTCCTAATTTTAAAACAACAACGGACCGGCGTGTTTTTTTCTCCGAACATTCAAAAAAATTCATATCAACGTGGTCTTCCCTCATAGCTGATCCAGAGTATCCGATTGCATCGACGATCCGTCCCCAATTTGGATCGTTTCCGAACCAGGAGGACTTAACGAGTAAAGATCCACCAATTGCACGGGCAACCTTTTCCGCCTTCCGATTAGATTGGGCTCCATTGACCCTAATCTCGACAACTTTCGTGGTTCGCTCTCCGTCAGAGACAATTTTATTCGCAAGAATTTCACAAACATATGCGACGGCACTATTGAATTGGCCATATAGGATGGGGCTCTGTCTATTGATTTTAATGTCTGAGCTTCCGTTAGCTAGAAATAAGACGGTGTCGTTTGTACTTTGGTCACCGTCAATAGTAATGGCATTAAATGAGGAGTTTACGGCTGATTTGAGTATGGTCTGCAAGACTCGATTTGGAACGCAGGCATCGGTCGCGAGGAAGGCAAGCATGGTAGCCATGTTGGGATCGATCATGCCAGCTCCTTTTGCAATACCACTTAAAGTTATAATAGAATTTTGGTAGGGAATTTTAACAGTTACGCGTTTTTCGCGTGTATCGGTTGTCATTATAGCCCGCGCATTATCTAGTCCATGCCTTTCTGATGTGCCGAGACTGCTGTGCGCCTTTTGAATCCCTTTCCGGATATTTCGCATAGGCAATGGAAAGCCAATGTGACCGGTTGAGCAGACGAAGAACGAATCTGTGGTAACATTGCAAGAGGCTTCTGCTCGCCGGCACATTTCTCGAGCATCATCCAGTCCTCGATCTCCGGTCCAGGCGTTGGCGTTTCCGCTGTTGGCAACAATACCGTGAAAAGGCCCTGAGCCAGCAAGCGTCCTACGATTGAGATGGACTGTGGCGGAAGGTGCAGCATTGGAGGTAAAGACCCCGGCTGCGTTGCATGGAAAGAGGGAATGAATTAAAGCCAAGTCAAGTCGACGGTTGGTTGGAGCCCGAACACCACAATTAACCCCGGAGACTTCAAAACCTGGGACATCGACGAGTCCATGGGAAACGGTTTCTATGAATCTATTACTCATATTTTATTTTAAAAGGGGGTTAATCCTTCATCTTCTTCAAAGCCGTTGATAATATTCATAGATTGAATCGCTTGGCCGCCGGCTCCCTTCATGAGATTATCCAGAGCTGAGGTAATTATCACATTACCAGTTCGCGGGTCATAAACTGCCGAAATGTCAATACGGTTACTGCCAATAACATGTGCTGTATCAGGAAAAGTACCAGATTTAAGGAGTGTTACGAACTTTGAGTTTACATAGGTACGTTCCCATACCTTGTAAATTTCATCTATATTATTGGTCTTTGCTTTGGCGACAATCGTGGTTGCAATTCCCTTAGTCATTGGTGCCAGGTGTGGAGAGAATTGTACCACAACGGGATTACCGGAAATATTAATGCACTGTTCTTCAATTTCTGAAAGATGACGATGTTTGGGGATACCATAGGCGGTGGCGCTTTCATTGCGCTCTCCAAAACTGAAGAATTCAGTGGCCTTTTTGCCTGCTCCACTAACTCCGCTGAAACTGTTTATAACAATACCTTCTCTTGCGACGATATCTTTGCGCAATAGAGGGAGGAGAGGCACTAGGATGCTAGTTGGATAACAACCTGGAGAAGCGATTAATTTTGCATCCTTCCATCCTTGAATCGCTATTTCAGGGATAACATAGAATGAGTGTTGGAGAAGATCTGGAGCAGGGTGGGGATGGCCATAAAACTCTGCATAGAGTGCAGGTGATTTTATTCGAAAATCAGCACTTAGATCAATAACGGTCTTTCCTGATTTGAGCAACGGTCGCGCAAATTCTGAAGCCACCCCGTGCGGGAGAGCGAGAAAGAAAAGATCAGGAGACTCCATGTTTCCAAGCTTTTCTGGGTCTGAGTCAGAGAAGTAAAGGCTACTGGATCGGCCGCGAAGAAAGGGAATCACTTCATCTACTTTTTGCCCTTTGTAGTTACGTGACGTAATAACTTCCAAGTAGACTCGAGGATGGGTGGAAAGCATACGAACCAGCAGTTCTCCGATGTAGCCGGACGCTCCGACGACACCAACTTTTACCGAATCTCTTTCCAAGGAGTTATTATTGGGTTTCATAAAATTGTGGGAGTTTGGGGCATTTGATATGAGTCTTTCAGATTCAAGGGCATGATACTTGTGGATTTAGTCTCCGACGTATGCCGTAAAATATATCGATTTAACTTCAATGGATCCCTGATAGGATAATTTTGTGTTTCGCTCACAGATATATATCTGCCGATGGGAATAGAGATATTCCATTAGCAGAAACTTGGAAAGTGGGCGACGATCGATCATAAATCCGTTGATGTTCACTCGTGTGATTCTAGATTTATCCGCAGTCGAAATTACAATTTATAGCCTAACGAAATGACAAAAAAACCCTCCCCGGCATCCGCGCGCCAGGGAGGGTTTAGCCAAAGTGTAATCCCGTCGGCGAACTTTATCTTTTAGAAAATTGGAATCTCTTACGGGCTCCAGGTTGTCCTGACTTTTTTCTTTCCTTCTGGCGTGGGTCTCTTTTTAGATGCCCAGCGCGTTTTAATGGAATTCTCCATTCGGGATTAAATTTTTCTAGAGCACGCGCAAGAGAGTGAGAAATCGCTCCTGCTTGGCTGTTGGGTCCCCCGCCACGAACTTTCACAGAAGCGTCAAATTCATTTAAGGAATCTATAGTAACCAGGGGAGCTATGGCGCTTTTGTAAACGGCCTCATGGCAGCAATAGTCGCTGAGTTCTCGATCGTTAATAATGATTTTTCCGGTGCCCCCGGGAATAAGTTGGATCCGAGCGGAAGAAGTTTTCCGCCGTCCGATAGCGAAGATTCTGGGATTCTTAGAATCGGCGGTCATAGGGTGTAATTATGTCTCTAATAAAGCTGGATTTTGCGAGGTGTGGGGATGCTCCGGGCCAGCGTGAACCTTAAGTTTTTTAAGCATGCGATCGGCAAGCCGGTTTTTTGGCAACATTCCTTTGACGGCATGTTCGAGGAGGAATTCGGGTTTCTTCTCTCGAATTTCACGGACGTTAAGGTATTTTTCATTGCCCATCCAACCGGTGTAAAACATGTACCGCTTGTCCTCCTCTTTTCTGCCGGTGAGCTTTATCTTTTCAGCGTTTATTACAACAACAAAGTCACCTGTATCAACATGAGGAGTATAAGTTGGTTTGCGTCGACCACGTAGGACATCTGCAATTTTTACAGCCAAACGACCGAGTATTTGATCGGAAGCATCAATCAGATACCAACGGCGCTGTATTTGTTCCGGCTTTGCAAGATAGCTCTTCATAAAATTTTGAAGTGGGTTACAGGTATCGTTCGAGGCGGGGTTGTCAAACTCAATTGTTCAAATCCCTTGTGGATTTACCCCCAACTTTAAGTCGCTAGACGGTTTTAGAATGCTAGACGGATATCTTCTAATCAAAGGTTTTCCTACGGTATTTATGGGGCAAAAGACAGGGGTTGAGATAATTGCGACTGCATAACCAGCAGGATCAAAGCTCACTAACTCGCCATGGAAGTAAGACAGTTGTTGTAGACGACAAAATTCTCTCCCTCACGCTCATCAGGGTCAACTAGTTTTAACCAGCGAGCTTGGCCTGGTTTTCCGGTGTCTAAGTCTCGATGGCTTCGGATTACGGAAGGATCGACTCCGTGCCAAACAACTTCGCCTTCTTGGAGACAAATGAACTGATTTGGAAAACGTTCGGTCATCTCCTTCTTTTTATCATGATAAAAGAGGCCCTGTTCGCAGGCGGTTCGGCGAATCGAGGCCATTATTGGAGGTGGGTCTTGTTCCTCGCTGTCGAATTCATTCAGTGGAGATGTTACCTCACTTTGGAAGTCGATTTCATTTAGGTCAACGGTGCCATAGCCGCGTTCTGCGGCAACCAGCAAGTGATTTCGGTCACGTCGAAAAGGAGGTGTGGGCCAGTCAGAACCAGGGTCATGGCCCATAAGATGGGTACCGCATGCGTCGGTAGCAGTGGTTTGGTCGCCAGCGATCAAGGCATTGGCGATTCTGCCCTGCCCGCCCCATTCACGACCCCACTGTCCGGTTAGTGCATCGATAATATTAAGACAAGGGTTCGTGATCATAGCGAGATCGGGCAGTACGTAAGAAAGGCGGATGGCATGGTGGAAGTAAGTGCGTACACGGCCCGATGGGAGAGTCATGGGCGGAAGTCCAAAAAGATTTTTCATGCATAGGGTAATTCCCATAAATAAATGATTCTTTAGTTTTGCAACAGAGACAACTTCGTCGGCTTCTTTGAATACGCCGCTCAGCGTATAGCGGTCGAACATGTTGCCGCCTCCCGGTACGTCGTATGACGCGTATGGGGGTGCGTTGGAATCATCGATTGCTACATCGAACTCCTTGAGGAGGTAGTTGTAATTAAATCCGTCATGAATCCGTTTGTCCGGCGTATACGTGTTGGTGTCAGTGGCTACAATATCCGCCTTGGTTCGTTCCCGTAGTAATCGCAATACGGCTCGACAGACGGCGTCATCAACTAATTCTTGTCGCCGTCCCTCAAAGTAAACGATGTCCTCAGGTTGTTTCATCATGTTGAATTTAATAACGATCCGGTTAGCCTTTTCTAGGCGTTCCCAGGAACGTTTCAGAGGATCGGTTGTTCGCTTCAGTGTCTGATAGATTTCCTCGTCAGAAGCGCGATGATTACAATGGGTAGCTCGAACAGTGTATTGTTTTTCTGGCATTAGATTCAAAATGGATTCAACAGATCTTATAACTGTTCCTTGTTATAAGAACAAGGAATTCGGGGGCTAGAGTTCAGCTTTTGGTATCGCAGGTAAATCTAAAAGTCTATTAATTTCACCGAAGGACTGATCATTGACAATGGGAAAGATTAGAAATTGGGAAATTTCTCTTCGAATTCCTTAACTAAGGCGTCGATTACTTCCGCAGGGGTTCCATGTCTTTTGGCCCTTTCGGTCCAATGCCAATGCTCTAGGTACTTATTGGTATCTAATATGCCTTGTTCCATTGCAATTCGATCGATTTCTTCTTGGAAGATTGCCGGTAGGGGATAGGAGATTGGCCGTCGACCCTCGAAAACTTTGATTTGAGCGGGAATATCCTTCCAGTATAAAATCTTATATTCAGCCATTGAGTTCTCCCTTTCGGTATGCTCTAAGGAATCTCTTACAGAATCGATCTCGGCCTAGAAGCATGTTTTCAGTAAGTTTATAAGGAATGGAGGTGCGTTCCATTGAGAGCACATGATCTAGCCGGCTGGTTATTGGGTCGATGATCCCGCTGTCGGCACCAGCTTGGATAACAAGGTTGAGAAAGACGTTGTTGACGAGTCGCCGGCAAGGAATACCGAATGAAACGTTACTGAAACCGCCGGTGATATGGATTTCAGGACCATATCTTTCCCTCAGTCTACGAATTGCTTCGAAAGCATGATTCCCAAATTCGCTGTCCACTGAAATAGGGAAGATAAGAGGATCGATATAGATACTCTTAGGCTGTATTTCTTTATCTAATGCGGCATCGACCATTCGAGAAGCATTCTGAACACGCTCATCATCATTTTGCGGCATCCCCGAATTGCCAGCCGCACTGACGATGACAGCCGTATTGTATCGTTTGGCAAGATCGAGGGCTTCGATGCGCTCTAAGGAAGCGGAGTTCAACATGTTCTGGACCCCATTAAGTCGACAGGTTTCCAATCCAGCTTCAAGAGTTTCTATGTTTGAGGAATCAATGGATAGAGGAATAGAGGAGATGTCTTGGGCAGTATGGACAAGCCAACGCATTGCAGTCTTTTGTTCTGCAGGGTTTAGTGATATCTCATCGACATTAAGGTCTATAAAATCTGCATTTTTGGCCACTTGTTTCAGAATCATCTGACGAAGATACTGCATCCCTTCGTTGGCGGACGGAACGTGGTCTCCCATTGCTGACTGAATCGCAATCTTGACGTGCTTTACCCTGCCTTCTTCGTAATCCTGAGTTTTTTTTACCTCATTTGGAATAACCAAAAATCGTTCAATGTCGTCTGAATCCTTGTACTGAACAGATTCAAGGCCCTCAGGATTTTCAGTAACACGCTTACCCTTGCGGAGAACGATACGCGTGGTATGCACATTTTCGCCAATAACAAAAAATTCTCTATCGAGCCCTTTTATTTTCATAAGGAACCCTTCTTGGGATGATGAGTCTTGGCAAGATGATCCCGTTCTAGGAATGTGTTCATCCACGCGCTGGTTCCTCTGAGAGAGTTGTCTTTTATAATGACCTCTCCATTGAGAAGCTCCTCTTCATTGCCGTAGGCCTTGAGGCGATTGTAAGCGCGCGACCAAATGCATTCCTTTTCCCCGATTTCACACTTGCCTTTCCGGGTCCCACCGCAGGGTCCGTTTCGTTGGTTTTTTACACATTGTGATTCAGGGCAAAGATATGCGATGTCTGGAAGAGAACAGTCGCCGCAGTCACGGCAATCAAAAGTCGGCACCTTGATCGCCTGTTCCAACCCATGGAGGATTTTCCTGATGCCGCTTTTGCTGCCGTCAACCATTTTATAGAACTTCTTGCCGATTCCAAAACAAGGGCTTCCTTTTTCAAAAACAAAATTGTGAACTCGGCGATTGAGTCTATATGCAGGAGAGATCTGACGGCGGGTCTTCTTTAGCTGGCTCAGATTCTTTGACTTGAGATATTCTTGATTCACTTTAGTCGAACTTAGTCCAGACTCTGGATCTTTCTGAAAGTAAAAAAATTCACCTGGCTGAGAGAATTGAATTTCTTTAGCAAATTCACGCCAATCGTCTCTCCCATAATTATTAGTTTTTTCGATTATTTGTTCGTAGTCTTCATACTCAAGGTGGCCTCCTAGGTAGACGCCTCTATATCCAAGGCCCTTAGCGATAGCACATTGTTTAGCGGCGAATTCAGTGAAAAACGATTTTCCCTTATCTTTGGAAGCGGCCCTTGCCTGACAAAGCTCCAATAACTCATCAGTAACTTCAATGCCCGGGATAGTGCCTCCGTGAAAGAAACGAGCGGTACTTGATTTTAGGACATAAACATTTGCTATTACGGGAACGTTGAGTCCCTTGTGCTGCATGTATTTGATGAGTTCGTCCTGTTTCCGGGAATCGTATCCAATCTGATTTATAATGAATGCAGCCCCTGTTCTAATTTTAAGGGCGAGCTTAAAGTACTGCGGCATAACCTCACTTTCCAGGCGCTTGTGGTTATTAACTACGGCTCCAAGAAAGAAATCAGTAGGCATCATGGTCTTTTCCCGATTCCGATTTGTTTCTTCTAAACCGCGATTCATGTTGTTTAGCATCTTTAATAATCCAACTGAATCGATATCGAAAACACCTTCTGCCTGTCCTTCATATCCTGAGACAGGATAGTCGCCGGACAAAGTTAGGACATTATCAAACCCTTCGCTGGCCAGTTGCCAGGCTCGTCCTTGCAATCCGTTTCGGTTCCAGTCCTTGCAGGAGAGATGAATAATTACTTCCTGGCCACGAGAGATGAGATCCCTTCCCAAAGTATCGGCGCAAATCATGGCGTTGCCGCCCGGATTATCTGTAATACTGGCACCATGGATCTGCGGATGCTCCACAAGGCGCCGGGCGAGAGTCATTACCTTCCGGCTGTTTTTTTCGGTAATGACACCACGAGATGTGACCAACTCAACAATGTTTATAAATTCGTTGGACTCGTTTAGTAAATGGCGGAGGGATTCTTTCTGCCACCCTGTGCCGGTGGTTTGGTTTGGGATTTTAGCCATGGATGCCAATAGATTCTTGAGAGCCAAGTCTGTTGAATTCTGTAGGCATTGGTTTAAACTGACAACCCTCTACAAAGATCTCAAAAAAATCAGATGTGGTCTCTAGTTCGATATGCTCAATGTTTTCGACAAGTGATTCGATCTGCGCCCGTTTTCTACGAGATAGGAGTACTTTTCTTGATCCTTCTATTGAGGCATTTCCTACCTTTTCGATACGGTCGAATGGAACAGGGGCGAGGAACCCGATATTAACGGCGTTCCTGACATCAACGTAATTAGCGAATCCTCCCGCTAGGTAGAGCTTATGGATGTCGAAGGGTTCTATTCCAAAGTTTCGCATGACAATAAACTGTCCGCAAAAATTAGCCGCTTTTGCCTGAGCCAAGTTGCTAGCATCTTCCCGGGATAAGGTAATTCCCGATTCCGGTACCAAAGAGAGTTCACGCCTCTTTTCTGAGAAAACTCCCTTCGGCGTCATTTGACCTGTACGGCGTAATTCGGCGAGAAGATCGATTAGCCCTGAACCACATACACCCGCTGGCTCAATATCCCCTATTATTTTCGGTATAAATTGCCCGTTTCGTATAGAAATTGATTCAATTGCGCCTTCGTAACCCGGCATGCCGTATGTTATCAACCCACCTTCAAAGGCTGGTCCGGCAGGACAGGATGCGCACATAAGGCGACCTGCGTGACCGACGACAACCTCAGTGTTAGTTCCAACGTCAACGAGCATGACTACTTCCTTTTGGGAAGAGATATCAATAGAAAGAAGGTCGGCTGCAACGTCTCCTCCTACGTGACTGCCAATCAGTGGAAGGCCATAGACTCGAGTGTGTGGATTTGCACGTATCCCTAACCTTCTTGCTTTGGCTAAAAGGGTAGTAGAGCCTCGTTTTCCATCGAGATATTCCTGTTCAATGAGAGAACGGTATGGTTTCTGTCCAATGCTTTGAACGTTCATCCGGAAAAGAATATCCCTCATCGTAGAATTGCCAGCTACAACGATTTCATAGACCTCTTGTCGAACAAACCCCAGTTGGTGGCCCAGCGCCTCAATTTCGTGATTTAACGCATTAACAACCGCCTTTCTGAGTTCTCCAGGATACACTCCATCGTAGGAAATACGGTGCATCACATCACTTCCTCCGAAACGTTGGGGGTTTTCGAATGCACTAGTCCTAAGGGTCTCCCCAGTTTCTAGATCGATCAGATCCATCACGATAGTTGTGGTTCCCAGGTCAATCGCGATTCCATAGATATGACCTCTGAAGCAATCAACTTTTTCTCCGTCATATAATATAGAGTTACCCCTGCGAGTAACGACGGGGTCAATGTCGGTACCGGTCTCTTTAGTCTGGGTTAGAATTTGGGGTGTTCGCCTTAGAGTTGAGAATCCGATGTCGATATCCTCTCTCTCGACTTGAGCCTGACAGGCCAGTCGAAAATCGTCCCCAAGAAACGACTCCGTATCGGTTTTCGCGTTTAGGGCCTGGATCCCATTTGTGACTTCGACGATACATTCGTGGCAGATACCAGAGCGACCACAGGATGTTGGAACTTGTACGGCGAGTTCGTCGGCATAGTCAAAGATAGTTCTACCCTTGTGAAGATTTCGGGACTCTCCTTCGTGAGTAATGGTTGCCATCATTAAGAGTTTGTCGTCCTTTTTACTACGCAGCCCCTAGGGGGATCACATCAGAACCTGTTGGTCTACTTTCGACTAGTTCGATACCGAATATTTATTAAGGGAGCAGAAGAAAACTAAATATGAAACAGAAGCTAAAAGTATTTTTTCGTGTTCCGAGATCCAGGCTCAGCATATGCGGAAAATCTTGGGAATTAGTTCTACACTAACATCGAATGTGTTTTCGGATGAACAGATTATAGAAGCCTGTTTTTCCTATGGATTGCAGGATCCCAAATCGGGTCCATCTGCTTTTTCGGTATCCTTCTTCCATGCGTTACAGTAATCAATTAGGCCACTGCATTTGGGGAGAGCAGGCTGGCTGATGGTTGGAATTTGATTTCTGCAATCGAACTTAGCGATACATTCATCTAAGCGGTTACGATAGGGGCATCGACTCATGGATTGCTTTCGGGCATGAACGACAAAACCAGAAAATAGATCAGTGATTTTATCTAGTCGTTTCTTGTATTCTTCTGGATCAATCTTCTGCATTACAAGCCGGTATCTCTTGCGGCCTCTTCAAGCAGGGATTTTGCTAGCTCTACACAGGCTAGTGCATCCTTCCCATAACCATCTGCTCCCATGTCATCTGCAAATTCCTGGGTTACTGGGGCTCCTCCGACCATTATCTTGACGTCGTCACGGATGTCTTCGTCGATAAATGCTTCGATGGTAGTCCCCATATAGGGCATAGTGGTTGTGAGAAGAGCTGACATTCCCATAAGCCGTGCTTCGTTTTCTTCTACGGCTTCCATGAACTCATCAAACGAAGTATCTACACCTAGATCGTGGACAACGAATCCAGCCCCTCGCAACATCATAATGCAAAGATTTTTCCCGATATCGTGGAGATCGCCTTTCACTGTACCCATAACGACAGTCCCAACTGGCTCGATTCCTGATGCTGAAAGTATGGGTTCGATGTGAGTCATTCCAGCTTTCATTGCACGTGCGCAGGCCAGTACTTCAGGGACAAAGATGAAATTTTCTCTAAATTTTATTCCAACAATTCCCATTCCGGAGATGAGGCCGTAGTCCATCACTTCAAGAGCCTCGATTCCTGAGTCTAGAGCTTTGCGAGTCAACTGGTCAACCGTATGGTTGTCTCCGTCGATAAGAGCAGCTGCTATGGTTTGCATTTCGGGCCGCGCTTTAGCAAAAGTACTGACAGTCCTCTCAATTTCATTCGGCCGCTCGATGAATTCTTCAATTTCGTCACGAATAAATTCGTTTTCGATGTCCGAGATTTCTGGCATGATAGTATTTAGAATTTTAGATTACTAGGCAGCATGGTGTTCGTGCCAGTTCTTTACTGTTATTGGTATTTCTTTCAGGTTTTCAATTGAGGTCTGTAGAGGTATGGCACACTCAGGACCTATCAGTTGAACTCCAGCTTCAAGGTTTTGGGTGACTTCCTCTCTTACTTCCTCGGTGCCTTTTGAAAATAGGGTCTCAGGATTATTGATATTTCCTACCAAGGCAATCCCGTCTTTAACTGCATCCATTGATTCTTTTGGTTTGTTCTTTGAATCGTAATGAAAGGCAGCCATACCAGTCTGAGCGATGAAGCCCATTCGATCGACGGTTCGGCCGCAAATATGCAGGATAAGAGGGATCGGAATTCGTTCAACGAATTCGGTGTGCAAGTCCTTAAGAAAGCGTTCGTAATATTCGCCACTGACCAAATCCCCTGTAGCATGATCTGGCAAGGTAAGGGCATCGGCACCAGCTTCAATCTGAGCCACACCAAACTCGATTGTCGCCTTTTTTAATTTGTCTAGACATAGCATGGTCCTGCCCGGATCGTCGAGGGAGAGAAGCAGGAAAGGTTCCACTCCAAAGCAATGGTAAGCAAGCGACCAAGGCCCCATAGTCTTGCCGATTATAGCAACTTCATTACCAAACCTACGACGGAGAATTCGAATAGTTTCTAGAACGCACCGAGTGTCCTGATGAGTGAGGAAATCTGAAGGAATTTTGATGTCTTCAGGTTCCAAATAGATGGGCTCCCGCATCCGAACAGTAGGCCAATTGTCCTTTTGTTCCCATTGAATCTTACAGCCAAGGGCTGAAGATTCCTGGATTATCGAGAAGACAGGCATTATCGTATCGAAACCCAACTCAGTATGTCCAGTTTCTGCCAACCGAGCCATCATTTCGGGTTCCCTGTTGGCTTGAGGGAAAGGCGCATCGACTAAATCCATTAACTCAACAGTGGCCAAGGAGGTTGGGTTGCAACATGGTGTACGATCTACAGGTTTTCGCTGGAGTGCGGCTAGAACGCGCTCGCGACTTGTCATGGGGAGAACATTTTCGGATTTGGTCGTCATTTGTACCAATCTGATAATTTAATTTAAGGGGTTTTAACCTTCAGCATGGGCGAACAAGGCCAAGAATCTACGAAGCTCTTTATTAAACCAGGCAATTAAACACTGACTTATTAATTCGAAATTTTGTCGATTAGTCTTTATTAATTGTTCATCCATTCGGTTATCGATTAGCTTGTATTGACCGTATTAATTTCTACTTTTGCTGGCTCGGAGCTGCTAGAACCCCACGGGTCAGAGCTGCTTCCTGTTCACGTAAGACAGCTCGGACATTGGGAGCTCTTTTCAACAACAAACCAATCAGGGCATCATGAGCATGGCCGCAGGGGAAGGCTACTTTTCCAAGGACAGAAGGATCCAGCTCCATTTCTCCTAATCTGCTTAGGCCTCGAGCAATTAAGTCAACTCTCCGGTTTACTTTTTCACTGTTCTTTTCCGCAGTAACCTCATAGCCGCCATTTCCCAGACTCGATATTAATATTCGGCATCCAGCTTTCTTATCATCTATTTCAAGAGGAAGCATGTGAACTTTATCTCCGGTGGCGATTTTGCAGGCTTCAAGAAAGATTCTTTTTGCTCCTGCTAGATGTTCAGATTCGCATGAGAAATACAGCGATCCGTCTTCTCTAGATTCCAACCCTCCTAAGATCTTTGCGGAATCACGGACAAATGTTATTCTATCATTGATTCCTTCCATCCTACTGTAGCTGTGAATAAGATATCGTGTCCCTTTTCGTTTTTCTTTCTGATAGAATGCTAGGGAAATATCGTGGAAATGCATATCCATCGGAACCAATTCAACTCTCTCTCCAATATCTAGTATCCGTGACATTTTCAGTTTCCCTTTTTGCTTGTCTTCAGGTCTCTTAGCCGGCAATTACGGAGAATGGGCTAATGGTCAGACCATCGGCAGTTAGGATTGGTAGATGTAGCTTGAGAGGAAGTAAAGTGAAATATTGAAGCCAGTCGGCCAATTTGCATCACAAAATTATAGGATGGAAACACAAGAGTCGGCAGTCCAAGTAACGGGATCTCGGGTGTTGCACGATCTCCAACCGGTTTCCAGATCTTCACTAAGCGGGGAAATTGTGGAGCAAATCGTTGATCTAATCTCGCGAGAGGTTCTTAAGTCGGGTGAGAGATTGCCGGCTGAGAGAGAGCTCTGTAAGCGGTTTGGTGTTGGGAGAACTTCTTTGCGAGAAGCTCTAAGATCTCTTACCATGATGGGCGTTCTTGATGGTCAGGTTGGGAAGGGAACATTTGTATGCAGTAATAGAAACTATCTCGATAGGACCCTCCAATGGGGATTCCTGTTTGATCGGAAGACGGTCCAGGACCTCGAAGAAACCCGACTAATGTTAGAGACCCAGGCAGCATTTTTGTCTGCTGAGCGAGCAAGGCCTGTGGACCTAGAAGATATTGAGGTAGCCTTTGAAGGAATGGAGAATTCAACTGGACAGCTGGAAAGTTTCTTGGAGTACGATCTTCAGTATCACATGCTGATTGCTCGGGCCACTCAGAATTCGATCATTGGGACTCTTTCGCGAATGACGCGTGGCTATTTAAAACAGTGGATTAAGAGTGTGCTTGCGGATCCTTCAGCCGCAGAGGTTCAGAAACGAGTGCAGTTGACTCTCCTGCAACATCGAAGAATTCTCGATGCCCTTAAGAGTGGAACTCCCGAGGAAGCACGGGAAGCTATGAGTCAGCATATTATCTCGAGCAGCGTAGATGTAAGGAAGCATCTTTAGCACAAGCTTGTTGGGGCGTAAATTCTATCACGATTGGTTGTTAAGGGTGAGAGTTCCTGTTGCCACCTTAAGGGGATCACTCCTTTGTATTGAAATTCCTTAGTTTTCTTGGTCTTGATCGAAGGGATAAAGAGACGTGACAATGAGATGAGTAGGTAATAGATTTAGTTTTTTGATTTTGAACAACTTATGGACACAATACTAGCGAGTACGGTAGGGAGGCGTCATAATTATGATGCCCCGTTTGTAAAACTTCTCGAGGAGGCAGGATTCAAGGTAAGGTTTTCTTCGAATCCGGATTTCTCAAATGGAATATGCAGCGTAGAAGAAGCAATTTCTGAATTGGAAGGCGTCTCCGCGGTCATCGCCTGGGGAGATAGCTATCCTCGAGAACTGATTGAATCACTCGACGGGTTGCGGGTGATTGCACGATCAGGAGTAGGTTTTGACAAGGTAGATATTCAGGCTGCTACGGGATGCAATATTGTAGTGACGGTAACCCCTACTGCGAATCATGCGGCCGTGGCTGAACATGCGATTGCATTGATTTTCGCGGTAGCAAGAAAGATTATCTGGTCGGATAAATCAGTGAGACAAGGAGAGTGGGCTGCCGTTTCAATGGTCCCGCTTAGGGGGAGTACTTTAGGAATTGTCGGGTTAGGTCGGATTGGGAGAGATGTCGCAGTTCGCGCTCTTGGTTTAGATTTACGGGTGATTGCAAACGAGAAATTTCCCGACAAGGAATTTATAGCCGAACATGGGATCGAATTGGTGGAGATGGACGAGCTTTTGGTGCAGTCTGATTTTATTACGTTACACTGTCCTTTGTCGGAAGAGACCCACGGGTTGATCAATCGACGTTCTCTGGAGATGATGAAACCAGGAGCATTCTTAATCAATACGGCACGAGGTGGTCTGGTGGTTGAAGAAGATCTCATAGAGGCCTTACGATTGGAAAAAATCGCAGGGGCCGGCCTGGATGTTCTGGAAATAGAACCGGCTAATCGTAATAATCCCATCTTTGAACTTGATAATGTTGTCCTAAGTCCCCACCACGCGGGAAGTGACAAGTTGGCTGTCGAAAACATGGGAAACGAAGCTGCGCAATGTATCATCAGCTTATCTCGTGGAGAGTGGCCGGGGAAAGCAGTGGTTAACAGTGAGCTTGGAGGGAATTGGAAGTGGTAGATAAGCCTTCCATTGGTTGCCTTAAAGTGTTTACCGATCTTAAGGATGACCGGTATCGCTTACGTTTTCTCTAGCTGCTCGAGATTAATCAGTCCTCGTCGGGTCTGGAACAGTCTAATACAGCCGGCTCCATCGACTTTAGAGGAGTGTCCTCTGCCGTTGAAGTTTATGAAAGCCACAACATCGTTAAGTCCAAAGTGGTGAGAGTAATCATCTGGCCCACAGTAAATCGTGAATCCACCAGACAGAACGGTGTGGATATGTGTCAGTGGTCCGAGTTTGTCCGGAACAGCGTTGTGGGGGGGTTTATGAAGGTTTCCTTTTAAAATTCGGACTTCTTGAAAGAAAATTCCATCAAGGAGGTGTCGGTATGATATTCGTCCATATGAGATAACTGATTCCCCGGTTACAGTGTGGACAACAAAAATTGGGAGCTGAAAATTTGTTCGGTCGGTTGTTGGAGGCATGGTTAATCTGGTTTTTTTAATTCAGACAATTCAATTTATATTGTGATAATAGAGTGCAGTAATCTTATCCCCTATAAACCTAAGCTAGAAGCGGTTTGCCTTTAAGAAAACTGACCGGCAACAGTATCTTTAGAGTAGGGGGTGAGGGAATTCGGATAGTAGCTCTAGGGTTAATCTCTATATTATCTCCCTAATACATGATCGCATCGGTAACGTTGTTTTTGCGAGAGGGATAGCGGCGGGAAGTTGGAGATTGGTTCCTTAGCCGTGGATTTAGAGAGTATTCTTCGAGCTTCTTTCTTGAGCTGCATCCACCTTTCCCATTTGAGACTTGGGGAGTGAGCTATTTGATTCAATAGGCTTAACCACTCGAGTCTAACTCTTTCTATGTCACCTGACAGCATTTCGGTTTTCCAAACTTGAGCGAGTCCTGATGGATCCTGATCAAGCACAGTCAAAATCTCAGCTGCTCCATCTCCGTAGTCGATGGGTTTCCCTTTGTCTAGATAACCGGGATAAGATGCTCCATGGGAGGCAATACGGCAGGTATTCCCAAGTCGACTGCTGTAAGACTCAAAATCAGTAAACCGATGGCCGGCCCGTAAATTAACAATGTGCTGTATGATTTCAGCGATATCGTAGTTTGGATCCTCCAGGGCTGTGGCGATGGCAAATCCCTCTGCTCGATTAAAAAAACTGAAGATTTTGCCTCGTCTGGTAGGAGCGGCTTTATTATCGATTAGGCCAAGGTGAAACCAAGATAAGACTGGAGACTCTAAACTATCACTCCTAGTATATGCTTCACGAAAGGAAAAATCGAACTCTTCATCTTTTCTATGCTCTGGTGGATTAAGAAGAAATTTACCTTCCGAATCGACATTGAGGTAGGCCTCTGCTTTGGAGTAATCGAGGCGAGCATTAATGAAACCATTTCGCTCCACAAGTTCGTCTAAATTTCCCCCATGAGTAAGTGTTGGTAAAAGGGGAACGATTATTTTTTCCAATCGTTTAAGGGTCCAATTATGACGTTTTATACTGTTCTTGATTCGAAGTTCGTTTCTTCTTTCACGGAGAGCTCGATAGAGCCACTTTGTGAGGATAAGTTCGCCACTGTTTGGGTTGTCGGCAATAACGGAAAGAGGAACCTCCCTTCCATATTGAATAGTATTCTTTCCTCTTAGTTTACAGATAGTTCCAATGCGTACTCCTGCCACCGTAGAGGGGTGTTGTAGTGCCGGGATCCAAGCACGTTTATTAAATATGAGGGCCTTTCCAAGCGAGTCACGAACGGTAGGTTTTCGCCGTTCCCATTTTCCTTGAGTATTTAAAATTTCGATAATCGTTTGACGGACATGACGACTTTGGGGGGTTGGTTCTTTGACTGCTTGTCGGTTCTTTGCGCACTTGAGGAATGCATCAAAGCCTAACGGGATATCAAGGCTGCTGAATAGTCGAGACGTCAAATCTGCTGCTGCTTTATCTGGCTTTTCTTTTTTCGCGATAGCTGAATGCATGACAGAAAGAAGAGCTGGCCACTCGATCTGGTTTGTTCGTTTCAAAAGTAGTTGGCGTCCTTCCTTTAGGTGGGGTCTCCCGGGCTCAGCGAGAATGAATCCCTTACTGTCGAGACCGCGACGGCCGGCACGCCCAAACATTTGAAGAAGTTCGTCGGGTCGAATGTCAAAATAACGATCCCCAACCCTATATTCACGATCGGTGACGAAAACAGAACGAAGGGAAAAATTGATGCCGGCTGCTAGCCCGGTGGTTGCAACTACGACTCTCAGTTGGCCGTTTTTGGCAAGAGGTTCTACGAGACCAGCTCGTTGCCGATAGGTTAGGCCACTATGATGAAAGGAAATTCGATTTCGTAGGAGTTTGGAAAGGATTGGGCCGGCCAGACTTTTCTGCTCAGCTGTCAATTCGAGAGGTTGATCAATAGGTAGTGCAGCTGATATTTCTCTTGCGATTGATTCGCTAGCTTTGCGCATAGGAGCAAAGATTAGGACGGGCCCCATGTCTGCCATCAATGTTTTTGCTACCAACCGAGGCCAATAACCCTTTATTTGCTTTGGTACTCGGTCAGGAAGTGCATCGACGTACACCTCCTCTAATGGGACAGGTCTATTGACTGTTGAAACCAGAACTGCATCGCGGTTGAGCTTTTTCAACCAGTCGACAACATGTCCGGGGTTGGCAACTGTACCGCTGAGAAGTAAAAGCTGAGTCGTCTGGGGTGCCATGGCAATTATAAGTTCATAGTTAACTCCCCTTGACCGATCACCGATCATTTGAAATTCGTCGACAACGAGTAGCCCTGGTCCGGACCCATCTAGAAACCGGCGTTTCTGAGTCTCTAATGTCGCCACAACTAGCGGGGCATCGATATTTTCAGACAGATCACCTGTTGTGATCCCTACTTCCCAGTTTCTGCTATTCCATTCCAGGAGTTTGTCATTGGCCAAAGCTCGTGTGGGTACTGTGAAAATTGTATCTTTTCGATATCCTCCTTCGAGAAAAAGCTCTAAAATATAAGTCTTCCCAGCCCCGGTTGGTGCGTCCACAACCACATCGCGCCCCTCCCTCAGATGTCGGATTGCCTCTTGCTGCCAAAGATCGGGGAGTTTTAGACTCGCTTCAAAGTTGTCCATCAATACCTTAGACAATGACAATGGACTGGTTCAGTCGGCAAGCAGAGACATCTTATGGGTTCAGCTGAAGTTAGCGAGTAAGCAAAGTATCATGATGCATCGTAGCCTAAAAAATAGTATTTCCCGGACTATACATAGACTGCACAGATGGATGGACGGTTTCCATCATTTGTCGGATTATGGGCGTGGTTTTGACTCTGCCTCAGAATCGGAATTTAGCATTAAATCGAGTTTTGTTTACTTTTAACCACCTGAGTGATATTGTGAATCAAATGCTTTTTTGTCGAAACCTATCCTACACTTTTCTTGACTCTGCCTAGGAAGGTTCCTAAATCAGGCCTCCTTTTATTGCTCTTTTGACCTCTATTGGTTGAAGATACCAAATCCTGATAGTTACAAAGATTAAATATTTCACCCGCGTGATCTAAGAAAACGGAAAGTTGTTATGGCATACGTAATCACTGCCCCTTGCGTTGACTGTAAATACACCAGTTGCGCTGCTGTTTGTCCGGTCGAAGCTTTTCACGAAGCTGACGATAGGCTCTATATCAATGCCGATACTTGTATCGATTGCGACCTCTGTGTTCCAGAGTGTCCTGTAGAAGCTATTTTTCAGGATAGCGACGTTCCGGATGAGTATGAGGAGTGGATTGAACTTAACGCTAACGGAGCACCTGATCTTCCGGTCCTAAATGAGGAAAAGGCACCCCTTAAAGCTTCGAATTGCGTTAATCCAGACGCTGCATAGATCGCTGCATTTATAGATGATCCTCTACAGGATTCTTCATCTGGTCGGAGTCATGATGATCTTCCTCTCTCTCGGGGGACTCATCGTTTATGGAATGGTAGGGTCCAATGAGGAAAGAATAAAGAAGATGGCTGGAATGACCAATGGTATTGGGCTTATTCTGGCTCTGGTTGGGGGGGTTGGAATGCTGGGGAGTCTAGGACTTGGGTTTCCCGGGTGGGCTATAGCTAAACTTGGAATTTGGTTGGTTCTCGGAGGATCAATTGCGGTAGCGAGCCGTAAACCTGAGTTCGGGAAGTATTTATGGCTAGGATCAATTCTATTAGGATTGGTGGCGGTGTATTTAGCTATAGGCAAGGCATTCTAGTCGAAAATTTAGCAACAGGTATTTAAATCTTTGGGCTGTGTCTATTCGGTAAATGAAACGGATAAGCTGAGTGTCCAGGCACATAAGATTTCTGATATGGTTGTTCTGCCTATGTTGACCAATCGGGCCAGATGATAGCACAGAATGAAGAGGGAATCTTGTGATTCGTATCCTATGAGCTAGCCAGCGGACGATTCAAAAACCTATTTATAGATGGGTGGAAATAGAGAGCTGAGGCAAAGGCGAAGGTTAGGAAGGTGGTCGCACCCATAGCCAGAAAGACAGTTCCGACAGAGTAATTTTCAATAATAATTTTGACCGCACCAACAGCAAGAGATCCTAGAGCGAAAACAACGGTAAATTTTATGCCGTAAGCCGTGCTCCGCCAACGTGCAGGAGTTAGCCTGGCAACTAGACTATTCTCAATCGGCTGCATTCCAAAACTAAAAAATAAAAAAATTCCGGAAACGGAAAGAAGAGCCGGGCCGGAAATAGCAGCCATGCAAAGTACCAACGGCACGGTGAAGCCGTGACAAAGTAAGTATAGTAATCGGAGGTCGTATCGATCGGCAACGCGCCCCCCAATAATTTGACCTAACGAACCAAAAGCAAATACTAACGATGTAGCCATTCCATAACCTAAAAAGCTGATTTTCTCAGCGAAATAGGCTGGGTGGGCAACAGTGGCTGCTCGATAAGTTAGTCCTCCCATCATCATTGCGATGAGGAGGATAAGAAAGATCTGCACCCTGTTTGGTGGATAATTTTGCTCTTTAACTTTTGTTGTCCGATTTGAATACGTTTCTTTAATTGGCAGGGTTGAAACGAGAATGCCAAGTCCGAGAAGGAACGACCCAATTGCCAAATAGGCACCCTTCCATCCCCATTGGAGTGTTGCAAGAGAAGATACTAGGGGGGCACCGGCAATCCCAATGTTACCTAGTAACCCGTTTATCCCCAAGGCTGTGCCTCGAAGGTTGGTGGTGCGAGTAATAAGGCCAAGTCCGGATGGGTGATAAAGGCTGGCGAATAATCCAACAATAGCCAGAGGAAGGGCTAGTAAGGGTCCGGGAGGAAAGAGGGAAACAAGCATCATTGCGGGACCGATTCCAAGAACACCAACCCTAACAATCCACTTGGCAGACAGTCTATCAGTCAAGTAGCCAACAGGAAGAGCTCCTAAACCAAATAAAAGGTAACCTAAAAAACTCCAACCAAGGACTCTTTCTAAGGGTAGTAGTTCTTCGCTGGCGATTGAAATTGCTACGGTGGGAAAAGTGAGCATGGCAAGGTGGCAGCCTAGATGGCCCACTCCGGTAAGTCTCATGATGTTTATTTCGCTACCTGTAAAGGCCGGTTTTCCCATCCTATTTAAATCCGTTTTTTGAAGGCTTTTTCTACGAGTGGTTCTGGAAATACTGGATCCAACTATTACCCCAATCCATCGGAAAACCCGTCCTAACGGGTGTCATAAAACATGAAATTATGACAAAATTAATTCCACAAATACCCTAAATTTAGTAAGGAAATCATCCGCCTCATTGTCAAAGGTTCTCACAACCTTCCCTGGTCCGAGCTATACTCGAAGAGGTGTGATTTCCTGTGTTTGAAAATTTCTTATACTTAGATGATAGGCGTTACTACTCATTCGATCACCCTTAATCTATTGGGCTCTGTTATCAGTATTTTGGTAATTAGGAGAATCTATCTAGAAGGCTCCTAGGCTAGTATTTTGAAGAAGACCCGTTTCCCTGCTTGAACGATGACTTCTTTCTCTGGTTTATTGATTGAGTGGCTTGGGTTGACGATTTTTTTTGAGTCTAAACGCACGGCGCCTTGCTCTAATAACCTTCTAGCCTCTTTCCTGCTTGGGAAGAGTTTCGTGGCCGCGATGAGGTCTACCAGGCGGGACGTTTCATGAACAGAAAGCTGGTTCCAGGAGTAGATAGGCATTTCTTCCGGAACCTCGCGTTTGCTGAAAACGGTTTCGAATTTTTTTAGTTCACTGGTAGCTGAAGCGCTATCTGCAAGGATTGTTGTAATTCCTAGAGCAAGATCTTTCTTGGCTTTCATAGGATGCCCCAACTTCATCCTATCGATCTTCTCTTCGGGAGTATTTAGGAGAAGTCGGAAATAATCCCACATCATCTTGTCATTCACCGACATGATCTTTCCAAAGATGTTCTTGGGGGCCTCGTTGAAAGCGACAAAATTATCAAGGCTTTTAGACATTTTCATAACACCGTCCAGACCAACAAGGAGAGGAGTGGTGAGAACAATTTGAGGGGCCATGCCTGCCTCCTTCTGTAAGGTCCGGCCAACTAGAAGATTGAATAGTTGATCGGTTCCTCCGATTTCAATATCAGATTTGACCATAATTGAATCGTAACCCTGAAGGAGAGGATAGAGAAACTCGACAATCGAGATTGGATTTCTATTTGTATAGCGATTTGAGAAGTCATCGCGTTCGAGCATTCGAGCCACGGTCATTTTCCGAGCCAGATCGAGAGCAGATTCAAAATTCATTCCGGTAAACCATTCGCTGTTTCGTCGAACGATGGTTTTGTTTTCATCTAGGACTTTGAAGGCTTGCTTTAGGTAGGTTTTAGAATTTCGCTCAACTTCTTCCTTTGTAACGATGGGACGTTCGCTAGATCTTCCTGACGGATCACCTACGAGAGTCGTAAAGTCGCCAATGATAAGAACCGCTTGATGGCCAAGTTCCTGGAAATCCCGAAGTTTATTAAAGACAACCATATGTCCCAATGTTAGATCGGGTCGGGTTGGGTCGATCCCTAGTTTGATCCGAAGTGGCCGATCCTCTCGAAGTCGCTCTTCCAGTTCCCTTTCGGAAATCAAATGTTCAAGGTTACGCGTGATCTTCTCCAATTGATTCATGCGACTACAATTTTTATTGCGGAGTAATTTACGAGTCAATAGGTTGTAGACAGAACCTTAGAAGGAGAAGAAAAATATGGCATTACAACCTGGACAAAAAGCACCTGGATTTAAACTTAATACAAAGACGGCTGAAGGGCTTGAGGAAATTAGTCTAATCGATAATATCGGAAAAAGACAAACTGTTCTTCTTTTCTTTCCGCTGGCTTTTACAGAGGTCTGCACTAATGAGATGTGCAGTGTGAGTAGTGGTATATCTGAATATGAAGCTCTCGATGCTGCCGTCTACGCAATTAGTGTCGACAGCCCTTTTTCACAGGAAGGTTGGGCTCAAGCGAATGGCATTACGATTCCTATTTTGAGCGACTTTAATAAGGAGGTCTCTTTGGCCTACGATGTTCTATACGAGGACTTAATCGGCTTTAAGGGAGTTTCTAAACGTTCAGCCTTTGTGATTGGGAAAGATGGTGTGATTAATTATAGCTGGGTGACGGATGATCCCCATAATTTGCCGCCTTTTGATGAGGTCAAGACTGCCTTGTCCTAATTATAATAGAGAACGAAAGAAGAAAGTTTAATATTTATGGAAGGATTTCGCAACCGAGACCGATTTGGAATTTGCCGAAAGCTTAAGATCGGTGATTCCACGGGTTTAGTCTATTCCCTGCCTGCTTTAGAGGAAGCGGGAGTGGGCAAAATCTCACGGTTGCCAATTTGTCTTCGAATTATTCTTGAATCCTTGCTGAGACACCACGACGAAGATCGGATTGTAGAGGAGGATATTAGCGCACTTGCAAACTGGGAGGCGAGGAAACCCTCAGAGCGCGAAATACCCTTTATCGTATCCCGAATAGTACTCCAGGATTTCACGGGTGTTCCGCTTTTGGTTGATTTGGCGGCGATGCGAGACGCAGTTCGGGACTTGGGCGGGGATCCTACAGAAATTGAGCCGTTGGTTCCAGTAGATCTTGTTGTGGACCATTCGGTCCAAGTCGATCGGTTTGGAACCGCGGATGCGTTCGTGGCGAATCTTGAGCTCGAATTCGAGAGAAATCGAGAGCGATATCAATTCCTGAAGTGGGGTCAACAGGCGTTTGAAACATTCCGTGTAATTCCACCATCTATGGGGATTGTACATCAGATTAATCTGGAGTATCTAGCAGAAGTTGTGTTTGCAAAGAAAATTGGGAATGAAAGTGTCTTTTACCCGGATACGGTAGTAGGTACTGATAGTCACACGACAATGATCAATGGTCTCGGTGTTGTCGGATGGGGTGCTGGAGGAATCGAAGCGGAGGCAGGTATGTTGGGGCAGCCGGTTTACTTTCTGACGCCAGAAGTTGTTGGTGTTAATCTTTTTGGAACTTTGCGGGAAGGTGTGACGGCCACCGATCTAACTCTACGTGTTACAGAGCTTTTACGCAGTGAAAATGTGGTTGGGAAATTTATTGAATTCTTTGGAGACGGGACGGCTAACCTAACTGTGGCAGACAGAGCTACGGTGGCTAACATGACGCCTGAGAACGGTGGTACGATTGGATACTTTCCGGTTGACGAAAAAACATTGGACTACTTAAGAATGAGTGGGCGCTCAGAGGGAAAAATAGAAATGGTGCGAGACTATTTCACCGCTCAGGGAATTTTTGGTTCACCACGGATTGGAGATATCGATTACTCTAGGGTATTGGACTTAGACTTAAATTCAATCACACCTTCGGTAGCTGGTCCTAAACGACCACAAGATCGGATCGAGGTGCCGAAATTAAAGCAGGTGTTTCTAGATCTGTTAGGTAACGAAGTTGAAGAAGGAGGGTTTGGTGTTTCCTCAGAGAGATTAGAGGGCCGGTTCCCAGTTCCGGTGAACGGTGGGGTTGGAGACACCGATGACGAAAATAGAGCCGTAAGCGAGGTAGCTATTGGGCATGGGTCGGTACTGATAGCGGCGATTACTAGCTGTACCAACACCAGTAATCCAAGTGTTATGATTGCTGCCGGGTTACTGGCTAAGAAGGCTGTAGAGAGAGGTCTTACAGTCCAATCTTTTGTAAAGACTAGTTTAGCTCCGGGTTCGAGGGTGGTGATGGATTATCTTTCTGAAACGGGGTTGAAAGAGTACCTTGATAGCCTTGGGTTCAACCTTGTAGGCTATGGGTGCACAACCTGTATAGGAAACAGCGGACCTCTCCGACCGGAAATCCAGTCGGTTCTTAAAGAGGGCGAAATCATTGCAGCCAGTGTTCTTTCAGGAAATCGTAATTTTGAAGCACGTGTTCATTCTGCAATAAAGGCGAATTTTTTGATGTCGCCGCCTCTTGTTGTTGCATATGCTCTGGCGGGGCGAGTAGATATTGATTTAACATCCGAACCGCTTGGTGTCGATAAGCAGGGAGAACCTGTCTATTTGCATGAAATTTGGCCTTCGGGAGAGGAGGTTGAAGAGAAGATAATTAGTGGTATTCGTGCGGATATGTACCGCTCGAAATATTCGAATATTCTGAATGCGGGTTCGGAATGGGAAAGTATACAGGCTTCTCATGGTACGCTCTACAATTGGGACGAGGATAGTACGTATATTCAAAAACCGCCGTATTTCGAATCGCTTAAGAAAGAACTTAACCCGATAGAAGAGCTGAAAGGCATGCGGGCTTTGGCAATAGTAGGGGATTCTGTTACGACGGATCATATTTCACCTGCTGGAGCAATCCAAAGCAACTCTCCTTCAGGAAGATTTCTGCTAGCAAAAGGCGTCGAAGAGAATGAATTTAATTCCTTCGGATCTCGTAGAGGGAATGACCTAATAATGGCACGGGGAACTTTCGGGAATGTTCGTTTTAAAAATCTTTTAGCAGGCGGGAAAGAGGGAGGCTGGACGCGTTTGATGCCCGAGGGAAAGATCGTTCCTATTTTCGATGCTGCCAAAATATACAAAGAGAGGGGAATTCCTCTCATCGTTTTTGCTGGAAGCGACTATGGTATGGGAAGTTCGCGGGACTGGGCAGCAAAAGGGCCCATGCTATTAGGGGTCAAAGCCGTTGTGGCTTGTAGTTACGAACGGATACACCGTAGCAATTTGGTTGGCATGGGAATCTTGCCCCTTGAATTCGTGGGGGACGTTTCTAGCCATTCCCTCGAACTTGACGGATCGGAAGAATTTTCAATTTTAGGCCTGGAGGATGACCTTCGGCCCAAGCACGAGCTAACATTGGTAGTTAAAAGATGTGAAGGAGATCTTCAAAAGGTAAGGGTTAGAGCTAGAATCGATACTTCGATTGAAGTTGAATACTATCGTAATGGGGGGATTCTTCCATACGTTCTTAGGGCGATTATTTAAATGAAGGCGTTAACCTAGAAGATGACATTTACGTGTATGAGATTCTTCTTAGAGTCTGTCTTCCTCTAGTCTGATTCTGGTCAATAATCAATGGAGCTGGTTTTTCTGGGACACGGAACTTCGATGGGGTGCATATGTTTTTCCAGAATTACTTTTGCCATCCAGTTTCTATCTCTTTAAGGGACTGACAAAAATCCCATTAAATCCATTGCGGTTGCTACCTCTACTTCGCAACTGGAAAAGGAGACTTAACCGTTTAAAGGATGAGTAAAAAGACCAAGCCGAAAAGAATCGATAGGTTTAGTTTGCCGGATAGTACGGGTCACTTCGGGCCCTACGGTGGTATGTATGTGCCGGAAACATTGGTTACGGCGCTTCTCGAATTGGATGCAGCCTATGAAGAGGCAAAGAATGACCCTTCTTTTATAGATGAATTAGAGCTGCACCTAAAGGAATTCGCCGGGAGACCAACCGAACTCTATCTGGCAAAACAACTAAGCGAATTTCTTGGTGGAGCAAAAATCTATTTTAAGAGAGAGGATCTTCTTCATACAGGAGCGCATAAAATAAACAATTGCCTAGGGCAAGCACTGCTTGCCCTAAGAATGGGGAAGCAGAGGATTATCGCTGAAACCGGTGCAGGCCAACATGGGGTAGCAACAGCCGCTGTATGTGCGAAATTTGGCCTCGACTGTGTTGTCTTCATGGGCTCAAAGGATATGGAGAGACAGGCCTTGAACGTCTTTCGAATGGAGCTTTGTGGGGCTGAAGTTAGGGCTGTTGATGCTGGAGAGAAGACTCTTAAGGAGGCAATTAACGAGGCGATGCGTGATTGGGTGACAAATGTTAGAAATACTCACTATATTCTCGGATCTGCACTAGGAGCTCACCCGTATCCCAAAATGGTACGTGATTTTCATCGTCCGATAGGTCAGGAAACACGGCGGCAGATTCTGAAAAAAGAAGGCCGTTTGCCAACAGAGGTGGTTGCTTGCATTGGAGGTGGTAGTAATGCGATAGGGCTCTTTTGGGATTTCCTCGAAGACGATGAGGTAAGATTGGTTGGAATCGAGGCAGGAGGAGAAGGACTTGCTCCGGGTAGACATGCCGCACGTTTTGAAGGAGGAAAAGTCGGTGTTCTTCATGGAAGCAAAACCTATATTCTCCAGAATCCCGACGGGCAAATTAACTTGACGCATTCGGTGTCAGCCGGACTGGACTATGCAGCTATTGGGCCGGAACACGCCTTTTACCACGACCGTGGCAGAATTCATTACAGCTATGCAACAGATTCAGAGGTGCTTGAAGCGTTTAAGGTTTTGTCCCGGACCGAGGGAATTATTCCCGCTCTTGAATCAACGCATGCAGTAGCGTATGTAATGAAGAGAGCTCCGCAAATGAAACGCGATGACATTCTGGTTCTCAATCTGAGTGGAAGAGGAGATAAAGATGTTGCGCAAACCCAATCCCTTTTATGAAGAGCATGACCGGATACGGCTGCGGCGAGGCATGTGAAAAAGGACTGGGGTTAATTGTTGAATTGGTTTCTCTCAATCGACGTAATTTTGACATTAGTTTTTCAATGCCGAAGGAATGGTTGTCGTTAGAGAGAAAGTTGTCAGAACCAATCCGAAAAAGGGTTTTCCGCGGTCGGATCCAGGCTTCGGTTCGAATGGCGCACCTTGAGGACGAAGAACAGAGATACTGGAGTGATGTCTACATGGAGGGAGCTCTCAATCGACTATCGGAATTTGCTAGAAGCCATGGAATTCCTTTCGACCCGACAGGAAGAGATCTCGTTGAGATAGCGGCGTTAGAGCGTAAGGCGAGTTCGTTGCCGGAGCCCGCTAGGGTAATGCCGATAGCACAATCTGCACTTGAAAAGGCCCTGAATGAGCTCATGGAAATGCGTGAAGGTGAGGGGAGATCACTTGCTAACGATCTTTCTGATCGGACGCAGGCCATCATGCAACTGATTTGGAAGATTCAAAAAAAATCAGTGAACATTGTTCCCCATTACCGTGTTCTTCTTAATGAGAGGCTCAAGAGAGCTGGTTTAGAACTAGATCTGGACGACGAACGAGTCTTAAAAGAAATTGCTCTTTTTGCAGATCGAAGCGATTTTTCAGAGGAGATTACTCGGGTGCAGAGCCATCTTGAACAATTCCAAGATGGCATTGAATCGGAAGGGCAGGTGGGCCGTAAGCTTGAGTTCCTAACTCAGGAGATTAATCGGGAGTTAAACACAATAGGAGGCAAGGCGAACAACCTTGACGTGAGCAAGCTTATTATCGAAGCAAAAAGCGAGATGGAGCGAGTCAGAGAACAAATTCAAAACGTGGAGTGATACTGAGTTCTCCATGGATTAATAAAACTTATTTTGTTTATTGTAATCCCAAAGGTTTTCTACCGTGTGAGAGAAACAAGTAGTAGATTACGCCAATGGTTATCCCACTATCGGCTAAATTGAAAGCCGGCCAAGGGAAACCAAAGATTCTAATATCAATAAAGTCGATTACGTATCCATGCACTATACGATCAAATAGATTGCCCATTATCCCTCCGGAGAGCAGACCGAGTGGCCATTGGACCACAGGGTCTTTAAGGCCGATTTGATTTCGTAATAGGAAGATGATGACTAGCGCGAGAATGGCGAATACAATCAAGCCCGTATTAAAACCGCTTAAGATACCCCATGCTGCCCCTGAGTTTCCTGCATAAGCTAAATAGAAGAATTGAGGAATGACCTCAATGCCTCCGTTCGGCCAATAGCTTCCAAATTTGAGACCTGACTGATTACTGATCCATAATTTTGAGAGTTGATCAGAGATCAGGAGGATTATGGAGATTAGATATAATTTAAAGTATTTTGCTCGCACCTTCTACTCAGGTAAAATTGGTAGGTAGTTTCCTACTGATCTTCTTCTTCGAACGTAGACCTCTCCACTGAATCAGTATTAGAGTCGAGGAGTAAGGTTTGTCGATTGAGTGATTTCTTGTTCGAGGCCTCATATTCCATCTGTCCTTCAACTGAAAAACGGGTAAAGGGAATGGCAGCCAGTCGTTCGCGATTTATCGCCTTTCCTGTTACTTCGCAGATTCCGTAGGAGCCATCATGGATTCGGTCAATTGCCGCTTCAATCTCCATAAGGGCATCTTGCTCATTGGAAACAAGATTGAGAGTGAAATCACGCTCGAAATCATCAGTTTCGCCGTCGCTGGTATTATGGCTATAGGCCGATGGTTCATTTGAATCCTCCTTGCCTGATCTTTTAAATGTATCTTGATAGCCGTCCAGTCCCTGGTTTATATGGTCTCTAAGTTTAATGAGTCTTCGGTAATATGTTTGATGCTTTCTCGGAATGCTCGTCGGTTCAGGTGTTGGATTTTGGTTTTTCTTAATAGGATTGTATCCCAGAATATCAGTCAATGATGCCGCTCCTAATTGCCGATGCTTTCTGGGTGGCTCGCTTATTTTACCGAGTTTAGGCTTTGATGCTTTCTTTGGTTTTAGATTTTTCTGGGTTTTTCGTGGAAGTTTTTTCTTTGTCTCCTTTTCCGTTTGGTGGGATTGTGAACGAATTACTTCCTGGACATCTTCAAGCGAAAATACAATGGGGGATTCGGTCTTTGGGTTTAGCTCAAATGTAGAGTCCCTCCCATCTCCAGATTGGGCTTCAGTTTCCAGATTATTGGTTTCCTGAGAAACTGGATCTTTATCGGATTTCCTGCTAATTGGTGAATCCTTTTTTTTCGCACTATAGGAAGTTTTTCTCTTTCCCCTTATTGTCGATTTTAGTGCGGGCTTTCGGGTGGATACACTCTTCTTCTTGGCAATAGATTTAGTTGATTTAGTTTTTGTGGACTCATTCTTTTTTAAAGTTCTTTCTCTTTGAGAGCTCAGTGAATTCTCGTTTGATTTTTTTGTCTTTTTAGAGGGCATCGTCTTTTTTGCAGTATCTGGTTTAGACTGGGCTTTAGATGATAATTCCGAACTGTTTTCAGGGTTTTTATTGTTCCTTTTCGAAGTCTTCCTTGTTAACGCGGTTTGTCTTTTTGTTCTCATGCAATTCCTTAACTTCTATCATTTAAAACAGTTATACAACGCCCACAAACCGGGCCTTCTTCATGGTTTTCGGAGACCTCCTCTGCCCACCGCCAACATCTATGGCAGCGGTTACCTGTCGATTTCTTTACAGTTATCGATAGGTTAGATTTTTGTGATTGTTGAACAACGAGATAGACTTTTGAGACGATAAAGATTTCCGGAAGGAAATCCTCAAACCTCTTGAGTATCTGAAAAGTTTTATCTGATTCACTTCCTTGAATTTGTACTTCTGCTTCCAAAGATTGACCGATTGTCTTTTCTTTTCGAAGGCTTTCTAAAGATTCATTAATTTGAATCCGCACTTTCATAATTTCCTCCATCATTTGCGGGATTTTACCGGATTCCCATTCCTTTGGGACGTCGGGAAATTCTTGCAGGTGAATGGAATCTTCAGCATAGGCCTCCTTTTTTATGAAATGGGCACGTGATTCATCGGAAGTGAAGATAAGAATTGGTGCGATCAGTCTCGTCAGAATTCGATTGATGTGATAGATAGTAGTCTGAGCTGATCGGCGTTCCTTTGACGAGTGTTTGAGAGTATAAAGACGGTCTTTAAGAATATCATGGTAGGTCGCAGAAAGGGTTACTGTTGTGAAGCGGTTAATTAGTTGGTAAACGCGTTGGAATTCATATTCCTCGTATGATTCTTGGACTGATTTGACCAAGTCAGATGTGCGATAAAGGGCCCAACGATCGAGAGGAAGTAGATCCTCAATATTAAGCAGGTCCTTTCCAGGATCGAAATCGAAAAGATTTCCAAGCTGAAACCTCAAAGTGTTTCTTATAGTCCGATAAGTTTCGACTACGTGAGATATTATTTCTTCGGATAATCGAATATCGTTCCGATAGTCCACGCTGGCAACCCAGAGGCGTAAGATATCCCCTCCGCTCTTATTTATTATATCAAGAGGAGAGACGACATTTCCTAAGGACTTACTCATCGCATTTCCTTCGCCATCAAGTATAAATCCGTGGGTTAGAACAGCTTTATAGGGAGCTCGGTCTCGCGCGCCGATTGAGGTAAGAAGAGAACTTTGAAACCAACCCCTATGTTGATCGCTTCCCTCTAAATAGAGATCAGCAGGAGAGGAAAGACGATCGTCCCTCTCTAATACAGCAATATGGCTGGATCCAGAATCAAACCAGACATCAAGTACATCTGTTTCCTTCTCAAAGTCGCCGGCATTTGATTCGCCGGTTGATTCGTAAGTAAATCCTTCAGGAAGGAAACTCTCGATAGGATCGGTGAACCAGCAGTCTGTCCCTTTTGACTTCACCGCATCTATGAATCGATCGATAACTTCCAGCTCCAGTATTGAGTTCCCAGAAGCCTTGGAACGGATTGATGGGATAGGGACGCCCCAGGACCGCTGACGGGAGAGACACCAGTCGGGTCTGTCCCGTATCATATTCCTAATCCGCTCGTATCCCCACTGCGGGATCCAATTAATTGTTGATTCGATAGCATCCAATGCATGTTGGCGAATTGAGCCTTCTTCGAATTCCATGAACCACTGTTCAGTCGCCCTAAAGATGATCGGCTTTTTGCTTCTCCAACTAAAGGGGTAATCGTGGGTTATCCGAGAGGCAGCAACGAGCAGACCCCTCTCTCTAAGATCTCGAATAATTTTGGGATTTGCATCAAATACGAATTCTCCTGACATCTCAGAATAGTCATCAGTAAAGCAACCTTTTGCATCTACTGGGACCGAGACTGGTAGCTTGTATTTTTGTGCGATGGCAAAATCATCAGTCCCATGTCCTGGTGCTGTGTGGACGCAACCGGTTCCTTGATCCATAGTTACATGGTCGCCTAGCATGATCAAGCTAGTGCGGTCGTTGAAAATAGGATGTTGGCACACCGATCGATCAAGTAGGTGAGATGGGAATTTACTTACAATCGTCCCATCTTTTATTCCGCAATCTTCCATGAATGAATCAACTCGTTCGGCTCCTACAATGGAGGTCCTGTCTTTGTGACGAACTGCGACATATTCAAAGCTTGGGTGTAGGCAGACTCCTTCGTTGGCAGGTAGTGTCCAAGGTGTTGTAGTCCAAACAACCAATGCAACATCGGGCAGATTCTTCAAAGCATCGAAACGTTCGGGCTTAAATAATGGAAACCGGACGAAAATCGAGTCTGATTGATGAGAATGGTACTCTACCTCAGCTTCGGCTATCGCGGTTCGAAAAATCGGATCCCAATGGACAACCTTAAAGCCTTTTCGTACTAGGCCTTTGGCAACGAGTTGACGGAAACACTGGAGGATTCCAACTTCAAATTGGGGATCAAAAGTGCAATAGGGTGCTCCCCATTCCCCCAGAATTCCAAGACGCTTGAATTGTTTCTTTTGGATTTCTATATATTTTGAGGCGTAATCATGACACCGGCCTCTAATCTCAGTGGGGGACATGGTATGAATCCGGTCTCCCACTTCTTTAAAAACTTGTTGTTCGATGGGAAGACCATGGCAGTCCCACCCAGGTACGTATGGAGTGGCAAAGCCTCGCATTGATTTATATCGAAGGATTATATCCTTCAATATCTTATTCAGGGCATGGCCGAGGTGAATATTCCCGTTGGCATAAGGTGGACCATCGTGCAGAATAAAATTCTTACCTCCTGCGTTCTTTTCTTGAATTCTCTGATAGAGATCTATCTTGTCCCAATAAGCGATTCGCTCGGGTTCCCGTTGCACCGAGTTCGCTCTCATAGGGAAAGCGGTTTCAGGGAGGTTCAGGGTATCTTTATAGTTCCTGATCAACTGGGTCATCGTTTACCCCAGGCTTAGCAGTAAAAGGCGGAAGACAATGCTTATCTCATCGATCAAGTCAAGCAAACAGAAAGGCTTATTGTCTCTTGGTGTTTGCTGAACAAATTTTTATGGAAGAGTTTATTGGAAAATTTCTAGAACACCAACACACGTCCGTGCTTCTGGCGATTGTTGCTGTGTCTATCTATATCCTGATGAAAGGGGCAGACCTTTTGGTTAGAGAGGTTATCATCCTGTCTAGACACTTAGGTGTTCCTTCCTTTCTTATTGGCGCCACGATTGTAAGCCTAGGTACAACATTTCCTGAAGCCGCAGTATCTGTTTTTGCTGCAGTTCAAGGAAAACCAGACCTAGCTTTGGGTAATGCGGTCGGATCCATAATCTGTGACACGGGATTGATTTTGGGGATCGCAACATTGATTTCACCTCCCCGGCTACCGAGTTCTATTGTTAATCGGCAAGGATGGATCCAACTTGGAGTAGGATTTCTTCTTGTGTTATCGGCTATCCCCTATGCGAATCTGAGAGGTATTCCTGTAAATGGAGGACGGTTGCCACAAACGATCGGGTTCGTTTTTTTGATTTTACTCGTGATCTACCTTTATCTTTCGATAAGGTGGGCTCGAAGAATTCGAAGCGAGAACGAAAATGAATCAGACGTAACTGGGTCAAACTTTTCCACTGCAGGTATTCTTGTAAAGCTCGTTCTGGGAATAATATTGGTTGTTGTTTCGTCGCAGATATTAATACCTGCAGCTGAAGAATGTGCAATTCGATTCAATGTTCCCGACAGTGTTATTGCTACTACCATTGTTGCTTTTGGGACATCTCTTCCTGAGCTCGTGACGGCAATTACGGCGGTCCGAAGAGGCCATGGCGAGTTAGCTGTAGGGAATATTATTGGAGCAGATATTCTCAATGTGCTATTTGTTGCTGGTTCTGCTGCGGCCGTCACAAGGAATGGGCTTTTCGCTCCACCCCTTTTCTTTTATTACCTGTTCCCAGCTATGCTGTTTATCCTAATAGTTTTTAGGGTCGGGATTCTGGTTTCAGGGGATCGACTGAATCGGGGTTTTGGCATGATCCTACTTTCTGCCTATCTTGTAATTACCTTCATCCAAATCCAGATCGAACGTTAGAAAGTTTCCAGGACTAATCATTTGGGTTTCTGATATCATTAGAAGAGAGGCTTCCGATACGAACCTAGATAAGAATTTGTTAAGAGGAGAAATCATTGAGGGATACATCAGTTACGCTCATTATTCGTGACGGATGGGGGGCGAATCATAGACAAGAGCAGGATCCCTTCAATGCGGTCAAGCTTGCCCAGACACCAATAGCGGATCGCATAACGCAAGAGTGTGCTAGAACCGAAATTGCTGCGAGTGGGGAAGAGGTGGGCCTTTACCCTGATGTTATGGGTAACAGCGAGGTCGGACACCAAAACATAGGTGCTGGACGAATTGTTCAACAGCAGATTGTTCGAATCGATGAGGCTTTCAAAAATGAGGAGGTAAGAAGTAGGCCAGCAATGGGTATATGCTTGGCTAGACTAAAGGAAACTGGCGGCAATCTCCATCTCATCGGACTTGCTTCCGACGTTGGTGTTCATTCCGTGCTTCGCCATCTTTATGGCCTTCTTGAGATTGCGACTGAGCTCCCAGAAAACAGAGTCTTTCTTCATCTTTTTACCGATGGCCGCGATTCACCTCCCTTCGATGGACTAGGGTACATTCAAGAAATAGAAAAACGTTGTCTTGAGATTGGAGTAGGTCGAATAGCTACTATCTGCGGGCGCTATTGGGGTATGGATCGAGACCAACGTTGGGAGAGAGTGGCGAATGCATATGATTGTTTTGTCGGACGACGTACTGGAGCAAAGGCTTCTGATGCTATTACCGCCGTAAAACAGGCCTATAGTTTTCCCCAGGATCAAAAAATGGTGGGGGATGAATTTATTCTTCCAACATGGATAGTCGATCCGTCGGGAAACCCAATTGGGAGAATCAAAGATGGGGATTCAGTCCTCTTTTTCAATTTCCGTGGTGATCGTCCTCGAGAGATAACGCGAGCCTTTATCAGAGATTCTTTTGTTCATTTTGATCGCGGAAGGAAGTTGGATTTATTCTATGCTACTTTAACTGATTATGAACAGGGGCTCTGTCGAAACGTAATATTTCCGAAGGCTCCACCGATGATAAATACCATTGGAAGTGTGTTCTCCGATAAAGGAATTAGGCAATTCAGATGCGCTGAGACTGAAAAGTATCCCCATGTTACATATTTCTTTAACGACTATCGGGAAGAGCCTTTTTTTGGTGAAGAACGAAAAATGATTTCTAGTCCAAGAGACGTAACCACTTATGACCAGAAACCTGAAATGTCTGCTAACGAGGTAACTCAAACTGCTTGCAGGGCGATCTTGAGTCGTGATTATCCTTTCGTCATGGTCAATTTTGCCAATCCCGATATGGTTGGCCATACGGGTTCCCTGAAATCTACTATCAAGGCTTGCGAAGTAGTAGATCAGTGTCTTGGAAAGATTTTAGACACTATAAATAAGGTACAAGGATCAGCTTTGATTACCGCAGATCACGGAAATGCTGAGCAGATGTGGGACCCAATTAGGGAGACTCCTCACACTAGCCACACTTTTAATCCGGTTGAGGTTGTTCTAGTAGGTGAGCCATGTCGTTACCTTGATTTAAAGAACGGAGGATGCCTTGCTGACATCTCACCTACAATCCTTCAGCTTATGGACATTGGGCAGATCGCTGAAATGACAGGGAAAACGCTGATTCGCTGAGCAGAACTTGATATTGGTTTGGCCTTGTAACGCCGATTAGACGAAAAACAGATGTCAAGTTTCTCTGAATACCAATGTTTCCGGCGTGAGAAATTCGATGATGAAGTCGACATGTAAGGGATATCGTGGAGAAATAAAAAGTAATTTAGTTAAACTTTTTGGACCGAGCGAATCGAAGGTTACCTATTGTGCATTTTGACAATTTTAGCAGGAAAAAGACTTTGAAGGAAGAGATTTGGACTCATCTGTTCAAACATGTTCCTAGGTTTCGTCGTTCCTCTAATTTTACGTGTTGGACAATTAAAATCAAGAGAAGCTGTTTTCAGGACATAGGGCCAGCACCTCCTTGCTTGCCCCTTAACTCCAGCCAAGGCTATACCTGATTGCTATGATTCGTATTTTTGTTCAGTTGAGGATTTTTATTGCGTTATCTCCATTGGGATTAATTCAGGCTCCTGCACAAGATTTAATGCCTCTTTCAGATGTTGTTACGGGTATAAAGGGTGAGTGGCGAACAGTGGTTTCCGGAACTGAAGTTGAGAGCTTTGAACTTGAGGTCCTTGGGATCGCAGAGAATTTTGTTGGGCCTCAAAGATCTGTTATTATTTGTCAGGCTTTGGATCCGATGAATAAATTCACAGGTCCAGTGGCCGGGATGAGCGGAAGTCCGGTCTATATTGATAAAAAATTGGTTGGGGCCTATGCATATGGTTACTTGTGGTCTAAGGAACAGGCTATTATTGGAGTTACCCCAATAGAACAGATGCTTGAGGTTTTAGAAGATTTTCCAAGATCGATGCAACGAGCTTCTCCAATCGCCGAAGAGAGGCCTTTTGACGAAGTATTTGTTTATCCGTCTAAGGAACAAGGTCAGATTAAGTGGCAGATCATCCGTGGAGCGGATGGAATCCAAGAGGAAAAAATTGATGTCCTTTTGCGCCCTTTGCCGACTCCTTTAATGGCATCGGGTTTCTCCGATCGTGTTCTTAGTACCTTCCAGTCCGAATTTGACAAGATTGGAATAACAGTAATGCAAGCTCCCACAGGTAGCGCTTCGGAGGAAATCAATCTGCCTATGGAGCCAGGATCTTCTGTTTCTGCAGTTCTGATGAACGGTGATTTCAATGTCTCAGCTACAGGAACAGTGACTTACAGAAATGGTGATACTATTTTAGCATTTGGACATCCCTTTTTTCAGATGGGACCAACCCAACTTCCTATGGCGGGAGCTGAAATTATCACAGTGGTTCAATCTATACCAGGTGCATTTAAGTTGGCAAAACCAGGACCCGTGATTGGAGCGATCTATCAGGATCGGCTCACGGCAGTGGCTGGGCAGATTGGGGAGTTCCCACCACTACTAAAAGTGGAAGTGGAGATTGAAACTTCTGGAGGAATGAAACGTGTATTTAAAGGAGAACTTGTCGAACACCCAGTTCTTTCTCCTCTTTTTGCTTCAGTTTCTCTGCTCCAGACCCTCCTGGAGATTCTTGAGGCAAGTGAACGACAGACGTTTTTTCTCCAGGGCGTTATTGGTTTGGCCGAAAGCGATTCGATCGAGTTTAGCAAGGTTGCTTCAGGTCCAGATGGTGCTATTTCAGTCGCCTTCGATTTTTTGAAAAGATTCGAGAGTTTGATGAACAATCCCTTCAAAATGCCTCAAGTTAAGTCGATTAAGTTCGATATCGACGTAAAGGATGCTTGGCTTATCTCTAGCTTGAAATCAGTTCTCGTACAATCGACGAGAGTTAAACCTGGGGATCAACTAGAACTTCTTATTACGTTATACAACTTCCAGGATGAAGATAGCCAACATGGGCTTTCTATTCCGATTCCTTATCTATTAAGTTCAGGTGATCAGGTGACCGTGGTTATAGCGGATGCAGAGGAGGCAGAAAGGATAGATGGGATACGTAGCAAATCCTTTTCTTCCTATAACGATATTGTTGGACAATGGGTTGAGAGCCGTTCTGGCAAGTCAGTCTATATAAAGTTGCTCCGTAATTCGGAAGGCCTAAGATTCGAAGGATCCAGTATGTTTGATCTTCCTCCTTCTGTTAATGCTCTTTACGTATCACCAAGTAACAATATTGTCCGGCAAACTCTAAACGAGGTAACATTGTGGGAAGATCAAATCGAGCTCCCGGGAGAGTATCGGGGGAGTTACCGAATTCCTTTGACTCTGGAATAGAGCGCTGCCTCTTTCTTTCGCGCTATTAGTCGATCGGAATCTATGATTGAAGAGAATCTTATAATTCATACCTAGTGGCGTGTTCACAGTGCGAACGAAATTAAAAGAAGTACTCACGTTTATTTGCCTGGGGATTTTCCCATTGGGTGTCTGGGCGGCACGAACTTCATCATTTGTGGATACGAGTTACGAGGAGTTTGTCCAAGGAGAATTTAAGAACGTGGCCCTTTCTAACACAGGGTTGCTTGAGCTTGCGCCATCCCTTGATTTATTCGTCAAACTCGATGAACCGATTGTCTGGGTAGCGGCTTCAGATCACGAAGGGAATTTGGTCTTGGGAACGGGCAATTACGGTAAGGTTCTCAAAGTGGATTCTGAAGGAGAAGTTAAAACACTCTTTGCCCCTGAGGAAATGCTGAGTAGAGCACTTGTTATCGCAGAGAATGGTGATGTTTTCGTAGGTACGTCTCCTTCCGGAAGGGTCTATAGACTTCCCAAAGAGGGTCGGCCCGAAGTCTATTTTGATCCTCCGGACAGCTATATTTGGGCCATGACTTTCGACAAGAGAGGTAATCTGTACATAGCAACCGGAAATCCCGCTACCGTTTATATGCTGCCTAAGGACTTTCAGCCTAACGATATACCGATCAAATGGTTTACTTGTGATCAGACCCATATCACCTCATTAGGTTGGGATTTGAATGGCAATCTGCTTGCGGGCAGCAGTCCAGGGGGGATTTTATATAGGATAGACTCTGAGGGAAGCGGGTTTGCCCTCTATAATACGGGAGAACAGGAAATCAGGCAGATCCTGGTTAATGATGAAGGGAAAGTATATTTTTCAACTTTCAGTGCCGGAGTAGGGAGAACAAAGCCGATAACGCCGCAACCGCAAACCAAAGTTGAGGAGGAGGACATCTTTACCGTCACTGCAAAGAGGTTTAGTGTTAACGGGACAAATACTTTGCCCCAGGAGGCTTCAGGGAGTAGTACTATCTACAGCATTGATCAAGAAGGCTTTGTGGAGAGATATTGGGGCCTGCCTAGGGCCCATGTTTTTTCTATGATCTTTAGGAACTTGGATGAATTAATTATCGGAACGAACAATAAAGGAAGACTTTTCTCTGTTAGAGACCGGGGAGAATGGAGCCTCTTACAGCAGACTCCAACCGGGGGTGAAATTTCCATAATCTATCCATCAGAGAAAAACAATGGAGAGCTGTTTGTTATCACCAGTAATCCAGCCATAATCTACCGCCTTAAAGGCTCTTTGTCTGAATCAGGAGAATACACTTCTAGGGTCTACGATGCTAAACAGATATCCAAATGGGGGCAGATTCTTTCTGTAAGCAAGAATGCTACTGACAGCTTTGAGACATTTTCAACTCGAGCTGGAAATACTAAGGAACCGGATGCTACGTGGGGGAACTGGAAATCAGTTGCTTTGACGGAGAGTGGGCTTCTTGTTTCAAGTCCTGTTGCGCGTTACATTCAATATCGGGCTTCATTTGATCCTTGGAAATCTGGTATCGAGAAGGTTCGGTTGTTTTATCAAACTAAAAATGTAGCGCCGCAATTAGGAGTGATTCGAGTCATTCCTGTTGGGTTTAAACTTCTCAATCCGGTTATCAATCCTCCGAATATTGATTTGAATAAACTATTGGATGAGAAAAACCCCGGAAGGCTGATTCAGACTCCCATCCCACGGCGCCAATTAAAGAAAAGAGGGGAAGAGGGTCTGCTTACGGTTGCATGGAAGTCATTCGATTCAAATCTCGATCGGCTTCATTTTTCGCTTAGCATTCAGAGCATTGAGGATTCAGTTTGGATCAAACTGGCTGAACAGATTATGGAACCGATTATTACCTTTAATACAAATGGATTTAGGGAGGGTTTTTATAGAGTTAAAGTCATTGCTAGCGATGAGCCGGATAATGGAAGAGAGGGGGCTCTTCAAGATGAACGCCTCAGTGAGGTCTTTTTGATCGATAATTCTCCCCCACATGTTGAACTTTCAAGCAAGAATATTCGTGAGAATGGTGTCGATTTTAAATTTAGGTCATTCGATTCCTTTAGCATTCATCGGGAGGCTTGGTTTTCTCTTGATGGGCAACCTCCTAAATTACTTCGGCCGATTGATGGATTATTCGATTCAAGGATCGAAGATTTCAAACTTTCAATAGATGAGCTCGAGTATGGATCTCATAGCTTGGTATTGGAAGTTGTTGACGAGAGCGGACGTTCCGGCATTTTAACCGTTCCTTTCTCGATCTTCCAAAATGAATAGAAGTCATCATTGCTGCGAATTGACAAAAGAGGATGCAGGAATATCTGCGACTCTGATTGGTTGGATTAATTCAATAAGGGATCATGGCGGTATCCTATTCATTGATTTGAGAGACAGGGAAGGACTTACACAGGTTGTGATTGATCCTTCGAATTCTAATTTCTCTAAGGTTATTAATGATCTGAAACCGGAATCAGTCATCGAAGTTTCAGGTACGGTGAAGTTGAGAAGTGATGATACGGTAAATTTGAAGTTGAAAACAGGTTCAGTCGAATTGGAGGCGGAGAAGGTTAGGGTTCACAACAGCTCGAAAACTCCCCCATTCCCAGTAAACGATGAGAAGACGGACAGCGTTAATGAAGATTTGCGTCTTACCTACCGGTATTTGGATCTTCGCCGGCCAGGTAGTCTTGATTTCCTAAAGAAAAGGCATCTGTCCTACAAGGTGGTGCGTGATTTTATGGATGATAATAAATTCATCGAGGTAGAGACTCCATTGCTCTTTAAGAGCACTCCTGAGGGTGCTCGGGAGTTTCTTGTGCCGAGCCGCTTCAATCCGGGAAAATTTTACGCGCTATCACAATCCCCTCAGCAGTTTAAGCAGCTCTTAATGGTAGCGGGGGTTGAACGTTACTACCAGATTGTGAAGTGTTTTCGTGATGAGAATCTCCGATCAGATCGGCAGCCCGAGTTCACGCAAATCGATATTGAGCTTTCCTTTATTGATCGTGAGGATCTTTATGCTTTGGTCGAGGGCCTTTTGAAACGACTTTGGAAAGATGTTCTCGATGTCGAAATCGATTCTCCTTTTCCTAGACTTACCTATCGTGAAGCTATGAATCGATTTGGAATCGATAAACCGGATACCCGATTTGGTCTAGAGTTGGTTGATCTCAGCGACATCTTCAAGAATTGTGAATTTAAAGTCTTTTCCTCTGCCATTCAAGGTGGTGGCGTAGTGAAAGCAATTAATGCGAAGGGGTTGGCCGATATTACCCAGGGTGAGCTCAAAGAAACGGAAGACGCTGCAAAGTCGTTGGGGGCTAAAGGCCTTGCCTTTATCAAGGTGGAAAATGGCGAATGGAAGTCTCCGATTCTGAAATTCTTTTCGGAAGAGGAAAAATTGGCTCTAAGTGAGCGTCTGGATGTTGACGATGGCGATATTCTTTTCTTCGCAGCTACCACTTGGGATAGGGCTTGTACGATTATGGGACGGATTCGTTTGGAGTGTGCCCAATTACTTTCAAAAAGAGGACTTTTGAAATTTCCACCCCAAAAGTTTAATTTCCTCTGGGTAACAGATTTTCCACTTATGCTTTACGATGAAGAAATGGGTGGTTACGCTTCAGCCCATCATCCTTTCACGGCGCCGGTACCAGAGGATGTCCCATTACTTGATTCGGATCCGAGGAACGTTCGGGGACAGCATTACGATGTCGTACTTAATGGCGTCGAACTAGGTGGAGGAAGCATTCGTATCCATCAATCTGATGTTCAGAGAAAAGTATTCGAAGATGTATTGGAGATTCCAAGCGATGTCGTCGAAAACCGATTCGGGTATCTCCTTCGCTCATTTCAATATGGTGCGCCTCCTCATGGCGGAATCGCTATTGGTTTCGATAGGCTTGTTGCAATTTTATGTGGCAGAGAGAGTATCCGTGACGTTATTGCCTTTCCGAAAACCCAGAAAGGACAGTGTCTTGTTACTGAAACGCCGAGCTCTGTCGGCTCCAGCCAACTCAACGAATTGCACATCGAGTTAAGTGAGCTGGTTGAAGGTGCGTTGGGTAATGACTAACGGATAAATTGTAACCTTGGTAGCTTTTAATAAATGGGTTACACCTTAGAAATTCTGTTTAAGGCTTTTTAGGTGTATGCTTTTCTCCGAGATGATTGTTCCCTCTCCCTAACTACCTCTCAGAATTTTCATTGAGTGGAAACCCGTCGCCAGGCGTATCGACAACGGGTTGGACTATTGCTCTGGGTCCAACTCAAATTTATCGATATTGGGCTCATTAGTATCTTCCTTCAGGGATTCAATTCTGAGTTCAGCGTCTTTAAGTTGCTTTTGGCAGGTCTTAAGGAGTTTAGTTCCTTCTTCGAATTTTTCCACCAGTTCTCCAAGAGGCGTTTCACCTTTCTCCATTGAATCGATTATAGATTCAAGATTAGCAAGCGCCTCTTCAAAAGATAATTCTTTTTTTTCTTTTCCTGACATGTGACCTAAGGAATTTTGAAATATAGTATTCCTATTTGGAACAGCGGATTCAACTGCTTACTCTAAACGAAATCTTCTCGTTGTTTAGTCTCGAATTAATGCCGATGTCTAGCAAAATTATGGAATTATGACAGGAGTCACTATTCTATTTATCGTTTTGTTGGTATCGAAATCTGGGTTTGAGCTCTGGCTAGAATTGAAAAATAGACAATACGTAAAAGAGTTCTCAGGGCAGGTTCCTGATGCATATTCAGAATTCATCGATCACCAAACCTACAAAAGATCGATCGGCTACACTTTAGCAAAAAATCTATTTGGGATATGGAAAATAATATTTGATACAATCTTTCTGGCATTAATCATCCTTAGTGGATTCCTCCCGTGGCTTTTTGCTATACTTGATTCTATTCTCGGAGGTTCTTCATGGGCGAATGCTCTCATCCTATTTCTTGTTGGAACGGTAATCGCAATTCCGTCTATACCCTGGGATTGGTGGAGCCAATTCCGATTAGAGGAGAGGTTTGGGTTTAACAAAAGCTCACAAAAACTTTGGATTGCAGATAGAATCAAAGTTTTTGTGTTAGCCTTAGCAATTGGATATCCGGTTATCTGTTTTCTGCTTTGGATTGTAACCATTTCTGGTTGGTGGTTGTTTGCATCAGCAGCAGTATTCGGACTCCAGGTTGTGTTAATGATTCTCTATCCAATGTTTATTATGCCTCTCTTTAACAAGTTGGAGCCTCTTCCTGTAGGTGATTTGCGGGATCGTCTAATGAACCTTTCCGATCGTACTGGATTTAAAACGAAGTCAATCCAAGTTATGGATGGCAGTAAGAGGTCCGGTCATTCCAATGCTTTTTTCACAGGGTTTGGACGGTTTCGGCGTATCGTTCTTTTTGATACACTCATCGAGCAGATTTCAGACACTGAAGTGGAGTCAGTTTTGGCACATGAGATTGGGCACTATAAGCTCGGGCATATTCCACGAATTCTTTTGCTTTCTGCTCTTTCTGTACTTCTTGCATTCTTCATCCTTTCCTGGCTTTTGAAGAGTTCATGGTTTTACGAAGGTTTTGGATTCAGTTTAACCGGGGGGATATCTCCGGCATTTATCCTCTTTTCCCTTCTGAGTGGTCTAGTGTCATTTTGGTTTGTTCCATTCATGAATTGCTGGTCACGAACGCAGGAATTCGAGGCCGACGCATTTGCTAGCGGTGCAGTCGGAGGATACGGGGATCTGGTTAGTTCGCTACGAAAGCTGACAGAGAAGAATCTTAGCAATCTGACTCCTCATCCACTTTACAGTCGGTTTCATTATTCGCATCCAACCCTTTTAGAAAGGGAATCAGCTCTGCGTGCCAAATAGACATTGGACACTTAGGTGTCTTAGGTTCTTCATTAACACGTTTCTGCTTAGCCGTGGTGAAGTTATAACGATATATTCACTTAACTACCAAAGATTGGGTATCTATTTTATTCTAGCATCGAATCTAGGGTTGCGATTTGTTTAATAATGCTCAGCAAGCTTCAAATTGAACAATTTAACAGGGATGGATTCCTCAATGGTGGTCGAATCCTCGATCAAGCTGCACTTGAGGAGTTAGGAGACGACCTTCAACGCATTCTTAATATTGGACCTGACGGATTTCAGCCGGGCGATAAGCGGCCGGTCATATTTCGCGACCTAAATGCAGGTGGTTACGAAAAAGATAATGGAATTACAAGAACCTCACAGACCCCAGTGTGGCAAATTATCAACATTTGGGAAGCCTCAGAGGTTTTCAGGCGACTTCTTTACAATCCATTTATAGTAAAGGCAGTTAGCCTTTTAACGGACCATCCAGACCTGATGGTCTGGCACGATCAAATCCAGTATAAGCCACCTAAGCACGGGGGAGCGACTCATTGGCATCAAGACGCACCAGCTTGGCCGACAATTAGTCCTTTGACGCCGGTATCAGCCTGGATACCAATGGATGATGCAGACGAAGAAAATGGATGTATGTGGATGGTGCCTGGGAGCCACCGGTGGGGACCCCAGAGCGAGTTTTTAAGAACTAAGAGGGATTTGAATGGGTTGCAGGAATTTCGAGAACTAGATGGCTTCAGGCCACCTAAGGGCACCCCAATCCAGACGATAACCGCACGGCCCTGGCCGGTAAAGGCTGGTGAAGTGTCATTTCACCACTCGGTTACATGGCACGGGTCACCAATGAATGCTTCCTCTCGACCGCGTCGAGCAATAGCTATCCACTATATGACTGGAGAAGCACGATTCAACGCAAAAGGAGATCATCTGATGAAGAAATTCATTCACCTCAAGGATGGCGAATCGATGGCGAATGCAGGAAAACATTTTCCAGCGGTATGTCGAAATGGAAAACCATTGGACTTTTGTTTTGGGGGTTGCGGTTCAGAATAATCTAAATTCGATTCTGGTAGAAGTTTCGAGTTTGGGTGTGTTCGGTGGATTCCTGGCTTGCGGGTACTTGTGATTCCTTGGATAATCCTCGCAAATGGAGTCTATAAAACAATCAATTTGTTTCTGGCCCTTTATCAAGGGAGACCTGTCTCCAAAAGAAATAATAACGGCGGCCGCCGAAATAGGCTATAGATCAGTTGAAATGGCTGAGCAGAAATACTGGCCGATGATCTTTGATCAGGGACTTGGAATTGCAATTTTCTCAGGCCATACCTCTCTTCCAGATGGATTAAACAAACGAGAGAACCATGATCGGATAGAGGATGAACTATTAGTTAATATAGATTTAGCTGCATCCCAAGGAATTCCAGCTCTTATATGCTTTTCTGGAAATCGTGAAGGAAAGTCAGAAGAGGAGGGGTTAGCAAATTGCGTTGAGGGACTTCGTCGTGTTACTAGAGAAGCGGAGGATAAAGGAATAAATCTTTGTATGGAACTTCTTAACTCAAAGGTTAATCATCCTGACTACCAATGTGACCGAACCAATTGGGGCGTTGCTCTCTGCCGTGCAGTTGGTTCACCGCGAGTCAAGCTGCTTTATGATATATACCATATGCAGATTATGGAAGGGGACTTGATCCGTAATATTATGGAGAATATTGATAGTATCGGACACTTTCATACGGCTGGCAATCCAGGGCGGCAAGATCTTGATAGTGAGCAAGAAATTTACTATCCTGCGATTATGAGGGCTATTGCAGGAACTGTTTATGATGGTTTTGTGGGACATGAATATGTGCCTAAGGAAGACACGATAGAGTCGCTTAAGAATGCATATCGAGTATGCAACGTTTAAGCTCAGTGTTTTACGAGTATTGCGGCAAAAAGGTCAGAAGCTTCCAGTTATCGAATATCACCATCCTGGTTCAGTTCCCCTAATTTAGCGGTTTCAAATGGAATGGGGTTAACTTTTAGCAAGAGGGAGGACAGTAATTGATGTTCATGCAATTAGTTAGAATTTTGCTGTCCACTGCGTAAATACCCCTTTTAAAACATGAATCAGGATGTTTCGAAGGGGTAAACATGATCGCTCATCGACTTCATGGTTTGCATGCAAGGGACGAACAAGGCAACAGGCCTTGAAATTCCATATGGGCGTTGTTAATTGGCTAATCTTTCTCTTTGTTTTTATGTAATTCCTACTATCCGCTAAACCAGAACTTGCTGTGAAAATAAACTACAACCCAAAGTATCCCTTGGTTGAGGACCTCAGAAATCGTGCCAGAAGACGAATTCCTCAATTTGCATTTGATTATGTTGACGGAGGATGCAATGAGGAGGTGAACCTTCAACGGAATACGGCTGAAATCCAAGAAATTGAGTTGGTCCCCAGATATATTTCAAAAATAACCGAATCTAACTTAAAAACTAAGTTGTTTGGGCATACCTACGATGCTCCATTCGGTATCGCTCCAATGGGCTTGCAGGGGATGATCTGGCCGGATTCTTCGGCTATCTTGGCAAAAGCTGCTCATGCACATAATATTCCATTTGTCCTAAGTACGGTTACGACTTCCAGTATTGAGGAGGTCAGTGAGATAACTGATGGACGGGCATGGTTTCAACTATATCATCCCGTTGAGGACACGCTCAGAGACAAGCTTCTTCATAGAGCTGAGGCGGCAGGATGCTCGGTCCTCGTTATTATCTCGGATGTCCCAACATTTGGTTACCGAGCAAAAGAAATAAGGAGTGGATTGGCCATGCCTCCCAGGATGACGTTAAGGAACATTTGTCAGATGGTTACAAAGCCAAACTGGGCCCTTCGCTCCCTTTATCACGGAAGACCTCAATTTGCTACTTTACAACCCTATATTCCAAAGAATCTCGACCTTCGAAATCTAGGACGATTCATGAATGAAACCTTTAAGGGTACGCTTAACGAGACAAAAATAGCACGACTTAGGGATAAGTGGAAAAGAAAACTCATAATTAAGGGACTCACTAGCGAAGAGGATATGGAAATTGCTATAAAACTTGGACTCGACGGAGTCATTGTTTCCAATCATGGAGGAAGGCAACTTGATGCAGCTGAATCAACCATCAAGTCTGTGCAGCGGATTGCCCCCAAATATGGTGATAGGATTGAAGTTATGATGGACAGTGGGATTAGGTCTGGTCCAGATGTTGCAAGAACAATTGCCTGTGGCGCCCGATTTGCCTTCCTTGGGAGGCCTTTTATGTACGGAGTCGCCGCCTTGGGGAAGGAGGGAGGAAATCACACAGTATCGATTATAAAGACCCAACTTCGGCAAGTTATGGAGCAGATCCGGTGTGGTAGTACCTCGGAACTTCCTCTTTTCCTTAATAAGAATCAGACCAAGGAATCAAGCCGTTCCCAATAAATTCGTGAGTGTTTTGCTTTTGTATAATTTAGACGAAATTTGAATAAAAAAGATATCTCCTACACGAACAGGCATCGGTGAAAACTCAATTCATGATGGGAGGAGAACAAAAAAGAAAAGAGGGATCAGGTTCGTATTCCGGGAAAAGCCTTGATGAATTTATTGTTCCTCAGGCCATGCTTCTTTTACGAAGATTACACTTTCGTCTCGATCACGTAAAATCACCTTTTCCTGGCTCTGGGTCCTTTGCCCAAAATATGGAATGGCCGCAGCGGTTAATAGCGGAAGGTATTTGTCGATATCAGTACTTTCGTTTTGCTGAATTACTTTTATACTCCAGGCTTCAATCCGCTCCTCGTTACTACCCAATGGCTGATTCTGGATTACTGTGATCTGGAGAAATTTCTCATAGATTGTTTTAGGAATTATCCTCTCGGTGGTTCCTACAAGACGTGTATTTCTCCCACCTGCAATTCCGAGATCACCTATGTGGAATCGCCGGTTTGGATAGGGAGAGCGTCCTGTAGGATCCATTATTTCGGCAATCCTAGAAGTAGACGGATGTGTACTACGAACAGTGAAATCGACATGAGGTTCTTCCATGCCGTAAGATATATCGACCAAAAGATCTGCACTGTTACGATTAGGCGCCTCGTAGTAGCCAAGTCCGGAAAGAATAGATTTCACATAGATCGAAGCTTTTCTGTGCCTTGTAGTTTCGACATCAATCTTCAAGTCGGAACTGATAATAGTGAATGATAAACCTGGCCGGATAAGAAAATCTGGATTACTAATGGCATCAACTAGGAGGACGTGTTTTTTTGCCCAGCCAGAAGAGAAAGCTAAAGTCGTCAAAGAGAAGACGAAAGCAAAGGATAAAAAGTATCTCAAGGCCATAAGCATTTATCGGATCACCTTGTTTTTTTCAAGCTGATTTACCTTTTTTGTAAACCCTTATTTGGACCTTTATCCGTATGAAGAAGCAATGAACTTCTGGAGTTGTTCGCAGGGTTAAAGAATCCCAGTTGCGAAGGCCCAGGCTCTTATTTTTCCCGAGAAAGATAGGCAGTCAGGAGACTACAGCAGGCGTAAAGATCGTCTAGGTGAACCATCTCAGTTACAGTGTGAATGTAGCGAGTAGGGCAGGAAAGGGTGAGGACTCGTGATCCGGGTCCAGCACGTTGAATAGACGCAGAATCTGTTCCACCCCGTGTTAAAATTGAACGTTGATAGGGAATCTCTTTTGCTTTTGCGATCGATTCGAATTTTTCGAGGAGGTCAAGATCACTGATAGTAGATGAGTCCATTACGGTGAGTGCAGCACCACCTCCCTGCTTGGTCGTTCGCATGTCTTCAGGAACGCCAGGGGTATCGACACAAAGTGTGGTATCTATTCCAATGCCGATATCAGGTTTAACAGAAAATGCACTAGTTTCTGCTCCTCTAATTCCCACTTCTTCTTGGACTGTAAATACGCAGTATATTTCACAACTATGCGAACGAAGTTTTTCAATTGCCCTTATTGCGATCCAGCAAGCTACCCTGTTGTCTAAACATTGGGAAACAAACGTTTTGCCAACTTGTTGCGCAGGAGCATCTAGAACAACCATGTCTCCGATTTTTACCCTTTTCCTGACTTGTTCCAATGGGAGGCCAAGGTCGACAGTTAACTCGTTAACCTCTGGGATTTTTTTTTGCTCCTGAGGATCGCTTATGTGAATCGGTTTTCCGCCAGGGTTAAGTACGCCTTTGAGATCGGTTTTAGAATTGTGTACATCAGGGCAGACGGTGCACATCCTTGCGAAAAGATTACGGGTATCAAATCCTCCAACCGAGTTGATTCTCAGAAATCCTTTGTCGTCGATGTGTTTAACCATGAATCCAATTTGGTCCATGTGGGCGGCGAGCATGACTCGCAGTGGCTTTGGGCTCGAACGAGTTGGTTTCTTGACCGCTATAATAGAACCCATTGCATCTACTTGGATTTCTTCAAATAGGCCATTGATCTGTTCAAGGATCAACTGTCTTACCCTGTGTTCGCGCCCCGGAATTCCTGGAGTGGTAGTAAGTTCTTTGAGGAGTTTCATTCTTCTAGATATTGGTATCCGGAACTCGGTTGTCGATCTCTCTTCAAAATCAGAATCGCATTAGAAGTTTATACATTGTATAGCCAGGATGTTGTTTTCCTAGAACCAATTGGCCTTGTCGACTACGTTAAGGAGTTCTTTTCCCTCTGAGAATCGTTTTGTATTTTCAATTATTAAACCCAGTCTTCGATCATCGAGGAAAGGACCGGAAGCGGCAACATGCGGTGTCATAAGAAAGTTTGGAGCCTTCCATAATGGGTGGTCTTTTGGTAGAGGTTCTTCCTCGAAAACATCGAGGGCAGCACCTGCGATTGAATTTTGTCTTAGAGCATTATTTAGATCTCCCAAAATTACGTTCGATCCTCGGCCTATATTAATAAAATATGCGCTATTCTTCATCTTTTCGAACTTGGCCGATGTAAATAGACCCTCAGTGGCTGGAGTTTGTGGAACAGTTAGAATAACAAAATCTGCTTCCGGGAGAAGTGAGTCAAGTTTGTCAGGTCGGTAGAATCTATCTACACCATCTGGTGCCTCAGATATCCTCGGATCAACGGCAATAACTGACATTCCGAAACGCTTGCACTGGCGCGCAGTTTCCCCACCGATGCCTCCAGCACCGATTATTAAAGCTGTGGCATTGGGCAGATAGACCGATTCGCTAGTTTCACCCCCTTCCCTCCAATGACCTATGAATTGATCACGAAAGTAGAGATGCATTTGACGCGCAAAGACTAAAATAAATGCCATTATATGAATTGAAATATGGTCATTATAAATTCCTCTAAAGTTTGTTACAACTACATCGCTTTCAATTAGTTCTTTAAAATAGAACCCCTTTGGCGGCCCAGCGGCCGGAGCAGCAAGCCACTTCAAATCCTGGGCTTCCTCCAATAATTGAATATCGAGAGTTCCAAAGCAGGCTGATGCGTCTCTTATTTCCTTCAGTTCTTGCTCTCTTGTGTTACAGAAATGAATCTTAATCTTCGGAACGGCCTGGATCATTCCTTCAGAATATTTCTGTGTGCTTTTTGTTGAAGGTGAAAGGAATACGAATTTGTAGGACATAACCTAATAGTGACAAATAAATCGACCGCAGTCCATTTATTTGTCACTATTAGGTTATGAAGATCACAGACATCAGGGTAGAGAGTTTTCGTTGGCCACGGATGAAACCTATATCGAACGGATTGCACACCTATACCCATTCTGGAATTGGGTTAGTATTTGTTGAAACAGATCAAGGGACAACAGGCATTGGTTTAGGAGGAGAGCAGGGTGGTGTCATTGGAGCAACTATCGATTATATGAAGGAATTGCTTATTGGCGAAGATCCGATCGATGTCGAACGGTTGTGGCATAAGATGTGGGTGCCGAAATTAACTGGAAGACGCGGTCTCACTACCCGGGGTATTAGCGCCATTGATATAGCTCTTTGGGATCTTCGAGGAAAGATAGCAGGAATGCCTTTATACAAGATGTTGGGTGGATTTAGAGGAAGCGTTCCCACTTACATAGCAGGCGGATACTACGAAGATGGGAAAGGTCTTAGAGAATTACAGGAGGAAATGATCGAACATGTAGAGGCCGGGGCCAAGGCAGTGAAAATGAAAATCGGAGCTCTCTCTATTAAGGAAGACGTTGAGAGGGTTAAAGCAGTTCGGAATGCAATTGGTCCAGACATTGACCTCATGATTGATGCGAATGCTTCATATCGATGGTATGAGGCGGTTCGGCTTGCAGGTTGGGTTGAGGAGTACGAACCATTTTGGTTTGAGGAACCGATAGCACCCGATGATTTAGAAGGCCACAAAAGAATTGCAGAGAAGACTTCAATTCCGCTCGCAACAGGTGAAAACGAATACACTCGCTATGGGTTTCGTGATCTCATTTCGATGGGGTGTGTGCCCATTCTCAATCCAGATGCAGTGATCCTTGGTGGAGTTACCGAATTTATGAAAGTTGTTGCGATGGCCCAGGCACACGATCTGGACATTGCTCCTCATGGCCCTCAGGAAATCCATATTCACCTAGTGAGCGCTATCGCCAATGGCCTCATCCTTGAATTCTATCCAAAACGAATGGATCCGATGTGGGGCAAGATTTACAAAGAAACGCTTGTGCTAAATGATGATGGAACGGTCAGCCCTCCAGAAGTCCCAGGAATAGGAATCGAACCTAGTTACGAAACCCTTGAGAGTTACCGGGTCGGTTAGAGTTTTTTAAGGGTATAACGGAAAGCTTAGTTGTATTACGGGTATGTTGTTATCTTGCTTGGATTTCGTTTGCGATTAAGGTCTTAGAATCCGCGTCTGAGAATAACTAATGGGATTTACATATGAAGATTACTACGCTCCATACCTACGTCACAAATTGTGGAATACGGTCACGGGTTCTTGTTAAGGTACAGACAGATCAGGGCATTTCTGGTTGGGGGGAATGTTACGGAGTTGGACCCGACTTGGCAATTGTCCCAACCTTGGAGTATATTTTTGAATTAGTGAAAGGAGAGGACCCACGAAGAATAGAATTTATAATTCAAAAGTTGTTTCAGCAATTTCGGTTTCCGCCAGGTTCAATTGGCTTAGCTGCAATGTCAGGCCTAGACCATGCATTATGGGATATCAGTGGAAAGGCTGCTGGCTTGCCGGTCTATATGTTGCTTGGAGGTGCAGTACGCGATCGCATTCGGGTCTATCGAGGGATAAGTGGAGGAGATGCGAAGAGAGCCGCAGATATAGCACATAAGTTGAATGCTGAACATGGATTTACCGCCTTTAAAGCATCTCCCTTCCATCTGGACCCAAATTTAAACCGATGGGGAAGAGTTTGTAACGCAGCTGCGCGATACTTCGAGGAGCTACGAAACAGCTGCGGCGAAGAATGGGAATTCGCCTTTGATCCCCATGCCAAAATATTTGAGCCTATTAGAGCACTTCAGTTAGCGAATGCTCTAGCTCCATTCGATCCGTATTTTTACGAAGAGCCATTGAGACCAGAAAACCGCGTTGCCTGGGCAAGACTTCGTTCCCAGATGCAGATACCACTAGCCACCGGCGAATCGCTTTATACGCGTTTTGAATTTCTAGACCTTATGTCACAAAATGGGGTCGATATTATTCAACCTGATGTCTGCGTTTGCGGAGGATTGCTTGAACTTCGAAAAATTGCTGCAATTGCTGAGGCACACTATGTTACCGTAGCCCCTCATAACCCAATGGGTCCTCTTGCGACGGCGGTGAATGTTCATTTTGCAGCGGCAACACCTAACTTCAAGATTCTAGAATATTGCTTGCCTGATCAAGATCCTTGGCTCGAGGATCCGTATTTACCCAAAGACGGGTATCTTCACCTGCGACCTGACCGTCCAGGATTGGGGATCGAAATCAACGAGGAGGCAGTAAAGGCTAGTGGTTATCTGCACTGGGAAAGATCTGGCCCCCGAGCACCTGATGGTTCGACTACTTACCTATAATGGTGGGTGTCTGAGAAATTCACCGACAATTTTCAAGCAATATTCGGAGTAGAAGGGCGAATCGGTACTTGTATTTTAATTACTATAACAAAGGTTGATGTAGGGGTAAATCTCAAATAAACATCTACTGGACTTCGATTTATAAACTTACACTTTTTTTGCACGGAGAAGTCCTTCCACCAGTGAGGTAATCATTCATGTTCACAGGAATTATTGAGGAGACAGGGACTGTTCTTCGATTTGAGGAAGGACCTAAAGCATGGGAATTAAAAGTTTCTGCAAATCGTATAATTGAGGGACTAAAGATTGGAGAAAGTGTTGCTGTTAACGGATGCTGCCTTTCAGTGGTTAAAGTTGATCAATCGACTATTTCGTTTGATGTAGTCGGCGAGACAATTCGCCTGACGTCACTTGGAAAATTGGGAAAAAGGCAAAAGGAAACATTATCAATGGGATCTGCTAAGGATTTATCAGATTCCTCCGGTTTGCCCAATGTTAGGTCCGTTAATCTTGAAAGAAGTATGCGTCACGACGGTCGGTTTGGGGGCCACTTTGTCACTGGCCACATTGATGCGATTGGTAGGATCACGCATCTCGAGGCAAAGCAGAAAGATTTCTACCTAAGAATCGAACCGCCGATTGATTTGATGAAGTATCTGGTTTATAAAGGATGCATCGCTATTGATGGTATCTCTCTGACCGTGGCTGAAGTCGATAAATCCGGATTTGGGGTATACCTTATTCCTCTTACCATAACGGGCACCAATATTGGTGAAAGGACAGTAGGAGACGAGATCAACCTTGAGTTCGATCTGCTTAGTAAATATGTTGAGAGATTACTGCCTTCTGTGATTAAGGGATGATACCTTTCACTAAAGCAGAATAGAAGCTAGGACGAAGAGATGCGATCGGAGTTTGAGGCAGTTGTCGATGAGCTTAAGAGATTAAAGCGAACCGGTGTTGAGTATGTTTATTTGGAAGACAAGACTATTGATCTCCTAGATGATTTGTCGAAAAACCCCACGGGTAATGCTAATAAACCCCGCGGGAAAATTGTATCTAAAGAAAATCGTAAAGAATATGTGAAGGGGTCTTCGGAATACCGAATCCCTGATGCACTCGACATCAAATTACCTCATGAAAACCAATTGGATAATTGGAACTACCTCAGAAATCTTGTCCTGAACTGCAAGGTATGTCGGCAATTTGTTAAACCGGGGAAAAAGGTTGTTTTTGGTGTAGGAGATTTGGATGCAAATGTTTTTTTCTGTGGAGAGGCTCCGGGAGCAGATGAGGAAACCATCGGGGAACCATTTGTTGGTAAAGCGGGTCAGTTGCTTACGCGAATCATCGGGGCCATGGGTCTTCAGAGAGATCAGGTGTATATTACAAATATTATGAATTGGAGACCTGCTACTGAATCTGGGTTTGGTAATAGACCGCCGAATCAAGATGAGATGCGGTTCTGCCTTCCCTATCTTAAAGCCCAGTTGGAGATTGTTCAGCCTAAGGTAATAATTGCATTAGGAAATACGGCAGTTAGTGGACTCCTTGGGCCGGATCCAAATCGGAAAATGGGTGCGGTCCGAGGAAAGTGGTTTGAATATGGAGGTGTTCCTTTACTCGCTACTTATCACCCTTCTTACGTACTTCGTAATAATTTGAACGAGACAAAACGATTGATTTGGAGTGATATGCTGCAAGTTATGGAACGAATTGGAATGCAAGCGTCCGAAGTACAAAGAGGATATTTTCAAAATCAAGATGAAAGTCCTCGTTAAAGACTGTTCGGCGGATTTGAACAATTTCAGGAAAAGCTGACGTACATGGAGGGGAAGCATAGCGTTGCACTGGTGGGGAGACCCAATGTTGGGAAAAGTCGTCTTTTTAACCAGTTAGCTGGTCAACGAGTAGCCATTGTTCATGACCAACCTGGAGTTACTCGGGACGTTAACCCTATTGAAATCGACGGTGAATATGTCTTAATGGATACAGGGGGCATTGGTCTGGAGCGAGATATAGATTTGCCAGGTATCTCTGAAGCGATTGAAGATCAGGTTTTTGTGGCGATAAATGCAGCGGAACTTATTCTCTTTGTAGTTGATGGAAGAGAAGGATGTACTGCACTTGATGAAGAAATCCTAGCGCAACTTAGGAAAAGCGGTAAAATTCCCTATCTTGTTATCAATAAAATAGATTCGTCCGGCTTAGAAGAGCAAATCCTGGAATTTTCTCATTTTGGTTTAGATTCAAATTTCCTCGTTTCCGCCGAACACGCTCGTGGAATTAATGATCTTAAAAAAGGTATTCGAAATTTCTTAGGTACAAGACCTAGAAACGAAATAGAATCAACTTCGGAACGTATCAAGATCTGCTTTGTTGGAAGACCAAACGTTGGGAAGTCGGCCCTCTGTAACAGTTTACTTGAATCGGAAAAACTTATCGTAAATGAGGTTGCGGGAACAACTCGAGATGTAATTGAGTTAGATCTCGATCACACAGATTCATGTGGTAATAAATGGGGGTTTAGACTCGTCGATACTGCTGGAATCAAAAAAAGACGTAGGGAGAATTCATCCGTCGAGTTTTTCTCTGCTGTTAGGACGGATCAAGCGATAGAAAAAGCAGATGTTGTTTTCCTGGTACTGGATGCTCTAAGTGGTGTTACTCGTCAGGATAAAGTTCTGGCTGGCCGTGCAATCGAAGCTGGTCGTGCCCTTGTGGTGGTGGTCAACAAGTGGGATCTAGCGAATGAATTATTCGAACGAGATCCTCCAGGCCAACACGAAGACTTGGCGGCGTTTGTAGAAGCTTATTCTAATGCGATTAGCAAGGAATTGTTTTTCCTTCCTCAAAGCCCAATTATTTATGTTTCTGCTCTTGAAAAAATTGATTTGGGTCAGATTCTAATTTGTGCCCGTAAACTCGAGGAGATTCAGAATAAGCAGTTTGCAACCTCTCGCATTAATTCGGTGATCAAAGGCCTAATGCTTAGGAATTCGCCATCTTTGGTTAAAGGAAAGCGATTGAAGATTTATTATGCAGTTCAGGTTGGTAAGCGCCCAATCCGAATACGTCTTTTCTGTAATCGGGCTGTTTACCTTGAAGATAATTACCGGAAATATCTCGAGAATGGTTTTATATCGGAATTTCAATTGAAGGGCTGCCCAATTCAATTTGAAGAATCTAGCAAAGGGACCAACTAGAATAGTATTTATGGGTTCAGACCCGATTGGACTTCACTTGTTGAAGTACCTTGGTTCGGCTGATGGGGGTGCTATAGACCTAATCGGTGTATTTACCAATCCAGATCGGGCTACTGGACGCGGAATGAAGGTTAAAGATAACCCGATTAAGAAGTGGGCACTTACGAAGGGATTTAATCTATTACAGCCAGCTAAAATATCCAGCAATGAAGTTGATTGGCTCGAGGCCAACCAGTGCGAACTAATACTGGTGATGGCTTATGGACATATCCTCCCAAAGCCTATTCTAGATCAGCCTCGATTAGGTACGGTAAACATCCATGGTTCGCTCCTCCCTTTTTATCGGGGCGCAAGTCCCATAGAAGGTGCAATTGCAGCGGGAGAAACTGTTACTGGAGTTTCTCTAATGCAAGTGGAAGCTCGACTCGATTCAGGGCCGGTCATTGATCAAGAAAAAGTAGCTATTGAACAAAGCGATACGGCCCCATCTTTGGGTGTAAAGCTAGCGCATGCGAGCGTTTCTCTTTGGGAGAGAAATCAGGATTTAATTATTTCTGGTCGAGCAAATTGGGAAGAGCAGTGCCATGAAAAAGCGACCTACACTCGAATACTTCATAAAACCGATGGAAGACTTGATTTCTTTTGTCCGGCTAAGACCTTAGGAGACAGGATCAGGGCTCTAAATGGCTGGCCAGGAAATTTCATTGAAATCCAGGGGACGAAATTAAGGATTGGGAAAGCAGTTGCCATGCCTGAAAGTTCGAAAGACACTCCGGGAACGTTACGGTTGCACAGCAATCGTCTAACGGTTGCGACTAAAGAAGGTGTTTTAAGAGTTGATGAGATTCAAAGACCAGGTGGTAGGATGCTTCCCTCATCAGAGTTTCTAAGGGGATTCAAAATAATAGACGGTACAGTTATCACAAGCATGAAGATGGTTCCTCTGTTCGCAAAGAAACCTTTTGGTTCCAAAATCGCGTTTACAAGGGGCAGTGAATGAAGTATTACTGTATCGCAAAAAGTAATTAGAAGTCATGATGAGCATATGGGAAATATTTTCGGGTCATCGTTCCCCGATACTCATGATTCTGATGCTTAACCTTGTTAGTGCGGAAGGAGCTCGAAACTCCACTTATTCGAGCACAATGGAGGTTCCTAGAATTGAGTGGGCTAATCTGAAGCAAGACATCGAGGTTTTGAGGCAGGAGGTTGGAAAGCTCCGAATTGAGGGTGAAGACCTGCGAAGAGAAAACTCGAATCTGGAAGGTAGAATTAACGAGTTCGAGAAAAGTAAGAATCTTCTTTTAGAGAATTATGTATCTTTTAATACGCTAAATGAAAGATTAGCAAAATTTGAAAGGAATCTTCAAAAAGAGACAGAGGAGATTAGATTGCAGCAAATCTCTGAAGTGAGTAGGCAAATAGTTAAGCTCGCAGCCCAGACCGAGGAAGCCCTTAATCTTCTTGCCCAGTCGATCGACAATAAGTCATATTTTAAGAAAGAATTTAAATTTTCCGATAAATATCCAAAACAAGGCTTGGCCTACACCGTCCAGGCTGGAGACACTCTTTCTCAGATAGCCAATAAGTTTGATGCGACTGTCCAGGATATTCAGAACGCGAATAAGATTTCCGATCCTACAAGGCTGATGGCGGGCGAGACAATCTTCATACCGCAGAAAGAAAAAAAATTCTAGAATGGCGACAGAAAAGAAAAGACTTGGTAGGGGATTGGTAGAATTAATTCGGGGTGGGGTAACCCAGGCAGAGGATACGAATGTGGCCGAAGGTGAAACCGTTAATGCCCCCGATACAACGGTTATTACCTCTGAAAGCAACTCTATGATGGGTGGGGGAGCGATGCTTGAAGTTGCAGTAGAATCTGTTGATGTGAACCCTTATCAACCACGGACAAACATGGATCAGGAGAGTATCTCTGATTTAGCAGAGAGTATCCGTTCAGAGGGGTTGTTACAACCTATTGTAGTCCGTAAGGTTGGGAACAAGTATCAGATAATTGCTGGTGAGCGACGGTATCGAGCCTGCCTCAAGTTAAAACTGAAAACAATCCCGGCGCGGATTATCGCAGCTAGTGATACCTCTAGTGCGGTAATGTCGATGATTGAGAACCTTCAGAGGGAAGGTCTAAATCCTATAGAAGAAGCCAAAGGGTATGCGAGTCTGGTTCGCGATTTTGATCTGACTCAAGAGGCTGTCGCTGAGCGAGTGGGGAAAGGAAGGGCGACGGTGGCCAATTCTCTTCGGCTTTTGCAATTGGATCAAGAGATTCAGGGATACCTTGGGCGCAGCCTTTTGTCAGTTGGACATGCAAAGGTCTTGCTTCAGATTGAGGATGCCAGCCAGAGAGTTTTAGTTTCAAGAAAGATCCTCGAAGAAAATATGAGTGTTCGCGAATTAGAAAAGGTAGTTTCTAGATATCGCGATGGTAGAAAATCAAGAACCTCTAATCCAAGACCAAAGGAAGAGCTAACTGCTTTAAAGGATCTCGAAAAAAGAATGGCAACACAGCTTAATACTCCAATTCATATCCGCCATTCAAGTCGTAAGGGTCGAATTGTAATCGAGTATTTTGGAAACGAGGATTTACAAAGAATCTTGGAAGTTATAGGAATTAACGGTTTCTAAATACCTTGAGTTTCTCTCAAGGGCCGTACAGTCTGGTTTCAAAAGGAGTCTGAACTAAGGACTCTCCGCCTGTTTTTACAGAACAAGATAGCGTCTTAAAACAAAGGTTCTGAGAGATTGATTACGATTATGGCAAATATACTAATTACTATATTCACCTTTCTCTTGATCATCGTGTGTCTTTTTCTTGTTTTTGTTGTCCTCCTGCAGAGAGCTAACACAAATGCAGGATTGGGCACTGCATTTGGTGGAGGCATTGCTGAGTCGACCTTTGGTGCAAACACTGGAAATATTTTAACCAGAAGCACAATATTTGCATCATGTGCTTTTTTTATAATTAGTTTTGGTCTTTATCTTGGATACATTCTAAAATCAGAAAACTCGATTACTGGAGGGGAGATGCTGCCCCAGCTTTCATCCCAACCTCTCCCTATTCAAATTGACGAGAATGCAAATTCAGTCCATTCGGATCCTGGAGTTGAATCATCTCGATCGGTAGAAGACTTACTTACTACTGAACCTTAGATTGCGGTCTGAGGTTTGGGTATTATAGTAGAGTTTTGGGAATTAAGATTAGTTCTTATTCAGCTTTCTGTATTTGGGAAAGGAATTTTCCATAATATTGCATTTCTAAAAAGTTTTTCTAACAACTTATTTTAATTAACCTAGATCATTCTCGATTATCTCTATTATTGACTGCTAATCATCGCAACGGAGGAATATTCATTCTCTTCTTCCTTTTTTTGTTTTATGCCGAGGGGAGTGAATTAAAGCTGGACGAGGGAGAGGCTGTCTCAGCTTTGGAGGAGTTCCGAGTCCAGGGTATCTCTGAGAAATACAGTCTTAGTTTTGTTCTTCTTAATATCCCCAAGGAAGGTGAAGAAACCTATTACCGAGGGCAAATTTGGGGGAGTTCAAAATGTGGTGGGACAAGGTCGGTTATCAGATTGCAACCGGTTGCTAGTGATGAAGATGCTGGAATCCGTCTGTTCTTGGAGAACGGAATCAATCCAGTTGCTTGGAGGATTGGAAACGATTCCAAAACGTTTCGAATGATAGAAGGAGCTTCTCTCTTTTCGCCACTATTCCCGGAGCTGGTTCTTACCCCCTTTGAATTACAGATGCCATTTCTTTTTTGGGAAGATTACATCTATGAAGGAGTCTCTAAGCTGAAAGGGAGAAGGGCTTTCAGATTTCTGATGATACCTCCTCTAGCAATTCAAAATGCTAATCCCAAGATGGAAGCAGTTAGAGTTGCTATCGATGCGAAATTCAAGGTGTTGATTAAAGCAGAAATCCTTGGGCCAAGGAGGCAAAGTCTTAAAACCTTTAAGATCATTAGCCTGAAAAAAACCCAAAACCAGGTAATAATTAAACGTATTGATTTGCTCGATGAGATCTCACGCAAAAAAACCCGCTTTATAGTTACAGGGGCAAACTTGTCTCTAAGTATTGACGATACTTTTTTTAGACCCGAAACATTGCTAGAGAAAGCGCTTCCTCTACCCTCAAATCGATTTGAGTATTTTTAAAACTTAATAATGGGGTGATAGATCTTTCTCTTCGGATATGGATATCCAAGGACGGAATTCCTATAGCGCTAATTCCGTATTTGGGTCGAATAAATGGATGAAGTTCTGATCGATGTACATGGAAAGTTTTTGTCCAATTGCGTATCGGTTGTTGCTTTCGACTCGCGCAACAAGGGAATGTGATCCCGTGCTAAGATAGAGATAAGTTTCTGCCCCCATCGGTTCGTTTACCTCAATCTCCGCTGATATCAAACGCGAAGGGTCTAAATCACGAACCGACTCTGCATCCAAAAGGTTTTCTGGTCGAATGCCTAAGATGATTTCCCGATCGATGTGGCTCTTGATTTTATCTTCCAAATTGGGATTTAAAACAAACGAAACTGGACTTTCTCCATTTTCAGTAAATCTTATTTGATTTGGTTCACGAGTTACTCTTCCATTAAGGAAGTTCATTGGAGGACTGCCGATAAATTCTGCAACGAAAATGTTGGCTGGTTTATTGTAGAGTGTAAGTGGTTCGGCGACTTGCATTATGTCTCCGTCCTTCATCACTGTAATACGATCACCCATGGTCATTGCTTCCACTTGATCATGAGTTACATAAATCATTGTAGAATTGAGACGTGAGTGTAATTTTGATATTTCCGCGCGCATTGAAACACGCATTTTTGCATCCAAATTAGATAGAGGTTCATCAAATAAAAATACCTTAGGCTTACGAACAATCGCACGACCTACAGCAACTCTCTGCCGTTGTCCTCCAGAGAGTGCATTTGGTTTTCGTTTCAGTAAATCCTCAATCCCTAAAATACCTGCAGCTTCCAATACTCGTTTGCGAATCTCCGATGTAGGGTACTTCATTATTTTCAGTCCAAAGGCCATATTGTCGTATACGGACATGTGAGGATACAGCGCATAGTTTTGAAATACCATTGCTATTTCCCGATCCTTTGGGGGAACCCTGTTGACCACGCGATTGCTAATGGTAATTGAACCTCCAGTGATTTCTTCTAGTCCCGCGATCATTCTTAATGTGGTAGATTTACCACATCCAGACGGTCCTACTAGCACCATGAATTCCTGATCCTTTATCTCAAGATTTACTTGATTAACAGCGCGGACTCTTCCTGTCTTCCCCTCAGGGTAATCCTTGGTTAGGTTGTTGAGAATTACTTTAGCCATTAAAATTTCCTAGATCGATAATCACCGTTAAATTGAGGATTAAAGAGTAGCCTGGATAATTCCCTAACCTCAAAAGTTCTGGACGCAAATTTTTTTGTTGAAATCGATAACATTGTTACTAATTTCAAAAAACTACTGACAGTTTGTTCAGTGAGCACAGCAACTCGATTTTGACCTTTTTATCTTTTGCAAACTTTGAATCTTTGACAGTTTCCTCCCTGCAAAAGTATTATAGGTAATTGCGGCGCAATCAAATCCGTTCCCAGATCAATCTACGCGGTAATTCTTTATCTCTTTACGGAATGGGTATTTCAAATGTTGATTGAAAGTCAAGGTCGGGTTTCCATTTTGGTTTCCCTTTGAAAAGCGACCAGGCGAGGCGAATTTATAGAGGTTTCCCGGTCAACGGATTATCCTGTGATTTAGAGAGGCCTCCTTTAAAACAAAACAAAGAAAGATAACCCAACGTTAAGGACAAATGGCAGCAAAAAAGAAATCAGCCAAAAGACCTGCAGCGGTAAAGAAAGCACCGGCCAAAAAGGCGGAGAATAAAGCAAATGCGAAAAAAGCTGAGAATAAAAAAAAGAAGTAAAATGCTGAGAATAAAAAAACTAAGTAAAAATAGTGAAATCATAAAACAAAAAAAA
>CAZIUG010000014.1:0-1514 GCA_964542645.1 uncultured Opitutales bacterium | reverse complement strand
TTTCGGATAGGAATATGTCAGAGATCGACGCCAACGAGAATATAAACTTGCAGGAAATACGAGTTAACATAGCAGAGAGGGATGAGCAGGATAAAGGTCGACAGACGTCGCCGTTGGTTAGGGCGGAGGATGCGATCTATATTGATAGCACCAATTTGACTGTTGAGAATGTAATAAATGAGATTATCAAGCATGCCCGTTTACGGTCCTTAACAACGGTATGCTGAATGAGGAAAATATGAGCGAAAGTTTCGCAGAACTGTTTGAAGAAAGCCTTGTTTCAGTAGAGATGGAACCCGGATCCATAGTTACCGGAACAGTGGTCGATATCGATAATGACTGGGTCACCGTACATGCTGGACTCAAATCGGAAGGTGTTATCCCGAAAAGTCAGTTTTTTGGTGAATCTGGCGACTTTTCTCTAGAGATAGGCGATCAAGTCAAGGTGGCAATGGAGGTCGTTGACGATGGTTTTGGAGAGACTCGCCTGTCGCGAGAGAAAGCTCGCCGTGCTGAGTCCTGGCAAATGCTTGAGGATGCCTTTGAGACCAGTGAATCAATCATTGGAATAATGAACGGGAAAGTTAAAGGCGGCTTTACAGTTGACATAGAGGATATTCGAGCTTTCCTTCCCGGATCTTTGGTTGATGTCCGGCCTTTACGAGAGACCATACATCTTGAAGGGAAGCCACTTGAATTCAAAGTTATAAAGCTGGATCAAAAGCGCAACAATGTCGTCGTTTCCCGGCGAGCCGTTCTGGAACAAGAGAACAGTGCGGAGCGTGATGCGCTTCTCGAGAATTTACAAGAAGGTCAGGAAGTGAAGGGTTTAGTGAAGAATCTGACCGATTATGGCGCATTTGTAGATCTAGGTGGAGTAGACGGCCTTTTACATATAACGGATATGGCATGGCGTCGTATTCGACATCCTAGTGAAATGGTCATCGTAGGGGATGAGGTGCCGGTTAAGATTCTGAAGTTTGATCGGGAGAAGAATCGCGTATCCCTAGGAATGAAACAGCTTGGCGACGACCCTTGTGTATCTTTTACTTAGAGGTATCCTGAAGGTGTCAAAGTTCAAGCGGTCGTAACTAAGCTTACGGATTACGGCTGTTTTGCCGAAATTGAAGAGGGTGTGGAAGGACTGGTCCATGTTGCGGAAATGGACTGGACTAATAAAAATATTCACCCGTCCAAAGTTGTGACCGTCGGGGACGAGGTGGAAGTTATGGTTCTCGACATAGATGAGGAACGTAGGCGTATTTCTTTAGGAATAAAGCAATGCCGCGAGAACCCATTGTCTGCATTCGGTAGAGTGCATGGAAAAGGCGATCACGTATCGGGACGGATCAAATCCATTACCGATTTTGGAATTTTTATCGGCCTAGATGGAGGCATAGACGGCCTTGTGCACCTGTCCGATATTTCCTGGAACGAGCCAGGAGAGACAGCGGTTAGGAGATTTAGCAAAGGGGAAGAAATTTCAACTACTATTTTGGCAATAGACGCCGATC
>CAZIUG010000013.1:0-1513 GCA_964542645.1 uncultured Opitutales bacterium | reverse complement strand
CAAAGGAACATGGGGGATTAGATATTGGGCACTATCGGAAGCACTATTCTTTCCGAACGTCGATCCTCAGTGATAAATCCTGGGCTGGTTCTTCATCCAAGCCTTCATACAACAAGATTTCAAGTTTCTGATTGGATCCGTGGACAAGTGGCACAAATGTGAGGAGGCCTTCCCACTTCTCTCGGTCAACCAACACTACACGATCCGACCTCAAAAGCTGATCGTCTCCTATAACAATCCGAACATGGTACGTCGCGTGAATCCCTTCGTTGTTCACAATTCCAACAATGATCTGAACTGACTCGCCGAGGAGAACTTCCTTTGGGTAACTTTCTGTAGTCCCTGAAGAATCCAAAACATAGAACTCTGTGAATGCATCCCGTGGGACCGGTTGAGAGACCTGGTACCCAAGAAAGCTGATAGCACCAATGTTGGCAACAACGAGCACTCCTAAGAAGATATTTCGCCATGCTTTCGATGCATTCGGAAACAAATCTTCAGTAGATACCTGGGGTTCTAAAAACTCATCGGCTCGACCAGTGTTATTCCTTCTAAACCACGTGATACTGCATATGACTGTTATATAAACAACGAGGGCAAAGAGAACCGGGAGAATCCGGATACCCCAACCCGTATAATTCAAGACCATCCCTGTGACCGAAGCCAATGCGATGCTCATGCCAATTCCAAGAACCAATCGCTCGATCACTCGAAGATTGGTTCCCCTCGGATAGAGCGCCTGAAGAGTGACAAATCCCGGAACGAACAAAAGAAGGATAAACCCGCTTATTGCCTGGACCACTCCGGATGTCGTTGCGGCAACGAGAGCCAATAGTGCAGATGCCAATATAATTGCAAGTTGCTTCATGAATCTGATTCCTCAGACAAGTTCTTCGGATGAAATCTCAACATCGGGAAACGTTGACTCCATACATAAGTGTGCTTGAAAACTGCCAGGCCGAAAATTACGGTGTTTCCAATGAGGGTCAAAGCTGAGGAGATCGTTCCTTACTAGCGTCTTGGATTTCCTTTAGTTTCGCTACCGCCTCGTTACCGTCTTTGTTAAATCCTTTAACGGTTTCTCTCGTGTAATAATGGTCTACCCATTTCGAAAGGAATTGGGGTGGTACAGTGAGAACATGAGCGCCCGCCAATGCAGCATCCTGAACGTTACTCACCTCCCTAATACTCCCAACGATAACCTTCGTCGGATAATCCCAATCCTCTAACCAATCCACCGACCTTGTGATGAGTTTAGAAGCATCATTTCCTTCATCAGAAACACGTCCAGCAAAGATACTGCAATAGGTCGCTCCAGCCTTCGCACCCATGGCGACCTGTCCAAAGGACAAGCAAGCAGTCATGTTGACTTTAATTCCTTCGCTCGATAAAGCGTTGACGACATGCAAACTCGGAGCGCCGAACTCGTTAATAACAGGAATCTTCACCACAGCGTTTTCTGCCCAACTTGCCATGGTGTGGGCCTGCTCCAACATCTCATCAAAATCATTGG
>CAZIUG010000012.1:0-1704 GCA_964542645.1 uncultured Opitutales bacterium | reverse complement strand
CACCCTTTGCATGAAGCGCCATCATCTTGGCACAGGTTCCCGTGCCGCACGGCGACCGGTCCAAAGCTCCAGTCCAAGACGATGGTCGATTCCAATCGAGGGCGCCGGTCGACACAATCACTGCATTTTTGACCGTAGCCTCCGGATGCAACGGAGGGCCAGATAGTTGAGCAATTGTAATGCCTTTAATCTCGGGGTTTTCTGGATGGACAACCTCAAATTGCTCAGCGGCAGCAGCCTTTATCATCTCTCCAATCCGAGCAATATCTCTCCCCTCATCCGCAGTAAGGCGGAGCCCAAACTGAGTTGCATCCGCAATAACAAAAAACATCCCACCATACGAAATATCGACCTTAACCGTACCCAACTCCGGAACTTCTACTAAAGCATCTAAGTGAACAGCAAATGCCGGCTGGTTCTCAAAGGTCGCCTGTTTAACCTTGCCGTTTCGTACCTCAGCAGTTACAGGAATCACACCAGCAGGGGATTCGAGAAGAAGCTTCGTGATTGGCTCTTCCACTGGAACCATTCCTGTTTCGATGAGAGCTGTAGCAACGCAGATCGTGTTGGTGCCCGACATCACCACATACTCAGTCTGTTCCATAATGATATAGCCAGCATCTGCCCCTGGTACTGTTGGAGGCAGAATTAGGTTGCAGTTCGAAGCAGGAAAGCCTCGAGGCTCTCGAAGCATTCGTTTTCGCAAATCATCCGACTGTGTTTCTAGATACTTCATCTTTTCGAACATCGTATTTCCAGGGACGTCGAGGACCCCACCGACGATGACACGACCTGGTTCTCCGCAACAATGAAGGTCTACAGCATTAATCATACTTTCAAAACGCATCTGTCTAATCCTTCTTCTCGAACAAAAAGAAAACCAATCCTCTAACGATGTTCTGTTCGACCCTTAATCCAGATCTCGGGCTATCTGAATTGCAGCGATCTTCCAGCTGTTTCCCTTTTTAACAACAGTTCGAATAAAGTGTCCGGTACCAATTTGTGCTTTGAATCCTCCGTGAACAATAGCGACATCTTGGGAAAGGAATTTGATGTCATGGATAGTAACGGAAATTAAGTAATTCGGATCCCTGTCTTTGAATTGTTCGGTGATAGCACTTCTGATTTTGGCATGGCCAACAGCTACTGGACTACCTGTTCTCGCTCTAACCGCGTCTTCCGTGTGTAACGAAACCATCGTATCCACATCACCGTTTTCTATGGCTGCACGGTATTCCTCATTCAGCTTCTCTACTCCGGCTTTATCTTGAGCAAGCGCTAATCCTATTCCCAAAAAAAACACGCTTGCGATTCCGAAAACTGTTTTCTGGTACATAATGTAACTCCTTTGAACTTAATTGTTTTTGGCAGATCTGAATTATTTAAGAAGGAGTAAGACAACCTTTTCTATGTGGCTTGGAGAATAGCACACGTCTAAAATTTTATTGTGAATACACTTTAAATTCTATTTTTCCTGCTCGGACACAACTCAGTTCGCGCAGTATCTCTTTACCGCTTCATCGAAAGATCCGTTTTATTCCTTGCCGATCAACTGTAATTCTAGCCTGCGAAGACAAACGACTATAGTAGCTGTCTTATTTCTTCCTAACCTCCCTTCCTAGAAGTCGGCTCCGGAATTGCCTCGTGTCGCGGCACGAAAAGCCGCCCATCGTCTACCAAAACATGGACATCCCGGATTACTAC
>CAZIUG010000011.1:0-1751 GCA_964542645.1 uncultured Opitutales bacterium | reverse complement strand
ATGACCTTACAATGGCTAGAGCATTGTGCTGATAAATGGGCGGATTGCCCTGAGATTTTTGCTTCCCATAGGGGTTTTGAAACAATAGATTCTACTTCTCTAGCAAACCCTGCTTCTTTAAAAAAGAAAAATGGAGTTGCCAATGGCACATAAACTCGTGAAATATAGGTTAAATGAGGACGGTACTATCCCTGATTTTGTCTTGCACGGAGATCACACTAATGGCGTACAAGGGTTTTTTTACATCCATGACGACACGGTTCCTCCCCCGCAAAACGGTGTTATGTTATGTATAACAGTCGATAATCCGACAGGGACGTTTGAAGAAATAGAAAGCTATGAGGCTTTGTTAGAGTATATGAGCGAAATGGCTTCAGGGACAACTACTAAATACTGGAATGACCGCAGAGATGATTATGTTGAAGTAGGTTACGACCCCACCGCAGACTCCCAATGGGTCTGGAACAGGTTGCAAGCTATAAATAGTTAGGAAACCCCTGTGCCTCTTACCAAACTACAGTTTCGCCCCGGAATCACTAAAGACACGACTGCCTATACAAATACGGGCGGTTGGTTCTCTATGGATAAAGTGCGGTTTCGAGCAGGTTTTCCTGAAAAAATAGGGGGGTGGGAGAAAAATTACCCCCTTTCGTTTCTAGGTATCTGTCGAGCGCTGCACCCGTGGCGTACCTTAATTTCCGAACTTTTAATTGGGGTCGGCACAAACCTTAAAAATTACATTAACGAAGGCGGAACCTTTAACGATATTACGCCTATACGTTATACAGCGGCGGCGGGAGACGCGGTTTTTTCTGCCACCAACGGCTCTTCTACACTTACGGTAACAACAACAGCAGATCATGGCGCTGTCACCAATGATTTTGTGACTTTTTCAGGGGCAGTAAGTCTTGGCGGTAATATTACCGCAGCGGTACTTAACCAGGAGTACCAGCTCACTAAGACAGGGGATAAGACCTATACAATCCAAGCCCGAACCGCTGCAACGTCTATCGAAAGTATCACAGTAGATGGACAACTTTCCCCGACGCTGGTTACAGCCAACTCGTCGGATACAGGAAACGGGGGTAGTTCTGTTGTTGGCACGTACCAGATTAATACCAGCTTGGACACTACTATTATAGGCACAGGTTGGGGAGCGGGAGCATGGTCACGGGGAACGTGGGGATCAGCTTCATCTGCAATCGTTGTAACCGATACACTAGGGTTGTGGTCACATGATAACTTTGGTGAGGATTTATTACTTAATCAGCGTAATGGAGACATTTTTTATTGGGATCGCTCTAGTTCAACTCCTACTTATGCAAGGGCCGTGGCGCTTAGTTCCTTATCAGGAGCAGGGGCGACAGATGGAAAAGCCCCGACAGTAGCCCGACAGATCATGGTGTCCGATAATGACAGGCATGTGATCGCGTTTGCCTGTGACCCTGAATCAAGCTTAGGGACGCAAGACCCTCTCCTTATCCGTTTTTCAGATCAGGAAAGCCTGACAACATGGAATGCTTTACCTACTAACACAGCAGGAGAGCTTCGTATTGGGTCTGGCTCCGAAATCATCCAAGCCGTCGAAACAAGGCAGCAAATCCTTGTTTTTACCGATTCATCGCTTCATGTCATGCAATATCTCGGCCCTCCCTTTACTTTTGGGCTGCAAATGATCTCTGAGGCGACTACAATCAGGGGGCCAATGGCTGCAGTCTCGTTCTGGAGACAGTACAGGCATTTGGGTCAAC
>CAZIUG010000010.1:0-94429 GCA_964542645.1 uncultured Opitutales bacterium | reverse complement strand
CCTTCTACTTCACGCACCTGTCGATCGCTTCGTTGACACCTATAAAGCGAGCCCCCCAATAGAAGATTAACAAAGGCCAATAAAACCCCTTGAAAATAAATGCGCTGTTACATGGAAACCAGCCCTAAATCCTAAAAAATGACTGCGTATTCTGAACGGTGATCGCAGAAAATTTCGATAGTTTGACCCCAAGTAAATCAGAACAAAAAGTCGCTATATGCGGGAGAAAGGCCGGCTCGTTTGGGCAACCCCTCTTCGGCTCTGGCGAAAGATAAGGAGCATCCGTCTCGACCATCAAACCTTCTAGTCCCTGCAAAATAGCAGCTTTTCGGATTTCGGGGGCATTCTTATAAGTCACGATTCCGGTGAAGGATCCTCGACCCCCTCTCTCCATTAGCATCGCCATTTCTTTTGGACCATCGGCGAAGCAATGGAAAACAACTTTTTTCCAATTGAATCCACTTTCATCAATCACCCGGACACAATCGTGAAAAGCCCCACGAGAATGGACAACAAGAGGACAATCGATCGCGCCCGCCAAAGCCAGCTGTTGCCTAAAAACGATCTCTTGTACAATTTTAACTTCCGTTTTCGCCTCATCAGACCGGGGCAGATGAAAATAATCGAGGCCGACTTCACCCAAAGCAACAGGAGGAAATTCTAGATCGAAGTAGGATCGTATTCGAGAAACTTCACTCTCCCAGCATGATCTAATATCTGTCGGGTGCAGCCCCACTGTATAGGCAACCCGACCACTATGTTCCTGGCAGATTTGTCGGTTAAGATCCCAATCATTTGCACTGGTTCCAATCGACACGAAACCTCGAACTCCAGCCCGTTCTGCCCGTTCCAGCGCCTCCTCTAGATATCCTCGATTTTTCAGAGGCACGAGGTGACAGTGACTATCGATCAATTGTGGCATTATCCGATTTCATTTCAGTCCAACGCATTTATCGCTTGCTCGCAAACCTTGAATTCCTATGGGTTTACCATTTCACCCACATTTTCAATGGAGGACGTAATCATCTTAGGTACCGGATGTGCAGGACTTACTGCGGCTGTTTATGCGTCCCGTGCTAATCTAAATCCCCTGATAATTGAGGGGGCTCAGCCTGGCGGCCAATTGACGACGACATCCGAGGTCGAGAATTTTCCGGGTTTCCCTGAAGGAATTGACGGCTTTGAATTGATGGACCGATTGCGGAAGCAAGCTGGCCGTTTCGGTACGCGCTTTACTCATGACGTCATAACCAACACTGAACTGAGTGAAAAAACGAAGCGACTCACCTCTGCGACTAAGACCTACGAAACGAAGGCTCTGATCATTGCTACTGGCGCCTCGCCTCGCCTCCTTGGAGTTCCTGGTGAAAACGAGATGTTCGGAGGAAAAGGAGTAACCACCTGTGCCACTTGCGACGGGGCTTTTTACCGCGACATGGATGTAGTTGTAATCGGCGGCGGCGATTCTGCCTGCGAAGAGTCGCTCTTCCTGACTCGATTCTGTTCTCGGATATCACTGATCCACCGGCGTGAACAACTCCGAGCCTCTCGGATCATGGCTAATCGTACCCTTAACGCCGAAAATATTTTCCCTATCTGGAATACCGTTGTAGAAAAAATCATTCCGGATGAGAACCAACAGGTTTCCAGTATCGCTGTTCGTAATGTAAAGAACAACGAAACAGGAGTAATTCCCTGCCGTGGTGTCTTCATCGCGATAGGACACGTTCCCAATACTACACCTTTCAAAGGAGTCCTGAATCTAGACCAAGATGGCTATCTTCTGCCCGAAGGTAGATCTCCGGTTCATACGGTAGTTCCGGGCGTTTTCGCAGCAGGAGATTGCGTTGATCATGTCTACAGGCAAGCTATCACCGCTGCCGGAATGGGCTGCCAGGCTGCCATTGAAACCGAACGATGGCTCGCGCTATCCGACTAATAATCCGATGGTAGACCCACTATGACGCTGGTCAAAAAGTCTCAGGGGACCAGGTTTCAGCCTTCCCTTTTACCTCCGTACCGAAAGAACCCTCCCTCCTCATACGTTCGAAAGAAACCGAACTTCTGATATTCTAAAGAAAGTCTGCACCAGTAGCCTCTCGTCCTCTTCATCCTCCGTAAGGCTCAATTTCTTTTATTAGACGCAACATCCTTGACACAAGTAAACTCGACCTCCTCAAATTCCAAGGTCTCGTCAAGCCCTGGATCGGAGCATCCACCTCCTTTATGGAATCGGACTTGCCACTCTTTACGTTCGCTTCAAGGGAAAACTCCTTTGGATATTCAGTTATAGCTATAGTCTTTCCAAAAACACCGCGTCGATAATGAATCGCTTTCGAACATCAAGCTGCGATTTATGGGCCATCGGTTCCATCTGCCTCTCCGCCGCCTTCCTGCTCTGCGGGTATGAGTTTGCTCGCAGTGCCTCCAATACTCTCTTCAAGGCTACTTTTGGCACTCGCAGCCTTCCCGTCGTTATGGCAATGACTCCGATAGGTGTCCTCGCTGTACTTTGGATATACGGCCGGCTTCTATCGGAATTAGGACCTCGGAGAACCCTCTTCTGGACATCAATAGGATCTGCCGGTATCATTTCCCTAACCACCTATGCGTTCAATCTTGGCTTCGCTCCCGCTATCTATCTGCTCTTTATCTTTAAGGAAGCCTACGTAGTCCTCTTAATTGAGCAGTACTGGTCTTTTCTGAACAGCACAGCAGGCGAAAATCAAGCACGTAAATATTACGGGCCTATAACCGGTATCGCCTCTATAGGTGCTATTGCTGGCGGACTTCTTTTAAGCCAACTCGCGGAGCCTCTTGGCACCATTCGCATGCCTTATTTTGCAGCTCTTGTCCTACTTCCCGCTGCTTTCTTCTCCGACTACGGATATCGTCGCGCTGGAGAATTTCTAGCAGGAAAAGATGCCCCTTCTTCACCACGTGAACACTTGGGCTTGGGTGTGTTATCGCGCTCACGGATGTTGCTGTTAATCCTTCTTGTCGTTCTAACCACTCAAGTGGTTTCTGCCATGCTGGGCTTGCGTTTTCAGGGAATTTTGCAAGTCGAAATTCCTGACCCTGACAAACAAACTGCTTTTTCTGGAGCCTTTTTTGCAGGACTCAATGGGGTTGCAGCTCTACTCCAATTCGTCGCCACACCTTTACTTCTAAAGTTCATCCCAATCGGAGTCATTCACATCGCCCTTCCCATAATTCACATTTCTGCTTGTGCGGCCCTGATTGTGACTCCCTCTGTGGCGACATCTGGAACAGCTTTTCTTCTCTTCAAAGCTTTTGATTATTCCATTTTCCGGGCTGCCAAAGAAATTCTATACATCCCACTATCCTTTGACGCCCGTTATAGGGCCAAGGAATTTATCGACGTTTTCGGATATCGGTTTTCTAAGGGTGCTATCTCCCTTGTTGTTGCCCTAGGACAGAGGGCTGGACTCGTCTTTGAATCCGCTTACGGATTGCTTGCCCTTACTGCGTCCTCCATCTGGCTTGCCCTAGTATGGAATCTGTCCCGCCACATCAAACCTAACCCCATTAGAGCTGACAGGGATGAAACCAAAGGGTGAATAGGGACCCCTTTGGATTGTGTCCTAAAAATGCAAATCCAACCGTAGACAGTATCAAACTTCATCAATAATTTGATTAATCTACGTCAATCCTTGTAAGGCGCCAAATGGAGTAATTATGGACAGGAGTTAGCCAGCCGCGACACACAAGTATTATTCAATCCCAGGACCCTGGGTTTTCCCTGATCTACGCATCTCTCGGCAAAATGCGAAGAAACAGATCTAAGCGAGTAATTTCCACCAGTGCTCCTTTGCTTCCCGATCTACACCACCGGCGCCGCTCCACCGTCCATATTAATTGCTGTGCCCGATATGTAACTTGCCCGCTCCGATGCCAGAAAGCAAATCAGGTCACCCGCTTCTCTTGCTTCCCCGACGCGACCCAGAGGGATACCCTTCCCGTTGTTGGCGTAGTACTCGTCGAGAGTTAATTTCGATCCCTCGGCAACCATAGCTTCCCAATGGCGATCATTCTGACCGCTCTTGATGGATCCAATGCACACGGTGTTCACCAGAACATTGTCAACCGCATATTCTTTCGACATCGCTTTGGTCATGGCGATGCCTGCAGCACGTGACATTGAGGTAGGAACACTTGAACCGGAAGCCGCTTTGCCAGCAGCAGTCGTGATGTTAATGATCCGACCCCACCTAACTTCCCGCATACTAGGCAATACTGCCTGTGAGCAATAAACAGCACCATAAACTTTCAGTTTTAAATCGTCTCCGAGCAATTCATCGTTTAGGGCATTGAAACTATTGGCATTTCCATAACCTGCATTATTGATCAAGATATCGATCTTACCCCACTTCCGAAGGATTCGGTCAAACGTCCTGTCCACCGTCGCTCGCTCTGTAACATTACAGCTGATTGCCTCAACTTCCCCTACTGCAGTCGACCGAATTTCCCTCAAGGCCAAGTCAAGCTTACTTTGAGTCCGTGCCAGAATGATGACGTTCGCGCCCTCCTCTGCAAGCGACACTGCCGTCGCTTTCCCTATTCCTTCGCTTCCTCCCGTTACAACAGCCACCCGATCCGAAAGTCCTAGGTCCATAATTGATATTCCTATTAATTAATTATTCAATCTAGAGTCTCGCTGGAATTAGTGCTGTGTCAATCGAGGGACGGCCCATGACCAGCCGCCACCCGCTGCAAAGCATCCTCAAGACTCTGCTCCAAAAGATCGAACATCTCATCGATCTCTCCTTCAGTAATCACGAGCGCCGGAGCCAATGCGAACCATGTTGGATCGACACGAAGGATCAATCCATTTTCCAGCGCAGTCTGCTTGAGAACTATCCCAAGTTCAGGGAATGGGTTCATACTCTGTATATCTCTAACCAATTCAACACCCAGAATAAGACCCTTCCCTCGGATCTCGCGAATCACTCCAAGTTTTTTCAGTTTTCCTAATTTCATCACGAGATAGTCGCCCCTTTCTCGAGCTTGCTCCTTCAGTCCCTGTTCGACGATCTCGTCGATCACCGAAATCCCAGCAGCGCACCCCAGTGGATTGCCGGAAAAAGTATGCCCATGGGAAAAGTTCAAGCCTGCTTCTGGGTCGCCTTTAAAAGCATCGGCCATCTCCTCGCGCGCCATCATGGCTCCCATTGGCACGGTACCGTTTGTAAGCGCCTTGCCACTACAAATGATATCAGGCACCGTTCCAAAGGTCTCAGCTGCAAACATGGTTCCGCTCCGTCCCCACCCTGTAATAATCTCGTCGAAGATCAGAAGTACATCATACCGATCACAGGTCTCTCGGAGGATCTGAAAATACTCATCTGTCGGCGTAACAATTCCCCCGGTGTTGCCGATTGGTTCGACAATAATACCAGCTACTGTATCAGGATCCTCGTTAACAATCGCATCTTCGAACAATCGGGCGCTGAAGCGGTTACACTCCTCCCAAGACGAAAAGCGGTCTCGAAGATAGATCGGCGAATGAACCTTAATAAACCCAGGCATATGGGGTTCAAAAGACGACTTACGTTTGCCCGTCCCGCTCGCCCCCATTGCTCCGAAAGTGCCACCATGATAGGCCTGGTAGCGGCTGATAAACTTGTACTTTGAGGGACGGCCGCTTTGTTTGAAATACTGTCGAGCAAATTTAATCGCCGCCTCGATGGACTCTGAGCCACCGCTAAACGGTTTCACATAATTCAAAGCTCCGGGGGACACTTTTCCGACCCGTTCGACAAAATCCAACGAGATATCAGAGGTCCCGTGCATCGGAGGCGAAAAAGTCATCCGATCGAGCTGTCGCTTGATCGCTTCTACTACTCGAGGATGCCCGTGCCCTAAGCTTACCGCAAAGATCCCTCCGATCCCATCAAAGTAGCGCCTCCCTTCAGTGTCCCAGTAATATAGGCCTTCAGCCCTCGATACTACGATCGGGTTTTTTAAAAAATCCTCTGTTGCCTGATAGTCAACATAGGTGCGCTTAAGAAGATTCTTCTGTCGATCGTCGAGCTTCATAGAAAATTAGGGGAGAGCGCTTCCGTATGTTGTAGCATCCTCAAAATATCGGTTATCTCGCCAATTTTGTATGGGACTGCTCGCAATGTCGACTGTGTTCAGGAAAGGTTGGCAGGCAGGACCAAAACTAAATTGAATAAAGCTATCTGTTACAACCTGTAGCGAGACGGGAAAGACTATCACGTGTCAATGTCTTTCGAATCGCAAGTGATATCACCGAGTGAGATCACGGCCACCCCGGACCAGTCCATCATGTACCTGACGGCGAAGCCTTACTTCTCTAAGACTGTCCCGGAAGGCTTTAAAACTTCTCATGAAACCGGTGAAGAAGGTTCAGAAGTCACTTACAATTTTCAAGCCTTCAGCTGATTTTTACGGGGTAATTCTAAACCCATACCCTTCCTGCCAAACGCAAACCATGATAAGCGGTATCGCCGTGGCAGCACCTCGCTATTAGGTACACCCATGCAAAATGCTCCCCATCGAACATTCTTGACGCCCTTGCTCAGCAGACCCAGCTTAGAAACATTAAGGCTCCTTTTCAGCAAACCGCCTCTGGCCAACTTGATGATGGCTCTGAGACCCGAAACCCGCAAGGGGATTGGACACCCCGCGTCTTAGAAAAATCTCCGCCATTCGCCTGGCCTATACAACCGAAAAAGCTGCTCCGGTTTTTCCTTGGCTTTCCGGGGTTTCTCTGGCCCTTAGGCAATTTTACTTTCTATGGCCTCGCCGCTATCACATGGTGCTATCTCCAACCCGGATCGGACCAACTGAGTAACTTCAGTGTGCTGAGTGCAGGATGGATTCTGCCGATGTACTTGCGCAACGTGCTTTTGCTATTAGCCTTCGCAGGCTCCTTGCATTTCATATTTTACTTGCGCCGGGTTCAAGGCACTCGGTTCAAGTATAGTTCGAGTTGGCCGAGCACCAAAAGTAAGGCCTTCCTCTTCAAGAATCAGGTTCATGATAACATGTTCTGGAGCCTTGCCAGCGGTGCATCCATTTGGACCTTCTATGAAGTCCTCATGCTTTGGGCCTACGGAAATGGATGGTTGCCTTTTGCAACCCTACGAAACAACCCGATATGGTTCATTGCTTTGGCCGCTATCCTACCCTTCTGGAAAGATTTTCATTTCTACGTGACCCATCGTATTACCCACTGGAAGCCCCTATATAAAGCAGCTCATTACTTACATCACCGAAATACCAATGTGGGCCCGTGGTCCGGTCTGTCGATGCACCCGATAGAGCACCTCATCTACTTCACCCGCCCTATTCTCCTCCTTTTCGTACCATCACATCCCATCCACATGTTCTATCTCATGCAGTGGGCGGCCCTTCAGCCATCCCTTGGGCACAGCGGATTTGATAGGATCGTCCTTGGAAAGGATGCCGATGGGATGTCTGTCGACAGCTATTTCCATTATCTGCACCATCGTTATTTTGAGTGCAACTATGGCTCTAACGTGGTGCCTCTGGATCGTTGGTTCGGTTCTTTCAACGATGGGTCCCCTGAGTCTTTCGAGCGCATGCGCAAGAAGCGTAAATTGCCTGAGGGCGTTAAACCCGTTACGTTGAGCAGTTAATTAGTGTTTTTCTACTGCAGCCTTGCCACGTAAACCATTTAAATGCCTTGATGCCACGCTCAGGGCACTTCTCCGGAGTCTTCTCTACACTTCAACAAGTCCCGTCTCTTGGAAAGGACACCGCCTGAATTATTCTCGGATATCAGATATGATAGGATTCTGGATACTTGCTAAGAATCTATCATTGTTTCGGAAATAGAAACCCTTCTTCAATTTATTAATTTTACGGGGAGAATGCGCGTATGCCAAAAAAAACACCCATAGTATCCATGGAGGATCTGATTGCTAGGTATGTGGATGGAAACCCGCTTTCGCAGGCAATGGCTGGACGGGCCAAAAGGTCGTTGCCAGGCGGGAACACCCGTACTGGCGTCTACATCGATCCCTTTCCAATTTACATTGAGCACGGCGAGGGCCCATATCTAATCGACATCGACGGACATCGCCTAATTGACTTTGTTAACAACAACACTGCGTTGATTTTGGGGCATGCTCACCCCACAGTAGTTGAGTCATTACAGAAGCAAATAGGCAGGGGAACCGCTTTTTCTCGTCCAACACCCCTTGAGGTGGAAATGGCAGAATTGTTAAAAGAACGAGTGCCCTCCTTAGAGCGCATCCGCTTCTGCAGTTCTGGATCTGAAGCAGTATTAAATGCACTCCGCGCCTCCCGGGCCTTCACCAACAGGAGGAAAATAGCCAAATTTGAAGGAGCCTACCATGGTGTTGATGCACATGCTATGATCAGCTACAGGCCACCACTCGGCCCTGATTTGGGATCGTCAGAACATCCCCATTCGGTACCTTCCTCCGCAGGGCTGCCTCCCAACACCGCGGAAGAAGTGATAGTATTGCCATTTAACGATATTGGAGCCTGCGCCGAGATTATTGAGGATCACGCCTATGAACTAGCTGCCGTAATTGTGGACCCGATTTCCACTGGCGCGGGTTTGGCTCTGCCCGAGGATGGATTTCTCACCCATTTAAGGGAGATCACCGAGCGCAATGGGATACTGTTGATTTTTGACGAAATTATCAGCTTCAGGACGGCACCCGGTGGAGCACAGGAGCTTTTTGGAGTAAGGCCTGACCTCACGACACTGGGCAAAACGGTAGCTGGAGGAACAGCTGGTAGCGTGGTGGGAGGACGCGCTGATATTATGGATCTTTATAATCCCACTTCAGGAAACCCTAAAATCCCCCATTCTGGAACCTACAATGCATGGCCCATCGCAATGGTAGCCGGGCTGACTACACTGCGGCTCCTCACGCCAAAAGTTTATGAGACCTTAGGAGCATCGGCTCAGCGGATTGGAGTGGAGTTAAATGCCGCATTTGAGGAAACGGGAATTACGGCTAGGGTTGTGGTAGCAGGTTCCTTGTTTAAGATACATTTTTTATCCTCTATTCCTCGCAACTATCGAGAAGCTGCGGCGGGGAACGAGCTAATGCATAAATGGCTCTCTTTCTGGCTCCTCAATCACGGGATAAACTGGGCAGAACATGGAAATATATCCCTGGCAATGCAGGATTCCGATGTCGATCTGTTCATCTCCACCGTTAAAGAAAGCTTACCCCATTTACGGGAGATCCAGTGAATTGTACTTGAGAATAGATGTAGACGCGTCTAGCGAGACTCGGATCACTGATCCCCGTTATCGCAAATCCTGGCCCGAACTTCCACTTTCTGTTTAGCTACGAGCACCTGAGTAGGAAAGGTTAGGTAAACCACCCCAGGTGGTTTCAATAAGAACTATTTGAAGAGGTATATTTGCTTCCTAAAGAGCTACTATATTCTCCTTACAGTGAACTATCTCTCCCTTCTTCATCACCAAATCAACGTCCCTTAGAGTGGACAAATCTTCCATGGGATTGCCCCGGACGAGAATTAGATCTGCTTGCTTACCCGGCTCAATGCTTCCAACCGCTGCCCCAACCCCGAGTAACTCCGCAGCTCGAAATGTAGCAGCCTTGATTGCTTTCATTTTTGGCAAACCTCTCTCGTGCAATAGACAAATCTCCCGCCAGAGCATATTTGGATAGACCCCAGGCATACCACAATCGGTTCCCGCTGCGAGATTAACACCTTGTCGAATCGCCTCTTCACAAGAAGCCCAATGCATATCTCGGATCTCCAACATACGCCGCCTAAAAACATCGTTAATATTTGACTGCTCAAGCGTAGCAGCAGTGACCGTAAGGGTAGGAACCAAGGTTGTACCGCACTCCTTCAAAACCCCGATAGCCTCTGAACTGGCTAGGAAGCCGTGTTCTACACTATCGACTCCTGACCGTGCGGAGCGCACAACGGAAGTTGAATTCTGAGCGTGGCTGAAAATTCGCAACCCGCGGCGGCGCGCTTCGCACACTAGCATCTCAATTTCTTCTCTAGTCAGCTCCTCGACCCCAGCCTCAGCAGTTGTCAGCATAGCTGCCTCACTTGCAATGATCTTGATTACATCGGCACCATCCCGCATTTGGGCACGGACTGCCTTCTGCAATTCGGTAATACCATCTGCCTCGATTCCAAATCGATACCCATGACCCCCTGTGATAGTAATAGCCATACCAGGAGCTAGAATGCGTGGGCCCGGGATCAACCCACCTTCGATCGCATCGCGTAGGGCAAAGTTTAACTGCCGAGGGGCCCCTGCATCACGAGTTGTCGTAACACCAGCCTCCAAGGCAACCCTGGCACTACGGGCCGCACGCAAGATAACTACAGCATCGGACTCAAGTTCAACCAAACCGAACGGATCCCGTTCCCACGGGTCAACAACATAGTGGGTGTGACAGTCTATAAGCCCTGGTAACATAGTATATCCCGAGGCCGTAATAACGGTTGAATCTCCGGTCGACCTATTTCTCGAGTTTTCTATTGCCACTAAGCGATCATCTTTGACGACGACATCACAGGACTCCCTTGGCTCAGGACTAATTCCATCAATAAGCCGGCACTGGTTGAATATCAAGGTCATCGGTCCTAATAGCCTCCCGGACGTTGCTATCGGAAGAGTTACATAAGGGAATCCTCGCCCGAAAGGCTCCTAGCAATAGGAAGATTAGAGTAAGAAATTACCTTACAAATACAATACTAGGTTACGCTCAACCGTATCCTAGAGGAAGGCGTTCCCTTAAGCAGACTAGATAAAGTGGCTTTATCGAAATCGCAAATATACTAGAGTAATAGAAATCAAAGAAAATTCAATGAAATGCTATCTTCGCTTCCTTATCCTCATTTGGCGAAATGATCCCGACTCAAAACTCGAAATTCGGCCCTCTTACCCCATAAATTACTCCCTTCGTATAAGGACTAGGCCGGGAAATTACCCATATTGTGCGCCCTAGTTTCAAGAAACTCGCTAAAGTCGTAGATAAATGCCAAGCTTGATCACTTCACCTTCCAAGCTATCATTATCGTTCAAAGATGGAGAGGCTCGACCTTTTTGGTTTAAACTGACCGAATCTCGGGCAAAGACCAACTTGATCTATCACTTTTCACGCTCATGATTAACCACCGCTCCAACCGGTAACTGTAACTATGTCGAAATCACTGGAAGAAATTAACCAACAGGTCCTCGGCGGCTGGCAATCAGTCTCGAGCTGGTTTGCCAGCCCGAAGACGTATGCCGAGCTGGTTTTCATTCTGATAGCCATTGCCTTAGCATTTTTCTTGGCCTCTATCGGAAGAGCTCGAATCCCTGTCTTCCGAAAACCGCCGGAAGAAGGTCCCCTTTTTCAGCTACGCTCCTTACTCTTTCGTGGAGGCGTTTTAGTATTTCCCCTTCTCAGCATTACGTTTCTTAGCGTAGCGATGGGTTTTGCAGATTCAGCCCTTTCTCAGAGCTGGCTGATTAGATTCGCTCAAGGAATTGCCGTTATCTTCTTCCTCTACACTATACTAACTCAGTTCATTAAGAGTCGATTCCTTAATACCCTCGCCATCTGGATTGGAATTCCAGTCGCAATTCTGCATCTATTTGGGTGGTTGGACGATATTACGAGATATCTCGACGACGTTAATATAACCGTTGGTAATATCCGACTGTCGCTTTATGCACTCATTCGAACACTAATATTTGGTTCTCTCCTCTTCTGGCTTGGTAGAATCTCCAACAGCGTAGGGAAAAGGGCCATACGGAATCAGGCATCGCTAAACGCAGGCACTCGAGAAGTGTTTGCTAAATTGTTTGAGATTTCACTCTTCATCGTCGTTTTCCTGCTCTTACTTCAAATATTAGGAATTAACCTGACAGCACTAGCGGTTTTTGGTGGAGCACTAGGGGTTGGGATCGGCTTCGGTCTGCAACAGATCGCCTCCAATTTTGTCTCTGGAATCATCATTTTGCTCGATCGGTCTATCACAATAGGCGACCACATCCAGCTCGAAGATGGACGCTCCGGAATCTTGCGCGAACTGAATATGCGATGTGGTGTAATTGAGACCTACGATGGGAAAGACATCATGGTTCCGAATGAGAAATTTATTACTTCTTCGTATACCAATTGGACGCATAAAGATCCTAGGCAGCGCTATGCCATAGAGTTCCAGGTAGCCTACTCAACTGATTTGGATCTCCTGTTTGATAATGTCAGGGAGTTGTGTACGAAACATCCCAAGGTCTTGAGCGGAGACCATCTTGCAAAGGAATTCCTGCCTGATGCTGAAATTGCTGGGTTTGGTGATTCAGGGATCAACATTTTAGTAGAGTTCTGGATGGAAGGAATCGATGAAGGCGAAAATCGGGTAGGGGCCGATCTATTCCACGCGATATGGCGTTCGATCCAAGAACATGGTATGGAAATCCCATTCCCACAGCGAGAAGTTCGAATACTTGGAGACAATTAACCTACTCTAATCTCGTTCAATGCCCACCCGAACCCATTGGATTTGGCGACATCCCAGGCTAACCATCATTTTGACTATCATTATTGTCGTCACAGGAATGGACTTCCTTTTGGCCAATGGTGCCATAATGTTGGGTCTGTATAGACCTCAACACAGCATCGAGACCTACTATCGAATTAGGCACGAGGCATACAACCACACCCTTGCACCTAATATTGACTTTTCAGAGGGACGCTGGGGAGGAATTGGTTACAGATTAGATACCAATTCTCTTGGCTTCAAGGATCGGGCTGCTCGAACAGTTCCCCTCTCTACTGGAAGTTATCGTATTCTTTTCATTGGTGATTCTTTTACCGAAGGCGTTGGAATCCAGTACACCGATACCTTCGTGGGGATTATCCATGCAATGCTTGAGGAGAGGGGAATCGAAACCCTGAATGCGGGGGTAATCTCCTATTCTCCCATCATATATCTCAGGAAGATTCAGCATCTACTGAATGATGTGGAGCTCGAATTTGACCATCTAACCGTGTGTATTGATCTCTCGGACATTACTGATGAGGTCGATCTGTACAAATACGATGAGCAAGGTAATGTTGTACTCCAGTCTCCCCCAGGACTAGGTGTAGCCCTCAAACATTTTATGACCGAGAACTCAATCCTCTTAAGTAACCTCAGGATTCTTTTCCGTGTCATCAAGAAATCCGCGCAGAAGGATAAAGAGTTCTATGATGCACTAAACAGACCCCGCAACCGTTGGTCCCTAGATGAGAAGGCCTTTCGAACCTATGCAAGAGAAGGACTCGTCAAAGCAGCTCGACACATGGACGAACTCGCTGAGCTGCTACGACAACGAGGAATTGCCCTTTCCATAGTTGTTTATCCGTGGCCAGACCAAATCTACCATCGAGTTCTAGAATCGAAACAAGTAGCCTTTTGGAAAGAATGGACTGATCGTCAAGAAGTACCACTCATCAACCTGTACCCGACCTTCATCGAAGATCGTGAACCTCGTGCTGTTATCAAGGAATTCTATATCAAAGGAGACATTCACTGGAACAAGGCTGGTCACGCTCTGGTGGCGAATAAAATTCTAGAGAAACTGGATTTACCAGTCGACCCACTCTGAAGTAGGCCCATTCATCAGATCAGTCATCTCTGGTGACCTCGCCCTTCAACATTCCCTGTTTTTCAGTGTGTTCAATGGAAGCCACCCTATTTACAAAGGGCACAAACCTGACAATCTCAAACTTTTCGAACGACGGGAAACCCGAGCTGCTGCAGTACAGCAAGATCATCAGCTGCAAACTGATTGAGGTCATGGTTCTGGTACCGGCCCGTAGACGCCGGCCGTTTCGGAATCTTCAGAATCCGTTGGACCGCCTCTTCGTTAGGCTCAATATCAAGAAAAGAGACAATACGTTGCACACTCTCGTATGGAGCTGTGCATAGCTCATCGAAGTCAACCAAAAGAAACCGCTCCGGACCCATCTCTTCCCCAATTTGAATAATATCTTGGTTGACTCTAGCCCAAAACCGAAGAGAGATCGCGGGTAATTCTGATGGATTTCTCGGTTGCTCCACCCCAAAAAGACGTCCCCACAGATGCAATTGCTCCTGATTGTCGCTAAAGGCCATATCTAGACCATGCCTCAATACATGTATGTATCTAAATGAATCAAAGTACCGGTTCATTTGCCGAATGAGCAGTAATGAATGAGGCTCCTTCCATCCCCATCCAACGTAGCTAACGTCTTTGTATTTTTCTGGCCCCATTCCCAGTATCTTTTTGAGCCGCTTTAGAGGCCAAATCCCCCGTCCTCTACCCTCATATTGATGGCCTATAATTACCTTAGAGCCAACGGCTCTAAGCAGAAAGCCCAATTCCTGTTTTGATAGCCCTTGCTTACCTGTCATCACCTTTTGAAGCAAGCTGAGGCCCGTGTTGATGGTCTCCGAGTCCTGGTTGTTTTCGTAATACCACTTTGGTCGTTTAAAGAGTAGCGTAAAGAGGAGGTTATCTTTTGCGCTGTTCAAGTCATTTCCTATGAAGAATCCGAGTTCAGCAAGAATATCGGCGACAACCCTCGTGCCGCTCCCACAGACTCCCGCTACAACCACTGGGCCATTGTCTATTTCAGACATTTTAAAACCCTTTTAGCGAGACCTCATATAGATGAAAACCACTGACTGCCAATCCCTTGTGAGACGTTTTATGAAAGTCCCTCTTTAGCACTTCACAGCGTCTAGTAGTGCCCTTATGTAACCATAGGCGTAAGCACGCGAACGATATTGTTTGGCAGGAATCAAGCCGTCTTCCAGAATTGGTACATGATCCTCCACCATCGAAACATCAACCCCGACTTCATGAAAAACTTTCATCGCCTCCATCATATCAATGTGCCCCTCACCGATGAATGTTTCCGAAAATTTCGGGACCGGCCCCGTTACATTCCTAAAATGGACATGGAAAATTTTGCCCCGCGTGCCAAAAAAACGGATGGCTCCTAGAATGTCTTCCGGCATCGATCCAATAGTCCCTGTACAAAAGGTAAGGCCGTTTGAATCGCTTGGAACGATCTCAATGAGGCGACGCAAAGCTTCATGATTTCGAAAGATCCTTGCAACCCGACCAATTGGTGAGATAGGAGGGTCATCCGGATGAAGAGCCATTTGAACACCTACTTCTTCAGCAACCGGGATAACCGCTTTGAGGAAGTAAGTCACATTATCCCACATCTGCTCATCGCCTACTTCCATCGACTCGGGGACCGGAACTCCCCAGTAATCTTCTTTTTCATTCCTGACATCGTCATAATCGAAGCTCGTGAGTACAGAACCGCCCCTTCCCGGCATAGCTCGATTGGTCCGTAGTCCATAGTTTCCGTACCAGCTCCGAAGTTTAAAATTGTAGACCAATGTCCGTATACCGACTTCACCAATATTGCGGAGGGTCTTGCACCAGTTTTCTATTTGCTCGTCCCTGCCCTTTAAGCCCAGTTTGATCTTATAAGTATACTCGTCTGACAACGCTGTAAGAACCGAGAGCTTCAAGCCCTTCTTCTTTACCTTCTCACTGAGATCTCTCAGGTCCTCAACCGTATAATAGCCATTGTCCTCAGGGAGAGAGCCACCATCGACCACGTCTGTTGCACCCAACTGCAACGCAAATTTGAGATCCTCATTAGTAATACCCGCCATCGCTAGTTTCATATCTGATCTCTCTCCCTAAAGCTAATGTTGTGATCTTTCCAAAGCTCCTTTTCCCGTCCACCGAAATTGTGGCACCTATCTTATTAATAATTCCAGGATCGGCCGGGGGCTTAGTTTCACATTTCTCAATATGCTCTAGAATTACAAGCCTTCATCAAGTCTCTTAAACCGAAAAGGCTCTCTCTAGGCCCTCTTTCTCATCAAAGCGGACCTCCAACACGCTGAAACGATATGGTGCGATTTCTGTCCGAAATTCGGGACTAACTCTCTAATTTCCGCGTAGTCAGATTTCCCGCCCTCCAAATTGGGGGGAGAATGAGAACGATCAGGATAAGAAGAAATGCTGCAAGAGAGGCCGAAAGTTTAACCGCGAAAGGGGCACCATATTCTGAAGCCAGAGTTCCCACTAAGAGCTGCCCAAAGGGGCTGACACCGATAGCCAGCACAACCAGTCCCATAGCCCGGCTTCTCATCTCGTCGCTAGAAAGTGTCAGCATAAGCGAGCTTTGCATAACTCCAAAACAGGAGTGTCCGATGCCACCTATGAAAAGTATTGCGAAAGAAATTAAAAAGGACTTGGAAAGAGCAAATAGGAGGATCGCAAGGGTAAATCCGAAAGTTCCGGCAGCGTAAATCATGCCACCGGGAATAATTGATTTCAGGCGGTAAACAATAAGAATTCCCAGAAGCGAGCCCAATCCCGATGCCATCCCAATAAGCCCAAGCCCGGCAGCTTCCACGTTGAAAACATCACGGGCGAAAACAGGAAGCAAGGTCATGAAAGGAAACCCGAGGAAATTCATTGTCATAGTTATGAGCAGAACGGCAAGAATGACTTGATTCCGTCGGGCATAATCAAAGCCTTCTGTGAGTTGCTTCCAGGATGATTTCGCCGAAGGTATAGAGTCACGGGAGATCGTGCCTTTGGGTAATTTTTTTAGGAAGTAAAGAGGAAGCAACCAGACGAAACCGAGGAACAGGAAGCAACCGAGTGGACCGTAGTATTGAGTGATCAAGCCGCCGGCAAGAGGCCCTAATACCCGCGCCCCATTCGTCACAATGGCCCCAAGGATAATCGCGTCGCTCGTTCTTTCCTTGCCTACAAGGTCAGGGACTAGGGAACGCCTAGCAGGAAAGTCGATCGCCCATGCAGACCCCAATATGAAGGCAGCCACGGCAAGTTGCCAGTAAGCAGCTTTACCTGTCCAGAAAAGGAGCGCCATGGCAAACGCCACTCCACATTGAGTACACTGGGCCAAAATAATGACGCGACGTCTACCGAAGCGATCAATGATTACCCCCGCGAAAACCCCGATTAGGACCGCTGGAATCATACGATAAAATTTCACCAAAGCTACGAGGAAGGGGGAATTGGTCAGTTCGAGAGTGATCCACCCAACAGCCAGAAAATCCATCCACAATGCCAACCACCATAGCGTTTCGCTAACTAAGAGGTGGCGAAAGGAACTGAGTCGCAAAACTGAGCGCATCCTTTCGGGCAGGAATTTATATTTCCGAAACACTTTATTCTTTGCGATCCACTAAGAATCGCTCCCATGTGAAATTTTATATTAGATTACTAAACACTCCTTCTAAATAACGTGGTCTTTTTTAGAGCAAATTTAAAATTACCTCCGAACCTCCTAGGACAGGCGATTACCTGAGGTTCATTTGTGAACTTTTTCCCTCGTGCTTGATTAATCTCGCTTTCGATCCACTCTCGTGAAAGAATCAGATCTGAATCGGTTATCGACTCTGCCGTTAGCAATCAGATCCTGGCAACAACCCTTGACCACTCTAACATTTTTTAAAATGTACATCCCCGTCCTCTCTCCTTCGATAGGATCCCGAAGAACAACAAATTGTTGGGAGAGTCGAACGGTGCGGTTGACTCATGCTAATCGGCCTGAGAAGGGAGCACTAAGTCCTGGAATAAAGGCGGTCCGGATTCAAGCCAATGCTGGAAGAGCAATGGAGCATACATGGGAACATGAATCGGAAGAGGTCTGACTCATGCCAGTTCGCCTAGGATTTATAGGATTAGGACATATCGCCACACGGGCTCACCTGCCCACACTGAAAACGATGGCAGGTGGAGGACGAGTCAAGTTACAAGCATTCTGCGATATGAATGCAAAATTGTTGGAGTCCCAAGGGAAGGAATATGGAGTGACCCGTCTCTTCACTGATCACCGGGCCATGCTGGAAGATGAAGAACTAGACGCCGTTTATCTCTGTATTCCCCCAACTCAGCATACCGATGAAGAGTTTCAAATTGCCAAACGTGGTATCCACATCTTCGTAGAAAAACCGCAAACTCTCGACATCGCTCAAGCAGCCTCCTTCGATCAGGTAATTTCTAAGTCCGGGATCCTTTCCCAGGTCGGTTTTCAGAGCCGCTATTACACCACGTCAGAGAAAGCTGCAGAGTTGTTGACAACCCGAACTCCACGCCATGCTCAAGTAAGTTCCTTTTACTCTGGCCGGCCAATCCGGTATTGGACAAGCCGGATGGAGCTTTGCGGGGGCACGTTTGTAGAAAACACCATCCATATGGTGGACTTGCTCCGCTTCTTCTTAGGCGATATCGATTCGGTTACCGCTTTTTACGTGGACCGGAAACCAGGGGAAGGCCCGGAGCCAATGAATTTACCCCACGTCTATAACGTGAGCTACCGATTCGTTTCCGGGCTCACAGCTAATGTTACGATCTCTCGTGTTCTGACAAACGTGACTACTTCACGTCGAGATATGTATTTAATCTCCGACGACTCGCTGATCGAATGGTCTCCCGAGAAATTAGTGGAAAATGATAATACTGTTCTGGAGGTTCCCCCGATCCCCAATGCTTTTGCAGCTCAAGCCGAAGCATTCATCTCCTCGATTGAAGCGAACGATCCCAAGCTCTTGCGAAGCCCTTACCGAGATGCGATGAACAGCTTAGCGGCCGTGCTAGCCGCCAATCGATCGGCGGAACTAGGGGGAGAACTAGTCCATCTACATGGGTTTATGCAAAATGAAGCCTTAACACCCTAAATATGACCGTACTCGAGGTCCTCGATAGGCTAGATCTGTAAGATGACTAGTTCGGTGGAAACAATAACCTATTCTTTACCCTTCTAGTGCGGTAAGAGCAGATGGCAAAGAGCTCCGTATTCCCATGACTGAAAAGTATCGAACTGAAAGCCATACACAGGTTGTTCAGCTCATTCACTAGCGGCAGGTTTCCGAACTCTGTGATTGGGAATAACAGCAATAGCTTCGATCTCTATCAGCCAATCCGGGTCAATAAGTTGAGCGACCTTCACCAGCGTGCTCGCCGGATAAGGCTTCGCGAAAAATTCCGCTCTTACTTCGTGGATTTGCTCGATTTCAGTGACATCGGTTACAAAAACCGTGACCTTTACGATGTCATCCATTATGCCGCCAGCTGCGGAGAGAACGTCTCGAATATTTTGAAGCGTCTGTCGAGTCTGGGCTCTCATGTCTCCCCTGCCAACTATTGTACCGTCGACAGCCTGAGAAACATGACCAGAAACATGCAAAACATGCCCTTCTGGTTGCCAAGCAGCACTGGAAAATATTCCGAACGGTCGAACTACTCCGGGCGCGTTGAATGCATCAGCCATAGCGTTTTTCCTTTGAGGCAACCATTCAGTTTAAATTAATCTCAATATTGGTTGATGATCTAATTCCTGTACAATCTCCTACACCGTTAGGCTAGATGTTGCGAGACCCATCCTAGCGCACCCGATAGTTACTCGAGGTGAAAGTCAGAGTCTGTCCCGCTTCCATGTCGACGACCTCAGTATTAGGTGAGAGAAACTTAACTGCATTCTTCAACTCTCTAATATCAGCCGGCTGTCCCATTATCGAACTGTGGTGACAAGGAATAACAATGTCGGGTCGAATAAGGCTCGCCGCCCGAGCTGCTTCACGGATGCCCATAGTAAATTTTCCGCCCGCCGGCATAATGACAACCTGGGGACCGTACATCTGGCCAATAAGCTGCATATCGCTAAAGAGACAGGTGTCTCCAGTGTTGTAGACTGTAATGCCGTTATCGTAGGCAACCACAAAGCCGTTGGCCGAACCATCAGGATGGAAGAGCAATCCAGGCGGGAGATCAGCACCAATCACCTCCGAGGATAAAGACAAAGAATGGTGACCTTGCACCATTGTAATCTCGGCGTCCTTGACCCTGACAGTACCACCAGGGTTCATAGGGAGTGCCCCCGATTCCAACTTCAAACCGTGAACTGCTTCTGCGACCATGCAGAGCTCAACGTTACCGACAAATGTTGCCTTAGTCTTCTTACAGATCTCATAGGAATCGCCGATATGGTCGTTGTGGCCGTGACTGGCGATGACAATATCAGCTTTCCTCACCTGGCTAAGCTTCGTCGTAGCAGTGGGATTATTATCGATCCAGGGATCGAAATAAGTGACCGAGCCTTTATCGGATTCGTATCGAAAGGACGCATGTCCAATAAACGTAATTTTTACAGATGCCATTAATAATTATATTCCTTATTTTTCGCGGTTGAAGAGTTGTAAATTTAGTTGATTGGGCCCTGAAAAAAAACTGAGACTAATTCCAGTATCACCCCCTACGTCTATCGGCTCTTTGGTAATTGTTACACCCTTTTCTCTTAATTCCTGAGCAGAGGATTCTACATTCTCTACTTTAAAAGAGATATGATGGACTCCAAGAGCTACGCCCATAGTCCTTTGTGGCATCAACTCCAAGATGATTCCTCCAGCATCTAAAAAGACGTAATCCTCATCGTCTTCATTACTGAATCGTTCTGTAACCTTCAGCCCAAGTTTCTGCGTGTAGAATTCAACTGCATCTTCGATATTATCGGTTACGATCCCGATCTTATGGATTTTGTTTATCATCGGATTTGTCTTCTTCGACTGTTTAGCTTAGGCTCAGTAGTTTCCCGTTAATTTCAATATAAAGAAGCAAGAAATAACACCTTCCGGTTCATCGATGTGGGAGGAGTTTCCATATTCAAGAATCAAGTCCAGCGGGGTAGCCGTAAGGAGTATCGTTACGGAGGGCGGGAAGCGGCCAACTCTGGCCGCCTAGATTCTGGTAGACGTCATGCTTACCACAGAGCCAAAGAAACATCTCAGCTGTTTTACAGTCTCCGCGAAACTGCTCGGCAAAAGCTTCCGCTGAACCACCATAGCTAACCGAAGAAAAATCAAAGTCCGGTTCGATGACCCAATCTCGTTGTGGAGGACTCATACGCCAATAGACGTATTTCAACATGTTTCGCAATACGGGCACCGTTGCCCTGCCGCGTCGGTGCCAGATCTGATATACCGTGAGGAAGATAGATCCAGCTGGCGAAACCGTTGGAACTGCTCCTCGGATGGCGTTCAAATGCCCCATAAACCGGGCCTTGTTACGGATCAGGTGGGACCCAGGTAAAACCTCGGTGGGCCCAACCTCTAGCGGGGTATCCTGAGGGTAATAAAAAACCTGCAAGTAATTGAGTTCCGGATTCCAATTATAATTACCATCAACATGCCAGCCACCGGTTGCCGAATAGGGACCTATAACCTGGTGGTTGCTCATAAGGATTGGTATGTGAAAGTTCGCGCCCAACAGCGATCGCACCACTCCAGCTACCTGCTCGTTAAGAATAACCCCTTTAATAAACCAATCTTCATCAAGAATTCCGGTAGGCTCATAGTGGGTATCCCGTTCCATAAATTCCATCACCCTAGAATTGATCTCGGAAGGAACCACGTCCTTGAGGAGCAAATAACCGTTCTTACAGAAATCTAGAACCTGCGAATCGGAGAGTGTGGGTTCACAGTCGTAGATCTTGTTATTAAGCTGGTCCATTACTTCAACTCCAACGTTCGAGTACAAATTGAAAACCCAGTCCATGAAATTCATCATCGCTCATGGTTAATAACGACATACTAGGGAGGGAGATGACTCGCCAACCGTCCTTTATGGCGTCCAATACCGACTTATAGGGCCACTCCTCTGGATCAGAGCCCAAAGCAACTTCTTTACCACCTTCGATCAGGGACATTCCTAATAGCTCAGCGCTTAGCGACGTCGACCGACCGTGTAGGTACAGGAGATCCTGACAGAAATTATTCCCAGCCACAATTTTGGCAATACCCTCTCGTAAAGAATGCTCGGTCAGTCCGCCTTTCCTCAGGTCCGCCACAAGAACTTCCATGCATTCGGTTTGTTTGCTTCTCATAATACGCAATACTTAAAGGACTATCGCCCAATGAATCTTCGGAACTTCATCCTCTGATTGACGTGTTTAATGTTAACTTCCTAAAATCAGTTCTTGGCAAGTGGAATCCACCGGGACGAATTTGGTATTCTACTGCGACGTTTAACATACGATGAAAGTCGGACGATTATCAGAAAAGCTCATCTCAGAACATTCTAGAGTCGAGATAATCAGATCCAACGGAACTCTCTAGGCCATCGCATATTAGAGGATCGGGCCTCGAACAAGAATAAAATTTCTGTAATTCTAACGACGATACGTCCCTCAAATAGAACCATGCACCCTGGTATATTAGTTGGATGTTGGACAGCAGATATATTCGTCACACCCAGTTTATTCTTGAGAACTGAAACATTGATCGCGACCATTTCCCTCATTGATCTTTTTGGTATTCTCATCGATTCGGCATTCGGTTAGAAAAATAAAATTACCTATCGGCTGACTCTGAATGAACCACACGACTTTTTATAAAATCAAACAGGACTTCGCGAATGACATGGCAGTTGCCCCCCTCACCGCCACAATTCGACGCGAAGTCCTCGCTTCGGGAATCCGAGATCAGTTAGAACCTGGGGCAAAGATCGCGATCACGGGAGGCAGCCGAGGAGTCTGGAAAATACCGGAGATTCTGCGCGCAGTAGGCAATACCTTCGCAGAACTAGGGATCGATCCCTTCGTCATCACTGCCATGGGTAGCCATGGAGGAGCCACGGAGGAAGGGCAGTTGAGGGTCCTAAAGGAGCTAGGGATCACCGAAGAAAGTGTCGGAATGCCCGTCCGATCAACCATGCAGACACGACAGATAGGCAAAACTGACAAAGGGATGCCGGTCTATATTGATGAGTTGGTCGATAAAGCAGACGGTGTCTTTATAGTCAACCGCATCAAAAAACACACCGATTTCCATGGCGCCATTGAAAGCGGCCTCTGCAAGATGATGGCCCTAGGGCTTGGCAAGGTAAAACAGGCAGATCTTATCCACGCCAACAAGGTGGGCGAACACTCACAGGTGCTGGAATCACTGGCTCGCGTTATGATCCAGACTGGAAAAATCGTGGGCGGTCTAGCCATTGTCGAAAACCGGCTTGGCCAAACCGCTATGCTCAAAGGTATGAGGGCAGAAGAAATACCCGATACTGAAAAGGAGATCCTGAAAGAATCATACCAATTCTTCCCTTGCCTTCCATTTGAAGAAGCCGAGCTGCTTCTAGTTCAAGAAATGGGTAAAGATATAAGTGGGACTGGAATGGATCCTAATGTTTTGGGTCGGCTCTATATCGAAGGGGAATCCGAGCCCACAGCGCCGAATATTCAATTGGTTGGAGTTCTCGAATTAACCAAGAAGTCCGAAGGGAATGCTTGTGGAATGGGGCTAGCTGATTTTGTGACTCAGAGATTACTCGATGCCTCAAATAAACAAAAGACTCTTCTAAACACCATCACCTCGAACTTTGTTCAGCGGGGGAAGACCCCGATTGCAATGGAAAACGATCGCGAATTGATTGAAACTGCTCTATCTTGTATCCAGGGACCTCACCGGAACCGCCCGAGAGTGGCGATGATTCGTAGCACCTTGCAACTTGAGAATTTGGTCGTGAGCGAAACACTGCTCGAATCGCTGGCCCCTTCAATTAAGGTGTTAGGAGAGTTTCCCCTGGAATTCAATTCGTCCGGACACCTTATCAAACTTTAACGAATACTCAACTGGTCAAATTCGAGTTAAGCTATTCTCCAAATTTGCCGTCTTAAACTGACAAGTGAAACTAGAATGATCCTCCCTTTTGACAATTCCTACGCACGGTTGCCAGAAAGGCTATTCGAAAGGACAGAACCGGCTAAGGTCCCAAACCCTAACCTCATCCGTCTAAATCGCGAGCTTGCCGTCAAACTCTCTCTAGACCCCGACTGGCTGGAATCGGACGAAGGGATAGCCATGTTAGCGGGTAATTCAATTCCACAAGGAGCCGATCCGTTGGCCCAAGCCTATGCGGGACACCAATTCGGAGGGTTTGTACCTCAACTGGGAGATGGACGAGCAATTCTGCTGGGGGAGATCCACGGGGTCGATGGCGTACCGCGTGACATACAATTGAAAGGATCGGGACGAACTCGATTTTCCCGTAACGGAGATGGTAAATCCGCACTGGGACCAGTACTCCGCGAGTATCTAGTAAGCGAAGCGATGCACGCGCTTGGGATTCCCACGACCCGTGCCCTTGCCGCCGTAAGCACAGGTGAAACAGTAGAGCGGGAAATGCGCCTGCCTGGAGGAGTATTTACACGCATAGCTGCGAGCCATCTTCGGATTGGCACTTTTCAGTGTTTCCAAGCTCGGAATGATATAGCTGCCGTGCGCCTTCTTGCGGATTATGCCATTGCCCGGCACTACCCAGAGGCTGTAGGAGCAGATAATCCCTATCTGTCATTTTTGGAGGCTGTTATCACCACCCAATCCAAACTGATTGCCCGATGGATGTCGGTCGGATTCATCCACGGCGTAATGAACACAGATAACACAGCTATCTCGGGTGAAACGATTGATTTCGGCCCCTGCGCATTTATGGAGGCCTTTCATCCAGGTTGCGTATTCAGCTCAATCGACCGCAATTCCCGTTACGCATGGGGCAATCAACCGGCAATAGCCCAGTGGAATCTAGCCCGCTTTGCTGAATCCATCCTATCTCTACTCGATGCCAACGGCAGCGAAGCAAAGAAAGTGGCCGAAAAGGCTCTCGTTGCCTTCCCTGGACAGGTTCAGCGGCATTTGACCAACACATTTCGAGCCAAGCTTGGTCTAATGAATGACGAGGATAGCTTCATCACCGAAACTTTCAAGACCCTTGAAGATCAGAAGGTAGACTTCACCCTGTTCTTTCGGCACCTTACCCTAGTCGCTGCGGGCGACAACCCGGAGGCCCTAGCCGCACTATTTACAGACCGCTCCGGTTTCGAATCCTGGCTCACAAAGTGGAAGAATTTAGCTGATCCTGATAATTGCCTTGCCGATATGCGTGCCAATAATCCCATTTTGATTCCACGCAACCATCGCGTTGAGCAAGCCATCCAAAAAGCGTATTCTGGGGATTTCGCTCCTTTTCACCGGCTTGTCGACGCCTTAGCACATCCCTATGTCGAACAGCCGGATTATGCTGACTTCGAAATACCGCCCAGACCCGAGGAAGTTGTCCACCATACATTCTGCGGTACCTAAGCTCATTGGATCAAGCTCACGGGAATGAATCCTGTTTCTATAGTGCCCAATTTACAACGCTTGAGTCCAACTAGAAATCAACCCCCGATTCAAAGCCAGGATCTGATCTTTTTCTGAGTAAGACGACCAGGGTGGCCTCGCCAAATGATTTTACCCTCCTTGAAGACTGCCGCCATCGGAATTCCTGACACTACGAACGTGTTCCCTATGCTACCATCTTCCTTGGCGACAGGGAAAGATAGATTAAATCGGTTAATTATTTTCTGCACACCTCGCTCGGTAGCGCTTCCGCTCACAGTCGTTAGGCCAACGATCTCCAAGCCTTCTGCTTTCAATTCTTCATAAAGAGCTTGGATCTCAGGCAACTGCTGTCGGCAGTAAACGCACCAGGTTTCCCAAAATACTAGAAGGGTTGGTTCCTGGCGGCTTTTTAAGGCTGCTTCTCCACCTTGAAACCATTTGTCAATTCCCCACGTTGCGGGAACATGAGAGCCTATAACAGATAATTCCTTAGCCAAAGCCTGAGCAGCTGGGGTGGTACGAGGATCATCGTAACTTTTCAGAAATCGTTCTAGTTCCGACTTCGCGTTATCGAATTTATCCTCTGCAACGAGAGCTCGAATGGCAGAGAAATCTATTCTGGCCCTGGCCTCTAATTCCTCTTTTGTATTCTTTTGACCTAATGTTCTCTCCACCTGCTCCAGCCGCTCCTCAAGAACTTTAACGCGATGAGCAAGTGTCGTTTCCTTAGGAAACATTGCATTCTCTGTGGAAAGCAATGGATTAAGCCCTAGCAACATCACCGGCAGAGCTAAGGCTACGACCCGAAATTTAAGTGATTTTATCATAATCTTAAAAGGGCGGAAGACCATAAAAGGTCACGGCATCCTCATTGACGCAACCTCATTGTGCCGCAGATAATCATAATTCCCATTGTGAAAACCGGAATCCAGACTGATCGGTTCCATTGTAGAGCTCCCATGGCCATATTTTTTATGACTGCTCTTTTGCAGAATTGTCTGGAGGTCTATTAAAACCACGGAAAAGGTAAATTAAGAACGGTAGCATTTAGCAAAAACGGGGTACTACCTCGAATAGGGCTTTGGAAAGCCCAAGGAATGCTTCGCTCCGACATCAAAAGAATCAATGCGGAAGTTTTCTCTCTGCTATTCGAAGGTCTGGATGTCAAACTTGACAAATCCTTTATTATCGAACTCGGCAATACCCACTCTATAACCTCGCAACATTGAAGCTATAATCCTCCCTGAGCCTCCTATTACTTTAAAGTTCAATTGCTCCGCAACCTCCTAAGCAAAAGAAAAGGCCCCGAAACAGAGGCATTGCCTCGCTTCGGGGCCAGTAAACTCTGGAGCCTCCGTCAATTCGGTCTTATGGCATTGCTCCGGAGGTTCCATTAATCAAATTAGACATAGGACCACCTCCTTTCCGGGGTATAACACAACCAGATCAGGCCCCCCGATTTGAACCCGTCCCGGTAAGACTGCCGCAAGTCTCTAAGAACTATGCTGTGCGTGGCAAGATTTAATGACCTGAAGCTGGGACTACCGGGAGTTGTGAATCTCGAGTTAGCAAAGGAGAGTTTCACCTTGGTCGTCTATAAATTTTAAGAGTCTTCTATAAATAGATTTGTTGCCTCTCGAATCTAGTCGCACTTGAACCCAGTAACTTTCTCCTTCACAAAAGCACTCCGACAAAAATGAGGTCTACGGAACAATACTACCGGAAATTATAGTTAAACGATATCAGCTTTTGCTCAAAACCTTATTGATATTAATTACCTCGTTACACCTCCGGCCCTTCCCCCATCTGAGAAAGACGCCTTTTGGCCTCCTCGTAGATGCCGGAAGGCAGCGTGCCGTTCTTGGCTGTAGCGATATTAGCCTGAAGATGATTGGCATTGCCCGTCCCAACGATGGTGGTGTGACATGAAGGATGCGTCAGGGTGAAACGGAGCACAAATTCGTGACGATTCATACCCCCCAGTAATTCGTCAAGTTGGGCCCTTTCCCAAACTGAAGAACGCTCCTCCCCCACGTTATGGCCTCGAGCTATTCCACCTCGGATGATAATTCCTGCCCCCAGAAGGGCTGCCTCCTCGATCATCCGCTCATGCTTTCTCTCCAAAGCTGAGTAAGGGATCTGGAAACTATCAAAAACACCCATCCGAGCAAACGTGAGAAGGTGCGGAGCAGTGGAGGAGACCCCGATAAAACGTGTTTTACCGGCTTGCTGAATTTCCTGTAGTATATCAATAAGCCCACCCTTTTCAACATCCTCAACAGTCGGGTTATGCATCTGTAACAAATCGACGTAATCAGTTTTCATTCGCTCTAAACTCTGTTCGATATTTATGCGGATCCGGTCAGCCGTCCAGAGATGTCCTGGATCCATGCGCTGCCCCTTGGCATCGATATTACAGCCGCACTTCGTTGCTAAGAAGTATTCATTCCGCCTATGACTGATGGAGTTTCCGATAAACTTTTCGGCATCTCCGTAGTCTGGCGCCGTGTCGATGAAGTTGATTCCTGCATCGAGAACCGCATTGAGTAATCGTTCTGCATCTTTACTACTAGGACCGTCGCTCCGCCCCATACCTACGGCTGATCCATAGCCAAGTTTTGTCAATTCCAGGCCAGTGCGACCGAGCGTCCTCTTTTCCAATTTATTGTCCATATTCAACATCCCTCCCTCTTTCATCATTCTTGCATGTTCGTATCTGTCATGTGGACGTTAAGCATTTAGCGCAAGATCGTGATGACCCCTTTGTCGATCCTTTTTCATTTTGAGAGCCGTTTCTCGCGCAAGGCTTTACCAATCCGAAGCGACCCTCTTGGAAAACCAAAACTCGCTTTTCGGAAATTCAGTTGCGAGTCTTTATCTTTATCCGAAGGTTTGATGTGCTTTGAGTTTGAGAAAATCAATTCCATCCCCTCTGAGAAGGATCGATGAGGGGAGTATTCTGCTAGGTTAAAACGGAATTTTCCATTGTTTCTGACTTGTTCAAAAGATTTTGCTCCCTCTTACTTTCCTAATGTTACCACTAGTAGACACTCACCAACACATGTGGGATCTGGAACAGTTTTCACTGTCATGGCTGAAAGATCCCTCTGTAAAAAAGTTGAAAAAAAACTTTTCAATGAGTGACTATCTTAAAGCATCCGCCGAATCCGAAATCGCAGCTACGGTATATATGGAAGTTGACGTCGATCCGACACAACGCGAGAAGGAAGCGGAGTTTATCATCGAGATATGTCGCCGAGAAGATAATCCCATGGCCGGAGCAGTACTCGGAGGCAATCCAGACGAGGATGGCTTTGCCGCATATGTGGCCCGGTTTAAGGAGAACCCCTATGTCAAAGGCTTTCGCCAAGTCCTGCAACCCCCAGAAACACCACGAGGACATTGCTTGGGCCCAAAATTCATTCGAGGAGTTCGCGCGCTAGGAGAAATCGATAAGAGTTTCGACTTGTGTATGCGTCCTTCTGAACTCTCAGATGGGATTCAATTGGTCGATCGCTGTCCAGATACGCTCATTATTGTGGATCATTGCGGTAACGCGGATCCAATGATTGTTAATGGATCCGTTTCGCCCGATCCGAATGATCCTTATTTTCACAACGCAAGCCAATGGCAAAGAGATATCGCAGCGCTGGCAGAACGTAAAAATACGGTCTGTAAAATTTCTGGTGTTGTAGCTCGAGCTCCCAGTGGGTGGTCGGCAGAAACTCTGGCACCGACTGTTGAGCACTGCCTCGACTCCTTCGGGCCAGATCGTGTTATATTCGGAGGTGACTGGCCAGTCTGTACCTTTGGAGCACCCTTAGCCGACTGGATCAGTGGTCTGCGAAAGATTGTAAGTTCTAGACCCCTAGAGGAACAAAGGCGGCTCTTCCACAAGAACGCCGAAAGGTTATATAAGCTTACCTAATCTTTATCTTTCCTCTTTTTTTAAATTCTCCTAAAGGGGACTTTGGTATCACCAAATTAATTTCTAGAATGCGAAAACATCCCGGCTAATTAATGCCGAGGATTAGGAAAATGAGACCGACCGACTTTGAGCCATTTAAATCGAAGTTTCAAAGAAAGGCCGTTTCTGGAAGCGACTTTCTTGGTGCTTAAAGATCCAAACGTAAACCTCTGAGATTCTTGACAATTTTCTCCGATTAAACGACCTTGAAATCTCGGAGATTTAAGCAAATTCCGAACTAAATCGAAAGAAATACTATGGGCATCTCGAGCGGAGTTCAGCCGGTCTACGGACCCACTAATCCTTCACCAGAAGAACGCCACAAAACAGAAGTTAAGCGATTCGGATTTATTATTGGTCTGGTACCAGGAAAAGAGCAGTGCTATCGGAAACTGCACTCTAGGACGTGGCCGGAAGTTCTAAAACGCTTGAGAAATTCCCACATAAGGAACTATTCCATCTATACGGCTAAACTGGAAGGAAAGAAATACCTATTCAGCTACTGGGAATACACGGGGACCAACTACGATACCGATATGAAAGCCATCGCCGACGACCCTGTGACAAAGCTCTGGTGGGAAGAATGCGTGCCCTGCCAAATTCCCCTGCCCGACCGTAAGCCAGAGGAACATTGGATGGAGACGGAAATGGTATTTTTGATGGAATAAACATCTTCTACAATCGCGTTATATCATGTCCATTTTTGGTGCTGAAAAAACCATTTAGCTTTCGTATTTCCCCAGATTAAGGCTCGGATTTTCCTAAGATAAAAACGAATACCCCCACGGCTTGAGTATCCTCCCAGGAAAACCAATCCGTTTCTATTAAAGGGGGGGCAGTGAGATTTTTTGCTTCAATTCTTCGACCGTAAATGGGGTGTGATCCGGCGTTTCAGTTCTTCGACCGTAAATCTTCTGCTCCCCAAAAATTTGAAGAATTCAGCCTCTTCACGCCTAACCTCCGTGGCCCTTTTCACAACCCCTCCGACAATCTCTTTGGGGATGGAAACCAAACCACTTTCGTCACCATGAAGCAAATCACCCGGTTGAATAGTCAACCCACAGATCGACACCGTAACATTCAGATCAAGAAATACACCGTACCCATGCGAAACAACCCACCCTGTGCAAAAAACTTGAAACTTAGGTGTCCGCTTACGAATCGATTTTCGATCACGGCCGTTAGAGTCAGTAACGATCCCGGTGCAACCGAGTTTTTCCACCGAAGTACAAAACATGTCTCCAAATAAACAAGAGCGCTTCCTGTCATGTCCTAAATGTTCGACAACGAGCACGGACGGTTTGGGGGCAGAGTTGACCAACTCTATCAGTTCCCCGAGACCTGAAGGACGTCGGTCACCAGGGGTCGTGGAATCAAACTTACAGGAAATTGCACAACCAACCATCGGCTGGGTAATCTCAGGGGTCTGACAAACTAAATCGCCAGTAGCGTAACCGGTAGTCCGGTCGCGTGCCTCAAAATATTCGATGGCATTCGCTATGGTTGCGCTGTCAAACTCGCGAAGGGATTCGATTACGGATGGGGATAGTGCTTCGGACATAACATAGGCCTCCTCAACGGGCTGAGACAGTTGGGTTAAATATTCAAGAGCAATGATTGCAAAAGATTCCCTGCTCCTAAAAATAAGATTCCCATCGAACATCTACTAAGAACATAGGCGAGGGTTCATCTAATAACGAGCTTGAGATAAGTTGCATCATAAGGTTCTCTCGCCTGTCCTAAATTTGGTGAGATCCCCCTTTCTTTCGAGTTTGGATTAGAAGTTGACACAATTTCTCAGGATTTGGGTAACAGAATTCAAATTCAGGAAGAATCAAGCTGAGTTATCACATCTCGTATGCTAAACTTAATTGTTCCAATTTGTTCATATAAAGGAAATAAAAATCTCTTTCAGAGCCTAACATCGAACAAATAAAAACGTATCGCCTGGTGCAATACAGTGGTGATAAATCCTTCTATAGGCATTCATTAAAACCTTTTAAAGTAAAATTGGAAATCGAATATTGAGAGGAACTATGCCATGCTTTACGAACTGAGGATTTACGAATGCAACCCCGGTATGCTTCCGGCTTTGAACAAACGGTTTGCCGCTCACACCTTAAAACTTTTTGAAAAACATGGTATCAAGAGTATCGGTTACTGGACTACGGCCGTAGGGGATAGCAACCATGAACTAACGTATCTGGTCGCCTTCACCGATGCCAACCATCGACAAGAGGCGTGGGCTAAATTCCGAGCTGATCCGGAATGGCAGCGAGTCTTTGAGCAATCCCACAAGTTCGGCGTCATCGTCAGGAATGTAAAGAATCAGCTTCTTGAGCCAACACCCTACTCTCCGATGCAGTGATTGGTAGACTTGGATCAGGTCATAGGCTGAGGTGATCCATCTGGTCGGAATTACTTCATCCGTCTTTGGTTTATTTCAAGCAAATCCGTTCATATTAGATAACTCTCCACACGCACTCTAGGGAATAGGGTTACCATAGAGGAAAAATTCCAAGATAGGAATACTCAATCTCCCTCTTTTCCTCATCGAGAATAATGAATCGAGCGAGCGACAATCCATATTACCTACTCAGAAACTCCTCAACTACTCGACGGCTGCGGATTAGTCCATCGAGAGGATCATCAAGGTTCGGACTTAGCTCTAAGCTGACGTTGCCGATATACTCATTGTCATAAAGAGCTTGAAAGGTAGTCTCCAATGTTTCCAGATTTAGGATCCCATCGCAAAGGGGAAGATGCAAATCACCTTTCCCATCGTTGTCGTCAAGATGAACGTATCCGAGAAGAGAACCGGCAGCATCAATGATAGAGGCAGGATTTTCATGGGAGATTTGCAAGTGACCGAGATCCAGAAGAAGAAAAAGATTGGGGTGATCGATGTTTTTCAAATATTCGATAGTTCCGAGAGCGGTTGGCAGAGCGCTTCCAGGAAAGTGCTCCACGCACAGTTTGACCCCAAAGGCAGCGGCTCGATCCGCTGCTAAGGTAAGCGAATTGGCATAGCGTGAAAGATTCCTACGATCTTCCGACGTCTCGGGAACCACATAGACAGTATTAGCGCCCAACTTACCACTAGTTTGAATCCCTTTTTCAAGGTAGGCAACCGCTTCGTTTCGCAGAAAAGTTTCCTCATGATCCAAGGAAATCCCATTCGGAAGTCCAAAGGATGCACCAAAACAGGAGACATCTAGCTCAAGAGCTTGAGACCGGACAATCTGCTCATCGGTATCCAAAGAATCAGGACGAACATCGATTGACTTAAATCCGGCAAATGAGGCATGTTCGAGTGCATTGCCCGGCAACTCTGACAGTGCCCATATGCAACAGGATAATTTCATAGCCATGTTTTGTAAAAGAGGTGGTAGAATGCAACTTTGTAACTGTCAAGCGCCAGGAAGGTTCACTTATTAATCAAATTCTCTTAGACACTCAATCGAAGAGAAGTTAGACTAGAATGTTTTTAGAGGATTGATCTTTAGAACTGCAAGAGACGGTATTAAATTTTCCATTGCTTAAAGCAGACTTGCTGTTCAGGATTCGGGGTCTGTTTCTTGCTTCCCTCGCCTTGCGACTGTGCACCGCGAGCTTACCCCTAGGAGGACAATCCCAGGTAGTCTACAGAATAAATGAATAGTCCCAGGAAGGATAGACGCAGTTAACTTTTAGCCGATCAAGATGCCTCCGTTGAATAATAGGACTAGCGGGTTGCCGCTTTTTACGGCTAATCAGGAATGATGCGGATAATCGATCAGAAATTTATTAAGTGAATAGTCCCCAACATCCCCAAGTTCCTAAAACGATGCTAGCAGCTGAGGTTTATGAACCTCGCCGGGTACGGGTGCATCAGGTGCCAGTCCCAAAATGGGGGCCAGACGACGCTCTGTTAAGGATTCAAGTCTGCGGCATTTGTGGCTCGGATGTCCATCGATACCTAATGGACGCCTACGGCAGCCGATTTCGCTACCCTCTAAACTCGGGCCACGAATTTGCCGCTCAGGTTGTATCCGTAGGGGAGCGCGTTACCAACATTAGTCCTGACCAGCGAGTTACCGGCCATCCACAATGGGTTCAATTTGGGGGAGCATTTGCCGAGTATCTTTTAGTCCCGGAAGCAGATCGAAATTTGATATCTGTCGAAGGTTCAGGCAAAGCCAATAAGTGCTCCGTTATCGAACAAGATTTGGTTACTCTTATAGAACCCCTGACCGTGGCACTCCAGGCTCTTGACCGTTCTGAGGCCATTATTCCAACAAACGTTAAGAGTCATCCGAAATTGGTGATTCTGGGAAGCGGAACGATTGGCCTCTCTGTGCTTTTGGCTGCTCAAACTAGAGGTTATAATCACATTGTCGTAAGTGAACCTTCCCCCCTGCGACGCGAGATTGCAGAATCCATAGGCGCGATCACCGTGGATCCTTCTGGTCCGGAAGGTGTCGATCGATTACGTTCCGCCGTATCCAAATGCCCCGGGAAAGCCGGGAACGGTGCCGACATCGTATTCGAATGCGCAGGCACAGCAGATTCAGTTACCCAAGCAGTTGAAATTTCTGCTCTCCAGAGCCAACTGATCATGGTAGCGCTCACACGAACCAAGTTAGGTATCGACGTGATAAAGGTAGTAACAAAGAAACTTACTGTGAAAGGAACGATCGGTGCACCTTTGCACAAATACGCTATAGAAGCGGCTAGGATTCTTAGGTCTCGTAACAAAGACGCAGCGAAGCTAATCACTCATCGTTTTCCCCTGGAAGACGCAGAAAAGGCGTTCGAATTAGCCTCTGATCCGCACAAGTGCTGCAAGGTACTGGTGGAACCGTTAAACTGCTAATCCGTTAGTAGTAAGACGTCAAAAAAGCACTCTGCTTATAAGACCACAGCTGCCACTACCTTCAAGCAAGCACTTCTACGAAACAGATTTATTATCAAGACTAACGAAATTGGCGTTAGATGTATCCGGGCGTTGTCAATATATCATGAAGATCACTCAAGCGATGGAGCACGTGATCAGGATAGATTGACATACGCTGTTGTGGAAGGTTATTGGCCCTAATCGCTGGTATATAATTGAAGAACACAGACCGGCGGACAGACCTATTTGTAACGGGATAGGCGTTATGCGTCATCCCCTCTGAAAAAATTATGACATCTCCCGGTTCTGTGAAAACAGGGACGGCTATAGGGTTCTTGGTAGCATCACTCAAATCAAAGGGACACGTAAAATTAGCCTTGTGACTGCCTGGGATCGCCGCGAAGGGGCCATCTTCAATCCTGCTCATGTCTGAGAGGATCACTACGCTCTTCGTACTCGCGCACAGAAAGCGCTGGTTAGTATGATCAAAGTCGTAGCGAATGTCCCGATTCACTGGATATCCAGAGTTGTGAAGCCCGCCTCCACTGCAAGGGCCCACCTTTTCAATGTAATAGGTTGCCGAAAGCATAATCGGGCCACCCGCTAGCTCAGCATGGACGGCCCTGAGGATTGAATCACGTGCGATACGATCGAACTTCTCAGTGCCACATAAAGCATGATCCACCCGGCCTATCCCTCCGGTGTCGGGATTTGGTTGTCGATCTATACGGTGTTCTCCGTGCCAAAAAGGATGGTCTGGATCCTCCATAGCTGACGCCAGGAAGTAGCTAGCTATGCCAATGCGCTTGTAGGTCTCGTAGTCGATGGGGATAGCCTGCAGTTCATCAATACCAGCATGGAAATCCTCAAGGGCCTTACCATCATAATGTCTTCGCAGCACAATGTAGCCATGAATATCGAATTCGTATTTCTGTTCAGGGCTCAATTCAAAGCCTGAACAGGATTGGGAGCTAGACCCGTCGGATGCAGCCTTTCCCACCTGTTTTTTTTCTTCCCTCAATTTTTTCTCCTCGTTTTCCTAAGTTTTAAAAGATCACGGAGATTAACCATTAATAAATTGCTTCAATCATTTGCCCTATGGCGCGGGACATCAAGAATCCTCTTTCACAAATACGAGCTCCATTGAGGTCCTTTGTTGCGACCCCCTAAATTCTGTCACTCTCCCTTATCATCAAGAACTCAAAATGCTAGGGGGAAGGGCCTAAAGCACTGACAAACCCGAGTGTCTTAGATATGCCTGCCAGCCGCATGCTCACTTTCGGTTAAAAGGAATGCGAGGATAATTATTTAACCGCTTTGAAACCAGGATATAATTGGATAGATATCATTCCAAAACCCGCATCAGCTCCACTGAAAGTCATTTCGAATTCCCTGGTGAAAAATGGTTTGGGAACCTAAATCTCAAACCATTTGTACAACATGGTGTAGACTTCATAAGAAATTATGACTTTAATAAAACCACTGCTTTGAAAGGTATATAAAGGAATCAGAGAGAACGAAGAAAAAAAGAAATTGAGCAAAGTCCATGTCTGACCGAAAGAAAATTGCTGCCATTATTACAGAATACCGTGTGCCTGCTCATGCCGACGTTATCGTAGGCAAATTTATTAAAGGATTTCCTACCGACGAGGGGATGCAAGAACCTCAGGTAGACATCGTCTCAATGTACTTAGATCAGATTCCCGATAACGATATTGGACTCAAGGTTTCGGAGAAATATAATATCCCTATCTTCCTGAGTATTCACAAAGCCCTCTGCCTCGGAGGCGATAAACTGGCTGTGGATGGAGTGCTCTCGATAGGGGAACATGGCAACTATGCCTTTAACGAGAAGGGGCAGCACCTCTACCCCCGACGACACTTCTTTGAACAGATCAGTGGAGTTATGGCAACAAGTGGCCGGTCTGTTCCCGTTTTCAGCGACAAGCACCTCTCTTACAATTGGATCGACTCAAAATGGATTTATGATCGAGCCGTTAAACTTAATATACCCTTGATGGCTGGTTCGTCGCTCCCTCTGGGATGGCGCGACCCTTGGCTTGAACATGATCTTAATGCACCTATAGAAGAGGCACTTATCATAGGTTATGGAGGGATAGAATCCTACGGCTACCACGGTTTCGAAGCCTTGCAAACCATGGTCGAACGACGACAAGGTGGCGAATGCGGTATCGCAACTGTGCAATGTCTAGAAGGCGATTCGGTCTGGCGAGCCGGGGTGGAAGGCCTTTGGTCGCAGTCGCTGGCCAATGCGGCGGCCAATGCGGCTAATACTGAGAGCGGTCCGATGGATGAAGCTTGTGAGCATCCGATTGCCTTTCTGCTAGAGTACCGCGATGGTTTTAGGGCCACTTTACTCCAACTTAACGGCTTCATAAAGGAAGAGTGGTCTTATGCTGCAAGAACAAGTGGGCGGATAGAGGCGACAGCAATACGACTGCCAGGTCCACCCTACCCACATTTCAGCTACCTGGGCCTGAATATTCAAGAAATGTTCCTTAGCCATAAACCTCAATACCCAGTAGAACGCACCTTATTGGTATCAGGCGGATTAGACGCCCTTATGGAATCAAGACATCTTGGCCATGTGCGCCTAGAAACCCCACACCTGAGTATAACCTACCGGGCTCCAGATAAGATGCCCATACGCCCGACCATTGCCTCCCCAAAAGGCGCAAGTTTATCACCTTTTGATCCAATGGAGTATTAGTTAACGATATGATTTTTGGATAGGGGTACATAAACTTTCATGACACCTAACCAAAGACTCCATAAACCGAAAACGTGACCCGTTCTCCTCCGTTCCAGCCAATGGATGGATTGAAGCCCGTATAGCAGATGTATTTGCCATCATCCTAATCGGACGAGGGCGCAAAGGGGGCCCGTAAAGTCACAACTCAGACGGCCAAGTTGATTACAAATTCATTCCAAGAAAACCCTATGTTTCGGAACCAGTGGCCGCAGGATTCCACTTGCTTGACATCGTCGCAATCCCGGAGACTACCTCACATGCTAATGAAAAATACACTTCCGTTGAAAATTTACCCTGTTGGGAGCAAATCCTACTCAATTAACATCGAAGTAAAGAAGTTAGGCTGCTCTCGTCACGCCGCACGCGACATCGATTCAACTAATCAGTTACTGGAGGAAATCAGAGGGAAGGGTTACCAGATTCACCCAGCAGCCGGTATCTGCTTGAAAAGCCGGTACCTTTTAACTGGTGAAGATGAGATAGAAGTGCAAGGATCTCAAACCTCTGGTGAGGTGGAATTCGTAGTCATTTCGAACAAGGGGCAAATCTACATTTCTGTCGGTAGCGACCATAATGACAGGACTCTAGAAGAACTTTGGACAAGCATGTTGGGCAAGGTTTTCGATACGGCTAAGTCAAAGCAAATGGTGCCGACGATCGTTGCGAGTGAAGGCTGGCTGTACGACGATGTAAAGGGACACTGGAATGCTCTCGTACTAAAAAGTTTTATCACGGAATCCGGACGAGAGATTGCTTATCAGGAATTTAGACTGGAAGAATTACTCGATCCAGATTATTACTTAGACCAATATTCGTGGCTCAAAGAGGACGGGAGCATTCTTTTAAGCGGATCCGGCGATGTACTGCCATCTGTTCCACCTCATATTTATCAGGGCCAGTCAACTCTAAGTGAGGTCACCTTCCCATCTGATTTTCACTTTGAAATATATGACCCCGTCCTGGAGAGATCCATTTCTCATACTTACACTGTGTCATCCTTGGAAAAAGAAGGATCTTTAAGCCTCTAGGCTGGAAGAGATTGCTCAGCTTTAACACCCCTTCTAGGTAGCCTGAAGGAGGAAGATTAAGATCCCAATGGGTTCAACACAGGGCTATTCAATCGTCTCGGTTGGCCAAGATTGAGCGAGAGCGTGCCGAATCGCTGCAACTCTACTTCAAGACAATCCCTCTATTGCACTCTGTCTTCCTAGAGGTCGGATTATCGTTGACCCCATGATATTAAAACCCCGGAGAGGCAAAGATCGTCGGGCGACGTCTCAAAGAGGAACTTGCGAATTTTAACCCAGATCCAAATTGAAATCAGCGGGGTTTATCCCGCTATCTTCGGCCAGACCCCGCAAACTGATCAAAACATCCTCAGGCATCGAAATTCCTTCGATGAGGACTTTCTCTCGATTGTTCCATTCGATTTCACCCGGCAAAAAAATCCTTCCCCCCTTAGCCATGGAAGCACCCTTTATCTCGTCACTCAAGGAGGCAATCCGGGCACAAAATTCGGCAAGCGGCATCATAGATCCAACGTTAATGGCTAGGAAAGCGTGCCCCTGATTAGAAGACTCATCAGTATCTGCCACCCAACTCTGGACTCCACCCATCATTGCCGCGCCTGATAGGGTGGCCGTTAGCAACTCCACTAACACCGCCAACCCGTATCCTTTGTGACCAGCCATGGGAAGTTGTGCCCCTTTTTCCGGAAACTCGTTGGGATCGGTGGTGGGGATTCCGTCCTCATCCACCAACCATGTATCCGGTATGCTGCGACCTTCATTCTTAGCTGCGAATATTTTTGTGGCCGCAACTGCACTGGTAGCAATATCCAGCATAATGGTACGATCTGTACCCGTGGGAGCAGCATAGGCTATTGGATTAGTCCCCAGAATTTTGCTCTTTCCTCCCGGTACGGTCATGCAGGGTTCTACGTTGCACATAGATAGACCAATCATCCCGTTTTCGGCAATTAGATTGGCGTAAAATCCAGCAGCACCGTAATGACTACTACCTCGAATGCCGATGTAACACATGCCACTATCTCGGGCTTTTTTTACGGCCAACTGAATGGCACGACAGCAAATGGATGGTGGCATGCCGTCACAGGCGTCGATAATAGCCCAAGACGGTCCTTCATTCACAATCTTCTCCCTGGCTTTCGCAACCAGACGGCCACGACGAGCATTCTTCATCAACCCCCGTATCTGCCTAGTCCCATGGGTGAAAGTACCCCATGTATCGGTTTTGACGAAGACGTTGGCACTAAGTGCGGCGTCCTCTTCGCTGAGACCGGCTTCGACCATAGCAGCAGTGCAAAATCTCCTTAGGTCATCGGGTTGAATATTCTTTCGGGTTGAGTCAGTCATGAATAGGCTCCTTGTTTGATGATGCTTACGTAAATCTTCGACACTAAAGAATCTCTGCGCCAGGACTCTATCCTAGCTTAAAGGAACTGCATTTATAATCCTGATTCCTGGGTTGATCGCAGAGAACTCTTTGTAATAAAGCAATTTTTTGGGTACTGGGTCAAGCGAAGGGGGACCAGCGAAAAATATTAGGGTCCAACTCTCATTGGTATTATTTAACCGATACTTTCATGAGTCATTATTATTCGTTAAGATTCTTGACCCTATTATCCACCTTTCCCAGGATGGAAATATGAGCTCGCAGCAAAAATCGGGTGTGTTCCAAGATCCCTCCTGCGTTAACTCTCATATCAATTACCACGCCACGGCTTTCGCCGATTCTATGCCCGGACTTGCTGCGCCTGGGGCAACTTCACAGCGACTGGCCCATTTGGAGGAGCATGGGTTCGTAATTATCACAGATTTTGTCGGGAGTCCATGGATTCCCATCCTGCGCGAAGCTGGTCGTCGGATTACTGAGGCGTGTGCTCCTGAATACGGTTACAGCAAACTCGATTGTTCAAAAGGCTATGTTCATCGAGCGAAAGCACACGAAGCTTGGGCTATCCGTGGACTCATCCACCCAGCCTTTAAGGAACCGTGCTTCGCACAGTTCCTTGGATCACCCGATTTTTTGAATTTTGTCCATTCTTGGTGCGACCTTAAGCCTCATGAACTGGAGATGACTGGCATGCTTTTATGGTGTAATCCTCGCAAGAATGAGCACAAATTAGGCTGGCACCGTGATGCAACCTGGTGGGGCACTGGCGCGCCTCATAGAGCACAACGAGATGACCGAGGATCAACGCTCGACGACTATTCTGAAGAAGTCGAAAAAATCCGTTGGAAAGAAATCCAGGAAAAGAATGCAGCGTCTCTACGGGAACGGAATGGAGTAAACCTTTTCCTGGCCTTGGTTGATGAGGAGTGTCACGAGCTAATTCCAGGCAGCCATAAAAGATGGCGAACTCCCTTCGAATATGACGTTCTCCTTCCCCAAAAGATGAAGGATTTGGGGGTGCCATACACCCCTAGTTGGAACGGCATAGATCCTCTCCCAGATCAAGTTGCGATCCGCCTAAAACCCGGGGAAGCACTCATTCGCATAGGCTCTAACATTCATACAGGACACACGGTTCCCAAACGGGAGCGGAACACTTTATCTATTGGTTGGTCTAAATGGGAGGGGCCACCTACCGAAGAACCCAAGGTAGCGGATGCACGACACGCCTGGCAACTCGACCCATCGGTTCGAGAAGCCTTGCCTCACAAATGGATGAAAACTACCTGGGATCGCTGGGCAGAAAAACAAAAACTAGGTGAAACACTCGAAGATCGGTACACGGAGTTCGACATCGAACGAATTAAAGGCGGTGAGCTAGTGGGATGGCGAGGAGAGCTGGAACGACAAGCCGTGGAGGCAGGAGAAAAGTGGGAACCTTTTCAGACTCTGGGTTAACCTGGAGCTTCAACGGTCATCCCAACTTTTGAGCAATCTGAGATAGATCCGATCTTCGCCAGAGACCTTCTACCACAAGACCCCCTGTAAGTCCCCCGACCCAGGTTGCGTAGTTCCCTATACTACTTTTGCACCCAATACAGTGTCGATTCAGTACAAAAATCGACGACCTTATCCAGCTATAACATTTCCCTATAACATCTCCCTTTAGAGAATTCTCAGATCCTCAACTTCATCCCTTAATATTTACATGAACAATAAAATGACCAATTTCATATTACCATAGCTGCAACAACAGGAAAATGGCCGAATTGAAGATTTGCGCTATTATTAAAAGCCCTACAGTATTTTGGCTTAAAGTTAAGTGATGAGAGTTATTAGGATTTCATTACCGTTTTTGATTCTCGGAATCGCCATATCCATGGGGTGGTACCTGATTGCGACCAAACCCGAACCCCGGCAGCGCCCTACCCGTTCGACAATCCCGGAAGTTGATGTTGTAGTCGCGAAGCCAAGGGAGTACACCGTAACTCTGAAGTCGCAGGGTACGGTAAGGGCACGGACTCAAAGTGCGTTGGCAACAGAAGTCCGAGGTAGGATTATATCTATATCCCCCAGCTTCAGGGAAGGAGGATTCTTCGAGGAAGGTGATATACTATTGAAAATCGATCCCAGTGATTATGCGATGGAATTGACTGTGGCGGAGTCGACTCTGGTTCAGAGAGAACTGGAAGCAGCGGAAGAAAAGGCTCGCTACGACCAAGCCCAATTGGATCTCGAGCGATTAAACCTGGGGGCACCTTCATCTCTTGCACGACGAGAACCGTATTATCAACTGGCGAAGGCAAAGGTGGCTGCGGCTCAATCAAGAGTGGCAAACGCTAGGAAAAATCTTGAGAGGACTAGGATACGTGCACCCTTTGCCGGACGCGTGCTGACGAAAAATGTAGATGTTGGTCAATTTGTTTCGCAAGGAATCCAACTGGCTCGCATTTACGCGGTGGATTTTGCCGAAGTACGTCTGCCCCTGACGGAGAATCAACTTCGATATCTCGACCTCGAAGAAGTCTATCGGGGAGAGAATCCGGATTTCCCTGATGGCCCCATGGTTGTTTTGAGGCACAAAGCGGCTGGCACGACCTATCAATGGGAAGGTCGTGTCGTACGAGCCGAGGGGTCCATCGACACACGTAGCCGACAATTATTTATCATCGCCCAGGTACGTAATCCATATGGTCGAACAGTGAACAAAAAACCGCCCCTGAAAGTGGGGACATTTGTGTTGGCTGAAATTACTGGGAAAACCATAGCCGAAGTATTCGTCCTGCCACGAAAACTCTTAAAAGAAAATCAATATGTGCTAATAGTGGACAACGAGAACCGTTTGAGACGAACGGACGTGGAGATCCTTTGGCATGATGATGAGCACATCGTGGTTGGGGAAGGAATCACTGCAGGCGATCTCCTGAACCTGACAGATCTCCCTCTAGTGCTTGAGGGGCTTCCAGTCCTCGCGAAAGAACAAGAAGATTTTTCGCAAAAAGGTGACTCCTTGATCGATACCAATGTGATCGAACCATCAAGAGACAAGCTGATTATGGATAGGGGACATGGATCCCTTGTTGCTAATCTGATGGCAAAAATTCCGGGGGGCAAGTCCTTGCCCGAAAATCTCAAACAGAAGCTAGATGAGGCTGTCAGCAAAGGCGATCGTAAAGGGATCCAACTTACGATGAGAGAAATAAGAGATTGGGCTAAACGCCAAGGGATCAACCTTTCTAGCAAACAAGGACAAAGACTACGCTAATATCCATTCTGTAAAGAATGAGATGATCGGAATATGAAAAGCATCATTGAATGGTTCGCCCGTAACGGGGTAGCCGCCAATCTGCTGATGGTTGCCATCCTGGCATTAGGAGTCTATGCGGCAGTTTACAAGATCGTACTGCGGGAATTTCCCGATTTTCCTCTACGGAGGGTCGTGGTCGCCGTCCCCTATCGGGGGTCAACTCCTACGGAAGTCGAAAAGGCGATTCTCACGCGTATTGAGGAAGCAATCTACAGTGTTCAAGGCATTAAGGAGATTGAGAGTCGTGCTTCATCAAATTCCGGTACTGTGTCCATCGAAATCGAGGATGGTTACGACCTGGGAAAGACGCTCGATGAGATAAAGAACTTGATTGATGCAATTCCCAACTTCCCGGTTGACGCGGAACGTCCCCAAGTTTCCTTGGCAGACTATCAGGAACGTGTGATCACCGTAGTTCTCGCCGCTGAGATGAGTGAGATGCACCTAAAGCGTCTCGGAGAGCGCCTCCGCGACGAAATAATGTCGCTACCTAATATTTCCCTGGCCTCACTACAAGCGGTACGCCCTTACGAAATCGGTCTTGAGGTTTCGGAAATAACCTTGAAACAGTACGGACTGACATTTGATTCAGTTGTCCAGGCAATTCGTAATTCCTCCATCGATCTTTCGGCAGGGAGGATTATGGCCGAGGGCGGAAGCATCCTCTTGCGAACAAATGAGCAGGCCTATACCACCGAAGAATTCTCTCGCATCGTAGTCCTAACTAGAGAAGACGGCACACGCATTACGGTTGGAGATATTGCTTCTGTAACGGACGGTTTCGACGAGACCCCGATCGTAGCTCGATTTAACGGTCGTCGAGCTATTGGAATCAATGTCTACCGATCAGGAAATCAAGACGCTATCGAGATCGGCCAGTCAGTTAGAAATTATATAAGCGGCATTCGCGAAACGCTGCCTTCGAGAGTCGTAATTGATTACTGGGACGATGATTCAGAACGCATCCAGCAACGTCTGCTGACACTCAAGGGAAGTGCCACCTTTGGATTCATCCTCGTCATGTTAGTACTGGCTCTATTTCTCCGACCGATGTTAGCTTTTTGGGTAGCATGGGGAATACCTATAGCCTTCTCTGGTGCCTTCATGCTTCTCCCACTGCTAGGGGTTTCTCTCAATCTGATCACTCTTTTTTCCTTTATCTTGGTTTTGGGAATCGTGGTAGATGATGCCATCGTAACTGGCGAGAACGTATTTCAACACATGCAACGTGGGGAAGATTCCCTAACTGCTTCTATAAGAGGCACGCAGGAAGTGGCCATTCCCGTAACATTCGGTATCCTCACTACTATGGTTGCGTTCTATCCACTCGCGGCCATGACCGGTATACGTGGGACTTTTTTTAAACAGATACCCATCGTAGTAATACCGGTTCTAATATTTTCCTTAGTGGAATCAAAGCTGATTCTTCCTGCCCACCTAAAACATTGCAAAAACCTGAGGGAAGGGACGACGAAGCTGAATGCGCTCATTCGCTTCCAGCGACTTTTTGCCAATGGGTTGGAGAACTTCGTGGATAAAATCTATCGCCCGACATTGCACTTCTGCCTTAACCACCGCTATGCAACTCTAGCTACCTTTTTAGCAATATTGATTGTCTTCATTTGCCTCATCCTAAGTGGGAGAATTGCTTGGAGAAATTTCCCGCGCATACCACGGGATACGGTGAGTATTTCCTTGACTATGCCACCGGGGACGACCTTTGAAACCACCTATGGGCATATTGAAAGGATTGAGTCCGAGGCCCTCTCCTTAGAGAAGGAGCTAGAAGAGGAACACGGACGCAAGATTATTAAAAACATCTTCGCGGCTACTGGAGGTCACCCTTTCCAAGGCCGTTCTAGATCCAGGAACAATGCCGGTGTAGCGGAAAGAGGGGAGGTGATCGTGGAGATGATTCCCACGGAGCAGAGCGGCATAAACTACGGCAGCATGCAGTTGACAATGGCTCTGCGAAACCGCGTACCGCCCATTCCAGAGGCGGAACAACTCAGCTTTTCCTTTGGTTGGAGGAGCGGATCGGCACTCTCTTTTACACTTATCGGTCCGAACGTAGAAGATTTGAAAACGGCATCCAACGAGCTCCAGAAGAAGCTGGCAACTTACAATGGACTCTATGACATCGAGGACTCCTTCGACCGGGCAACCGATGAATTTGAATTGAAATTGAAGCGCGAGGCAGAGCACTTAGGGGTAACAGCTGCGCAGTTAGCCAGGCAAGTTCGACAGGCTTTCTTTGGTTCTGAAGCACAACGGATCCAGAGGGGTCGCGATGACGTACGGGTGATGGTGCGTTACCCTGAAAAGCAACGGAAATCCATAGCCAGTCTCCATACTATGATGATCCGAACCGGCAACGGGACAGAAGTGCCATTTGAGACCGTAGCGGAGATCGTACCCGGGAAGAGTCCACCCTCGATTCTGCGTGTTGACCGCAAACGAGTCATTGAAGTGAGGGCGGATGCAGACGAAGATGAAGTAGATGTCGAAACCATCCAGACCGAAATTGAAGAAAACTATCTTCCAGAACTCTTTGAAAGATACCCAGGTTTAGAGTATGGGCTTAGAGGAAGGGCCCGCGAAGTCCGTGATAATTTTGTAGAATTCCAACGTGGAATAATATTTGTCCTCGTCCTTATTTACGTCCTATTAGCAATCCCGTTCAAAAGTTACAGCCAGCCTTTAATTATCATGTCGGTCATACCTTTCGGGGTTGTTGGCTCCATTCTAGGGCATGTCATCATGTCCTTATTCCCCTCGCAAAATCATGTTATCAGCATGATGTCTGTCCTCGGTATGCTCGCCCTGTCTGGCGTAGTTGTTAACGACAGTCTAGTATTAGTAGATTTTGTGAATAGGCAACGACGCGAGGGAATGTCACTGCCAGAGGCCGTCCGCCTCGCCGGAGCGCGGCGCTTCCGTCCTGTGATATTAACTTCCTTAACTACCTTCGTAGGCCTGATGCCACTCATGTTCGAAGAGAGCCGGCAAGCGCAGTTCATGGTACCCATGGGTATCTCATTAGGGTGGGGAGTACTTTTCGCGACCTTCATAACTTTGATTCTTGTTCCCACTGTGGCCCTTATTTTCAACGATATCGGCATCGCCTTCAGAAAACTCTATGGCCTACCATTAGCCGAGGGTTCGGTCGAACTCAGAACACCTGAGAAAGTACGAGAGGAAAACACGGTCCTAGAAGGCCATGATGGGACAGATTAGCAATAGTTCGCGATCACGTCATAATTCAGAGATCTGACTCTGCTAGATCGACAACTGCCCAGGAACATCGAGCCCCTTATCTGCAGCTCTCGATAGGAGCTCATCGATATTTTCAAGGCAGATCTGCGACCATGACTCATAACTAGAAATCTCACTCACCGCCCTATCCAAGGAAACAAACTCCAGCCCAGTAATCCCATCACGACCACGCGCGACTTTGGGATCAGGAATCGTCAAGACGTGAACGACTCCAAAATGAACGGCACCTACATCGGTATCATCATCGTTAATAAGTCCGACAGCAGCATCCTTCACTTCACCAATCGCCACCTCTTCCATGAGCTCACGCCGCATTCCTTCTTGGTAACCCTGGTCGCTAGAAAACAACCCGTGATCGTCCTCTGAGATATGTCCGCCAATCCCTACGGAATAGAGACCGTGCAATCGTGACTCTTGCCCCTTTTTACCTCGTCTATAGCGCAGAATTTTTCTTCCCCAGAAAATCAAAACGTAAGGAATCAGTTGCTTGAAGGACCTGTCAACTTCAGCATCACTCCGATTAAGGTAGCAAAGATTATTCGATGAGGTTATAACAGGCAGATATCTTTCTATATCAAGGCAAATTCCCTGAAATTCCCCCAGTTGATCAAATAACTTTCTCTTGAAACAGAGTACTCTTTCTTCAGTTGCCATTATTTCCGCCTTCTAGCATAGAAATGTCAGAACTCGGTCATTGAGCCAAGCTACAACGAAGCAAATTAACCGAATATATTTGCTTATTGTTCACAGCCTTCTCGACATCTTCTACATCCGAAACATTCAGCTTCCCGGAATTAAACGGCGCCGATATTCCACAGTTTTACCCAATTCCCTTCCAATTCGTATCCAGGCCCGTGTAACCCTCGGTGTAGGTCTTCAGACGCTCGGGAAGTCGATCAATCATCGTGATTGCAGACTTCGTTAAAGGCCACGGAGCTATGACCCGATAACTCTTAGGGCGCCAGCCGATCCCGCAGGAATAGCGACGTTCATTCGTTGTCATATTTGCATGATAGGTCCGATCCGCAAAACAGATTAAATCTCCTGGCTCCGCCCTAATCGCTACGCACCCTGGCACATTCATGTCACTACAAACTTTGTTTTCATCTTCCCCAATTCGGTAAATGCCCCCTGCTGGGGAGAACTCATAGCTAGTCGGTTTCCAACCAGGCAAATGGGACTTCTCGATCACTGCAATGCCACCCCGGTCTGGGTGGCTACCATTCAGGTAAAACCAGAGCCCACTGGGTATGGGAAATCGATTCAGCACCTCGTTCACATTTCTTGGATTTTTAATGTCTCCACGAAAATCGCTGTGCCACCTACCCATTGATTCTCCGGCCGTTCGGAGAATCGCTGCCGAACGATGTAGGCACAGATTGGACGTGCCGTGAACTGCGCAGATAAAATCCCAATAAGGACCATTGCCGACTAAGCTCCAGAGAGTTTCACAAACCTCTGCAAAAGTAACGTGATACCGATTAGAGGCCAAAGGAAGTGTCCGATCTTGATCCAGGTGCTCGTCAATGGAGTCTTTGAGGGCCTGGATCACCCTTTCCCCAATCAGACAGCGAATAACGCAGAACCCATTCTCCGAAAGGCAACTGATAGCTTCGGAGTGGTCTTCAGACTGAAAGTGATATTTATAAAGGGGCTGCGCTGTTCCTAATGATCTACTCATTATTAGTGAATACTCGTATCAGATAACTAAAATAGGTCAACCGTCTTGGTCGAAACTAAGACGGGTACTGGCCCCCCGTGATCCTACATTCCAAAATTGATTAAAACTGGACTCCTTAAGCTCTTTCCGGAAGAATTCAAAATCCTATGGAAACGTCGTTGCCCCTGTCCCCAAGAGAAGATCTAGCAGGTTATGTTCAGGCGATGGAGGAGGAAGGTTTTGCCTACTTCCCAAAAGTTCTTAGAAATTCAGAAATCTCAGATTTGCGCGCGGCAATGGATCGGTTGACCGCGATAGAGGAAAGTTTCGACAGACATACCGAACCTCCTGAACAACCCTTTCTCAACAAGAGTATCAATAATGTCTTTAACCGAAACCCAATCTTCCTTTCTTACCTAGACCGACCCGAAATCATCGACCTTATCGAGATGGTGCATGGAGATGATTGCCACTGCATCGGGATGACGGCCTGGATGACGGGAACAGGCCGACCACCGCAAAAACTTCACACCGACTGGCAACCACTGACTTTGCCAGAATCTGTGATGAAAATGCCGGAGATCAAGATCCCAATCTATATCACCACTGCACATTATTATCTCGACGACCTGACCGAAGAATTGGGGCCAACAAATTTTGTGCCCGGCAGCCATCGATCCGGACGTCAGCCCAGAGAAGGAGAAACAACATTCAATGGAACTGGGGAACAAAGCATTCTCTGCAATGCTGGTGACTGCATCGTCTTTCGCTGCGAAGTGTGGCACCGGGGTACGCCTAATACAAGCGGACGTACTCGATACCTCCTTCAGGTCCATTACGCCCAACGTATGATCACTCAGAAATATCCACCCTATCTCAATAAGTTCCAATTCGACAAACGAATCCTAGAGCAGGCCTCGCCTCGCCAACTACGCCTGATGGGCAACCATATCGGCAGTAACTACGATTAGCATAGTAATCCCAAGCAACCGGAGAACTATCTCATCCCTCCTGTTCCGTGACCCCGCAGATAGCCGCCAGAAATGTCTCGGTTGTTCGAAACTCAAAGAATAAATAACCGAAATTAGTATTTATCCCTTACTGATAATTTATTAGCATATTTTACTAGTTATCAGAGGTATTGAATATGCATGACCCTATCAAAATTTCTCTAGCCTCTTCTTTACTAATTTGCACTAGGGCCGATACAGTCCAGTGTTGTGCGACCTTTACGTCGACGTTATTTGGAGCTCTAGAGGCTCCGCCCAGCTCTGATCTTGGGGTTCCTGCCTGGCATCCTCGACGCTAGATAACAAACACATAGGAAATAGAAAAGACAAAACCTGTTGCAACTTGCGTTTTAATTCACAATCGTGTCTGAAATCCAAGGTCTGGAGAGTTCCACTTTTCTGGTGGCTTCTAATAGAGATTTTTGGTTAGATATCTTAGAATTGTTCGTATTTAAGAGTAAAAAGATGCCCCTGGTACAAGATATTCTCGTTCTGTTCCAAACTACACCAGGACTTGACTCGGATGCGATTGGTTGGTCTCGGTACGAAGCCTCCAAGGGTATCCGGATCAGCGACCTTGTGGATGAGGCGGATCCACCCTATCTCAATGCCATGGAGGCCATGAGGGATGGATGGCAGGTCATCCAAATGTCGGAAGTCAAGCCTCGCTCGGCAGATGATGCCTACGAAGATGGGCCCCTTCCCTACCAAACAGTACTAGCTAAAAATCGTGAGCTGCAAGACGAAAAAGCCAAATTGAAAAAGTGAAGAAGTATTTAATAAATTCGAAACAGATGGCTCAATTCGTAGCATCTGGCTATCTTAAATTTGATAACATGGTACCGAAAAAGCTGTGCAAAGCCTGTCTGGTCGAAATGGCAAAAAAGAAGCGTGGGTACTACACCGTTGGCACACCTTTTGAAGAAACTTGGCCAAAAGGTACAGCTCTGGGCGACGCCTTCCGGCTACCGAAGGTTAAAGGCCTGATCGATTCCCTAGTTGGGCCCCGTCCCCTCTATGATCACCACGCTGCTCATTTCGTGGGAGCGAAAAAGATGTATGGCCCAAATACTCATCAGGACTCGGTGATTGATTTTCGCGAAAACTACTTCGATATCCAGCTCTCCCTTTTTCCTGCTGATACACCGGACGAGATGGGGGGCACATTTCTGATACCAGGCACACACTTTCGCAATGTGCGTACCAGTGAAATCACTTTCTACCAGCATATGCGGGGCAAGGTCTGGGCATCATGCAATGCCGGCTCCATGTATGTTTGGAACACTCGCGTTTGGCACGGGGCCCGTAGCAATCACACGCGTCGAGACCGTTTCATGTACAAGCTGCGACTCAACCCAACGCGACCTCAGATTCGCAATTTCGACACCTCCGATTTGGATGATCCGAAAATCGCAGAAATTCTATCGACTAACCACGGCTGGGAAGGCAATGAACACCGCTACGAAATGATGCGTCGCGTCCGCCTCTGGCGTTTCGTTTCCGGTCAGCCTAATTATGATTTTGGAGAACGCTTTCTACGGCGAATTGAATATCTTCCACCTGATGAAGGGGGAAAGGGAGTTGCGGTAGCTATTTAGGAAGCACAAGGGCTATTCGTCTTACACAGTTTAAGAGTTAAAAAGGCTGCAAGTAGAACCTCTTTTCCGCATCAATAAAACCCATCTGCGTCTAATTTTCTTCAGCTTGCATTACCATCATAACATGTTCGTTTTAGCCTAGAAAAGGATCGGGCAACAAGTTTTTCCTAATTTAGTACAGTACCCAACCCAAGAGAAGACAGGAAAACGGGAACGACCTTTACAATTGTCAAGCCTCTAGAAATTCGTCAATCAACTCAGCTACACGCGGGTTGATCACTCCGCGTCCTGGATGAACAATCCAACGGTAGCGGAAGATCTTCTTATCCCCATCGAGAATAGTCATGCTTTCATCGATGCTCTTATCACCTTTGAAATCGTGGACCCCGAAAGGATTAGCAGTAAAGAGGCCGTAGCCTCGCACATGCCAATAGGTCGGATGCCGTGGATTATCCTTATGGTCGATCACGGTATGGCCCCATTCGTCACCGCTTGCCAACGGACCCGAATAGTCGACCCAAACAGCTTGTTTGCCCCATGTAACCTCTTCTTCTCTACCGCTATCATAGATCAGACCCTCGGAATTCTCAATTCGCCCCTTGCCTTTGGCATCCATAGAGGTTGGCACCCGAATCGAAAATAGGCCACCCTCTTTAGTATCTCCAAAGGACACATCACCGTACTTTGCCCAAAATTCGCTTTGATGATCTATAATACGGAAATCCTCCTCTGGACGGATCTGGATGCTGCGCTGCTCCTGCAGAATCTTCTGCCCTTCAGGACCAACCCAATCGATTCGACCTTCGATTGTGGCAATCTCTCCATCGCTTGACACTACCGGATCGCCACACTGCAACATGGCACCGTGGTCGGTAGACTCTGACCACAGATCAAATCCATTAACAAGTCCATGAGCCACATACACACCACGGTGGTGGTAGTGGTCTTGAGTTTCACCCTCTACGGATTCCATAGGATACCTTCGAGTGAGATGCTGCCTATCACTAGTCAAAACGGGATAGAAGAAGGGCCGACAGGCGTAGTGTCCGTAACGGTATTCCGTAAAAAGCGCACCATCGATGGTAACAGCTACCTTATTCTCCTCGGGCATCAATTCGATTTCGATCATTTCCTTAATTTAGATTCTTTCAATTTTTGGGTCGGCTGGTCAAACCGGGCAAGCAAAATTACCTAATCCGCAACTTAAATACCCATGCAGAAATCCCCGGGTCATTTGCGACTCAGGAAAATCGACCAAAGGATTAAAACCCGAGAACTCCACCCTTGATTGCCTTAAATTCCACAGTGGTAGCAACAGACAATTGGAGCTGATTATTGTCCTTCAAGATAGGATTCTCACTTTATGCATACGAAAGGTTAATCTTAGATAGTGTTAAAAAGGAAGTTTCTTGGTGATAGGAAATGGTCCCAGTAAACCCTGGAAAAGAAAATTGTCTCGTTCTGTTCGATTGGGCGAGCTTGTTCCATCCTAAGTTTCCAAGATTCTAGCCAGTCGAGCCTTTGACGCTCCACACTGAACCAGTAGTATAGGTGTTGCGTTCGGAGCACAAGAATTCAACTACTTCAGCCACCTCTTCGGCATCGGAATAACGTCCCAAAGGATTGCCCGGGTCAGATAAAAATCTCTTTGAAAATCGCGGCACTACCATATCGGTGAGCGCGCGTCCCGGTTCCACCCCATTGACAAAAACCCCCTGGCGCGCATAGGGATTTCCTAAAGCGCCTATAAAAGAATGCAGCGCCCCTTTCGAAACACCATAAGGGACCTGATTAGACGCCGCACGCCTCGCTCCCGATGTGATACTGGCACACCGACCCCAGCCCCGTTTTAGCATATGGGGCAACACCGCTTGATGAGCATAGAAAATGCCGTAGAGATTAATTTTCATCACCTTATCGAAATCGGAGGAGGATTGCTCGAGGAAAGGTGCTTCTAGGCCTAGTATTCCGGCACAACAAACAAGAATATCCAAGCGCCCAAAGATCTCGACAGTCTTCGAAACCGCCGCTCGAACCTGTGCTTCTTTGCTGACATCCGCTCGGATGAAGATAGCCTTTTGATCGAAGTCTTCAACAGCTTTCACGGTATCATTAGCCTCTTCCTCAAGAATATCAATAATCGCGATATCCCTTCCCTCTTCAGCAATTCGGAGCGCACAGGCACGCCCCAAACCTCGAGCACCACCAGTTACAAAGGCAACCCGTCCCTCAACCGATGCAGCAAATCGTAAGTTAGCCATTTTTTAATTCGTTTTTAATCTTGAAATCTCCTGAGAATTTAAGGCTAAAACATTCCATGAATATAGAAAAAATCGAGCCCATTTTTATGGGCAACGGATATGTCGTTCGAATTCATACCGATAGTGGCCTCTATGGATTAGGCAAAACTGCTTGCTGGGGTTATCCCGAAGCGGTCGAGCGAATCGTCGACAAGTTCAAGGACTACCTAGTTGGGCAAGACCCGCTACGTATCGAGCACCATTGGCAATATCTTTATCGAATGTCTCCATTTAGGGGAACTGCTATATCCGGGGCCCTAAGCGCGATAGATATGGCTCTCTGGGATATCAAAGGTAAGCACTTCAACGTTCCCGTCTGGGAACTTTTAGGAGGAAACTGCCGCGATAAGCTACGCCTACACTTAATGAATGGAAGCAGCACCCCTGAGGGCATGCTCAAGGTAGCTAGGGAAGCAGTCGAAGAAGGTTTTACTGCTCTCAAGTTTGACCCTCTAGTTGGAGACTATCAAAACATGGCGGTAGATCGATTGGTCAAAACGGCTAGAGACCTTACTGCTGCTGCCCGTGAAGGAGGGGGACCAGATCTCGACTTAATCATAGAAATCCACCGCAAACTCACGCCCCTCACTGCAGTCACTGTAGCCGAGGCCCTGAATGAGTTCAACCTATATTTCCTGGAGGATCCTATCCAGATTGACAGCATCACTGCCCAATCCGACATCGCTCGGCGTATCAACGTTCCTGTCGGTAACGGCGAGCGACTTTGCACAATATGGGAATTCAGTGAATTGCTAGCCCAAGGAGGTCCCCAATATGTCCGCCCGGATGTCGCTCTTGCTGGCGGGTTGACCCATTGTAAGAAGATTGCTGCAATCGCCGAGGCCTATCACTGTGCTGTTGTAACACACAATTTCCTAGGCCCACTGATTAGCGCCGCATCTTACCATCTGGACACCTGTATCCCCAATTTTGTTACTCAGGAGTACACTAAGGCAGATGAAAGCGAAGACCAAGCTGTCTTCAAAAGTAGCTGGAAGAGAGTTGGAGGATACATGCCGATATCCTCAGCACCTGGGCTAGGAGTAGAATTAGACGATCGCCTTGTTGAACGGACTCCTTACATTCCGATGAATGCGGCAAAAACCCTACTTAGGAGCGATGGTTCAGTTGCCTATTCGGTTTGAATTCTTTTCAATGCTAGAGGAAGTGAGAATTGGAGGAAGCCAGCGATCACTCCCGAAATAATCGATACGAGCCACATGGGACCCCAGTAATGATATCCGTTTTTTAATGCTCAAATTTAGTTAAGATCCTTATGCAATCCCCACAGGACAATTTGTTTGTTCTCGAGAGCAACGGTGTCTCAGATTCATTAAACACCCGCGTGAATTGATGAGGGAAATCTAATGCTATCCAAGTTAGCCATGTTTTTTAAGAAATATAGACTCATGACCATTGTTTTACTGGCTCTCAAAGGAGAGTCAGTATCCGCCTATTTTCCTTATCAGATCGCCGAACCAGTCTCTCTTATCGGTATCGGCTCTTGTAACGACCAGGAAAAACCACAGCCGTACTGGGATGTACTTACAGATTCCAAAGTCGAGCTCTGGGTGTGGCTCGGAGACAACGTCTATTGCGATACTGAAGATATGGCTAGGATGAGAAACATCTACGCAAGTCAGTTCAACCATACTCGATATGCCAGATTTCGAGAAACTGTACCAATTATAGGCGTCTGGGACGACCATGACTATGGAGAAAACAACTCGGGGAGGTGGTACCCGAAAAAACGAGAAAGTCAGCAGCTGCTGCTCGATTTTCTCGAAGAACCGGAGGACTCGCCTCGCCGTACCCGCGAAGGGGTCTTTACTAGCCATACCTTTGGTCCAAAAGGAAAGCAGTTGAAGTTCATTCTCCTCGACAACCGCTACTTTGCTGACATCCCAGGACCAGAGTCAGATATTCTGGGAGAAATCCAATGGGAATTCCTCCGGTCGGAGCTGCAAGCTTCCACCGCTCAGTTAACCTTTATCTGTTCGGGAACTCAGATACTCGCGTTCGATCAGACGTTCGAAAACTGGGGAAATTTCCCCCGCAGCCGCCAGCGTCTCTTAAATTTAATTCGTGCGAGCCAAAAAGGTGGTATAATCTTGCTTTCAGGTGACCGGCATTTCCATGAGATTTCAGTAGTGAATGACGAGACCGTGCATTATCCATTGATTGACTTTACCTCCAGTGGCATGAACATTTCTGCGACAAGGCTCAAAGCGGAGAGAAACCGTTATAGGATTGGCTCATTCTACAAGGATCTTGGTTTCGGTTTCATTGTCATTGACTGGGAAAAGGAAGATCCAACCATTTCTCTTCAGGTACGTGACCACAATAACAAGATCAAACGCAAATTTGATATAAGCTTATCTTCCCTACAGCCAAACAAAGATCTCGATGATGAGTGGTTGATCGAATGATTTTGGAAGCACCGTTATGGTATGATGGACGCCATGTTGTGTGCAAAACCAAAGCTGCATCCTGGGTAAGACCATGTGAACGATACCAAACTCGACAGCTGCCTCCTTGTTGTACAGAAACCGCATCAATATTTCCGATTTTATGACCGCTAGTAATAATTAAGGAGGTCCCGGAATTTAATGTTTCGAACTAAATTTTGAGAATCAAATCAATCATTTCAGACTATTTAAAGGGAACGAAAAAGCGACGCTATTTAGGGGTGTTTCTGGGGGTTTCTCTTGGTATTCTGTTTACTTCTCTTCTCTCTTTCCCAAAGCAGAACAAGTGGGTTGCCAAGGGTCCTATGAATACTGGACATGAAGAACTGAGCTGCCACGAATGCCATATTCCTATTGAGGGTACAGTGGCACAGGAGTTTAGTTCCAACGTCCATTACTGGCTCGGCCTACGCAAATCCACTATTGGATTCGGGTCCGAAGATGTATCCAGCGAGTCCTGCCTTGAGTGTCACGAACGCCCGGACGACCGACACCCAATCTCCCGCTTTCTCGAACCGCGTTTTGCCGAAGTTCGGAAAGAGTTCAAGGTCTACCAATGTATTACCTGCCACACCGAGCACCGGGGGAAACGGGTAACCCTCCCGACTATTGAATATTGCACCCACTGCCATAAAGACACCGACCTCAAAAATGACCCAATCTCTCCTACCCATGCCACTTTAGTTCGTGACGAATTGTGGAATACCTGTCTTCAGTGCCATGACTTTCACGGAAATCACAAGATGACAACACCTCAACGCATCGAGGATGGCGTTTCAGAACAACTGATTTGGGAGTATTTCAACGGAGCCCCATCTCCCTACTCGCTTGAAAAATTTGCTTTCCCTTCAAAAATTAAATCCTCAAGTAATCCGCCAAGCCAAAAATGAGGAAGACCATCGTTATTTCTATCGCAGTCACGCTGTGTTTCGTCGTTCTGATAATCGTTAACGCACCGCCGGAAGACTCCGCCCTAGACGCCGCGCGACCAATCCCAATCTCTAAAGTTTTCGAGGTCCTAGAAGCAGAAAATGATACCGTTCGCAAACTCTGGACGGAGGAAATTGTGGGCGCTGGTCAAAAAAGAGGTTTGGAATTCAACAAGCTGTGGCGCAACCCCGAACTCGAAGCAGGGCCCCTCCCCGCCCTTTTCCTGCGGGAAACTGCAGAAAGCCTCCGCCGAAGTCCCTTGCGACTCTATCTATTTCTCGGCTCAGACTTTCCAATCAACGACGCAAATCAACTCACCGGTCTTCAGAACTCCCACTTTTTGGAAATTAGGGAAACTGGCGAGCCGCAATTTTTTTATGATGATGACACTGGTTTTCAGATTGCTATGTTTCCGGATGTCGCCGTCGCTGAGACCTGCGTAAGATGCCACAACAAAGAACCAGAAACTACAAAGTCCGATTGGAAACTAGGTGACATCATGGGTGCCTCAACCTGGTCTTATCCAGCGAGTTCGGTCAGCCTCGAAGAGGCTATCTCAATGGTGCAAGCCCTTCGGATAGGATTTCGTGAGAGCTACGATCAATACATTGAAAAAGTAGCTTCCTTTGCCAATCCGCCCAAAGTGGGAAAGCATTGGCCAACGGATGGTTACTATCTTCCGTCCACAGATGTCTTTATAGCTAAGGTGGGGGAACGAGCCTCTCCCATAACATTGCAAGCTATTATCGAGTTTCAACGGGGGATGGAATGATTTCGAAAAGGCAAATTCGTGAGCCTAGTCCATGAATCAGATTAGGAGATCCCAGCTTTTAATTGAGCGAGGGCGGCGCCCCTTGTCGTTTGGGAATTTTTCGAGCCGACCTCCGGAACGAACACCGCGCGAATGGAAATGGAGATTGGTTGGCATCGCCTTAGTTGCACTTTATTTTGTCCAAGACATGGCCAGTTTCCACTGTAATTGGCTCCGTAGCTTACAGTCAGTGGACGAATACAAGTACGCAACCGGCACTTGCTTGCTCTTGTTTGTGGGATACCAGTGGTACCTTTTTTTAGCACGGATGAGAAGAAAAAAACTCCTCCGTCCGTTGGTCTTCCATCAAAGGACAGGGACATTTGCTCCGATTCTTTTTTATCTCCACAGTACTGAATTCGGATATGGGTACCTTGCTGTACTCAGCTGGGTTTTTTTGATCAATGTTGTTGTTGGATTAGCTAATCCAACCAGCTTGAAAATTTCTTTTTGGTCTTACTCTTACAGAACAGTATGGATCCTTCTCCACGTAACCCTGGCTGCACTCACGATCATCATTGCGCTTTATCACGCCCATGTCGCCGTTTACTATAAGTGAGGAAGAGCAGAAAAATTCCCTCACATACAGTGCTCCTATTTATTTCTTAGTAAACCAACTTCTGGACAATTCGGCCCTCATCCAATGCTCCGGGTGAAGATGGAACTGCCACACCACAACACCAACCGCCTAGGTTCGAGCATCTCACCCCACAAAACAGAACAATACAAAATCCTTTTCCTGTTCTTTGATCGCTCTAACTTATTCGAAGCAAGTCCGGGCAAATACGCCGATGTGTTCCCGTTGCAATTCTTCGTCTCCAGGTAACCCAGTGATGTTGATGCGGCATCTTCCATCAGTGAAAACGGGATAGATATGTTGGCCGTAAAGGACTATGTCAGAATCTTGATGAGACCGGGGATTACGGAAGAGACCTGAGTAGGATTCAGAGAAAAGATGTTCGATGGGAGTATTGCGAGTTAAACTCGCCCAGAGGCCCTCGGTTTTAGCCAGGCGTTTTAGGACCTGTATATGCTCTCTCTCGAGAGCAGGGAGGTCAGATACTAGGGCCTTAGCGAAGGCTCGAGTTACAGGATGTTCAAAAGAACAGCCACGAGCCCTCATAAGAACTGCAGCAAGGGTTGAAATTTCGCCGCGCGTTGCTTCGTCGGGAATGTAGGCAAGAAGCATTCCGGCTGGCCGGAGGGCAAAGCTTCGGAAACATTTTGTTGGGCTGATGGGGATGAGAAAAGGGGTTTTCGTCCCAACAAAAGGGGCAATCTGCCCTTGGTAGCTCATTTTCATGACGGCGTCATAACCCTTCGCTTCTAATCGTCCGGAGAATTCGAAACCAGGATAGGCCCGATCCAAGATCACAGGGCAGCTCCTGGCGGCAGCGGCGGTGGCTCGTTCGCGTAGGACTGAAGCTGCAGTCACCCGGCCAGTAGTATTCATGGGGCCAGCCTGATAAATGGGAAGAATCGCATCGTTTTCGATGACACAGTCGGTGGGAAACTGCTGGCAGCCTATACGACAACTTTGTGCGATAGCAGAATAGGCCGGCCAACCTAACTCCTCTACGCCAATCGAAATCACCTTTTTATTTAGTCTAAGGCCAAGATCAACGGCCGACTTAACGGCACCAGTTCCAGCATCGGAAGGAAGGATGAGGAGAAATTGCTCCCAAAGGGCTTCTGGAATCCGCTGCCACTTTAAAACAGCGGTTTTGAGATCCTCGATGATCGCCGTAGAGCTCTGGTAGTTACCGCGCCGACTGTCTTTAATCTCTCGTAGAGTGTATTTGAGGATAGTCTCCGAAGAGGTCATCGCTTGACCATCAGAATCGAGGACGATGCCGATTCCGTAGTTGTGGCCGACAGCATCGGTATCGCAGAGAATCTTAGCGATTTGGTTTGCGTCCCTCCCCTCGGCGGTCAGGGAGAGGGCTCGCTTTCGGACACTCTCGCCAAACTCAATTGCACTTCTTTTCAATCGATCTTGGCTAGATGGGGACATTTTCTTGAAACTCGGATGGATACTGAATAATTCGACCGGAAACTTCACTAAGATTTGCGTTCTGGGCAATGGGAATCTGCCAAACATCCTGCATTCGTCTAGATGCGATCGGAGACTTCTTATTGTGGCAGAACAACCGTGTCATTGAAAAACTAGGAAAAAGTAGTGAGTCCCGGAGAATCATCAGCGAACAGGGTAAGACAGAAACAAGGAAAGAAGATAGCCTTCTGGAAGCAAGCTTTGCCATAGCTATTTAGATAGTACTGGGGTAACCGATGACCCTCTAAGGGTCCGTGGATTACCACAAAGAGACGCAAAACAAGAGACAATGCAAGCACGAGGCAGTGTTAAGTAGGATTGACCATGGCGAAGGTAAAGGGTAAAGATGGGACCAAGAGTGAATGTAATTACCAATTGAAAAGGAAAAGGTCAGACACGAAATAACTGAGTCGCGAATACTGGAATCCGAAACGCTATCGAAAGCGTTTTTAGAACACTAGAAACTAGAGAAGGGGCAGGACAACCAATTGACTTCTTCTATTGTGATAAATTTTCGAGCGTTTCTGGATTAGCTAATGTAGCCAGCGACCAATGGTCGCCTACAAAACAACATAAAATTCGATGAAGTCTCATCGATCCCTAGAGTCTGTTACTGTCGTCATCCCGACTTATAACCGACGTTCCCTGCTGTGTCGAGCGTTGGATTCGGTCCTCAACCAAACGGCTTCGCCTTCCGAAGTCATTGTAGTAGATGATGGTTCTAGTGATGGGACGAGGGATCTCATCCAAAAAACATATTCCTCGGTTAGCCTGATTGAACAGGAAAACCAAGGCGTAAGCCAAGCTCGCAATCGAGGCATCAAAGAAGCTTCCGGCGAATGGATTGCCTTCCTCGACTCCGACGACGAATGGCTCCCACAAAAACTAGAAATTGCATTTGAGGCTCTGAACCAAAATCCCGATTACCTAATCTGTCACAGTGGAGAAATCTGGATCCGAAAAGGGAAACGTGTTGTCCCCCCCCCCAAATATGCTAAGTTGGGAGGGTACGTTTTCAAGGAATGCCTACCGGTCTGCATGATCTCTCCGTCAACCGTTATTGTTCATCGGAATATCTTTGCTACGGTTGGTCTGTTCGACGCTTCTTTGCAAGCTGCAGAAGATTACGACATGTGGTTGAGAATAAGTGTTCGATATCCCATTCTCTATTTACCCGATCTTCTCACTATCAAATTCGACGGCCATTCCGAACAACTTTCCCATCAGTGGGGCATCGATCGTTACCGAATCAAAGCCCTAGAAAAGATACTTAAATCTCCGTACCTAAGAGACGAAGAATACGTCGCCGCCCTGGCAACCCTAACGGAGAAATGTAGGATTTTTGCAAACGGCGCCCACAAGAGAGGAAAACTTAAGGAAGCAAAGTTCTACACATCGGTCGCATCGCAGTTTCTATACGACGAAAGAGGAAAGAAAGAGTAACAAATTTATAATGGCTAAGACGCATTAAATACTACATTTCTATTATTGGTAACAGTTGGAACTAATGGGGAGGGTTAAGAAGCATCGACAAGATCAGGTGATGGAATTATCGGGAATGATGAGGTGCCAATCTCCATTATTCGCCCTCTGTTGATTCGGATGTGGGCCGGGTTCTCCGTCACTACTGACACGTGCTTTCAGATTTACCTGTTGGAGTATTTTTATTAGCATCCCAGTAAGCTGATCTCTCAAATTCGTTCAGATGCTCTATTTACAGAAGAAATATTACCCATGAGTAATGTGATTAACGAGAGTCGAATTCAAACCACCTGCCTTCTAATTCTTAGTGCTTTCTGCCTTGGAACCGCCCTTTTCTTCCTCCGCCCCGTTCTCATTCCTTTTATTCTAGCCATCTTCCTAACTTATTCACTCACACCAATAATCGACCTCCAGAGGAATCGCTTCAAGATGCCCCGATTCCTGGCTGTTCTTACTACGATCCTGCTCGGATGCCTCCTACTTGTCCTGCTCTCTCTCATCGTCTCGGCATCAGCTAGCGAAATGGCGACTCATGCTGACGAATACCAGAAGCGTTTTCAGCGACTTCTTGATGGCGCGATAGTAGCCATCCCGTTTGACCGTTTCGGCATCCAACCCGAAGCATTTACCTCTTCAATTGTACGTAATCTCCAGGATACTGTGGGAGGAATGCTGGGATCTACAGCTAGCGCCCTTATCAACGTTCTTTCTAAAGGAATACTGGTCCTCATTTTCATGATCTTTATGTTCCTAGGGAGAAAGGATGGAGCAGATCCCACCGTAGGAATCTGGGGCGAAGTAGAGCTCCGGGTTCGACGCTATATTATCAACATGATCCTTATTTCCGCTGCAACCGGTCTGATTGTTGGGACCTCTCTTACTCTAATTGGAGTAGAGTTTGCTCTCGTTTTTGGATTTTCTGCGTTTGTACTAAATTTTATTCCTAGTATTGGATCGATGATCGCAACCCTACTGCCACTTCCGGTGGTTCTGCTCAACCCCGATTTGAGTGTTACTCTTAAGACCCTGGCCATTGTAATACCAGGCCTCGTTCAATTCGGAATTGGGAACCTCCTCACTCCAAAGGTAATGGGAGACTCTCTTGACCTTCATCCCGTAGCCGTCTTATCCGCTCTCATTTTCTTCGGGCTGATCTGGGGCATTGTAGGTATGTTTCTCGCAACGCCCATAACCGCGATCACCAAAATTCTACTCGAAAAAGTGGAGGTAACACGTCCCATCGCTAATCTTCTCGCCGGGCGCATCCATGCTCCGGGCTAGAAGGTGCCCAGGCTTTCGGGTCAAGCTAATCTCCTTCTCCGACCCCGTCGATCCGTCGCCGTGCCTGGAGCCAATAAACGAGTCGTCTCACCACAAAACGAGGGAGTAATCGGATCAGGAAGGTTCCGATTTTGTTCGTAATTGAGGGAATGATAATCACATCACCTCTCCGAAATCCCTCAACCCCAGCCCTGGCCACTTCATCAGCACTCATCATCCACATTTCGAAGATGCGGATTTTCCCCATTCCTGATCTTTCCCCAAATCCCGTCCTGGTCGGACCCGGAGCAAGACAGGTTACTCGCACCCCTGATCCCTTAACTTCCTCAGCCAAGGCTTCAGTAAACGAAAGCACATAAGCCTTGGTTGCGAAGTAAACAGCCATGTTCGGCCCTGGTTGGAATCCCGCTACCGATCCCACATTGAGAACACCACCCCTGCCCCTCTGCAACATACCCGGAAGAAAGAGGCGAGTCAGTTCCGTCACAGCAGAAACATTGACCTCTATCATATCCAGTTGCAGTTGATTCTCCAAGTTAACAATTGCTCCTAGAGCACCGAATCCCGCATTATTAATCAATTCGTCCACCTCGATCCCTTCTTCCTCTAATTCTCTGAAAATCTCCTCGGCTGCGTGTTTCAAACTTAGATCTTTGGCTATGATTTTCACCTCGATACCCCCTTGGCGCTCCAGCTCCTCTGCAATTTCTCTGAGGGCCTTTTCGTCCCGTGACACCAGGACCAAATCCGTACCCTCTCTGCTAAATACCTTCGCCATCTCAAATCCAATCCCCATTGATGCACCCGTGATTAATACTCTGCCCATAGCCCTTCCCTTTCTAGTATCATAGCACTATCCTTTTTTATTGATCTTTAGACTCATTCTAAATTACTATAGTCCTTGCTACCGTTAAACTATAGAAGTTTCAATGAAACTAACTAAAAGAACAACTGCAGCACTCAATGGTGCATTGAACAGGGAAGGGCTCCGCTCGACGAAGCAACGCGAGCATGTATTCAGTGTTTTGTTGGGCCAACCCGACCATCCCACAGCGGATGAGATTCATGCGAGGGCCAAATTAGAGATGTCTTCGATTTCCTTAGCAACAGTCTATAACTGTCTTGAAACTCTTGTTGACTGCTCGCTTGTTCGCCAGGTGAACTTTGAAAGAGAACCCTCAAGGTTTTGTCCTAATCTCGCCGAACACGCACACTTTTACGATGACAATCATGGTCGTGTTTACGACATTGATTTACCAAATAATTTTCTCGATGAAATAAGGATGCTATTGCCGGAAGGATTTAAGGCATCACAGGTCAATCTGAGTTTCAGGGGAAAGAAGAGCAAAGAGGAGAATGATGGGCAAACTTGAGCTGGAAAATCTTACAGTTGCAGTAGACGGCCGAGAAATCCTGAGGGACTTCTCGTTGAGCATCCCGAAAGGAGAGGTCCATGCTTTAATGGGCCCCAACGGAACCGGCAAAAGCACACTGGCTAAAGCATTGGCTGGTCATGATGACTACGAGATCACAGCCGGTTCGGCGCTCTTAGACGGAAATTCGATCATTGGCCTAGAGTCGGATCAGGTGGCCCGAGCTGGATTATTCCTAGCATTTCAGTATCCCTGCGAGGTTCCTGGGGTAAGTATCGCCAACTTCATTCGTGCAGCCGTCAAATCAAGATTAGCACCGGGTGAGGAACTCGATGCGGCCCAATTTTACCGGCGGCTTTACGAAAAAATGGACAGTCTTAAAATCGATCGGAAATTCACTTCCCGTTCGGTCAATGAAGGGTTTTCAGGAGGCGAGAAGAAGCGGAGCGAAATCCTACAAATGGCTATGCTTGAACCAAGTTACTCTATCATGGACGAGACCGATAGCGGCCTGGATATTGACGCACTAAAGATAGTTGCCAATGGAGTTAATGCGATGCGAGGCCCCCAGATTGGGATCCTCGTGATCACTCACTACCAGCGACTTCTGAACTATATTGTCCCAGATCGTGTTCATGTTCTCTGGGATGGACGGATTGTGAGAAGTGGAGGAAAAGAATTAGCTCTCGAGCTGGAAGAAAAGGGATACGACTGGGTAAAGGCAGAGTTCGCCGAAGCGATTTAAATAAATCTGGATCCAGGAATACAGGATAATTTAGTTTGTAACAGGGAGTTTAAATATGGTTTCAACAAAGACACTTGATATTGATCGCGACAAAGGTGATTTTCGCTACGCTGAAGATTACAGTTTCGACGCTGGTCATGGCTTGAACGAAAAAACGGTTAACTATATATCTGAGGTCAAAGAGGAAGAGGACTGGATTCGAAAATTCCGACTCAAGGCTCTCAAGGTTTTCGAGAACAAGCCACTGCCAACTCACTGGGCCTCACAAGATCTCAGCAGTATTGATTTCGATAAGATTCGCTATTATCTCGCCAAAGGGCAGCAACCCAGCCGGAGCTGGGACGAAGTACCAGGTGACGTCAAAGAGACCTTTGAACGACTCGGGATCCCCGAACAGGAGCGTCGATTCCTAGCCGGAGTAGAAGCACAGTTCGACAGTGAGGCTGCCTATTCCAATGTTAAAGATCAATTGGCCGAAGAAGGGGTTATCTTCGTGGGCTCTACGGAAGCCCTTAGGGAGTATCCCGATATATTTCGGAAGTATTTTGGAAGGGTCATTCCCGTTGGAGATAACAAATTTAGTGCTCTAAACAGTGCCGTGTTCAGTGGAGGTAGCTTTATATACGTCCCTCCCGGGGTAAAGGTAAGCCAACCTCTTCAAGCCTATTTCCGTATCAACGCAGAGAATTTTGGGCAGTTTGAACGCACCCTCATCATTGCTGACGAGGGTGCTGAAGTGACTTATATGGAAGGCTGTACCGCCCCAAAGTTTGAAACGACCACCCTCCATAGCGCTGTGGTCGAGCTAGTCGCGCTGCCAGGTGCTAAAATCCAATACATCACGGTTCAAAATTGGTCGAACAATGTCTTCAATCTTGTAACAAAACGTGGGCTGGCACTCGACGAAGCCGAAATAAAATGGATCGACTGCAATATTGGAAGTCGCTTAACCATGAAATACCCCGGAGTCGTCCTTAAGGGTCGTAAATCGCGGGGTGAAGTTCTTTCCATTGCCCTGGCTGGAGATGGCCAACATCAAGATACGGGGGCAAAGATGACTCATGTCGCCGACGAGACAACGTCAAACATCGTCGCCAAAAGTATCAGCGTTGGGGAAGGACGCTCCTCCTATCGAGGCGTTGTGGAAATGCCCAAGCACCTTAGAAATTGTCGTAACAATACTGAGTGTGATGCTCTCCTCATCAATTCTAACAGTCGCACCGACACCTATCCTGCAATCACTGTTCGCGGTGATGGTAATTCCGTCCAGCACGAGGCTAGCGTTTCCAAAGTAAGCGCTGAACAAATTTTTTACATGCGGCAGAGAGGCCTCTCCGAGGGGGAGGCAATGAGCCTGGCCGTGAATGGGTTCGTCAACGACCTTGTAAGAGAATTTCCCTTGGAGTACAGTGTCGAACTCAAACGTCTAATTGATATGGAAATGGAAGACTCTATCGGATAGCATTCAGTCAAATTCTAACACTTGATCACAGACCATTTTATTAGCCTGCCTCCAACAGGATCGACATGATTCGAACCCCTAATATTGATCCGAAACCGGTGGAAAATGAACGGGATATTCAGAGTGATTCGACCTTCCGGGAACATGTCAAAAATGCAATACCGCTTTGGTTGCGCGAACTAAAGAAATCGAATTGGGCAAACTTTAAAAAGCTTCCCCTCCCTACTAAGAAAACTGAAAGTTGGCGTTTCGCAAAAACCGATGACTTGTCGCCAAAAGGTTACTCTCTTGCTTCTGATAATCGTTCTGATCCGTCCAATGCTACACCTCCATCTGAGGATCTCTCTATCAACTCATCCGGCAAGATTGAACTGAGCAATGATAGTACCCTCAATTTTATAGAAGCCCACCGGGATTTCCTTAAAAAGGGTCTGATCTGGATGACCCTTGAGGATGCACAACGTCATCATTCCGACATTCTTCAGGAATACTTTCTCAAAGTTGGACCCAACCTTGGGTCCGAAAAATACCAGGCGCTTCATGCCGCCTTTGCCCAGAACGGCACCCTTCTTTATGTTCCTCCTGGCCTTGAGGTTAAATTACCGTTCATAACCAGCAATTCGATCGGGGGTCAAAACCTAGCCGGATTTCCCTGCACTTTGATAATTGCCGACACCAATTCACACGTTGACTTTGAGGAGACATTCCAGAATTCCCCAGGGAGTAGTTCCAGCCTTGTCTGCGCTACCGCAAGTGTATTTGCCCGACAAGGATCTCGTGTCTTCTACAAAGCGATTCAAGACTGGGGCATGGATACCGTCTCCTTCCACCTCAACTCAGTGATTGCGGATCGAGACGCGGAGGTTAAAACTGTAACTCTCAATCTTGGCTCCTCACACACGCGAAACGAACAGCATACGCGTATAGTCGGTGAAGGATGTAATGTTGAAAATTATTCCATTAGCGTACCAACTGGGAAACAAGAACTCGACCAGCGTACTCTCCAATCTCACTGCGCACCTAATTCCCGTTCAAACCTTCTGTTCAAAAATGCCCTTGGTGACAATTCGCGCTCGATATTCTCCGGCCTGATCAAAGTCGATAAAAATGCCCAGCAAACAGATGCCTACCAAACCAATCGCAACCTTCTGTTGAGCAGCGGAGCTGAGGCCAACGCTCTGCCCGGTCTTGAGATCCTCGCCAACGACGTCAGATGTAGCCATGGTGCCACGACTGGCAAGATCGACGAAGAACAACTTTACTATCTTCGAACCCGGGGAATCCGTAAATCCTTGGCAAAACAACTCCTAGTTTTTGGCTTCCTCGAAGAGATTATAACCAAAATTGAAAGAGAAGAACTACGAAACCAGCTCCGGGAATTAATTCGGCGGAAGCTCCAAGATCAATAATGCAACCTGACAGCCACACCCTTAACCGTGACTGCTCTGCCACCATTGTTCCTTCTGGTGAGCAGATCACGATACCTAATGGAACTGAGGTCTTCATCACTCATCGCCTGGGTGGAAACTTCACCGTTCAGTGGGATATGGGAATGGCCCGAATCGCTGGAATTGATGCCGATGCTCTTGGAGAGGAAGTGCAAACCCCTGCTCGTCCAGCGAGCTCCACCACACCCTCTCACCAGGGCCCACCCGACGAGGAAGCAATCTGGAAGGAACTAAAAAGCGTCTTTGACCCTGAGATCCCGGTTAATATTGTCGATCTGGGACTAGTATACTCCATGAAAGTTCTTGATCCCGACCAGAACGGGGAATACGAGATCCAAGTCAACATGACCCTCACTGCGCCCGGCTGTGGGATGGGTCCCGCAATCGCCGAGGATGCCAGCTCGCGGGTCGAGCAAGTTCCCGGAGTAAGTCGAGCGCATGTTGAACTAGTCTGGGACCCTCCTTGGCACCAAGAAATGATCTCCGAGGTCGGGAAAATGGAGCTTGGGCTTATTTAGCCAAAAATTTTCGAATTTAGGTAATTTTTCTTGGTGTTAACTAGGAGGGTACCGTAGGAATAACATGTAATGCGAGAAGAAGCTTAATAATGAACCTGCTGAAAGAAGAAGAAGAAGCACTAGAAACTCCGCAGAGTATAAGCCACATCATGCAGAAGCGTTTTCTCGAAAAGAGAAAAGTTTTCTTGTGGGGAGAGGTAAACGACGAAACGTGTAGTGAAGCAACTGAGAAACTTCTCTATCTGGAGTCCGTCAACGGGGGAAAGGAGATTACCTTTTACCTCAATACTCCCGGTGGTTCCATCACGGCTGGGATGGCACTCTACGACACGATGAAACTTATAAGTTCTCCCATTAAAGTGGTTGTCACCGGTATGGCGGCCAGCATGGGATCGATCCTCCTATGCGCAGCAGCAAAGGGTAAACGCCTCCTGTATCCTCATTCTCGTGTTCTTATCCATCAACCTCTTATTACTGGACGCATGTTGGGTGCAGCAGTCGATATCAATATTCAAGCCCAAGAGATGGAGAAACTCCGAGCAGAATTAAATCAGATCCTCTCTGATTCCTCAAAGCAACCAATTGAGAAAATCCAAAAAGATACGGATCGAGACTTTTACATGTCAGCAACAGAAGCAATCGATTACGGCCTTGGCGATGCAATCGTCAAAAAAGAATCATAGCCGTTTTTCTTGTAAAGCTCTGAGATTGTAATCTGTATCAATAAATTTCCCACAGACTCCCAGAGTAAGCACAGTTGTGCCATGCGCTCTACGGTCCCCGTCTCTATCTATCGATTCGAGGCTGGGAACTTTGTCTATTAACGTTTCCGGAGACGGACAAGCGTCTTATGGTAGCGAAGGACACCTTCAGATACTACTTTTGCAATTTTTTGCCTGTAGGCCGCCTCTTTGATCCTCCTACCTTCGGTCGGATTAGTGATAAATCCGGCTTCGACCATAATACCAGGACAGGTCAGATCACGGAGAACGGTCCACCGTGCTCGTTTCACTCCCCGATCAACGGTTCCCAGTTGCCTGATCATTTCATCCTGGACATAAAAACCAATCAAGGTGCTCCAATTGTTGTTTTTGTTCCCGGCATAATACTTTCGAGCACTTGACCCTACCGATTTGTTTCGTGTTGAAGGCTGATTTCTTGGGGTGAACACATAGGTCTCAGATCCTGACACTCTTGGCGATTCAATCCCATTAAAATGGATGCTAAGGAAAAGATCAACACCCCGCCGATTAGTGTTCTGGACCCGATCTGTGAGTCCGATATATCGATCTCGCTCGCGTGTGTACACCACCTCGTATCCTTTTCCTTCGAGAATCACGCCGAGTCTCCGTGAAACATCTAATACTAGATGTTTTTCGAGAAGACCTAGTTTCGCGTTTTGCGTCCCTGGATCCTTTCCGCCATGACCAGCATCAATCGCAATTCGTTTGAGGTTTGGAACAGGCAATCCTATTTGAGGGGTGAGAATCGGATATATCGTATCTTTCAAGTCGAGTCGACTGATATACAGATCGGACCGATGGTAGGTCACCGGAAAACCTAGAAAGACCCGGACTTTATTGATCCTAATATCTCTTTGATGAACCTCAAATTCCATTCGTGTCCATTTACTCTGAAGCAAAATCCTTTTTCGACGCTGAATCCAGTCCCTCTTCAACCCCAATTTACCTGCAACTTCCTTAAGACTGATGTACTCAGTTCCATTTACTTTCAGCTCCAGTCCGCCCCAGGACTCTGTCTGAATAAGGAAAAAGAAAAATACGACTACTCCTCTGTATCCTATTCTCATCTTTCTCCTTTCTAAAAATCTGAATTTCTGGGCGATGACACGGCCACCCGTATCCAATACTAAATGGCGCTATCCTACCTGTTCACAGGTAGGATTCTGTCCAAGAATCTCTTAGCCGAAGAAAACAGTACTAGTCCTATTCCTCGTCCGGCTCGTTGTATTTTAGAATTCGCTTACTCTCTGGCAGTGGATTCATGAGAAGGGTAATGTTCCTCCCAGCCATTTTAGGTTGCCCATCTCCTACACCGATATGGTTAAGATCTCCAACCGCCCTCTTGACGACATCAAATCCCAACTCTTTGTGCTCCATCTCCCTCCCCCGGAAAGTCAGGGTCAACTTTACCTTATTTCCCTTGTCCAGAAACTCCTCTGCCCTCTTCAATTTCACCAGGTAGTCATGTTGTTCGATACGGACACGAAACTTTACTTCCTTAAGCTTTGTTTTGGTCTGGCGTTTTTGATCCTTACCCTTCTTAGCAATCTCGTACTGATACTTCCCGAAATCGAGGATGCGACAAACTGGAGGTTGTGCCGTCGCCGATATCTCAACGAGATCTAGACCCATCTTTCGGGCCATGTTAAGCGCCTCGGGTGTCGATAGTATTCCGATCTGTTGGGAATCAGGGCCGATTACACGAATCTCACGAGCTCGAATCCGCTCATTCTTACGTACGCTCGGCTGGCGACTAAACCGCCTTCCTCGATTGCGGCCACCAGAGTTGAAATAATTTGCCATCAACGAGAAGTCAACAGATCGGGATTGAAAAGGGAAGACATTGACTGTTCATGTAATAATTCCCGCTACTCTCGTCGCGGTCTCCGCTACATTCGGCCTGGCTTACGGATTGAACTATCATAAACCCCCATTAAAGCTACATCTCTACCTGTTTACAATCTTTTTCAGATCGGCCAACAAACTGATGCCTTTCACTAAAACTCTTCTTTCGATTTAGCATTACTAGGCCATGCCAGAAAAGGTCGATTGTACATTAAACGCTGAAACTTTCGCCACAAGAACAACTACTTCTTGCATTTGGATTAGAGAATTTGAATCCTCCACCTACCATTTCCGCCGAATAGTCTAGCTCCGTCCCCTTAAGATACAGGGCACTCTTTGAGTCAACTAACAACCTCGCTCCACTGGACTCTACATAGATATCTCCTTTTTTCGGTTCTTGCTCGAATCGCAATCGGTAGGATAGTCCGTTGCAACCACCTCCCGTAATTGCCACCCGCAAGAGATCAGCCTTCTCCTCGAGAATTGCTAATTCGTTGATCTTATTACCAGCCAATGCTGATACCTGTATCAGCATTTCGTTCCCGACCCGAACACCTTCCGGAAGGCCACTTGTTTTTGAATCACTCATATAAGAATACGGTAAATATAAAACAATCGTAACTCTTTTTCAATTCAAGTCTTAGGGGTCAATTTCTGGAAGCTCCTTGCCAAAGAAACCGCGCATTCAAAGCTAGATGAAGACGCCAACCCTTTACCCGCTATGGGGAAGGCGGTGCCATGGTCTGGACTAGTTCTTAACCAAGGTAGACCTAGAGTCAAGTTGACGGTTGTCTCGAATTCCAAGGTTTTCACCGCAACTAAGCCCTGATCATGATAGATGGCAACTACGACATCAAATTCCCCGTTCAGATGCCTATGAAACAGTGTATCTGCGGGTTCTGCCAATGAGAGCCCAGGGGTCTTCCGCCTCAATTCTTCTAAAACTGGATTGATAATATCCTTTTCCTCCTCTCCCAATAATCCTCCTTCACCCGCATGCGGATTGAGCCCGCAAATTCCGATTCGCGGTTTCTGGGCGCCTAAGGCATGAGCCATATAAACCGCATGAATTACCGCTCGCTCAATATTTTCCGGAGTCAAATGGACAAATATTTCCTTTAGAGGAACATGCCAAGTCATGAGTACTAACCTCATACGGGCACCGACAAATGCCATTGTCGGCTGGCCTCCCCAGCGAGCCGCAAAGAATTCTGTCTGTCCAGGATATGAAAATCCGACCGCTCGCATCCGCTCCTTACTTACCGGTCCAGTAACAACTGCTGAAAACTGACCCGTACGACACCCCTCTGCTGCCTTCTCAAGCGCCTCTAAGGCAAGCTTCGCCCCCATTTCCAAGGGTTTACCTGGAATCATTCGAAAATCATCAGGCCCTACCGCCAATGTTGAACACCTATGTCCTGTATCCAGTTTTTCTAGCCAAAGACTTGGTCCAATCAAACAGACATCGACACAATCTTTCTGCCTTCGGCCCATCCATTTCTCGATAATCTCAGGACCTACTCCCGACGGATCACCACAAGTTATCGCGATTGTCCCCATTTAGAATTCTATCCATTCAATCACTAATCGAAAGCTAACGCATACGAATCTCTTCATTGGGAAACTTCGAGTACTTTTGGAAAATAGAATGCTAACGTCTCTCATTTGAGAAAAGTTCCATTTGGGGATCTTTAATCATATCATAATTCTTCAGAATTCGCAGAATTTGGAGCGTTTCAGATTTTTGATAGTTTAGGTTTGTCTCCACTTTGGCCAAAATATCCTGCAGCATTGAACGGAATGAAATGATTCCGTCCACACCATGTTCCCGCAAAAGGTGAATGCTCTCCGTCCGATGAGGATCAGACGTGGGCAATCCTGGAAGGACGAGGATCTTAAGTAAGCCACCGTCTTCATACTCTTCCTTGTTCTCTCCGAAAAGATCCTCAGCCTTTTTAAGGACGTTTTTCTCCAAAAACCTAAGGACTTCCGAACTGTTCTTGAGCATTGCCGGTGTAAATCGCAGAGTAGTATGCCAACCCTTAACAACGACAACGGCTCTTTGAACGAAGGGCAGTTCGCTCGAAAATATAAGGAATTCAGGCCGTCCTTCCTCTTTTACACAGGAAGGGTTGTAGACAATCAAATCGATTTCCTCTTCTGCCAATTTCTTGCGAGACTGTACCTGGTATTTGCGAACTTGTCGCACCAAGAATCCATGTAATTCGAAATATTCCCGCACTATGTTTTCGTCGAATCCAGCCATATCTCGTTTTCTAAATCGTCGCTCCAGCGTCGGCGAGGAGTTTACGAATCAACACTTCGGGTATGCCGTCCCTAACCTCTGCCCGCCCGATTCGGTTCAACACCACAAATCTCAATTTGCCTTTCTTTACTTTCTTGTCCCGTGTCATTGCTTCAATAAGCCGATCTTTCGAAATTGGTTCCAGCATTCTGGTAGGAAGATCATAGCGGGCTAGCAGTTCAACAATGGATTCCACCTCGGCTGTTTCTATCAACCCTAACTCCTGCGATAACCGGGCCGCCAAAACCAGACCGACCGAGACTGCCTCTCCATGCAAATAGCAGGTATAGTTAGTTGCTACTTCAATTGCATGTCCGAACGTGTGACCCAAATTCAAAAGCGCCCGCCCCCCTTGTACGGCAAGTTCCTTCTCATCTCCTATTACCACGCTTGCCTTGATGCGACAGCATCTCTTCACGATATCCGGCAGCAGCTCTCCATTGTCTGGACTGAGCCGCTGCGCTTTAAACAAAACACGATAGAATTCTTCGTCCGCAAGTAAGGCAGTTTTAATCACCTCCGCCATCCCCGAAGAGAATTCATTTAATGGCAAAGTATCGAGCAGCCCCGTATCGATAAAGACTCCTCGCGGCTGATGAAAGGCCCCCGCCAAATTCTTACCCGCCTTTATATTGACTCCTGTCTTTCCGCCCACCGAACTGTCCACCATCGCCAAAAGGGTCGTCGGAACCTGATAGTAGTCAATACCCCGTAAGAAACTCGCGGCAGCAAAACCGCCGAGATCGCCAGTTACCCCGCCACCAAAGGCGAATAAAAATCCCGTTCGGTCCACTTGAGATTCGGCCAGGTAGTCGATCACTCTCCTAAGTGTTTCGAAATTTTTATTACCTTCTCCATTGGGAATCACGAAAGTGGGAAGATTTCCGAACGCATTTCCTATATATTCGTACTGCTTCTCTGCTACAAGAGAATCGACCAACAAAACACCGCGCCGACCTTCTGAAGTAAGCTGCACGATCTCAGCTCTAAGTCGATGATTCAACTCGCAGCCGAATTGAATGCTGTAGCTCCGCGGACCAAGATCCACACTCAGATTATCGTTCATCTCCGACTCCAAAGATCGCATTAGAATATCGTTTTACTGAGAACTCCTGCAAATCGTCGACTTCCTCCCCAAGCCCAACGTAATAGATTGGGATTCTTAGTTCTCTGAAGATGCCCACTAGGGCACCGCCTCTACTAGATCCATCTAGTTTGGTTACCACAATTCCGGTAACCCCTATCTCTGAATTGAAAACTCTCGCCTGTTCCACCGAATTTGATCCAAGGGTTCCATCAACCACCAGCCACCGATGTTGCTCAACATCGCAGTCTTGTTTATCCAAGACTCGTCTAATTTTCACCAATTCATTCATGAGATTGGACTTAGTGTGGAGGCGACCAGCTGTATCCAAAAGGAGAACATCCCTAGATCGACTTTGAAAAGCCTTGAAGGCATCAAATGCCACCGCTGCCGCATCAGCACCATGGTGACTCCCAATTAGATCCAAATCGAGTCGCTCGGCCCAGATTCCAATCTGTTCATTGGCCGCAGCCCTAAATGTGTCGCATGCGGCCAGCAAGGGATTTAACCCGAGTGCCCGGAAATGGGAACCAAGCTTAGCCGCCGTCGTCGTCTTGCCCGATCCATTGACACCCATGAGAATAATTACTTTTGGGGTAATGTCTACTGTGTCCAACCTTCCTTCGGCACCTCTAAGCGTTTGGCTGAGAATATCAATTCCTAGTTGAGAGATTTCCTTCGCTCCAATTCTTCCTTTTCGATGGGACTCACGATCGATAGCAGAGATAATTTCCGCCGCTGTCTCCACGTCGAAATCGGCATCGAAAAGGGCTTCCTCAAGGATATCGATCGATCCGGGATCCAGGGAACTGGAAGGAAGCATCCGGTCTGTAACATGGGAAATCGACTGAGCAGTTCGCCGCAAGCCAGCTCGAAATTTAGAGAAGACTCCAATCATCACCTTGTGGCTTCTCTTAGGGGGCGTTGAAGCTTCAGCTTGAATTCGTCGAGAATTCCATTGATGAATCTCTTGGCATCTTCTATCGAGAACAGCTTGCTCAGTTCGATTGCTTCATTAATCGTGACAATTGGTGGAATGTCATCCCGATATAGCATTTCGTATATCGCTAGTCGCAGAATAGAGAGATCTATTTTGGCAATTCTATTGAAGTCCCAATTCTGAGCATGCTCTTTAATCACTGCGTCGATCTCATCACGTCGTTTAACCCCCCCCCAAATTAACTCCTCCGCGAAGCGGTAGTAATCTGGATCCCCTTCGAGACTTTGCAAGAAACCCTTAAGTTCTTCCTTTAGTCCTCCTGAAGGGTTGATCTCCCACATGTAAAGAAACTGCACCGCAGCCACTCGATTGTCGCGTCGACTGCTCATCTATCCTTCTGAACCATTTCTTCACCTGATCCAGAATCCCATCGACTCGATAGAGTTGCCATTTCCAGCGCAGCGACCCCGAAATCTGCCCCTCGGTCAATCTCCTCTCCACAACGAGCCTCCGCCTGGACCTTAGTTGCGACTACAAGAATCCCATTGATCACAGGGATACCAGAATCGAGACCAATCTGAATCAAAGCTTTGGAAACATTCATTCCGATAACATTATGGTGATCAGTCTCACCTGCAATTACAACTCCAAGTCCGATCACGCACTGAAAGTCCCCTGTTTCCGCCAGAAGATTAGCCGCAAACGGAATCTCGTGTGACCCGGGAACTCTAATCGTAGTAATATCCGATTCTTCAACCGAAGCCTCAACCAGGGTCGTTATGACCCTTTTTAGCAAGTGATCGACAAACTTGCAATTGTACCTCGCGGCTACAATAGCGAAGGAAAGCCCTGATCCATCGACCAAACTTTCGCTGAGATAATCCTGGCTCATGAAAATTCTCGGACTCTCCCTAATCCCGCTAAATCTTTTGCTTTCTTTCCTCTGTCTTCCAGGGCAACATTTTCCACTATCTTCAATCCATAGCCTTCTAGCGCCACGATCTTTCTTGTCGTATTGGAAAGAAGCCGGATTTTCTTTAACCCGAGTTCAGCTAGGATTTGGGCACCCATTCCATAATCTCGGAAATCAAACGGTGTCGTATTTAAACTTTTAACTCCCTCTCCTACTCCTCTATCGAAGCTAAGTCCACCATTCGGCTTCTCTAAATAGAGAACCACTCCACGTCCTTCTTCCTCGATTCTATCCAGTGAAAGAACCAAATCTCGACCGCCATTTCGACCACTTTCCCTAAATAAGTCGCTGAGGAGATTTTCGGCCTGCACCCTCACTAACGTCGGCTTCTCATCGACTTCTCCCTTCACCAAAGCATAGTACATCGCACCATCGATTATGTTTCGAAAGATCCGCAACCGAAATTCCCCATAATCAGACAAAAATGGCTGATTTGTCACCTCCTCAACAAGCTTCTCTCTCTGGTGCCGAAAAATAATCAAATCTGCGATTGAAATCATCTTCAACCCGAATCTCTGCTTGAAATCAACCAGCTGCGGCAATCGAGCACAGCTCCCGTCTTCATTGAGGATTTCACAGATTACACCTGCCGGAGGGAGACCCGCCAGGGAAGCAAGATCCACGATCGCCTCTGTGTGCCCAGCCCGCTCGAGAACTCCTCCGGATCTCGCTCTCAGTGGGAACACATGCCCAGGTCGAACAAGCATCTCTGGAGTAGTCTTTGAATCTGCTAGAAGCCGAATCGTCACCGCCCGATCATAGGCGCTGATTCCTGTCGTGATTCCGTCTGCCGCATCTACTGAAACTGTAAAGTCGGTGCTATGCGCCTCTAGATTTTCCTGCACCATAGGATTCAGGCCAAGCATTCTCAGCTGGTGCGCCTGGGTCGGGACACAAACTAAACCCCGAGCGTGTTGAATCATCATATTAATCTTCTCGGGGGTCGCCTCTGATGCGGCCATTACAATATCGCCCTCATTCTCTCGATTCTTGTCGTCTGTCACGATCACAAGGTTACCCTCCGCGATTTCATTTACCGCTTCTTCGACGGAATCAAATGGTGCTGTAGAAAATTGCGACACTGTCGATTATTTGATTTTTCAGAAAATTAGAATAAAACTCTGGGACTCCCTGCCAACGCCAAACTTCAGTACTAGGATTAACAATTTTGAGCACAGGAGCTGCAAACTAAATAGGATTCTAAAGACACATAGAAACAACCAAAATCAACAACCATTAGTGGCGAGAAAGCTGATTGATTCGTTCGTTGTGCTTAAGACACAGGTTAGCAAACAAAATCTGAGTTGCTAAATGCTTAACCTGGCAGGGCTATGGGCCATCTCTGCCAGGCCGGGCTCCAGCAGGTAGTCCGTCCTCCTATTTTTAGACGCTGCAACGGTCTCCCAGTTTTTGGACAACGGCCTCCATCCTTCCATCGATGGTTGAAAAGCCACGAATCCGGAGGGTCATTCCAGTCGGTTCCTACGACATCGAGCGCGTCTCGACACACTTGACCGATAGATGAATAGAGCTGCGAGAGTTTGACTCCATCAACTCTAGCCGCCATACAGTCAGGACGGATACGCGCCCGCCAGAGAATCTCATCTGCCATCCAGTTCCCAATTCCTGGAAAGCCCGCTTGAAGGAGAAGAACTGATTTAATTGGGGACCGCCCGTGCCGCTTAAGAAAGTCCCGTAAAAGATCGCGAGTGAACCCGTCCGAGACCAGAGCTGGAGGAAGATTACTCCACCATTCCGGAGTCTTTCTACCGATCGATAAAAGGATCTTTCCAAATTGTCGGAAATCTGAAAAGACTAGCCTCTGTTTCGCCTGGACGATGACGAAGTGGGCATGCTTATCCGGCAAATATCCATCGGGTTCTAGGTGTAGTTTCCCCGTCATCCCTAGATGTACTCCGAGCCACATATCACGTGAGAATCGAAAGAGCATTCGTTTGCCGTGACTTTCCGAACTCTTTAGAATACGACCCAATAGGCTACACCTGAGATTTCTGACATCGCACTCCCGGAAACACCGGACATGCGGTCTAACAATCACCTCCTTAACCCGGTGCCCCAGCCCAGGATCCCATACCTTCCTATAGTACTCAACTTCAGCTAGTTCGGGCATAAGTGGAGTAAGAAGAGGAATCTGTTCATTGTACTTCGCTTCAACATTCTGATACCGAGGTTAAATCAGATTAGGTTTGTTTCCACGAATAAACATTGCAGAAGTACTTCAGCAAGCTAGATTTGTTGATGAAAACAATGTCAAGACCTGTTACTTTATTTACCGGACAGTGGGCGGATCTTTCTATTGAGGAGCTTGCTCCGAAAGCAAAAGAAATGGGCTATGACGGCCTCGAGTTGGCCTGTTGGGGAGACCATTTTGACGTTGATCAAGCGGCACGAAGCAAACGGTACTGCCGAAAGCATTGGGAGTTACTTTTCGATCACGGTCTGTCTTGCTTCTCTATCTCGAACCACCTTGTAGGACAGGCAGTCTGCGACCATATTGACGAAAGACATAAAGCTATCCTTCCACCCGATGTTTGGGGAAAAGGTGATCCAGCTGGTGTGCAGCATCGGGCCGCCAAAAAGATGATCAAAACCGCCAGAGCAAGTCGCAGATTCTTCGACTTGAGGCCCAAGATCAAAGGTGAAACTGAATTCCCCTTGGTAGTTAATGGATTCAGCGGTTCCAGTATCTGGCATGCCGTTTATGCATTTCCTCCTACTAGTCAAGAATTCCTAGAGAGAGGCTTCCAAGACTTTGCCCATCGCTGGACGCCGATCCTCGATGAATTTGACAAGGTAGACGTCAACTTTGGCCTGGAAGTTCATCCCACGGAGATAGCATTTGACATCGCTTCCTCTCAACGAGCCCTTAGATCGGTGAATTACCACAAGCGCTTCGGCTTTAACTATGACCCCTCCCACCTTGGGTATCAGGGAGTCGACTATATCAAGTTTTTACGTATTTTCTCGGATCGTATCTACCATCTCCACATGAAAGACGCTTGGTGGGGTCACGGTGATGGCACCTCAGGCGTTTTTGGAGGTCACACCGATTTCGGTGATCCGCGTCGGTACTGGGATTTCCGTTCTCTTGGCCATGGCGATGTTAATTTCGAGGAAATCATTGTTGCTCTGAACGACATCAACTATGAGGGTCCTCTCTCCGTCGAGTGGGAAGATATGCGGATGGATCGTTTCCACGGGGCCGCTGAAGCCGCAGCTTTTACCCGGCGGGTGGACTTCAAGCCCAGCGGCGTCGTCTTCGATGCCGCATTCGAGAAATGATTATCTAGGGTCTGGTAGAAACTACATCTGTAGGCCCGAAAGCTACACGACAGGGTCCAATCAATCACTTCTCAGATGTCTTAACCAACAACTCTCCGTCGGCAAATCGGTTAATCAATATTTGCCCGGGTTTCACGCCTTCCTTTCGGACTATAAGCTTCCCGTTTTCGTCGCTAACCATAACAAAGCCCCTTTCCAGAATACGGTTGGGACTGGCATTCTCCAACCTTCTATGAAGAAATTTTAATTTCAGAACTATTCGATCCAAAGAATTATTCCGTGCACGTTGGGACCGCCTATGCAAAGATTCCAATCTAGCAGATGCTAATCTCACTCTCGCATCGGGAGCAAGGGCGGCAAGCCGGGTTCGACAATCTTGAAAAAGACGGTTTTTGACTTCGATACCAGATAGGAGACCGTATCGAATTCGATTCTCAAGGTCATCTAGACGAATAAAAAATTGCTCTACCTGTTGAATAGGTGAAAGACCCGAAAGTCTGCTGCCCAGCAATTCGATCCGAATGCTGTATCTCTTGATCGCCTCTCCAAGGATCATCTCGATATTGTTAGCTACTCTGCCTAATCGTTCCATAACTTCAAGATATCCGCTAGATATCATCTCGGCCGCAGCAGATGGAGTTTCGGCCCGTTTCGAAGCCGCAAGGTCGCTTAAAGTGAAGTCAATCTCATGTCCAACCGCAGACAAGACAGGAAGACCACAATGCGCGACTGCACGCGCCACTATCTCTTCATTGAAAGGCCAAAGATCCTCTAAACTTCCGCCTCCCCGTCCGACTACGATTAGGTCAAACAACCCCAATTCCTCGGCAAATTGTAGTCGTTGCACAATCTCTTCCGCCGCACCTGCTCCTTGAACCTTGGTCGGGAGCACAATAAGGCGGCCACGCCAACCCCTCCGCTGAAGAATGCTGACAAAGTCCCGAATCGCTGCACCTGTCGGTGATGTGACAAATCCGATAGTTCGAGGGAAGGTCGGAAACGGAAGCTTTCGATCCGGATTGAAGAGATCCTCTGCCGCCAGCTTCGCTTTAAGCCGCTCAAATTCGAGTTGGAGACGACCCCTGCCATCTTCAATCGCATATCTTACGATCAATTGGTAGGATCCACGGGGTTCATAGACCGAAATCCGGCCGAAGGCGATAACCGCCATCCCATCGGCCAAGACCAGCCCCAGGCGTGTCGCATCTCCACGGAAAATCACCCCCGACACCTGACTTTTCCCATCCTTAAGGGAAAAATAAGCATGCCCACTACTCTGGAGTCGATAATTAGAAACCTCTCCTCGTACCCACACTTCGGGCAATTCTTCCTCGAGCATCGACTTAATACGCCGCGTAAGAGTCGAAACTGTTAGAACTTCGCTATCTAAAGGTGGCTGTTTCATATTCATCAAGACAATTGGCAAGACGATCTCGGACGATCTTTGTTATGATCGCCAAAGCAATAATGAAACAGACGCTCATCAAGCCTATACTCAAATTTCCTTCAAATGCAGACTCACCCAAAAGAATGAATGCTATCCCCCACAAGAACTGGATAGGCCACGAGACAAAAAAGAATACCCGAAATGTGATTCCGCCCAACCCCAGAAGATAATTCTGCACAAAAAACGGGATGCCGGGGGTAATCCTAAGAACAAACGTAATCTTTACATATTCAGAAGAAGGAATCTGAGGTAAGTGATATCGGCTCCGTGAAATCAGATTAGTAATTAGCCCTCGGAACAATCTAGAAGCAATCCAAAATACGACAACGAGATGAACCATCAAAGATGTACCCACCAATAAAATGCCAGGCACCCTCCCGTAGAGTTCAGCAGCTATGAAGTAGAAAGGGAAAACAGGAAAACCCCAAAGCGGCAAAATCACGAAAGCTGTGAAGAAGACCCATGGTTCCGAATCTCCAAGATAGTCGCAGATCTCCCCCGCCCAAACCACAAAGACCAAGCGAACCGTATCGTTCAAGATCCCGATGAACGCTGCGGTAATCACGCCAATTATTAACAACACTACGAAGATAAATACGCGTCTAGACTTCACAACGAATTTAGAAAATCTATAACAGGGAAAGTTGAATCAAATATTCATATTCGTATTTTTCTTCCTAAGAGTCCCTTCGAAACACCAAGGGAGGAGTTCGATGGAAGGCTCTTAAAAGAGACATAGGAAGATCATTAAGACCAAATACTTAAAGTAGTATCCATAGTGAATCAGAAACCTGTTCTGGGAAAAATGATGTATAACAATCGTCGCACATCGAGGACCTTTTGGAAATAAAAGTGTCCTGATCTTAATCGATTTCTTGACCTCGCTTGGCCTAGTCATAGAAAAAGCCGCCTTCCATAGCCATGGAAGGCGGCTCAGTCCAAACTTTAATTAATTAAAAATTATAATGGATCTCCCGCCCATTAATCGTTGCGGACAACTGAGTAGTCTCCGGACTTACGGTGAACAAATAGATCTCATCAGCCACCTGCTCCAATTTATTGATGCGCAGTCCCTCGCCGACTATGTCAGCAGATGTCACCTGAGAAACACCCTCTTCGAGCATATGCTGCTGTGCAGCGGACGCGAATTGACGCAAATTGTTAATAACCGCTCTGTCCTCCGAAGTTATTCGAATTTTATTGAAGGCTGGAATCGCCATCGCCGCTAAAAGACCGATGATGACAACAACGATCATAATTTCAACAAGGGTAAACCCCTGCTTCCCCGATCTACGATTCATTACTTTCTCCTGTTTTTTAATCATTAAAGACAACAGTTTTCCCCGATTAAATAAGATGTCGAAAGAATACGGAATAAATCCGCTATTTGCCAAGAGGGAAAGACTTTGCCACAAATATTTTGAAGAGTTTTTCACTAAGCAGAATCTCTCCACAATATAATTCCATTTTTCAGATTTTTAGTTAAATAAGGTTTCATTCCCTAATAGGATAACTGGCGCGGGGAAGGCCCATTCCGCCGCCCAAAAAAGAGGAATCGGATATCGAATGAACCATCAACTCCCTGAGGAAAATATCGACAAAAATGTCGAGGGAGCCAAAGCTTCACTCATTCACAGACTAGGGAATATAATACTCCGTCCAGTCCTCAATAACATAACAAAATAACTGCGATCGTCACACACAGAATAGTAATGAGAATACAGAAGCATTAGGATCTGCTTTAGAGAGAACCGAAGATATACCAGGAGGCCAGAATAGATAAATAATAAGCGAAATTAGAAGTAGCCTGATTCCCACAATCGTACAACTTACAGCCCGCCCCGCCTAGGCCAATAAAATGATAAATGGCAATGCGATAAAAAGAGCCATGACCAGGTAGAGAATCAACAAATGGAAGCGGGCCCTCCTCTGTAATTTATCATCATCTCGTCTTTTCGTCATCGTATCACCAAAATATCGTGCGAATTATTTGAAAACTCAATGCTGTGTTTGAACAGATTACAATACTTGCTCCCGGACTCTTAGGTTCGTCCCTCGCTCTTGCCCTCAAGAACCATGGTTTATCTCAGCAAACCGTGGTCTGGGCACGTAGATCAGAGTCAAGAATAAAGTGCAAAATGCAACCATGGTGCGACGCAGTAGCGGAAACACCGGAAGAAGCAGTGGAGAATGCAGATCTTACGGTTGTTTGTTGTCCCGTACAGACAATTTATCCTTTGGTTAGCCGTATCGCCAAGAACTTCAAATCCGGAGGGTTGGTCACTGATGTTGGAAGCGCCAAAGGTTTTATCGTCCACAACTGTCATGCAGTCATGCCAGAAAAGGTCGCGTTTATTGGTTCTCATCCTATGGCGGGATCGGAAAGGGACGGAATGGCAAACGCTCGAGTTGATCTCTATACCCAAAAGACCTGTTTTGTGACGCCTTTGGCGGATTCCAAATCTGAAGCAGTGGAATCAATCATTCGCTTCTGGGAAGCACTCGGTATGGATGTGACAACGGTCTCTCCCGATACTCACGATGAGATCGTCGCTCATATTAGTCACTTGCCTCATTTGATAGCCAGTGTACTGTGCTCTTACCTTTCAACTCGCAACCAAAACTGGCAGAATTTCGCAGGTAATGGACTCCGCGATGCCACCCGTATCGCATCGGGTAATCCCGAGCTGTGGAAGGCAATCGTCGAGCAGAATCGCGAAGAGATCATTCGTGCGATCAGTGGTTTCGAGGACGATCTTCGATCTCTCAAATCGTCAATCATAAATCACGAGAGTTTAGAAATTCTTAGTACTCTCGAACAAGGTAAAACCTTCCGGGACAGCATGTTTCCTCTTCACGATATAATTCCGTAGAATTCTGTTGCCCGTCCAATCTACCATGAGTCTCGGCCCTACAGATTCCCTGCCAATCATTCCATTCACTCAGCCTTCATGTCATTCTGTGAAGCTTCCGGGGTCAAAGAGTATTACCAATCGGTCTCTCCTACTAGCTGCTCTCTCGGATCAAAAGGTCACAATTGAAAACGCCCTTTTTAGTCGAGATACCGATATCATGATTCGAGCTCTCTCAATTCTCGGCTTCGATGTAAAACCTGAGAAAGAGGCCTCAAGAATCACGATCATAGGACAGAGAGGCCGTATTCCTAGAAATACCGCCGAACTTAATGTTGGGAACGCTGGTACCGCAGCTCGCTTTCTCACCGCCTTTCTCTGCCTAAAAGAAGGAGGTTCTTACCGTCTAGACGGCGATCGAGAGATGCGAACTCGCCCCATGGCGGAACTACTCGAGGCTCTTGTCTCACAGGGAGCCCAAATCGAGTACGAAATGGAAACGGGTTGCTTTCCCTTTCATTTACGAACCAACGGACTGAACGGAGGAAGTGTCCAACTCGATACCAAAAAAAGCAGCCAGTTCGCCTCCGCATTCCTCTTGGCAGCACCAAAAGGAAAGAGCCCCCTCGAACTGAAACTCAAAGGGAAGACGGTTTCAAAACCCTTCATCGATATGACACTCCGTATGATGGAAAAGTTTGGTGCCGGGCAGTCTATCAAGCAGAACGATTCGAGCATCGTCATTAAAGCAGACAGGGGTTATCACCTCCCGACAGGAATATTTAATGTCGAACCAGATGCTACCGCAGCCAGTTATTTCATCATCCTACCTCTTGTATCGGGAAAAACCACAGTGAAAATCCCGCTCCCGTCCAATTCGATTCAAGGGGATATTCGATTCGCCGACACCCTAGCCCAAGTGACCAATCTTCATCAACTTACTGGAGAAAAGGTCCGTACCTTTTCCTTCAGCAGCAGTAGAATTCTGAAGCCGGGTGTTACAGGAATCGATTTGGACTTCAGTGAAATATCCGACACATTTCTCACCTTGGCTGCAATCGCCCCCCTCCTGGAAGGTCCGTCACGTATCACTGGGATCGGCCACACCCGGCACCAAGAAACAGACCGCATTGCCGCAGTATCAGAAGAATTGCGGAAGCTGGGACAGATTATCGAAGAAGAATTAGATGCAATCACGATCCGACCCAACCGCCACAAGCTAATCGAAAGAGCCACTGAAGGCATCTCTATCGAAACCTATCAGGATCATCGCATCGCAATGAGTTTCTCGATCCTTGGTTCTAATGACATACTTGGTAATGGTCAGCCCTGGCTCTCCATAAAAAACCCGAACTCTGTGGGAAAAACTTTTCCGGACTTCTTCGAAGTCTTAAGCGGAATTCACCACGTTTCCTGATTTTATGGGTTTTATCATTGTCGCAATCGACGGCGAGGCCGCATCTGGGAAATCATCAACTGCTCGCATGGTCGCGGAGGAGTGCAAACTACTTTACGTCGACAGCGGCTCTCAATATCGTGCCCTAACGCATCATTGCCTCAATCTTGGGATAAGTCCAACGGAGCCGGAGAAATTGGAATCAGAGCTTGCCGGCCTTCCGCTCGAAACCGAAATTAGAGGATACCAGTCCCATCTTAGCCTCCCTCGAGGGGTCTTAGAACAATCTCAGCTTAAAAGCGCTGCAGTAAATCGTATGGTCTCACGCTTTGCTGCCCTCCCCGGCCTGCGAAAAATACTTCTATCATATCAACGCAGACTTCCCAAAGTTGCCAGGGAACACAGATTTAACGGAATCATTATGGAGGGACGTGATATCGGCTCCGTCATTTTCCCAGAAGCCGATTACAAATTCTTCCTAGAAGCCAACAGTGACGCACGAACCCTCCGGCGTATAAAAGAGGGGCTTGATGATGCCATTAAAGCTCGGGATCATACAGACAAGACACGGCAACACTCTCCTCTCGTCTGTCCTCCAGACGCAATCCGAATCGACAACACTACGATCTCACTTAAGCAAGTCGTCAACCTAATCTGCCAGCAGATCAGATTGTAGAAATTCGGTCATCCATAATCTTCACGATTTATTAGACGGGAACAGATAGTCCATTCTCGCTATTGATCTAAACCGTGAAATTTCAAATCCTTAGCACTTGACTTTTCTGAACTCCCAGAGATCGACTAAGCCTTATGCATTTAGTCTGCCTCGACTTGGAAGGCGTTCTCCTTCCTGAGATCTGGATTGCGATTTCCGATTTGACCGGAATCAAGGAACTGCGGCGTACCACACGTGATGAACCAGACTACGAAAAACTCATGTATTCACGCCTCGCTCTACTCTCAAAGAATGATATTGGCATTGAGGATATTCGAAAAACAATCGGGTCCCTTAGTCCTCTCCCAGGTGCCGTTGAATTCACGCAGTGGCTGGTTTCGAGAACTCGGCTGATTATTCTTTCCGATACTTTTGTTGAATTCTCCTCTCCTTTGTTGAAGAAGCTCGGATTCCCCACCCTTTTCTGTCATAGCCTTGTGATCAACAGCAAAGGGAAAATCGTCGACTACAAGCTTCGCCAAAATGACCACAAGAAAAGAACAGTTGAAGCCTTACAAAAATTAAACTTCACCGTCATCGCCGCAGGTGACTCCTACAATGACTTGGAAATGCTCCACGCAGCCGATCACGGAATTTTATTTCGCCCTCCTAATTCTTTAATAAAAAAGCACTCGGGGTATCCCGTAGCAAAAGATCATACCGAACTGAGAGAGTTTATCGAGAAACTCCTTGTATAACCAGAGGAAATGGTTGCTCCATGAAACGAGAGTCTGCATTCACGCTCGACACATCCTCCATTAAATTTGGACCGGGGGTAACTAGAGAAGTCGGATCTGACGTGGCGGAACTGGGAGTCGGTCGAGTAATGGTTCTGACCGATCCCAATCTAAGCCAAAGCGATGCCGTTGAGATTACTCTTAAATCCTTGAGGGACGAAGGCATCGATTCCGTATTATACGATCAAGTCCGCGTGGAACCCAGCGATTCCTCCTTTAAAGAGGCGATCGCCGTAGCTACCAATGGAGGTTTCGAAGGTTTCATCGCTGTTGGCGGTGGTTCCACCATCGACACAGCTAAGGCGGCAAATCTTTACTCGAGCTACCCATCTAACTTCCTCGATTATGTTAATCCACCAATTGGCGAGGGACGTCCTGTTCCTGGTCCGCTTAAGCCTCTCGTCGCAGTACCCACGACCGCTGGCACTGGAAGTGAGACCACGGGCGTCGCCATTTTCGACTTTGAAGAGATAAAAACAAAAACCGGGATTGCCCATCGCTACTTACGTCCCTCAAAAGGGATCATTGACCCCAACAACACAAAGTCGCTTCCCAGAATGGTGGCTGCATCCTGCGGATTAGATGTTCTTAGTCATGCCATTGAATCTCTCACCGCCCTACCTTACCACGACCGACCAGCCCAAGATGATCCCAAATTGCGACCCGCCTATCAAGGAGCAAACCCAATCAGTCAAATATGGGCCTCTCGGGCCATTGAAATGGTCTCGAAAAATCTCCTTCGGGTGATTGACGATCCATCGGATGATGAAGCGCGTGGCCAAATGCTACTAGCTGCTACCTTTGCCGGAATAGGATTCGGCAACGCAGGCGTCCATCTCCCTCATGGCATGTCCTATCCAGTTGCCGGACTTGTTGAGAACTATGTTCCCGATGGCTATGTTGTCGATCATCCCATCGTTCCACATGGTATTTCCGTAATCCTCAACGCGCCAGCCGTATTCCGATTCACTGCCCCTGCAAATCCAGAATCGCATCTTCTGGCTGCCCACCTATTGGGAGTCGACACATCCGACTACTCTCCGAGCGACGCAGGCGAGGCTCTTTCCGGCGCAATTGTGGCCATGATGAAAAAAACTGAAATGCCCGACGGCCTCGAAGCCCTAGGCTACAATGAAACCGATATCGATAATCTCGTGGCCGGCACCCTTCCTCAACATCGGGTAACTAAACTCTCTCCAAGACCGGCCACTGCTGAAGACCTTAGGGAACTCTTCCGCCAATCACTTAGAATCCTGTAAGCGAGTTAGTTCCTTTTTAACCATTTAAGGGCGCTCATCAGGATTTGAACTTTGGTATCGAATACTCGTTATTCCCCAACCAAAACCTCTTGTTTCTCGAACGTCTAACGTTAGGGGAAAAGGGCCTTCTTCTCAGAATCCATACTCGAAAGGACCTAATTCTCTACCTTTTTCCGATGGGCAATTCTAGGGCAATTCTAAACGGACGTTTGGATCGGCACCTTCTTTGATTTCTCCTAACTCAAAATCACCACCCAATGCAAGATACAGATCAACCCTATTTTGTAAACGCGCATTGGAGATTTGAAGAAGCTGTCTTTGCGAATCGAAGGACCGCCTCTGGGATTCAAGAACCGTCATGATATCATTTAGTCCCCTTTGGTACTGGTCCCATGCCAAAGCTGCGGCACCCATTGACTCTTCTGCCGCAACTCGTAACTCCTCCTCTTGCCTAGCAAGATACGATTCGGAGGCGAGCGAACTTTCAACTTCCCGAAATGCCGTGAGCGCAGTCCGCCCGTAATCGGCCAAAGCGATCTCGTACTGAGCCTGCCGGCGCTTTACATTAGCAAGCAGTCGACCACCCTGAAATAATGGCTGAACTATACCACTGCCAATATTCCAGACTTTAAAATCCATATTGAGCAACTGATTAAAATCGTCCGTACTAGTTCCTCCACCTCCGGTCAATCGAATCGCCGGCAATCGGCTCTTTTTCGACACTTTAACTCTTTCTTCAGAAGCTGCCAACCGTCTTTCGGCCGCAGCAATATCGGGACGACGCACCAGGAGCTCGGAAGGGAGGCCTGCCGGTACCGGATGCCGGATTTGAGGGAGCCGATCGGCGACTGACAAGTTATGTGACGGATATTGTCCCATAAAAACTTCCAACCGTCTCACAACGGCATCAAGCTGCCCTTTTCGCGCCTCCAGTCTACTCCTTGCTACAGCTACATTAGCCCGCGTCAGCCGAAGATCTAAAGCTCGGCTGATCCCACTGCGAAACCGTTGTTCGATGGTCAAGAGATTCGCCTCAAAACTCCTCATCGTATCTTCAGCCAGACGGACCTGCAAACCAGCTTCAACCACATCGAACCACGTCTGTACAGTCCTCGCGGCCAACGAGAGACGAGCTGCCCGGTAATCTTCTTGGGCTGCCTGCCAATCCGCGAGCGCTGCCTGATGCGCATCACGCAGCCTTCCCCAAATGTCCAGCTCCCAATTAAAAGAAAGAGAAAGAGAGAAGTTGTTATTACGACTGCTAGTAATGGCAAATCCTGTGGTGCCTGTTCGCTGTCGGCGAATATTATCTTGTCTCCCAGTAGCCTGGGGCCATCGATCCGCTCTTGATATTGAGGCTGTTGCTCGTGCCGCCTCTAAACGTCCCGATGCTGCCCTTAGATCCAAGTTGTGAAGCAACGCTTTCCTCACTAACCCGACTAGATCTCCACCCTCAAAATCATCGATCCATCCGTCCTCGAAGGGTAAAAGAACCTTTCCCTTATCAACCGTCCATGTGGATGGAAGTTCCACCGGGATGCCATCGTTTCGTTCTACCAAAGGGGTAACACAGCCGCCTGCAAATGCCACTACCAGAATCGTGAGCACCACCTCTCTCATCCTAACTTCTCCCTATGAATCCGTCGGTTCCTCTCCCTGGAACACCAGCCAGACGGTGTATAGCTACAACAGATTGACATCAAGCAAGTATTTTAAACCCTTGTTTTGAATCGCTCGTTAAAATGAAATTAACTAGTCGAGCGTATGAAACATACTATGCTTTTAGACTTACAGGGGAATCAGAGTCCATCATTTTTATCGCGCTGCTCCTAATAATTTCTTGAACTTATGAGACCATAGAATTGATCTAAATGACTTGAGAGGATCGGGAATTCTTTCGATCCAGAGACTTGAAATATTATTAAGAACTTGTACACGCACTCATTCTCTTGACGAGCACCCAAGGCCTTGAAACCCGAAAAACTCCTAGGGAATCCGACTTCAATTCGATGAGGATATTCAACACAATATTTTCCTTATTCGTTTACCTCCTCGCAGTCGCGAATGTGGAAGCAATCCCAGTGCGTGACAAACATGTAACAGCAGAGCTTATATCGGAAGTAACTGCAATACAGCCCGGGATTCCCTTTACCGTAGCCTTGTTATTCAAGATTGATCCTCAGTGGCATACCTACTGGGTAAATCCAGGCGTCGCCGGCCTACCTACCGTGATCGAATGGGTGCTCCCACCAGGTTTCGAAGCAGGACCGATCCAGTGGCCCGTGCCAAAGATCTTCAACCTTAATGAATTGATTAACTACGGTTATGAGGACGAAGTTTACCATTTGGTTGAGATCACACCGCCCCTAGATCTTAACCAAGGGAATTCAGTTAGACTCGCAGCCACAACAACTTTTCTGATGTGTAGTGACATCTGTATACAAGGCAGTGCGAATCTGCACCTTGATCTTTTAATCAGCGATTCCACAGCAAGGGCAAATGAGGAGTGGCGATCTGCCTTGGCGAAGGCGCGAACTACTCTTCCCAAAGACCCGGATCCGTGGCAATTTTTTCCCTTTGGAGGTGAGGATACAATTGAACTCCTGATCCATACTCAGGGAAAGGTCAACGATGCCATAGAGCACCTTTATTTCTTTTCTATGGATGGACAAGTTGACCCCAGCGAAGCACAGAGTTTCTCCATTAGGAAGGACAAGATTCTCCTAAAAGTTACTCGGGCTAAGTATACTGAGCCTCTAGAAACCCTTCGAGGAGTGCTTTTTTCAAAGGACGGTCTGTTTTCACAAGGCGTTTCGAAAGCTATTTATGTTGAAACACCGATCCAGCAAGGGATTGCACCTGCCACGGCTCTAAGAATATCGGCTGGGGCTATTCCAACTCGCACCGGATTTGACTCCCCAACCTTCACCGCCACCCTAGGCTTGGCCTTTCTTGGGGGACTCGTTCTCAATCTTATGCCGTGTGTGTTTCCCGTTCTGGGGCTCAAAATTCTGAGCTTCGTCAGACAAACAGGAAAAGACCGAGGGACAGTGATTCAGCATGGGATCGTTTATACTCTTGGAATTCTGGTCTCGTTTTGGCTTCTCTCCCTTCTCCTAATACTTCTTCGGGCAGGAGGCAAGGAGCTTGGATGGGGTTTTCAGCTGCAGTCTCCTTCGTTCGTTTTCTGCATCGCAACCTTTCTCTTTGTTTTTGCTCTAAACTTAAGCGGTCTCTTCGAAGTAGCACCCAGCTTAATATTCTTGGGGAATCGTCTCAGATCTAAAGATGGCCTCAGCGGATCCTTCTTAAGCGGAACACTCGCTACGCTTGTCGCTACTCCCTGCGCAGCCCCGTTCCTCGCCCCCGCCCTTGGAGCTGCTTTAACATTAAAACCCTTACCCTCCTTGTCCGTATTCACCCTCATCGGTCTCGGTCTCGCAATGCCTTTCCTACTCCTTTCCATCTTCCCCAAATCAGTTTCGCTGCTTCCTAGACCGGGACGCTGGATGGAAACCGTTAAGCAATTTTTTGCCTTTCCCCTTTATGGCGTTGTCGGCTACCTCATCTGGGTACTAAATGGACAATTGCGAGAATCCGAATTGCTCGAAGCAATATTTTCCTTCGTTCTGATTGCTTTGGCTTGTTGGATATTTGGCCGCTGGGTCACACCCATTGTTCGCCCAATAGCAAAAAAGATTGGGTCTGTAACAACTGCCTCAATCCTAGTCTTCGGTCTATATTCCGGATTTCCCGACAGTTCTCCAGAGGCGATAACTTGGTTAGAATGGACCCCAGAGAGATTGAACTTATTACGATCCGAGGGAAGGCCGGTTTTTGTCGACTTTACAGCCCGCTGGTGCGCTACCTGCCTTACCAACAAAAGATTAGTATTTTCTTCGAAAAAGGTTCAGCAAGCCTTTCAGGAAAAAAAGATCGCAGCTTTAAAGGCGGATTGGACTACCCAGGACCCCCAAATTACGGCTGCACTTGCCGATTTCGGCAGAGCTGCGGTTCCATTTAATGTGCTCTATGTTCCAGGCCTTGATGAACCCTTGATTTTTCCAGAGATCCTTACACCGAGGATCGTTCTCAAAAAAATTAGAACATTGTAATTTACAGACCTTTTATCCCCTACTCTAGTTCAGTACTCTTTTTTGGTGATGTAATCGCCCGTTTCTCAGAACATTTTTTGGCTTGGTTCGGTCACATTTCTACTTCTAGTAAGGTATTCAATTTCCTGTTACAGAAAGGAGAGGACGTCAACTTCTGTTAAAAGTTTGTGATCTCCGCACCTCGTAATTCTGTCCCCTAAGATTTCAATCTTAAGCAGGCTACATTTGGAATAAAAGACGGCCCTTGGAATCATGCTTCACCGGTATCTCCGATACTAAATCTCTCTTCTTTTTGTCCTTCCGTGAAGCCTTCATGTGGTTACGGTAACGCTTTGGCATTTCCTTTTTTCGCCAGTCAAGGAAGGTATTCTCGTGACGATTCCGATTCGATTGAGAGGAGGTGGCTGGAATTGAGATGTCACCAAATGTAATGCTATCGATTTTGCGTGAAACTGCAACGATTTCTCCTTTGCTAACAATCATGGTAACTCCAACGTTGGCCTCAACTATTGGCACTCCGTTTTCACGGGCTCGGCTGAGAACAGCTTGGTCCTGAGCACGAGATCGATCGCCATATGAAGGAATAAGCAAGTACCGCGCCCCATCCAGGACCGGAATGCGGGCAATGTCTTCGTTCCATCGATCATTACATATCAGAAACCCAGCGCGCCCGAAGGGGGTACTAAAGGCCCGGCTGCGTTTTCCAAGGCGATTGAACCACCAGGTATCGCAATACCCTTCTGCCAGTTGCATCTTGTGGTACTTACCTCTTGTCCGCCCCTTGTGATCGATAAAGACGGCACAGTTGAAAACCCCATTTTCGCACCGCTCAGCCAGCCCAAAAGCGAGACAAATTCCCCTCTTAATCGCCAAGTTCCGAAACCGTCGAATGAGAGGACTACGCATAGTTAGTGCTACATCGTTCATACGCTCAGCCGGGGCCCGGCCAACAAGAATCTCGCTGACGACATAGCCCTCTAAAATCCCTTCGGGGGCTACGGCCAGCTGCGCTCCACCATCAGCAGCCTGCTCGAACCTCTGCTCCAACCGATCCACATTCTCCTGGAGATTGAATTTCTCTGGTCTAAAGGATATAGCGGCTACAGGCACATTGCTAAACATGGTCAAATTTTCCTGATTTTGTTACGCGGTGTTTTCTTCGAGTTGTCCGCTATCCACTTTAGCGAGAAAACATCGAGAAAAATTTAGGCCTTGCCTTGCTGTCAGCTCCGTTGGGACATATTGCTAGATCAAGCCTGATTTTGCAATAATTCGAGCTACGAAGAAGGGACGCCTCCCCAAGTCGGCTGAGCAGTCATCATGCCACCGTCAACTGGATAAGTTACACCAGTTACTGCCTCTGCCCGAGCAGAGGCCAGAAAGAGGATCACCTGAGCTACTTCGTCGGGTGTCTGAAGTCGGCCAATAGGTATGCGACTGTTCCAGTGGTCAATCGTCCCCTTTTCATCTCCTGTAGCTTGGGCAAAGCCGCGCAACAGTGGGGTATCGATATAACCTGGAGCAACTGCATTAACGCGAATTTTTCGATGGGCAAAATCCAGGGCCATACAGCGGGTTAGAGACACGATACCGCCCTTGGCCGCTGCATAAGCAGAGGATCCAGGCATATTGAAGTAGCTTTGCATGGAAGCTACGTTAACAATGGCTCCGCCCCCGCCTTTTTCCATTGCGGGGATGCAGTACTTCGAACACAGGTAGACGCTGGTGATATTAGCGTCTAGAACGCGGTGCCATTCGTCCTCAGGCAATTCGACTACATCGGACACCATGCCTTGTATTCCAGCTACATTGGCCAAGATATCGATTCTACCAAATGCGTCCATTCCCTCTTCGATCATGGTCCGAACCTCGTCAGCACGGGTTACGTCAGCTCCGACAAATTTTGCGCGACCGCCAGATCCGACGATAGCGTTGGCGGTGGCAGAACCCGCGTCCGAGTTCAAGTCTACGACAACGACCGCGGCGCCCTCTCGGGCTAAACACTGAGCGGTTGCTTCTCCGATGCCTTGACCGGCACCAGTCACAATTGCTACTCGGTTTTTTACTTCCATTTTTCCGAACTCCCTTCCGCTAAATAATTCCGGTTTCTATTACTAAAAATCAAGCCTTAGTCAAAGGCTTCTCCCTTTCACTTTTCATCTCATGCCAGACAGTTTCAATCTCCTCGGAGTCGAAAACTGGAAATTTGGTTTCCAGCCATCTCAGTGCCAGATCATGGCTCTCCTGATTGTACGAGGCCACGCAATCTCTAACTAGAACCGGATAGTAGTTATGGTGCGAAGCATCGATCGCACTCTTGAGAACGCAGCCTCCTGTAAGACACCCTACCATAATCACACTCCGGATATCCCGTCCCCGTAAAACATCGTCCAAACCTGTGTGATGGAAGGTACTAGACCAACTTTTATTGAAAACGTAATCCCCAGACTGAGGTTTTAGTTCTTCAATAGTCTGCGCCTCATGGCTGCCTTCAACAACATTATTTGGCTCCGCGTCGTCCCGGTGACAATACAGGTGGGGACCATTTACCAAGGAAGCCCCATCCTTCGTCCGGTCGATCCATTGCGCATAAGCCACGACGAGGCTAGCACTTCTCGCAGCGACCAGAAGGCGTTGGATGTGAGGAATGACGGCAGCTAAATTCGAAATATCAGTACCTCCTCTTTCAAACCCGGGTTCCTCATAGGCCAGCGATTTTAAACCACTGTTTTGCATGTCAATGACTAGGACCGCAGTACGTGATGGTTCTACAAGTTCATGAATCGTGGTTAGAACTTCGACATCGTTGATGATTTTCATCTGTAACTTTATTTTAAATCTCTAAGGCATGCACCTTGAAACACTTGGTCTCTCCAGTCTTCTAATCCCCGTAGTCATATGTTGAATACACGGATTACAGAAAAGCGACAATATTAGAGTACGAACCGGTCCCAAAATCCATCCAGTATCTGAAAATTCAACTTATCTTTCTCGTGCTACTATTATCCGCGCTCCACCCCATGCCGTCAATCGCTTCCGGGTACCGGCACTTAAGAGCGCAACATCCTGTGGAGCCAATTCAAACATTACCCCATCTAATTCCAGTCCGATCTTCCCTGTTATGAGCATCCAGTGTTCGTTTTTCTGTAGCTTTGATTCTTCTATATTTTCCCCCTCTTCCAAGGCAATCTGTCGCCATTCACTCAGTAGACACCGTGGACCTAGCTTGTCGATCGGGCCCCTATTCTCAGAACCTGATATAACAAATCCTTGAACAGTCGGTTCCGGCCACCCATAATTGTTTACCGTGATGTGAATCGGGCGCTTTTCCCGTTCTAACCGGGTTACGATAGCATTATTATCGTAGGAGCTAAACATTTGAAATCGATGAAATGTTTTTGCTCTGAAATGTTCTGATCGACAAATATTTCATATAGCCTAGAAAAAAACCATGAAAATTACCGAGATCAAATCTCACGAATTCACCGCCACAACACGTCGCATGTCCTCGAAGTACGGCTACAGTGCATATCCCATAGAGATGCTGCAGTCTGAACCGCGCGAGACCTCCGTACAGATCCAAGAACTTGTTACTGACACTGGGACCAGTGGCTACTGGATGGGCCCACCCCTGATTCCGTGGCTTAACCAACTAGTGCTTGGGGAAGACCCGATGAATCGAGAGTGGCTGTGGCAACAGAGCCGGGGAAACTCGGATTTAGATATGCTGCTTTGGGATTTCGC
>CAZIUG010000009.1:0-184941 GCA_964542645.1 uncultured Opitutales bacterium | reverse complement strand
ATGTGATCCCTGGCGACGCTGTAGCTTGGGTCGATGGCCGATTGGCTCCTGGACAGACAGAGGAAAGCTTTTTTGAAGAAATCTATCCTTTTCTGGGGAAAGATGTATTTGTAGAGGTAGACCAGTACTCTCCGCCCATTGAGGCGGAAATAGGCTCTGCTTTATACGAGACAATAGTATCAGTTATGGGCGAACATGTTCCAGAAGCGCGGATTATTCCCTCCATTATGACAGGAGGAACTGATGCGAAGCACATTATTCCCCGAAAGCCTGAAACGCAAGTACTCTGATTTATGCCATTACGCGAATTGTCGGGTAAAGATGAAGAAGCGAATCTAATTCATGGCCATAACGAACGTATTTCGGTGGAGAATCTCTTGTTTGCGACGAAGGTGCTATTTGATGTAGTTAAAAGCTTTTGCGGGGTAGCAAAATGAAATTTAGTTTTTATAAAGTTCAATTAGGAAAAGGAAACTACTGCGAACGGTGAAGCATAAAGAAAGTGCTACCCTCTAAATCAGAGTGATCATGAATTTCTTTCATTGTCATTGTTATCCATTCGAATTCGTGAAATTCTAGTGTGCGATACGGAGTAACGATTTTAATATAAAGGTATCACCATGTCCACTCAACCAGGAAACAAAATCCAACAAAAACTAATTCGCGGTGCCGTCCCAGTTCTTTGTATGCCGTTCGAGGCTAATGGCGCTGTTGATGTAGATAGTTTACTCAGGGAGATTGATTTTTGTGTCGAGGCAGGTTCACAGGCGATTGCTTTTGGAAAGGGCAGTGAAAGCCCCGAGCTTACGGATCACGAGAGGAAGACGGTTTGGACTGCAGCATCGCGGCATCTTAATGGGCAACTGCCTCTGGTAGTGGCAACTGCGCATCCTAGTCATGAAGGAGTAATTGCTTTGACTCAATTAGCACTAGATTGCGGCGCTGATTGTGCTATGGTTGACCCGGATCAAAAAAAAGGAGAAGAGTTAATACGACTATTTCGGGAACTGGCGAGTAGGGTTGATCTTTCCATCATGCTACAGGATGCAGGAGGAAATGCTCCGGTTCCCATCATGCTACAGGCGGTTCGAGAGTCGCCAACCATAACTTGCATGAAGATCGAATGTCCGGGTACCCCCAATAAAATGAGTGAAGTAATCGACAGCCTCCGTGAGATCAAGATGAGTGACGGAGTAGGACGAGCTGTGGATATCTTAGGAGGTGGAAACGGGAATCTATTGCTGGAAGAATTAGACCGGGGATCAGTTGGAACATTACCTTATCCTGCCTTGATCGATGCATTTCGATCCGTTTGCGATCTTTATTCCTCGGGGAATATCGGTGGGGCATGGGAATGCTATTTGCAGCAGATTCTTCCACTTAGTCGATTGGTGGCCTCTGGGGGTCCCATGGGAGGTGATATATGGATGCACAAGACCATATTTGAGCGAGCTGGAATTCTCCGGACGAACGTATGTAGGAGAGAATCTCAGCCACAACCAGCCTGGGTACTGGAAAAAGCATGGGCACATTTGAAAGCCTCAGATCTCCTAATTAGTAAACTTTTGGCGGGCAAATAGGCTTGTATAGCTTTGCCGACCTTTTGGTACGTATCACTGAGATTCTGGGAATCACCACTCAAAGCTAACGTTCTTTCTGTAAGCCGGGCTTCTTAGGGCTACTTTAGGAGATCGACAAATTCTTCCCGCCCCCGTCTAAAAAGATCTTTTACATCCTCACGCTGGCTATCGTTGCTGTAACGGCCATAGGAATCGATCCACTTGAGCGATTCGTCGATTCCACGAAGGAAATAATTTGCTGATTCATTCCGCTCTTCTGGTGGCTTGCCACAGACGAAATAGACGGGGCTACTGTGAGCGTAGATGGACTGGTCAAAACTGTCCCGACTATCACCCCATAGCCTGGCGGCGATCCACCCATCGCTGTCACTGGAGACATTATGACGTAGAATGCCTTTACGTTTACCTAAGGGATGGCTTTCACTGTGGATAACGGTACCGTTTTTAATGACCTCTATTCGGTGCACGGGATAAAATGAGTTATAGGTCACTTCAACTTCAAGTTGTCTGTTTTTGGCCAAGTCAATGGTAGTGCCCATCGGTTGATTATTTACTGCCAGATCGATGGCTGGACCATTGGTAATGAAGGTGTTGCCCAATTTCATGCCGCCGATCCAGTTTGCGTAAGAGAATTCTTCTTTCGTATTAACGTACACACGATTGTTGGAACAGACGAACCAGTCTGTTCCGGTAGATGCAGGAAGGGAGATGCCGCAATTGAGAAGTTTGTACCAGAGATCGTATTCCGGATCTAGCCAGAATGGATCAAAGAGGTTGAAGGCATCAAGTTTGCCCAGGACCGCAGCGATCGGAGCTTCCATGCCCCTCCCGTTATGACACCAGATGACGATTCCCCCTTGATCACGGGCTTCATCGCAGCAAAAGCATAATGGAGGATAATCAGGATCGAATTGTGAAGTGAGGATGTGCCCGCGACTCACAGGTTGCACAATATTTCGTAGGTTAAGAAACATTACATGGCCGTAACCGAATCCCCAAGGTGAGTGGTCTCCGTAGTGTCGGTTCTCTTCCCCAATATCCAGCACATGGTGGGCTGTGGTGAACTCGTTCATGACACCGATTGGATATTTATTGCTTGCATATGGGAGTTGGCGACGGTCGAGGACGCTTACCACTGTGACATTATAACCCTCTACGCTGCAGTCTACGGCCAGACGGTCGTCAGGCCGAGTCTCTTTTTCGTCGTAGTGGATGTGTGTATTGCCTGGGTACCAATTCCCCTCTTGGGGATGATGCCATCGTGTCAGAGATATTTCGACATCTTTACTTCCTTTTTCTGGCAGCTCCACGATCAGACGAGATGGTTCATATTCCGTCCCTCTTTCGACCAGAATATCAGTACGCCCCCGGGGAGTATTAACTGCAAACTCTCCGTCACAAAAGAAGAACTCAGTACCTGGGCCACGCTTGAGAAGGGCATCTTCTGGTTTGCAGAAAATTCCGGTGGAGGAGAGAACATGGACCTTCGCGTTTATTCTCTGGTTGGTCGTCGAATCGATTATTGTGCCGTGTAAAAGTCCCATAAGTCATTCACTAGCAGAAAATTTCAAAAACCGGAATAGAATTCTGTATTTCCATTGATTTTTTATATCGGTTGAAATGGCCGCTTCAGGTGGAATTATATCCTGGCGATCTTTGAATTCAAAAGTGAGTAGGTTGCTAATTCTTTTTAAGAGACATCTCTTTAATGAGACATCAGTAAGAGATAAACTTGAGAGTTCCTAAAACAGTGGAGAACCAACAAAGAACCAGTAGGAAAACCGAATAGAAGTGAATCAAGGTGATTTGAATTCTTATTCAGTGGAAGTTGCTTTTCAGATTAATTCGTTCTATTTTCTTCATTGGTAAAAATGGGATAGGAATCTTTTCGAATACCCTTCTCACTAATCGGTAGAATTAAAACAACTCCAGGAGCTAGCCCGTGCCGAAGTACCGTACCGCAATTATAGCAACAGGCGTTATCGCGCGCGTACATGCTCGTGGGTGGCTCGGGGTGCCGGAGCGGCCAGTAGAGATTGCTACGATTGCCGATACTAATGCAGAGGCACTTCAGGAATTTGGTGACTTTTTCGAGGTTCGGGAAGATAAACGCTACAAGGACTATCGGGAGATGTTGGATGTAGAGAGGCCGGACTTTGTCGATGTCTGTTCTTGGCACCAATTACACGCAGAAATGGTAATCGCTGCTGCGGCTCGACGGCCCCGAGCGATTATTTGTCAGAAGCCTATGGCAGTAGATTTAGGAGAGGCAAATGAGATGATGGTTGCCTGTGAGCGCAATCAGGTTCGGTTGGTCATCGCTTACCAGAGGCCACACCATGCTGTGTGGCTCAAGGCTAGGGAACTTCTGCGAGATGGAATTATTGGAAAAATCCATAGAATTGAGGTCGACGCCTCCGGAAATATGCTGAATACGAATTCACACAATATTCGGCTTGCGCTATTCCTCATGGATGAGCCTCAGGTCGAATGGGTGATGGGAACCGTGGAACGCATCACTGATTTGGTTGAGAGAGGTTTGCCAGCAGAAGATGCTTCCCTCGGGATAGCGGCTTGTAGTAACGGTGCTTCAATCCTGATTCACGGAAACCTTATTAAAGGTATTGGGCAAGGATGTCGCGTTTTTGGAACTGACGGGCTTATGGAATTAAGTACCTCATACCATCCGAATTCAAAGATTCCTTCTGATGCCCCTATGTATATGCCAGAAATGCCATCTGCCCGTTATAATTTTGAAATTGGAAAGGCGTGTTACATGAACGCCGCTTCGAATGGGTGGCGAGAGATTGAAGCGCCTTGGCACGATTGTTGGGCCCATCAATGCCAGGAGACAATCGATTGGGTTGAAAACTAGGTCGAAGAGCCAATCAGTAGCGGGGATCGGGGCCGATCGGTGCAGGAGGTTATGATGGCTCTTTATGAGTCTACGCGAAAAAGACAAAGGATTTACTTGCCGCTGAAGACGTTGATTAATCCTTTGAGGCTTATGGTGGAAAGTGGTGATCTTTCCGTAGAGTGGCCGGGGCTTCACGAAATACGGTCTGGGATTTTACGGGGTGAAGACATGAAATAATATGCAGATTACTCCATATTATCAGTTTCCGCTGAAAGTTGATAATAGTTTCCAAAGGCTTTTGACACGGGGAATCAGGCCGTATCTTCCAGAAAAGGCCTGCAGTTATGGCCAAATAGACAGTACGGAAATGAAACTACAAAATAAAACCGCATTCATAACAGGAGCAACGAAGGGCCTAGGGCGGGCGATTGCACTCGCTTTTGCCAAAGAAGGGGCTCATATCGCAGGAACTGGTCGGAACGAGGAAGAATTGGCTTCGTTGAAAACCGAAGTGGAGGGCTTGGGAGTACGATGTGCGACAGTTCGTGCTGACCTTTCGAAGTCTGGCGAAGTGCATCGAGTATGGGATGTCCTGACTGGCGACCTGGGTGATATTCACATCCTATTGAACAATGCTGGAATCGGCAGTAGTTCGGACCCCCGTCCCGTTGAGTTCTATAATGATGCGTTTTGGGAAATGTTGCTTTATGTGAACCTAACCGTGCCCTATCTCTTGTGTAAAAAGGCTCTTCCGGGGATGATGGAACGGAGGCATGGACGGATTATTCAAATTTCAAGTATCAGTGGAAAAGTAGGTGCTTTTCATGGTGCTGCTTATTCTGCAAGTAAACATGGTCTACTTGGACTCTCTCGATCGCTGGCAGTAGAGGTTGCTGCCAAGGGTATAACTGTGAATGCCATCTGTCCTGGACCCGTAAAAACCCTTATTAACGACCGGCGCGTTGCCTATGATGCTCAGCGGTTGGGTAAAGACCTGAAGGAAGTGGAACGCACTTCAACCCCTCTGGGTAGAAGGCTTGTAGTGGCCGAGGTTGCTCCTCTTGCTGTCTACCTCGCATCTGAGGACTCTGCTGCTATGACCGGACAGGCTTTGAATATTGATGGTGGTATTTTGATGACGGGATAGGCAGATTAAGCATAGAAATCAAAATAAACGCATCTTGACTTTGAAATTCACGCAATCTGTCTTTCGGGAACATAAACTCTCAAGAAGGAAATATCCATGATAATCAAAGACATCGAAACCATCATTCTCGACGTTCCCTTCCATGAAGTACCGGAACGAAATATGTCACGCAGTTTAAATGGATGGCATATCGTAGAGCTTTGCCGGGTTACTACAGACACGGGTGTAACAGGAATTGGAGAAACTCTTCCACACTATACCTGGGGCAAGGTAACCGAGGAGGGTAAGAGGCGTGCTATCGGGAAGAATCCATTTTCGCTACTATGGGACGATTCATTGGGAGCGGGTTTGCAAATGGCAATATTCGATGTTTGTGGGAAAGCTGAAGGGGTTCCAGCCTATTATCTGATGGGTGAAAAGGTGAGGGATAATTGTCCAATATCTTGGTGGGCGATTGACATGGCCCCTGAGGATTACGCTTCTGAGACTAGAGCTGCGGTGGCTCAAGGTTATACCTCCATTAAGCAGAAGCCGAGGCCATGGTTTGATGTCTACGAGCAAGTGAAGCAACCAGCTACCCAGGGTGACTCAAATTTCAAGATCGACTTAGATTTCAATGGGCACCTGAACAATGTCTCAATTGCCTTACCGATATTAAAGGAACTCGAGAGATGCCCAAATGTTGCCTTCTTCGAATCGCCAATTCCTCAATCCGATGTAACTGGTAACCGTATGTTGAGGCAACAGATTCATTCTGCTATCGCAATGCATTTCGGTAATCCTCCAATCGATACTGTTGTGAAGGAAGAGTGTTGCGATGGATTTGTAATCGGAGGGAGTGCAGGGATTTGTTTACGAAGTTTTAAGGTTGCAGCTGCGTTCAATATGCCGGGATGGCTGCAATTAGTGGGGACCGGAATTACGACAACGTGGGCGATGCATTTGGGCGCTGTATGTAGCCATGCTGTCTGGCCAGCAATTACTTGTATGAATATGTACGTCGATCAGTTGATTTCCGATCCTATTAACGTTTCGGGAGGCTACGTGTCGCTTCCCCCCGGTCCTGGGCTTGGTATCGAATTCAATGAAAAGGCTTTGAAGTTTCGTGTTGATTCGATTGTGAAACCTAACAGAAAAGCTCTTTATTATCTAAATCGGGCGAATGGTAATAAGATATGGTTCGAGGGAGAGTATGGCTCGGGCGGCTACTGGAACCAAAATCTTGCTGGGAACCTTCCGGTATGCGAACACGGAGTGAGGCTTGAGATGTGGGAGGACGATGGTTCCAAGGATTGGAAGGACTTGGAGTCGAGGTTGGCTATTCAACCCGTTTGGGAAAAGAGCGAGGGTTGAGGGAGTCTAGGTTCCTGTTATGGAATTATCTTTCCATTTTGATTCCTTAAGGCTTCAGTATTAACTAAGGATTTCTATTGGTCTTTCCGAATACTGGAAAGAATCAGCTTTAATTTGCTTACGATTTATAGACTTCATCAATTTGATTAGCTTGGCATGATGTTAGGAATTGCCAGATCTGATGAATTGAAACTATCTGCCTTGGCTGTTTACTGTTACAACCTTTCGAAACAGATTTCTGATAATCAAAATCCTAGATTCTGATACCCTAAGATTTACTTCATTTCAAAGAACAATGACCAATCGAATTAACCGGACAGTCGAACTTCTTTCCCTCAATCAAGCGGTTTATTACATGGGCAACCATTCTGGCCACGTCCTCACACGTGAACAGGGCCGAGAGGATGCTGCTACCTGGGCTGACTATATTAATGTTGGAATGGAACACGGTGCATTCAACCTGGCAGGCCTAGACCAATATTTGCTTGGCTTAGTGGAAGGTGGTCCAACGCGAAGTGGGCACCGCACGCCAAGCGTTATTGTGGAAGCACCCGTGGAGGGTGTGACCGAGGAGATCATAAGGGCAAATTCTTGGCAGTTTCGCCAGATTCTTGGCCGAGGTGTCCATGGTATCCTACTTTGCCAGGCAGAGTCCGCTTCTGCGGTTCAGGCTTTTGTTGAGTCCTGTCGTTACCCTATCAATAGGGTAGGGGTTGGAAATGGGTTGGATAAAGGAAGACGCGGAGTTGGCTCCGAAAATTCCGCAACTGCCATCTGGGGTATTGAGAGAAATGATTACGTACAAAGAGCTGATCCTTGGCCACTTAATCCCAACGGGGAACTGCTTCTAGGAGTAAAGATAGAATCTGCTGAAGCCCTTCCCTATATTGAGGAGATTCTGGCTGTACCCGGAATAGGTTTCGCCGAGATGGGCCCTGGGGACCTTAGCATGTCCCTTGGTTATCTGAATTGTCCACGGCCGTTCCCTCCTGAAATACAGGAAACCCACGAACGTGTAAGAAATGCTTGCGCCGAAAACAATGTTGCTTTTCTCAGTTCAGCGACTGTCGATAATATTAAGGAAAAAATAGACGAAGGCGTAAGAATCATACAGCCCGGGGGCAACGAAGAGGTTGTCAGGATTGGACGGGAATATAGCGATCGGGTTATGCCATGGTGAGGCGAGTTATAGTAACCCTCCAAAGGGTAATCAAAGGGCTCAATTTCTCAGGATCCAGGTCCTTTTATGTCTTTGTCGCGACCTCTTGCCTCTGTAGTAGATTGGTAGATAACTATATAAACGGATGAGCGATGGTGTTTGGGAACATATTGCTATTAGGAATTCGAGATTGAAAAATGTTGTTCAGAGCGTTGAAATGAACAAGGATTAATAAATGCTAAATAGTTCAACTTGGGAAGCCCTGGCTCCTGACCTCAAAACGGTTCTGTCACTGTCAAAGAACCCATTGCAGGCGCTTGCCGATATGGAAACGCCGGCGATTGTGTTGCGTCAGGCTTTTAATCCGGAGCAATGCAAAGGATTGATAGCTAGATTCATTCGCATGGGTCTAATGAGAGAAGCTGAGTCTTCGGTTCGAACCGGATCAATGTCGGGAATGGATAGGCGACTTCGCATTGATATTGGCACTAGTCTGGGTAATCGAGGGAGCGACAAGGATGCCTTTTTGCAACACGCTGTTGAGACCCACCGATTATTCCGCTTTCTTTTCGAAGATTTTGATAACCCCGTCTCTGTCATTTATGATGCATTAGGCCGTCTAGCCGTTGGCAAGAAGGTTATGACTGCCCGCGAACCTGATGGTCAGCTGTACGGTCCTGCGATTTTCCGAATTCATTATGAAGGCCAGTACTATCGACCTCATATTGATCATGTTGCGGTTCTGGAAAAGAGCGATCGAACAGACTTTGTCGTCAGTAGATTCAAACATCAATTTGCCGGTGTGCTCTGTTTTCAGAATGCTGATGAAACAGGGAGAGCGGCTCAGGGGATTTTACATAGATGTGCCTGGAGTCCCGAAGTCCAGACTCATTTATCAGACAACAGTTATCATGATTATGCAGAAGAAAAAGAAATTGAAAGTTGTGTAATCGAACTTGGGCAAGGTGATTTTTATCTTTTCAACAGTGGGTGTATTCACGAGGTCCCTAAAATAGAGGGCGATCAGCCAAGAATCGTTTTAGCGGTCTTTATCGGATATTCGCATGATGATGATGAGATGTTTGTGTGGTCTTAGATTTTATTCCTAATTATTCAAATCCAGTTAAGCTAAGACTGTTTTACTTTTTCGGGTATCAGCCTTTTTCGTTATTAGGAGATTGAAGATTTCCCAAACCGAAGATTTCTTTGTCGACCAAACAGCTAAATTAATAACTATTTTAAGACTATAGCCGAGATCCTGTAACTTTACATTGGTGAAGGCTATATATGGAGGTTTACAATCCTCCTTAAATTTTCTTGGGAGACCTTGTCCGATAAGAGAAGCAGTCTGGAGCTTTCTTAGGTCTAGTCTTTATAGGACATTAGAGAGTATTCATCCTGTTTGTAAGAACAAGTGGACGAACGGTATCAACTATTTATTACTGGACCTTTAATCAGGTTACTCTATCTCCTAAACTCATGTAAATCAACAGCTTTTCGTGCATCGCTCGCTTTCCGCGCGGCTTCGATTATTGCAAGGATATTACGCCCGTCATAGCCAGTTACCGGCAATTGTTTGCCTTTTGCCAAAGCATTAAAAGATTCCGAGAAGTATGCTCCATGAGTTGTTAATCCGAATGACGGGAGCCCAACTGTCTGCCACTCCCCATCTGCAGTTGACCGTCTGTAGCCTTCCGGTTCGTCCTTACGATTATTTAGCCAAAAGGAACCCTTATTGGTGTGTACCTCACAGAAATGTTGGTTAGGAGACCGAGCACACCAGGATCTTTCCATGGTGGAGAGGGCCCCGTTTTCATGTTCGCAGAGAAGTAGAGCTACATCATCGACATCTAGATCAAGGCGAATTGTTCGCACCCTTGCTTCGACGTATTGTATAGGCGAGCGCATAAGTGATTGGAGTGAGTAAATCTCATGGTAGGCAGTGTCGTTGATGCATCCGCCTCCGGCGGCTTTGCTTGCTCGCCATGCTAATGCCGGATCTTCATGGCCTGGACCAAACCCAGTTGGTTTGAGGGTCATTCCGCTGATTCGGCCGAGGAAAGGATCAGGAAGTTGCTCGAGTTCTCGCAACGCAGTTTGCATTGATTGGGTGTATAAAAAATTATGTACGATGCCATATGGTACTTCATTGAGTTCAATAGCATCCAGTATGGCATCGGCCTCTTCCAGTGTAGTTGCCATAGGCTTCTCGGAGAGGATTGCGATTTTCGCTGATGCTGCTGCAATAACTTGCTCCGCGTGCTTAGAGTGGGGAGTAGCAATGGTCACCGCATCCAGGTCCGCAGAAGCCAGCATATCCTGGTGGTTAGAGTAGAGCTCCTTATCCGGCACTCCAAAGAAATCTCTTCCCCAAAGCTTATTTTCTTCTTTAGGGTCTGCAATTGCAACGACGGTAACAGCATCTTTATCCTCAAGATATGCAGGACCGTGTGCCATCTGCACGATTTTCCCGCATCCTATGAGCCCGAGACGTAAAGGAGATGGCATAGATGATTTCTATTCAATAGATAAATGAAGTCCAGTGGTATTCTCTGGATTTATTAATCTTTTCAGGTCTTACCTGTAACCGTTATTGGGTACTCTAATGTAATACGAAATCACTGCAGTTATTTTGATTCCAGAACTGCTTATTTGTTGATTCTATTTGTATAAGGGAGTTACTTCAAGGAGCTCTTGATTGGGGAAATATGGTCAGTAAGTGTTACATCAAACGAGAGGAAGTTTCATGATCAATGTGTTACTTATTGGAGGTCGGGGAATAATTGGTTCTGGGTTGAGAAATTATCTTCCGACTCTAGATCCTAATTATGGTATCGTAACGGTCGACTTGCCTGGGGCTGTTGACTTGGCGGGAAAACAGAAGGGGGAAAGCGAGTTTGTGGACCTTGATATTAATACGGATCATAAGGCCTTTAATAGCCTTGTTTCGGGGAAGGATATGGTAATTTATCTGGCACGCAAGAATCCTCTCGAGGAGATGAATGCGATGACTGATCTCGTGTTTGATGCGGTACGAAGGCAATCGAATCCTCCATTAATTGTAGCGGCTAGTTCAGTGCATGCGGTTGATGAAGCCTACAACTTTATAGACGGACCTCTTTCGATTTTAGCTGATCGTAAATTCCATGAAATTAATGAGATGCCAGATCCTATCTCGGCAATAACACCCGCCTGTCCGAATAATGATTATGGGCAAGAAAAAGCTTATGTCGAAGAGTGGGCTAAAAAAATGGCGCTAAATGGCTTTGGGGCAATCGCAGCCCGTTGGGGAGGGATCAATGAGAGAAATAAGATGACTGACGAAAGAGGGTATTTTACATTATGGTGTCATCAGGAGGACGCCGCACGATTTGTCCATGCTTGTTATACGTCCTATGTGAAAGGGACCCTTAGGAATGGGGCGCACTATTTTGTGATCTCAAATAACACCTATAATATTTTTGATATTGAGACGCCGAGAAGAGAGATCGGTTACGAACCGGTGCATAATGCTGAGGTTTTTTACGAAGAAGATTAACAACGGATTACCTCAACTTTTTCGCGAGTGCGTACTTATACAAAGTGTGTATTTAGCCGGGAAAATAGTTAAGAAGAACTCTTTAAAGTCTATTCTACGATTAACTTGATCCAAGTTCCGCAAGCAACAGAACTCGAGGTCCCTTTAACTTCTAAGTTTCCTCTCTAATTCCATTTGAGTAATTTCATTAGATTTAGGCCTTTTACGTTTGCTCGATCTTTATCGCTGTAATCAGCCATATGCTTATCAACGATGGCTGGAGTGCCGCTACCCCAGACCATACGATTGGGCCCAAATTCCCGGATGACTCGCCGAGTAAAAGGGATCACGCTTTCGTAGTAAGGACTATCGGTGGCAAAATGATTGAGGCCTGAGAGTTTCATGTAAGTATTTTCATGCGCTGCCAGTTCAAGGACCTCTGCGTATTCAAATGCATGGCCCATATGTGGCTCCGCTAGGTGGTCGATGAGCGCCACCGTTTCCGGAATGTCTCGCAAAGCCTGATTTAATTGATGAGCGTAATTCGGGCCTATGTGAAGTTCGACTATGAGGCCGAGCTCAACAGCTTTCTCCCAGAGGGCGCGAACACCACGTTCAGAAAAGGAGTCAAGATACATTTCCTTGCCTCGGTGTGCGTGGAAACGGGTAGCAATAATTCGCGGTTCTTGTGCTACTAAGTCGGCGAGCTTTTTTGGTGCGTCGGAGTCGTTTGGATAGTATAGTGAAGTCCCTTTTAGACGTTCAGGTTCGCGCTTAAGGCATTCGAGAACAAGGTGATGTGCATCGCCATAGGGTTCGGGGTGAACAATGATTGCACGGTCGACACCTTCGTTTTCCATGTGGTCGATGTAGGCGGCCAAGGGATCTTCCGGGTGGTGCGACATTTCTGGCTGGTATGCAGCGTTTTCGTGCAAGGGGTATCTCCCAGTGTCAGGGGAGAATATATGGGCATTCCATTCGATAACCATGATAACAACAGAGTCTAAATTTAAATCTAGGTAAATCAAGCTCTCCACAAACCCTAAATTCGTTTACACTTTCAACTAAGGAACATTCAAAATCAGAAACATCGAATCATATGTATCAACTCCATCAGGGGGAGGGTGAGCCTTCTAATTAATGCTGAGGCGCACACTCCTCAGATCGTTGATCCGGAGAATGTAGCGGTCAATCTTCGTCTTCCTATAACTTCTCCTTGATCCTCAGTTGAAATCTTGCGTATAATTAATCTGCTCGTATTCGTTACTTTCATCAAAGGGGTTTTTGTATGCTTAACTACACAAACATTCATCATATTGCGCTCACTATTTCGGATTTTAATCAATCTCTGCGGTGGTATAGCGATATCCTAAGACTGGAGAGACTGTATCCTAATGCAGAACTTCGTAATCCTTGCTTCATCGCAAACGGGCCGGTTATTCTAGCCCTATTCAGAGCAAAGGACAAAAACCCAGCACCGAAGCCGGAGCAGAATGAGAATCTTATTTTCCGACATTGTGCGTTTTGTGTTGATAGGCCTAGTTTCGAAACTACTCAGAATAAACTCAATGAAAGGGAAATTCCCTTTCGTTTTTCTAATCACTCAGGGCAAACCCCCCCTCGGCATTCAATCTATTTTTCTGATCCAGATGGTCATGAGATTGAGATTACGACTGAAGTTTGATTTCGTGTGATGTTTGCTTTGTATGGTCTCGTTTTAGTAGAATCCTTGGGTGCGATCAGGGAGGAGAGAATAGTCAGGAATCAACGTGATAGTATTTATGCGAAGAGGAAGTAATCTTTGATTCAAGTTGTTTCCCGTTCATTTTACACGATGCCAATGAAAAACATAAGCGTATCTAAGATAGGGTGGGTGTTTATGAAATGGATTTTAGTTTTCACGGGGGTGAACTTTTTTATACTCTCCGCATCGCTTCTTCAAGCCGGGGGATTCTCGGAAATTCGCGTTGGAGATCGTATTCCAAGTTTTGTGGCTAATGACGACACTGGAAACCTTTGGAGTCTTGCTGAGGAATCAGGTGAGAAAAATATAGTCCTTTATTTTTATCCAGCGGCTATGACGGAAGGTTGCACAATCCAGGCATGTTCCTATAGGGATCGATCCATTGATCTTCAAAATCTCGATTCCATCGTTGTCGGAGTGAGTGGGGATTCTGTTAATAATCTTCGACTATTTAAACAAGTTAATCAGCTTAACTTCACTCTTCTTTCCGATATTGACGGGACAATCGCACGCCTGTTTGGAGTTTCTTCAAGAGAGGGTGGGGCGATTGAGCGGGAGATTGAAGGGAGCCCGTATCTATTAGAGCGCGGGCTGACTATCGCAAGATGGACCTTTGTCATTGGGAAGAATCAAAGGATCCTTTACAAAAATACCGAAGTGGCCGTGACGGAGGATACAGCTAGGGTTATTTCGGAGATCTCGAAGGCTGAGGGTCTAGATCTAAACTGATTACTTGAGGTGTCCATTTGCTTTTCGATAAGATTAATAGGACTTATTAATCTTATCGTTGAATTCCGTTCCGCGGAAGCGAGGCATTGAAATCTACAATTAGGTTCCAAAGCCTATAGTAGTTGATTTATAGAAATGGTCCAAGTTCTCTATGTGAACCAGAGATTACCCAGGCTTAGTTTCCTTTGATAAATCCTCAACCTCAAGCCTTGGTCTGATTCAAATTTCAGCATGTTGGAGAATTTTATACTTATGGCTTGCTTGATTTTCAGGAGCGTGAAGATTTAAAGCTTTGTTATTTTATGACTGAACAAAGACCCAATTTACTTTTTATCATGCCGGATCAGTTACGGCATGATTTCTTGAGCTGTTATGGTGCGGAGTTTATAGAAACTCCCCACATTGACAGTATTTGTCAAAACGGAGTGCGTTACGCTAGGGCATACTCGCCGTCTCCTCTCTGCGTGCCTATGCGTTCTTCTCTTCTTACGGGGTTGAACTCAATCCGTACAGGAGTCTTGAGTAACGGTGAATATCTTCGTCCGGATTTTGAAGCCTGTGGAATTGTAACTTGGCCTGCGATGCTTCGTGAAATGGGCTACCATACCTGTTCAATTGGGAAGATGCATTTCTACCCTTGGGAGGCCTCGATGGGTTTTGATGATCGCATCATCTGTGAGGATAAACGGTGGCTTCTCGTGGAGGATGACTATCAGAAATATCTCAATAAAAAGGGACTTCGGAAACTGGGAGGTAGCGAACACATCGGCTATCAAGAAAATCGGGGAGCGGTTGTTCATCAACACTGTTACGAAGACTCTTGGGATGGGTTTGTAGGAAATGAAACAGTTCGCTATCTCCGGGAATACTCTGGAGATTCTCCCTTTGCGATGATGGTCGGCTTCCCCGGTCCTCATTGTCCCTATGATCCTTCGCCTGAGTATGCCGATCTTTTTTCTCCCGATGACATGCCCGAACCATATGGGATCGCTCCTGATGAGCCCGCTGGGTTTGTAGAAAAGACTGTACGAGGAAACCTTGGGTCTTGGAATGGGGTTGATTATTCTGAGTTTACTACCAAGCACAAACGTAAGATTCGTGCTCACTACGCAGCTTTGGTAAAACAGATTGATCAAAAAGTTGGAGAGATAATTGCTGCTCTAAAAGAGACTGGTCGGTATAACAATACGGTGATTATCTTTTGTAGTGATCACGGCGACTATCTCGGTGATCACGGTATGATTGGGAAAGGCTCTTTTTTCGAGTCAAGTACAAGGGTTCCTCTCATTGTGGGAAATCTTGGGTTAGAGACTCCACATGTTCATGAGAATCCAGCTAGTATTGCGGACATAACTGCGACGCTATTGCGTTTAGGTGGCTGCGAAATTCCTAGTTACATGGATTCGCAGCCATTGGCGGATCTTGCTATTGAGGGAGCTGAAGCTCGTGAGCGAGTTTTCGGATTTGTCTCCGATGCCTCAATGAACTACGATGGGAGGTGGAAACTTGTTCGATACTCCAATGGGTGGAGCGCCCTTTTTGATATCGAAGAAGATCCTGCCGAACAACATAACAGGATTAACGATTCTGAATGTCAGGAAATACGCGAGCGACTCGACCGAGAGTTGGTGTCACAGATGCTTTCGTCAATCTATCGGGCTAATGCGGAAAAGCAGCACAATACTGATCCATTTGATACGGCATTCGCAAATGGGGAGTCAGGATGGCAAAGATTATATCCATTACCGCTGCAATGAAACTCCTTCTTTATTCGTAGATATCGCCCTTCTTATCAGGGACAGATACCTATCTGGAATTGGATTTATCCAAAACAGGCTCTCGACTCTAGCTTTGTTCTATTTGTGTTTGGGGAGGGTGTGATGGTGCTAAACTGATCAACTTTCGATATCATCGAGGGAGTGGGTCGTACACCACTCAATAAAAGCGGCCTCAATATGATCTTCCCACTTCCGATCAATTTCACCTGGTGTATGTACACCTTTTTCAATTTGGGCTTTACCCCAGTAGTCGCGGAGTCGGATGTCTTCTGAGCGATCGACAACTTCCGTGACTAGGTGGGGTGGGACAAAGATCACCCCGGTTGGGGTCCCTAAGACAACGTCACCAGGAAGGACTGTAGCTTTACCTATTCGGACGGGGCCATTGATCTCTGTCAGGGTGACATCTCCGATCGCAGTGGGATGCAATCCTTTCACAAATCCCGTGAGGTTTTCAATCTCATCGATCCGTTGATAATCACGGATTCCTCCGTCGATTACCATGCCGCGACCGCCGGTATTAGCTGAAATCGCTGTTGATAGATTGTCCCCAACAAAAGTCCCTCGGACAATCTTTCCGAAGAGTTCAATAACGACGACATCACCCTCTACAAGTGTATCGATTATCCATGAGTTCTGGCCGCCAATTCGATTGTTTTCTTCTCCCTCCTTCTGGACGAGGTCGTTAAGGTCGGGGCGGGTTGGGACATACCGTCCGGTTACAGCACGACCAACAAGGATACGTTCTGGACGGAGGTTGAACCAGTCTCCTTCAAACTGATGATCATAGTCGTGCGATCCAATAACTCCCCAAGCTTCTTCAGTTGTAACTTTCTCCATACGCTTTAGGAGATTGTCTGGTACCTTGGGCCGGCCGTCATGGAAACGCTCGAAAGGATTGAGGGAGGTGAGCTCGCGTATATTCTCGGGATTAATGAGCTTCATCTGATTATACTAAATAGTTAGAGGAGAGCGGAACAGTTGTTTTCATTCAGATAGGTTTTAAACCAGTGTGTAGGGAATTTTCATTTAATTGATACGATTTCATTCATCTGTTTATTTACCGTAGACTGATTCCTGTAGTCCGCGGATGTAACCGATTGCGAAGAGACGTCCCAATACTTCGTAGCCAGCATTTTGATTGGATTCTCCAGCCATGGTGGGTACATGGTCAGGACGAAGGACTCCGTTGAATCCGATTTCCTTATAAGCCTCAAGACAAGCACGCATGTCGGTTGGTCCTTCATCATGGAAGGTCTCGCAGTACTTTTCTGGGGTCCCTTCAACGTCCCGAAAATGGACGAAGAAAATTTTATCTTGATTTCCAAAATGACGAATAGCTTCCGGAAGATCATCTGTCATTAGGGTGAAATTCCCCTGACACATGCAGATCCCGTTTGCCGGGCTTGGAACTAGATCTATAAGTCTCTGGAAATTGTCTATACTTCTCATGATGCGCCCAATACCGCAAATTGGAGACAAAGGAGGATCGTCTGGGTGCATGGCCAATTTAACATTCGATTCTTCCGCTACAGGGACTATACATTCCAGAAAATACTTCAGGTTTTCCCATAAACTTTCTTCGGAGATTTCTCCAAGTTCAGTTAAGGGTTCGTTTTTGATTGCGTCATGGTCGAAGCTTGTTACCAACGCTCCTCCCCTTCCAGTAGTGGTAGTCGAAGTTCTAATCCAACTTGTCACCATCCATTCAGGACACCAGACAGGGATACCTAACTTTCCCATGTTTCGAATCAATCTGCAAGTTTCATCGATTTCTTCGTCCCTCCCCGGAAGGCCAAGCTTTGTCTTTTCCAAAGGAGGGCGAGCCTCGATTACAGATAGTTCGATTTCAGCTAAATCGAAGGCTTCTTTCATTGCTGCCAATGGCTCCCAGTGCCACCAAGGGGAAGCCTTTGCCCCGGATGATAGAACCTGCGGGCCAGGAGTCCCGACGGCATGATTGACGCCGCACTGTTTGACGAGTTGCCACAGTCTTGACGCTGGAGGATGTAGAACTTCTGCTATTTGAATCACTGACGGCTCACTTTCTTAAGAGTACAAAATATAGATTTACCGAAAAATTAATTCTGTCGAAACTACAAGTGGTTGGTCAAGCTCAGGATAGCTATCTGTGGTCCAGTTTCTACCATCTGATGTAGATATTTCAGTCATGTACATCAGGCGCTTTCATATGGGGTTTGGATTTCTTGAGGAGGATTCTGTTAGAAAGTCCGTTCGATACTAATGTCGTAAATACTAAGCAATTTTGTGCTTCGCACCAATGTTACTGGATTTAATATTTTGACACCAAAGAGAAAAAACCCTTATTAAAGGCGCAGCCAATCGTCTTTGGTCTTTACAATTTCAACTTAAATCCAACCTATCAATTGGAATATTTAATATCTAATCTGGGAATTTAAATTCAGTGAGAATGGAAAGAAAAAAAGTTTTAATGACTGGTGCGGCAGGGAGAGTCGGAGGAATCCTTCGATCTCATTGGGGAGACCGTTATGCTTTACGGTTGGCGGATCTGAATCCGGTTGAAGCCACAAATGAACACGAAGAGTTTTTCAGGCTTGATATTACGGAGTTAGAATCATTTGTGGAAGCATGCCAGGGTATTGACACGGTTGTGCATTTGGCGGCTGACCCCAGTCCCTCCGCAGATTTCTACGAAACCCTCCTTTCTTTGAATGTCATTGGGGCCTATAATGGATTTGAGGCAGCTCGAATCGCTGGGTGTCGACGCATTGTTTTTGCTAGCAGTGTGAATGCGGTGTTAGGATATAATGAAACGAAAGAGCATTGTACGCCTGAAATGCCGGTTTATCCGATCAATGTTTATGGTGCGACCAAGTGTTGGGGAGAGGCACTGGGGAAGGTTTATTCCCATCAGCACGACTTGTCTTGTATCAGTGTCCGATTGACTTCACCTTCGTTCCGTCAAGACGAAGATTGGGATCCCGAAGAGTGGCAGTGGAGAATAAGCGAGAAGGACGCAGCTTTGCTTTTTCAAAGCTGTATTGATGCTGATGATTCCGTCATGTGTTCGATTGTTCACGGGGCTTCGAAACATCGGAGGTGTTGGTTGGACATCGATTCGACTTGTTCAACTATTGGTTATGAGCCCGAAGAGGGCACTTTTTATCCTAGGCAATCATAATACACGAGGGCTTCATTAGATCATAAGGATCACCCAATGGAGTTAGTGCCCCATTTTCCCTATTAATACGGAAGAGGGAAACGTTGGATCCTTCCCCTCCGGCGTCCTCGACATGCATATTGGCGCATAGGAGGGTTCTTCCATCTGGGGTGATAGCTAGATTCTGGGCGAAATTTCCACGGCTCGAATAGATCTCGATTAAATTCAGCCGTCCGTCGACGTCGATTTCGTAAGCAGTAATGCTGTCGTGCAAACGATTACTACAGTAGAGGAATTTTCCGTTAGGGGTAATCTTTATATCGGCTGTATAACTCGGGGAGTGAAAGTTATTGGGCAAAGTTGAGATAATCTGGATCTCGTTTAAAAAGCCTTCCTCGGCTTTACGGCTATAGACGTTGATTGAATTGGCCAATTCGTTATTAGCGTAGACGAAAGCCCCATTGGGATGGTAGGCAAAGTGACGTGGCCCTCCGCCGCCAATAGTTCGTACATAAGATTGTTCGAGTGGTGCTAAGGTAGCCGTTTCGGAGTTAAGAGCGAAACCAAAAATCTGATCGGTTCCAAGATCACAGGCGTAAACATGCCTACCATCAGGGCTAATGGCTGCACAATGGGCGTGTGGGCCGTCTTGACGATCTGGCACAACGAGGCTAGCCCCATGATTTTGGATAAAAGTCTCCATTTCTCCCAGGTAGCCATTCTCAAGGATGGGGAAAGATCCTACACTGCCGCTGGAATAGTTGGCACATACTACAGTCTTTCCCGTCGGATCTACATCGATATAACAGGTTGTGGTACCATTTGCTGGCATTTCATTAAGTTTGCGTAGCTGACACGACTCAGTGTCTATGGAAAAGGCAGCCACGGTGCCGGAGTCGCTTTCAAAATCGCCTCGTATCTGCACCGAGTATAGAAATCTCCTGTTGGGGGAAAGGCATATGAAAAAGGGATTCTCGATGTCGGTGTATCGCCCCGATTGCTCGAGAATCCCCTTCTCGGTATCTAGCCTGAATGATGTAATGGCCCCAGCATCGCCTGGGAGGTTGGAGGTTATGAAGACACGGAATTGGTTGTTTTTTGGCATGATTGGTTCCTTTAGATTAGCGGTTGAATTGCATAGAATTATGATTTTACTAGGTTTTACGAAGAATCTATTGAATTTAATAAAATTTCAATAAATTGTGTCTACACAAACTCTGATACATTGGTGACGGTCAGGGTTATATCCACTGTATGATTTTCCGATCGGGTAACTTGTGGGTGTTGTTGCTCAGCATTTTGGAGATATACTGATAATGGATCTTGAAATCGTCATCAGGTCGTGTTTTTTAGAATTCATAGATTTGCCGATACGTGGCATATTTAAACCCATCGCAAGGAAGAAAACTTCAAATTAGACGCTAGAGTTGGAATTATTAAGCCATGACATACTGATCATCGGCGGTGGTGGTGCCGGTTTACGGGCAGCTATCGCGATTGGAGAAGAGAACCCGGATCTCAGCGTAGGAGTGGTCTCAAAGGTTTACCCGATGCGCTCACACACGGTAGCTGCTGAGGGAGGTGCTGCAGCGGTTATAAAGGCGAATGACAGCCTAGAAGATCATATTTACGACACCATATCGGGTTCTGATTGGTTGGCCGATCAGGACGCAGTTGAGGCGTTTGTCAATGAGGCCCCTAAAGAAATGATCCAGCTGGAACATTGGGGTTGTCCATGGAGTCGTGAGTCTGACGGAACGGTAGCGGTTCGGCCATTTGGAGGAATGAAGATTGAACGAACCTGGTATGCTGCCGATAAGACAGGTTTTCACATGCTACACTCGCTGTTTCAGACTGTCTTAAAGTACAAGAATATCACTCGTTATGACGAATGGTTTGCTACAAAATTACTGGTTCACGATGGCTGGTGCCAAGGCGTTGTTGCCCTGGAATTACGTTCGGGCCAAACCCGTGCTATAACTGGTAAAGGCACTATTTTGTGCACTGGAGGGGCGGGACGGATCTTTCCCTTTACGACTAATGCGGCTGTGAAAACGGGTGATGGAATGGCTTTGGCCTACAGGGCTGGCGTCCCACTCAAAGATATGGAATTTGTTCAATACCATCCCACCGGATTACCGGGCACGGGTATCCTGATCACAGAGGCCTCTCGTGGTGAAGGTGGGATTCTTGTCAATAAAGACGGTTATCGCTTCCTTCAGGATTACGACTTGGGCAAACCGCTAGATATCTATAGTCCAGACCACCCGCAGAAGCGTTCGATGGAATTGGGTCCTAGGGATCGTTTGTCTCAGGCCTTTGAAAAGGAACGTCAAAAAGGAGGAACGATTCCTGGTGAGTTTGGCGATTTTGTGCATCTAGATGTTAGGCATTTAGGGGAAAAGGTAATAGATAAGAAAATTCCTTTTGTGCGTGAGTTGTGCCGGAATTATGTAGGCATTGATCCGGTCAATGAATTAATTCCGGTTCGACCTGTGGTTCACTATGTGATGGGTGGCGTGCATACTAATATTGAGGGTGAGACCCCCTTGCCTGGACTGTTTGCAGCAGGGGAATGTGCTTGTGTCAGTATTAACGGTGCTAATCGCTTGGGTTCAAATTCCCTGACTGAACTTTTAGTTTTTGGGGCACGAGCGGCACGGGCGGCGGTTCGCTTTGGAAAAGAAATAGGCGGATTCGCCGAAAAGGAAATTGCTGTTCAAGCCGAAGCGGAACAACAACGGATTCGAAAGAATTTTTTCCAACCGGGCCGAGGTAATGAATCGACTGCGGGGATTCGGGGAGAACTGACGAATGCAATGGAAGAAGGGGTAGGTATTTACCGAAGTGAGAATTCATTACGGTCTAGTTGTGAAAAGATTCGAGAGTTGAAAGAAAGGTTTCATCGGATTGATCTAATGGATCACAGTCTGACCTTTAATACAGAACTAATTTCCGCCCTTGAGCTGGAGTACATGCTCGATGTGGCAGAGGCCCTGGTCCACAGTGCTTTGGCGCGTACGGAGTCGCGTGGTTCTCATCAGCGTACTGATTTCCCTGTACGGGATGATGAACACTTTCTAAAGCATTCGCTCGCTTATAGAACTAACGGCGACCCGCGTATTGAATACCAGGATGTCGTCATTACTGGGTGGCCACCTGGAGACCGTGTATATGGAAGTAAATAGTATAAGCGAAACTGAGACCAAAATTCAATTAGAGGTCTTCCGTTATCGTCCTGATGAGGGCGAGGAAGTCGAATTCGAGAGCTATGAAGTCCCTTATCGAACGGACTGGGTTGTTCTCGATGCGTTAAATTATGTCAAAGACCATATTGATGGTACACTTACTTTCCGATGGTCTTGCCGGATGGGAGTTTGCGGCAGTTGTGGAATGATGGTTAACGGAGAGCCGAAACTTACTTGCGCAGCATTTTTGCGCGATTATTATCCTAATCCGATTCGGATTGAGCCTCTAAGCAATTTTCCTGTCGTTCGCGACTTGGTGGTCAACATGGATGACTTCATGAATAAGCTCGATACCGTTAAGGCTTGGTTGGTACCAAATGAAGAAAAGCCAGTTGCGGAAGGTGAGTATCATCAGACACCTGAGGAATTGTCGGAATTCAAACAGTACAGTATGTGCATAAACTGTATGTTATGTTATTCAGCTTGTCCTGTTTATGGGCACGATTCAGATTTTATTGGCCCGGCGGCTATAGCGCTTGCGCAGCGCTATAATCTAGACTCGCGTGATGCCGGTGCTGAGGAGCGAGCAGAGGCGATATTTAGTCACGAAGGGATTTGGAAATGTACTTTTGTTGATGATTGTACACGAGTGTGTCCTAAAAACGTAGATCCCGCTGCGGCGATTCAACAGGCGAAGGTGACCGCTACCAAAGATTGGTTTCGTTCGGTGTTGATGCCCCGGAGGAAAAAGTGATGGAGAGCAGAGAATACACCCCGAAGATGCCTGGAAACTGGTGGTGGAAAAGGAAGACCTACTTTCTCTTTATGATCCGCGAACTTACCTGTGTGTTTGTTGGTGGTTATGCGCTATTTCTTCTTCTATTGGTGGCACATCTTGACGACCCCGAGGCCTTTGCTGCCATTCTTGATTCTCCTATTCTAGTTATTCTTCAGTGTATTGCTTTGCCGTTGGTTTTATACCATAGCATTACATGGATTAACTTGACGCCGAAAGTGGTTGTTCTACGGAGAGGCGAAGAGAGGGTGAGCCCGCTTCTTATTTCCGGAGCCAACTATATCATTTGGGTACTCCTTTCTAGCGTTATCTTATGGATGGTATTCCTGGATAGGTAAGGGCGATGGCGAAATCTAATGAACCTTTCTTTTGGTCACTATTTTCGGCTGGTGGTGTTGTCGCGGCTTTCCTTACTCCGGTTGCTGTTGTCATAACCGGTATCGCTGTCCCTGCTGGGTGGATTGAAGCTGAGAGCTTGCGGCAACTTTTAATAAATCCATTAGCTCGGTTGTGTCTATTTGCTCTCATTTCTTTGTCTCTATTTCACTGGGCCCATCGCTTCCGTTACGTTATAGTCGATTTGGGTTTGAGGAATCTAGGTGGTTTTCTTGCAATCTTGTGCTACGGAGCTGCTGTTTTGGGTACGATTTTAGCGGGTGCTTTTCTAGTATTGCTGTAAGTATTGACAGTTTTATGGATCCAGGAATTGATGGTTATACGGCGCCTTGATGGGCGCTGGGATCCCCAGGCCAATCTTAACCAAAGACTTCCTCTAAAGAAAGTATAGTTGGAACCAATGCGATTTGATGCAATTTTATCCAGGACTATGCGTAAATAGTTTCCACCCATGAGAATTCTAATAACTTCGGCTGCATCACAACTTTCAATGGGCATCGCAATTCCTCTCAGTGAACGCTACGAGGTTACGCTTACAGACATTCAGCCAGTTTCGTCTGACCTTCAGGTCGTTCGATCCGATCTAGATCATACAGCTGACACTAATGAGCTTGTTCACGGGATTAAAGCTATTGTTCATTCAGCTGAAGTTATACCAGATGCTAGTCCATCTGATCAACTTGACTACCAGATGCGTTGTACCTACAATTTAATGTGGGCTGCGTCGGAAATGGGTGTTCCTCGGTTTATCTACCTTAGTTCGTTAAGTCTCATGGAAGGCTACAACCCGGAGTTTGCTGTGACCGAGCGATGGAAGACACTTCCAACTACGGATCTTCCGGTTCTATGTTGTCACCTAGGGGAGTTCGTGTGTCGGGAATTTGCCCGTGAGAGAAAAATCCAGGTAGTCATCCTTAGGCTGGGTGAGATACCATCCAATTTGTCTTCTGAGTCTGGAACCTCTGCGCTTTATATGGAAGATGCAGTCGAAGCTGTAGATAAGGCTTTAACGGCCGATCTTTCCGGTTGGCTTGATATATTCCATATTCAATCTGATGTGCCTAATGCGAGGTTTCTGACAGGCCAATCCTGGTGGAGTGCAGATGATGTATCCCCGCCGTTCAGTTTGGGTTACAAACCTCGGAAAAGAGAGATTGGTCGATGAATATACTTATCCTCGGTGCCAATGGCCAGATGGGACCTCATGTGGTTCGGTCGCTCGAGTCCAAGCATTATTTGCGTCTGTCCGATGTTAATGACCTCGATACAGATCACGAATATCTAAAGGTGGATGTATCTGATCTTGATCAAGTGGTTTCCGTTGCTGAAGGGATGGATGCGATCATCAATCTCTCGGTGCTTCGACCTGATCGTCGGCAGGCCTTTGATGTAAATTCTCGCGGGTGCTATAACATGATGGCTGCTGCGGTAAAGCATAAGATAGGACGGATTGTTAATTCGGGACCTTTTTATGTCGTTGCGGGGCCCACCTACGAGCGATTCGACTATCAGATAGGCCCAGATGTGCCCCCTCAGCCGGGAACTTATCTTTACGCGATTACAAAGTCTCTTGGACAGGAGATCTGTCGAGTTTTTACTGAACACCACAATGTTTTTGTGATCGATCTCCTGTTCTATATGCTGCTGGATCCGAAGACCCACGGGTCCAGTTCCGATTCGCCCATCGCAAACCTTGGACGTGATATGACACCCTATACAACCTCTTGGCGGGATACAGGTGAGGCGTTTCGTTGTGCTATAGATGTTGCTTTGGATACGCTCCCGTCCCGCTGCGAACTTTTCTTTGTTTTCCCGGATCTTCCTCATCAGAAATTCTCGAATGAAAAAGCAAGGCGGGTCTTGGGATGGGAACCGCAAGACAGTTTAGATCAGTTTTGGAAGAAATAAGTTTGTTGTTCCTGAAATTCGGTGGCCTGGAATTTATTTTCATTCCCATTCAAATCGCATTCCTTGCTGGGCTTTCTAATCTATTCTAGGTAGTTAATAATGGAAATGCCGCTAGGCGGATTTAAGTTGGCATGGAGTTGCTTTTAGAATTCCTCAGGATTGCTCTATTATAGAAACCAACCTTCCTTAGGATGAAATATTGGATGAAGGCGTATTAGTGATATAATACATTATTTTGAATATTTGGGAAACTCGAGTGGAGTCGCGATTCGATTAGGGTAGTTTGGTTTTACAAAAAGGATAGGACAAATCAATGAGATCGAGAAATGCAAAATGAACCAACCTAATATTGTCTTTTTTCTTGCTGACGACCTGGGTTGGAGGGATCTGAGCTGCGAGGGCAGCAAATTCTATGAAAGTCCCAATATTGATCGAATCGCCAACGAAGGCATGCGATTCACTCAGGGCTATGCGGCTTGCCAAGTATGTAGTCCCTCTCGGGCTAGTATTCTCACAGGAAAAGTAACACCACGTCATGGGGTTACCGACTACATTGGTGCATCATCTGGTGAAGCCTGGCGTAGACTTGGACGCCAGAATAAGCTACTTCCTCCGGAATACGAGCATGGTCTCCGAAAAAATGAGACTACTTTTGTTAAAGTCCTTCAGGATGATGGATACCGGACATTATTTGCCGGCAAGTGGCATCTTGGAGACAAGGATAGCCATCCCGAACAATTTGGGTTTGATGTTAATATTGGTGGTTTTCGATTGGGCCGCCCGCCCGGGGGGTATTTTTCTCCCTACGACAATCCCCATCTCAAGGATGGTCCGAAGGGAGAGTCGCTGCCAATTCGGCTCGGAACAGAAGCGGCTAATTGGATAGAGGCAAATAAAGACGAACCCTTTCTTGTTTACCTTTCTTTCTACTCCGTTCATAGCCCGATTCAAACAAGCAGGGATCGCTGGGAAAAATATAGGGATAAGGCGGTTGTGCAAGGTCCTCCTAACCGGCGATTCATAATGGACAATTGCCTGCCCGTGAGACAGGTCCAAGATTGTCCGATTATGGGAGGAATGGTTGAGGCAATGGATGATGGAGTCGGAATTGTCCTCAAAACTCTTGATCGTTTGGGTCTGTCCGAGAACACGATTGTTTGCTTCACATCTGATAATGGCGGTGTTAGTTCCGGGGACGCATATCCGACTTCGAATCTACCATTACGTGGGGGGAAGGGCCGTCAATGGGAAGGTGGGATTCGTGAGCCGTTCTATATCAAAGCGCCCGGTATAACAAGACCTGGATCCATTTGTGATGTCCCTGTTTCTGGTATTGACTACTATAGTACGCTTCTTGAGCTTGCCGCTTGTGATATTCCTGACAGCCAGACCATAGATGGGTTAAGCCTCGTTGCTCTCTTGAAAGGGGAGTCAGATAATAAGATCGAAACCCGGGATCTTTATTGGCATTACCCTCACTATGGCAACCAGGGTGGGGATCCTTCGAGTATTTTAAGGCGACATAATTGGAAACTGATCCACTATTATGAGGACGGGCGAGACGAACTTTATGACCTTAAGAACGATGAGGGTGAGCAGAATGACGTCAGTGGGGTATATTTGAATCAGGTTGTAGCATTGCGATCTAGTTTGGAGAAATGGCTGGAGGATGTGAGCGCAAAAGTACCTATTTTCGACACAGATTACGACGCTGAAAAGGCATCTGAACGTCTGTACGAAATAGAGCACGAGTTAATGCCAGAGTTGGAATTAACGCATGCTAGATATCTTGATCCTAACTGGCATCCGAATGAGGATTGGTGGGGAAGTCAGGTGACGATTGATTAGGAGTCTGGAAATTACAGGAGAGTTCCAGCATTAAGAGCCCATCCCTTAGAAAAGATTGAATATATGCTAAAACTCTCTGAAGGATTTATATCACGTAATTCACAGTTTTGTTTGGAGGAGCACTTATAGAATGTACGGATGAAGTTAAGGTAGTTGTCTTTTATTGTATATTAGTGATTTCGATTTCAAAGGGTTTTATCTGTTTACCTTAGAGTTTTCTCATTGAAGAGCACTTTCCCCCCACCTATGACATCCCATGCCTTAGGTGATTTGTTATTATCGAGCCGTAACAACATTCCTTCCCCTTCGAATGCGACGGTCCCGGTTCCCAAATCGGAAAACTCGTAGTAACCTAATCCAGGTGACAGACAAATCAGATCCTCTCCTTCCCCGTCCTGGGAACTTATTCTGATCCACCCATCTTCTGCTGGACCGATACTCTCAACGGTGGGCAGGGGCTTCTCCTCTGGGCCAATAGGCCATAAGACTGTTTGTATTAGAACGGGACCTTTCGATCGTTTCCGATAAATCGCACAGGGTGCTGGTATTTGGCGCCCTCCAATTATGTGCCAGCCCTGAAGTCCTTCACCACCATCATCCTTACCTTCAACAACATCTACCTCGAGTTGCGGATTTGGAATCGGAATAAGAGCGATATTCGGTTGGTTCCGAGTGATGGTTCTAATGATCTTAAGTTTAGAATCGAAGGAAGTTTTGACTGGGACGAAATGAAATAATTGCTCGTAGGTGTGCTCTTCTGATCCCGACAGTCTGTCACTGACGACCCAGTAACAAGAATCTTTAGAACCATTCGACTTCACAAATATCACAGTTCTCGAGTGGGTAACCCAAACTTTAATCTCCCCTTCGAACGGGGGTGGCGGATAGACGGATCTCATTGGTTCGGTAAACTGGGGTGGTCCCCACCCTTCATTATAATCACCTGATATACAGTCACAAGATTTGCTTGTATGCCATCTGTTGTTTAGTGGCTTAAGCACAGATTTTTGCCCACCCACAAGCCGCATTTGACTGAGACCATCCACAGTGACTGTGCTGTGACCTCGAGTGCTGCCGAAGAACCGATACCAACGATGGTGTCGGCTCTCCCTTGAGTAGGTATGGACACCTTTGTCGGCAATGAGTGTTCGTCCGAAGACGGCAACTTCGATTGATAGTTTGGCTTCGTGAGCGTGAATGTCTCCAAGTGGTCCCATATCACACATCATATAGTTTGCGTTCCGATCCCAGCTACTGCGCATCACCGCGGTTCCCATCCAGGGATAGTAAATAGAAGTATGATCAGGATGAGGTCCCTGCTGTCCTTCCCTAATAACGTGTTCCAGAGAGGGATCATCACCAAGTTCTAAAATCGCCTCAATATAGTTGTCCGGAGAGGCTTGTTGTCCGTCCCCTGTGCTGGGGCACAGACCGTCCGGACGCCTCATGTCGGCTAAAAAATGGGCACGTTTCCGCATTGCTTTCATGATTGTCTTAGGGCTAGCCCAGCCGTTCTTTTGAAGCAGCATCAAGGCCTCGAGCCCGGAATATGAAGCACGGACTGTGTACCCTAGCGAGTTTTCTCTGGAAGAACCATCAGGATAATATGCACCGTCGGTAGCGAAATAGCGGCTGCTGTGTTCAAGTCCGCGATCTCTCCAATCAGGTGAACGTTGGAACTCGTGCATTCCAACGCCTAACCATAGTAATCCTATACCATTGTAAAGGAGCTGATTCCCGGGTGCACTTTCAACCTTTTCCATTGAACCGGCGCAGGTGGTAGCGAGCCAGTGGAGGAGTATACAAAAATCACTTGGGGGAAGGTTTTTCCAGGAAAGGACAAAAGGCAGGATCTGCAGATAGGTGCGTGCCAGTTGCATGTCCGGTAACCACATCCAGTCAGATCGCCCTTGGACATATTTAATATAGTGCAGGCAAATCCAGATGAGTTTTTTAATATATTTCTCTTCTCCTGTCTTCCAGTAAGTGACTGCTAGTACTTTAAGGAAATATTGGTAGCAGAGTGACATGGGCCAACGGTGACCCTCAATAGGTGGTGACACTTCCCAGTCCCAGTTAGCTCCAAGGTCAACAATACCGTCATCACTATGAACGGGAAGAAAGATCTTGTGATGTAAGATAAGATCCGCGAGATCCTTGGCGGTATATGGAGACAACCGTGGTGGTGCTGATCGTGCGGCGACGTAACCCCTACCAAGATAAATGGCTTTTCGTACTTTTTCACGATCTTTCCATGTGAAAGAAGGAAGGGAATATAAGAGAAAATCAAAGTCTACCGTTCGTTTCTTTAAGTCGACTTCACCCGTTGCGTTCCAGGGTAGAAACGGAGCCTGCCTCTGGCGATAATAATTCAGATAGGCAATCCCTGCTTCTTCAAATCTGTTGGCTTCAACTGCGACCTTAACCGACTTCATCCCATCTGTTTCGAGGTTCATCAGGGAGAAAATTTCAATTCCAGGTTTCACAATAATTTTTGTAACACAGATTCCATTTGGGATCGAAGCAGTTTGAATATTGGATTTTGTAGGTTCTCTATATTCAGCTTTAGGGTTTAGAGAATGCCAAGTGGTTACGAATAGAGCCAGGGAAATAAATATCGGTTGAGCTTGATTGGAGTCCTAGGGAATCAGATATGCAAAACGGTTTGTACTGCGAGATGTAGTCTTAAATTTGGAAATCTACTTGACCGAGATGCATTCAACTCCCTTATATCCAAAATGGCCCTGAGGCGCGTGTGATTTCGACTAGATAGTGGACAGAATTAACTGAAAAGTTTACAACACAATGAAAATTTCTAAAGCTGAGCATTTGACCCTAGATATACCGTTTTACGCTGATCATGTTGAAAGGCACATGCACCGTGCCAGCACCCACTCCGAACGGGTTAACTTCTACCGCCTCGAGACGGACAATGGCCTAGTTGGCTACGGTGATAACGTTGGTATAGCGAGTCCGGTGGACAACTTAGTTGGCCAAGACCCTTGGCGTATTTTCCGAGATGATAGCATAGGAATGGGTCCGCAGATCGCTGCTCTTGACCTTGCCGGGAAGGATGCTGGGATCCCGGTCCATTGCCTGATTGGAGCTAAGGTAAGAGATCGTTGTCCAATTTCATGGTGGGGTATTGATATGCCACCGGAGGATTGGAGCAAAGAGGCAGAGGAGTCGGTGAAAAGAGGTTACACTTGCTTTAAGATGAAGGCTAGACCCTGGCGTGATATCCATGATCAAATTGAAACTGTAGGTAAAGTTGTTCCGGATGATTACCGTTTTGATATTGACTTTAACGGCTTTCTTTTGACTCCCGCAAATGCGGAAATTCACCTGCAAAAGTTAGATGAGCATCTCAACGTGGGCATGTACGAATCTCCTTTCTATTTAGGGAGAGATCTGGAAGGTGCACGAATACTACGTCAGAGGGTCAGGAAATTCGTAGTTGAGCACTTTGGTGAGGCGATCCTTCACGCCCGTGCCAGTGATGGATTTGTTATCGGAAGTACTCTCCAGGAGAATCTTCGAACAGCGACGTTGGCTCAAGAGTTCCGTACTCCATTTTGGCTTCAACTGGTGGGAACTGGTATTACGACGGCCTATGCGGCCCATCTAGGGGCGGTGCTACTTCACGCCCAATTGCCTTCAATTACCTGCCATGAACTCTTTGAATCAGATTTGCTCACTGAGCGCATTCCGGTTGTTGATGGATATATGCCGGTTCCGGACGAGCCGGGACTTGGGATCCAAGTGGATGAGAAGGCTGTGGAAAAATACCGCGTTGATCCCAAATCTCCTTCGCCCAAGGACATCTACCGATCTAAGAAGCGAATATTGACCGTTGCTTGCCCCGGTAATGAAGATGAGATTAGGGAGCGGAGTTTTACTGCCGAAGAGGTCTATCAATTCGCCTTTTACAAAGGGAATCTCCCCGGGTTCCAAACTGGGGTGCATTTGTCAGTCGAAGAAGATGATGGAAGTGCTGCCTTCAAGCAGCGACACTGCCGTCTACTTGATCAGGAGGCTTCTATTGTCGCAGATAATCAACGATGAATGGCAGATCGTAATTTCATCCTATAGTTAGATCTTTAATCTGAAGAGTTGCTGTCATATTCTCTGTCGATAGAGGATATGAATTTTCGGTTGGAACTTTGGTGCATCCGATGAGATTCAAGCTCGGTTTCACGAGAGACGCCAGGAGAACTATTGGTCAATGCTGAATTAGGAAATATGCAGCCTGCTTTTTGTGTTTATCGAAGTGTCGACTAAATTAACTGAAAAGGACTACTAACTCTATATCAGTAAGGACAAGATCACAGGCAACCTGCGGATGTCTTTCAATCAGAACGACCTTTACTTCGTGTGATCCTTCGGAACACTCGGATAGTATGAATTTTAGCCAGACAGCGTCACTGATGTCACTGATCTTTTGTGGTTCGTTGCAGTAGCAGTAACTTACTTCAGGATTTTCTAGTTGTTTGCCATCCCACCAAACAGCAACATTATCACCTTTAACCCATTCTTCCAGTCGGATGCGAAGAGTGTAAATTGCCGTATTCTCGTTTGCCACGTTGAGAGTCACAGTAGGGCCGTCGCCTGTGAGGGTTGGTTTCAGCGGAACTGGCACGTCGCCAAGCAGGCGATCGCCCCGATAAGCTCCGCGCCAATCTCCCTTATTTTGGATAAACCGGTGAGTGGCGGCGTATATTTTATTTTTTCCGTGAAGTGTTTGGAGTGAGCCGATAGAAGTAAGCAAATCACGTCGAGTATTCGCATCAGCATGCCAGTTGAATACGTAGATTCCATCTGCGCCCGCCCTGTGGTAATTGCTCGTGATTGCACGAACCCTCATACGGTCCTTTTTTGCATCTTCCTCAGGTCCGACTGGTGTACCAGGTAGGCTATTGTCTAGCCCGGGATACACGACAATGTTTTTCCCCTTGCAGAGATTGGAGTAGTAAGGGACATCGATCGATGGATCGGTTGAAGCATTTGCTGAAGGGATCAGAATATCAACCAACCCCTCGTCGATCCAACGTGGGATGTCATATCCTATCTGACGGCATCGTTCGAGACTCCCAGATATACGGGCAGCGAGGTAGAGGGGCCTACCCCTTTCCCGTGCAATTTCGTAGGTCATCTCTCGAACCGCCCGTTGTAGATCGGTAAGCAGATGACGAAGACGCCAGGCTTGGTCCTCCGGTAGATGGAATGCGTGTCGCTGCCAATCAAGTTCGATCCCGTCCCAGTCGAATCGGGTACAAACTTCCCGGATATAGGCTAATCGGTGTTCTCTAACCGCGGGGATAGACATATCCCAAGACAGTGAAAACCATTCTGAGGTATTGTCCCCAAGTAACCAATCAGGATGATTTATTCTTAGTTGGGTTAACTCGGAGTGGTGTAGTTCCTTGAGGTCGGAAATCTGAGCTCCGTTAAAGTGATTGTCGTTCATGCGTACGGATGCGTAGACCGAGATACCTAGTTTCCGTCCTTGGTTGATCAGTTCTTGTTGCGGATTCTCTCCACGTTCTAGCATCCGCCGGAGGTTCTCTGTATTCGTATAACTACGTGCGTTCTCGTAGCGACGGCCGTGGATTTCACCCACCAATTCGAGGCTGTCTGTCGGCCACCTCGTTGCGTGTTCACCGACACACCAAAACAATGCTCCAACTTGTGTGTCAATCAGTGGGGCATAAGTTTTTTCCAAAAAATCCTCTAAGGACTGTGGGACCTCTGAATAGCCGTGTGTAGCCCCATCCCAATTGTAGATAATACTATAGGGGGGAGGGTTTGGCATAATTGATTATGATTGTTCGGAACATAAAAGGATCCTGTTTTAAAGAAGCTTTAATAGGAGAAGGGAAATTGCGTAAATTAGGATTGGCCCGCGTAGTCGCGGTTGAAAATAGATTCATGCCGAAGTGTAAATATCTTTACCTAAGATGATTATCTGAAGCGTGGGGAGCTCGCAGACCGTTGGTCATTCGTAGTAGCTGTTTCTGACGGGTGGTGAGATTTTCAAACCATTCTCTCGGAAAGTTGTCGTGGGGATCATTTTGGAAAATGCACATCTGCTTGCGGTAATGGCCAAAAAGTGCGTGGCGATTTTTTGTACCGGTATTTCTCCCTCCCCCATGCCATGTTTGGCCGTTGAAGATGATTACACTTCCAATTGGGGCAATTGCTTCCACAACGTATTTGATTTCCAAACCCTCGGGAGGTTTTGCGCAGCCGGATTTGTGGGACCCAGGGACGCAGCGCGTTGCCCCGATTTCGGAAGTGAATTCATCCAGCATCCAGACGGTATTCATCATGACTGGTGATTCCATATTCAGCATGACCTGTGGGATATCTCCGTGGAGATTTTGGTAGCCGTCGTTAGGCCGAACAATTCTCGAATTAAGGCTACCCAGGATGAGGGTTTCTCCCAGAAAATGTTCTAGAACGGGGAGGGTTCGGGGATGATCAATGGTTTTGTGAAAGATGCGGTCAAGAGTGGGAAGGTTTGAAACGTGCCGTGCGGATCCTCCGAAGGTGAGATTCGTTCCGAATTCTCTATCGCAGTAAATTAGGGCCTCCCGCATTTTGTCCGCTTGTTCTTCGCTCAGAACTCGCTCGATTATGGTGAACCCATAGATTTGGATTTCAAAAATCGCTTTTTCTTTTTCAGTCATAATTGGAAGGGGTAAGCATTAGTTTGAGAATTCCAGCTTGTTTGACCATTTTTCCTTCGGAGTCTGATCAATAGTATTTCCCAAAAATCTTTTTCAGGCTTTGAATGGATGGGGGTGCTTCGGATTCAAAATCTTCCCAATTACACTCTATTGAAACCATGCCGTCGTATTTTGCTTTATGCAGGTTGTCTACGAATTTACCGTATGGATAACACCCCGTTCCGGGAGGTTTACGCCCAGTGTCGGCGACATGGACATGTTTAAGACATTTACTGTATTTGCTTATGTTTTCGAGAGGTTCTTTCTCTTCGTCCATATGATAAAAATCAGCTAAAAGGCGAACAGAGGGGCGATTGACTCTTTCCACAATTGAAAATCCTTCTGTTAGACTATTGATGACGTTAGATTCCTTCGTATTCAGGGGCTCAATGGTAAGGATTATTTCAGTTTCGTCCGCCTCTTTTCCAAGAATGTCGAAGAAGTGGACGATTTGTTCGACTGCTCTATTTCTCGAGAAGCCTCTTGGGATATTGCGGGCTCTGCCGCTGCCGACGACGACTCTTGAAGCTCCGACTTGCTGGATACGGGATACTGCGCGTTTAACGTAATTTTTTATTCTTACATAATCAACCTCAGGACCAACGATTTTAAGGTCCCGAGGCAGGAAGATATTCATAGCCTTCGTTGGTACCGGTGAGGCTTTATATTGAGCCAGAATTGGAGCAAAAGCTTCATCTTTTTCGTCTGGTATAAGAGAAGTTACTGCGGCTTCGATATAGTCGAAACCAGCGGCGTTAACCTCAGCCGCCTGGTCAATTTTGGCGCAGCATCCGAATAGCATGCCATTGAGTCTGTCGGATGTTGTCTCTTTCTGGCAAGATTATCAGGGTTTTTAAAGAAGAAGAGACAAGAAAGATGGGGATTACAAAAAGGCTTGTTCGAGAGATCTGATTAACTATTCAAATCGATGAGAAATGCGAAACTCAAAATAAAATCACCATCCTAGAGGGAGTCAGTGTTGATTTATTCGTGATAGAAATGATAGATTTCCATTCTAGCTAAATAGATGGAAATGAAGGCGACTTGGTTTCTATTAATTCCCAACTTCTGCTTCCGCTCGTTTTTGCAAAGCACGCATATAGGCGAGGGTGTAAGCTTCACCTATACGTGGGTCATCGCCCATTGCAGGGATGTGGTCTGGAATTAGGGTGCCATCGTAGCCTACCTCCGCCAAAGCTTTCATCGCTTCGTACATATCGAAATAGCCGTCATCAACAAAGGTTTCTACAAAATGGGGTAACGGATTGTCGACGTTCCGATAGTGGACTTTGAAGATTTTACCTTGTGCTCCAAAATGATGGATAGTTTCAACAACTCCTTTGCCCATGGCCTGGCCGCCTTCCAGCCAACAGCCAATGCAGAGGCAAAGTCCAACATTCGGGCTGTTTGCAATTTCAATTGCACGACTGTATCCATCAAAGCTACTAAAAATAGAACGGGGCACTCCGCCGAGGATGACCCCCGGGGGGTCATCGGGGTGAATCCCAATCCTCACACCAGATTCTTCGGCTACAGGAGCTATTTCTTGGGCGAAATAGGTGAAATTTTCCCATAGTTCCTCTTCGGTGTATTCACGAGAGTGAGTGAGTTTGTTTCCGTCGATCCAAGAGTTCGATGGATCTGAATGGCATTCGCTGAAAGCCTCCTTTACCCGGGATGAATCAAAGGCTCTAGCAGGTGCTCCACCCCTTGTTTCCTCAGGCGGAGTGCTCCAGACACTGCTGGCCATGTGTGCATAGGTCGTATAGGGGATGTCTGCTTGGCCCAGATTACGAATATGCCGCTTGTACTCTTCCACTTTTTCATTTCGGTTGGGTAAGTTTAAAGTAATTTCAGGAACGTTGTGAACACTATGGTTTCCCAGTCCGTAGAGCTTAATTCCACCTTCTTCAAAACGTTTACGGCGACTAAGATAGTAATCGGGACCTGCCTTTTTAGGGTCGATCCATGTAACCGCGTTATTAACGCCCATTTGTCGAACAAAAGCCAATTGTTCGTCTGTGGGTTCGGGTGGCATTTGTGCCGCGACCTTGAGGCCAGGTTCGATCTTAATGTGACTTCTTGCGGTCATTTTTATATCTCTTTTATTTATAACGCTTGAGTAGGGGTAATTATTTCTAAGTAAGAAATATTCCGGTATTCACTCCAAATACAAATCCAGAAGAAAATTTCAGACAGGGATTGAATAAGGCAATGGCAATATGATTTGTGAAAGGTGGAATCGATTGTTAATTTGAAAGCATTAAAGTAATTTAATGCAATTGATTTCGGTTCGGTTGTAGGATTGGGGTCGATTTATATGATTTGTTTTCGGTTAATGTAAGTCAAAGGTGTACTTTACACGGAGGCTGTGTTTAGCCAATTTATATGGAAGTGTGACCAGCGAAGTTAATATTGTCTTGGATCGTATTTGGGAAAATAGGTGATGGCTGCGGTTTTGAAGGATCAGGTAGCGATTGTGACGGGAGGTGCTTCTGGGCTGGGTCTTGTTATCCTTGAGCGTCTGATTGAGCTTGGTGTAATCGGCTATGCATTTGACCAGAATGAAGAAGCTCTCAGGGTTAATCAGGAGAGTTTAGGAAAAAGAGCTGAAGGTATAGTTGTAGATGTGACGAACGAAAGGGAGGTTAAGGATCGGGTACAAGAAATCGCTGATAAGGAAGGCCGAATCGATATCCTGGTAAACTGTGCCGGTATAACAGGTAAGACTAATATCAGGAGTCATGAAGTCGATTTGGCCGACTTGAGGAAAGTTTTCGAAGTTAATTTGGTTGGGTGCTTCCTTACCGCCAAGTGGGTTATCCCGGAGATGTTAAAGAGAGGGTATGGCCGGATCTTGCATATCGCATCGATCTCAGGGAAAGATGGAAATGCCGGGATGTTGGCATATTCTTCATCCAAAGCTGCTGTGATAGGAATGACAAAGGTCCAAGGGAAGGAGTATGCTGAGAACGGAATCACAATCAATGCTCTGGCGCCAGCCGTGGTCGAGACACCGATGGTCGAAGCAATGCCGGAAGATCAAGTCAAATATATGACCGATAAGATTCCAATGAAGCGTTGCGGACGGCTCGAGGAAGTCGCCTCTATTGTTGCTTTTATTGTTTCTAAGGATGCGAGTTTCACAACTGGCTTTACATTTGATCTGACAGGGGGAAGGGCAGTGTATTAAATATACTAACAGCACTTGTTGTTGCTGAGTTTCAAATTCTAAACTTGGTGTTTGCAAGGCAATCGCGTGGCTGTTAGATTTCAATTATGGCACATCATCAATTCACACCGGATCACTATCATATTACTATTGGTTGGCATGAACCCGTTTTACGAATTGCTAATGGCGACTCTGTAACGACAACGACAGTTGATGCTCGCGGGTTTGATTATAAGGGTGAGTGTGTGACGGAGCGGGGGAATCCCATGACGGGACCGTTTTATATGTTGGGTGCTGAGGAGGGTGACGCATTGGCCGTCGTGTTCGATAATCTAACTCCGAATCGGAGAAGTGGATTCACCTCAAGTAGGGTTGCGCCGGTGGTTACAGAACCAGGTTATACTCCTGAATTCCAAGATAAAGATGAGCGAGTTGACTGGCAAGTCGACTTGAAGGGCGGCTACGCTCAGCCTGAGGGAGAAAAGGGAATTTTAGCAAATCTGAGGCTACCCCTTCTTCCAATGGTGGGATGTTTTGGTGTTGCCCCACCAAGGGGACAGGCCATTTCTACCGCGACGTCAGGAACTTATGGTGGGAACATGGATTATAACGGATTTATCGAAGGGGTCACCGTCTATCTTCCGGTTTCAGCTCCGGGGGCGCTCTTTTATCTAGGCGATGGCCATGCCCTTCAGGGAGACGGTGAGATCGTAGGGAATGGAGTTGAGATTTCATTTAAAACTACTTTTACCGCTTATCTTAAGAAAGGTATGGGAATTGGTTGGCCACGGGCTGTGAATGAAACTCATATCATGACTTTTGGTAATGCTCGGCCACTTGATCAATGTATGCAGCATGCAACTACGGAGATGATCCGGTGGCTTCATGACGATTTGGGTCTCGATAATCGTACCGTTCATGTCCTTCTGGGGCAGGCGGTTGAATACGATTTGGGTAACATGTATGATCCCGCATATACTATGGTCTGTAAGATACCGAAGAGGGTATTAGGGGATTTGGGAGTTAAGATTTCGCCCGAAAAGCCCTAAAGTCTGTTGGAAACAAATCTTGATCAACGGAACCGATTCCCGTGGAGCAAGTGTATCTGAAGAGTTCTTGCGGTCTTGCCAGGATTATCGTTACCAACGCCCGCTAGCATTGCAAGGGCGTTGGTTTAGTAGGTTTTTAACCGATTTTAGAGGATCTTCAAATCGGCTAAAATTGTCTTCTAATGCGATCGAAAGCTCCATAATCTCATTTTGAGACGAGGGTTTATCAATCAAATTTCTTGCTTCAATGGGGTCAATAGTTAGGTCGTAGAATTCGTCGGGGTATCGGTCTCTATGGGGGGAATAGCGGCGAATGAGTTTTTTTTGGCCATTGGAGATCATTCTAGCGGGTCCGTACTCGCAAAATTGATATTTACGCCAGCCGTTATTAGGATGACGCAGAAGTTGAAGGAGACTTTTCCCTGGAGAGTTGATCTTCACCTGGAGGCTGTGAGGTAAGTGAATGCCGGCGGCGTCTAGGATAGTAGCGAACAAGTCGCAGTGATCAAATGGGAGATGTTGAGTTTGTCGAGAGGGAAGAACAGTCTCCCAGCGGAGGATGTAGGGCACACGGATCGACTCTTCATAAAAATTTTGAGGAATAGAGGAAGGCCCCTTTCCCCAAAGTCCATGATGGCCCATCATATAACCGTGGTCGGACGTGTAGATTAATAGGGTGTTTTCAAGATCTGAACTACGATCGAGTTCATCAAGGAGGAGTCCAATCTGATCATCGATCATAGATACAGCTGCATAGTATTGAGCTAAGGATTCATTGCGAGTTGATGGTTCATCGTTTCCGAAACTCCATCTTTCCGGAGTCGACCTGTAATCAGATTTTGCGTCTTCTGGTATATCCCAAAAATGGGCTTTTCGATACTGTTCAACCAATCGTTTGGGATGCCCCTCTTGGGGGGCATGGGTATCAACTGGCGCATATAAACAAAAGAAGGGTTTAGTGGTATCGCGTGATCGAAGAAAATCTATGACTTGCCGAGAAAGATAGCGGGATTGAAAGTCGTTAATGACAACTTTCTGACCCTGATCGGAAAAAAAGACAGGGCCTTTGTGGAGATACTGGTTCTTCCAGCCAGCTGTATTGCTGTCGTAGCTTACCCAGCGATCGAAACCGGGTTGCGGTGACACACTGTCAACCGTGCAGTGCCATTTACCAAAGAGAGCAGTTTGGTAACCTTGTTCTTGTAATAATTGAGGAAGAGTTATCTCATCCTTCATCCATCCGATTTCAAACTCGGGTGATCCAGTGGCGATAAAATCGTGAATTCCATGCTGTGATGGCCGTCTTCCGGTAAAAAACGAAGCACGAGCTGGAGAGCATACGGGACAGGGCGTATAACCGTTTTGCATAATAAGACCGGTTTCCGCTAGGTAGTCGATATTAGGAGATCGAATTTCGGAATTACCGTAGGTGTGGGAAGCCCATTGGGCATGGTCATCGCTGAGGATTACAAGGATGTTGGGTTGTTTGGGAGATTGCATAGTGGAGGATCTGTCTCTATTATGGGCTCAGGCCTCGCGGATTAGGATTTAATCGGTGGTTAGTCAATTTTGATTGATTTGTTGGATCTTAGAATTCGAGGACGAAGAGAAATCACAAAGTTTTATTTTCTAAGCATTTACCTGGAAATTCGCGAAACTGGAAGTCTGGCATTAAGTTAAAATCCGGAATTCGGTTTAAGATTTCTTTACTTTTAACTCTCTAGCCTGCAGGCGTTTCGCTGTCGCGGCGTCTCCTATGTAGAAAGTATTATAGGCTTCCTCGCTTGACTCAAAATAGGGCTTTGCGTCCATGTATCCGTGCCAATAGGGTTGCACTAACATCGGATTTCGGGTGTCGGTTTCCTGTTCTCGGGTTTGTATATGCGCTTCCATTCGAGATCTGAGGAATTCTACTATTTCGGGTTCTTGAGATGCGCAATTACAGAGTTCCAGAGGGTCCCTAATGAGGTTATAGAGCTCGATTAGCGGTTTGAAATGAAAATCAGGTTCGAGGGCAATGATCAGTTTCCACTCTGGTGTTCTCCAGCCATGTTTTCGCATCCAAGTGCATTCAGTGATGTAGATTTCTGATTCGAAGTTTGCGGACTGGCCTTCAACAAGCTGAACGAGTGAATTCCCATCAAAATCTAGATCGGTTTGGATGCCGGCAAGGTCGAGAATAGTAGGAACTAGGTCTTTATGCTGATTGAGCCCCTCGACATAAAGTCCAGTAGGGAGCTTTGAGGGATAGCGAATCATGAGGGGGACAACAAGATTTGGTTCGTAGAGACCATGGTGATCGTACAAACAATCATGCTCATAGAGAGACTCTCCGTGGTCTCCGTTAAGTATGACGATTGTCTCTTCAAGCATATCCTTTTTCTCAAGATCTCCAAAAATTGCCGCCAGACAAGAATCCATGTAGGCGATACTCCCATCATATTGTGCGTCTACAAAGTGGCGATCGGTTATGCCGGGAGGCAGCCAGGAGAGGTGGAAATCACGGAATGGTTTAAATCCTCGTACCGGTTTCATGGACTCGTTTTTGGGATCGCACTCATCACCATGATAGAATATGCGATCGAATGGAGAAGGGGGGAGATATGGAGCATGGGGATCCATGTGGCGCAGCATCATAAACCATGGCTTGTTGGAACGATTAAGTCGCTTAAGTTCAGGATGGAAGCAATCGTTCAACCTTTGTGCTTTGGGGAGTGGTCTTTTTTCCCACGAACCCCATGCGTCATATTCGAGGTATCGATTAAATCCTCGTGAGGCCGGGTTCCCTTTAAAACCAATGCAAGTTGTATTATAGCCTTCTATCCGGAGAATTTCAGGAAGAGTTTTTACTTTTCTGGTTAAGCTTCCACTGTGTCGAAGAGCGACGACTTTAGTTCCGAAACAGTCTCTTCCCGTAAGCATCGAAGCATAGGCGGATGTGGTTGGTATATGTGCCGATATCGTGTTTTCAAAGACAGTTGCCTCCTCAGCGAAACGGTCAATATGGGGAGTTGTGAGCCGGTTGTAACCGTAGCTGCTCATATGATCGCGGCGAAGCGAATCGACCGAGATCAGGAGGATGTTTGGTTGTTTCTTCGAGGTGGATCTTTTCATTCAGTAATAAACAATTGGATTAAGACTTTTTAGTTTCTATTAAAATGTTTCTGAAGCGTCACAATTTTCTTCGGCTAGCCTTCCCTTCATAGCAGTATTCTATGGAAGGCCAGCTGCGGTGTTGGCTTTGAAAATCAAATTTTATAGTAGATTAATAACTGTAAAATTTATTCACCATCTTTGATGGGAATACCTCTTTAAGTGCTTTCTTATGCGAGCTTTTATAGGTTAACTAAAGACAGGCAGGAATACTAGACCTTTATATTGAACATCGGATCCAGTGGATACCGATAAAGCTTACAATGACATAGCGTTTAAATACTAACAAGTCGATGAATGAACTCAGGAATGTTTACACAGTAGGCTGATTGCGACTCAAGATGGGCTGCGGCCAAGGAACTTCTGGCATAGTCACATTCATAGAAGCAGATACATTATGGCTGCCTCACACTACTAACGAAAACCTCGGTGCATTCAGGACCCTTGCAATGTATAGAGTTTGTTTTCTTGATCAATGGAGAAGGAAATTCATGATCTTCAGTAATGCCAGAATTAAAACTCAATCTAACGCACAAACTGACACCCGAACAGGAGTACGAGTTCGACATTAAAGGTTACATAGTCCTTCGGAATCACTACGATTCGGATATTGTGACCCAACTGCATGATGGTATCGATGAGCTGCAGGGGATTCCTGTTGACTACGATACCTACAGAAAGCTTGGTGTGGCAAGCTACGACCTTGCTTCAGCTATGGATGACCCGAAGCATGAATTCTGGAATGGCAGAGATTCTGGCAGTCCAAAAACGCCAATCTGGAAGGTTGAACACTCGATTTGCGGCACTGAAAGATTCGACGTTATCGTACGCGATGTCATTCTCGAAGACATTCACTCAGCTCTCGCTGGGAGCACGATCTTCATTTCTGCAACCTATTACATCGAGAAGATTGGGCCCTCTTCGAGTGTTCTGAGTGGCCTCCACAATGGCGGATTCCCGCCTGACAGGCACATTTATTACGCCTACGATCACGCGAATCGTCGTTTCAATTGTTCCAGCACAAAAAGCGTAATTATTCTTTCCGATATGACAAAGGTCGAAAATGGCCCCTTTGCAGCTATACCCGGTAGCCATAAGGCGAATTTCAGAAATCCCTTCGGCACAAGAGAAGAGGACAATCCAATGGTCGTGCCGGTTTTTGCCGGTCCGGGCGATGTGATAATTTTCAGCGAAGGTATGACGCATGGTGCCTATCCAGTAACGAATAATATCGTTCGCCGGTCTGTTTTTTTTAATTACATGCCCTCCATCAATCGGGACAATTTGCCGAAACAACGCATGTCCATGTACCCGGACCATGTGCTCCAGCGCCTCAATGACAGGGCACATCTTCTCACTGCGTCCGGATACATCTAAGTTGATCTTGGATTGAGGCAAAGAGTTCGATCGCATCAACTTTGTATCGAACGGTACTTCCTTCGGATTCATGGGAAGCAGATAAACCTGATTTATAGCAATAATCTGCTATTAGGTCCGATTCGAATCAATACAGTGCTAATCTTTAATCCAAATGCGAATCGGAATAGTAATGATACCTGAAGAGACTCAGGAATTTAAATTCTATAACTAGTTTTTTGGCAATCGTGCCCGGAGAGGGGGTCGAACCCTCACTCCCTTGCGGGAACTGGATTTTGAATCCAGCGCGTCTGCCAATTCCGCCATCCGGGCTATTAGCCTTTCGGACCTGGATAGAGGTTGGGGTTAACCTTGTCCGAAAGGCTAATAGGAAACGATAAGTGCTTTCACTCTATCTGATATTCGCGAAACAGTGGCAAGGAGGAAAACAGGACATTCTTTTTGATAAAGGGGATCTATAAGCGCCAAAATTTGGCTTATATTGGATCAGAAAATTTGAAAAGAGAAATGGCTATATTACGGGGTTGCTTAAGTGGGATACGTCTCCAGGTTTGCTCGGGACGCATTGAGAGAAAAGGAAGCGACCTATTAAAAGAGTATTTGGTTAACCTTACAATAGGCTACGTTCCCTTAAATGATCCATGTTCTAAGTGTTATTCGCGAAATAGAATACAATAGACAAAATAGGGTAGTAAGTGATGTGTCTGACTCAATTGATGGATTCGTGAGACTCGAAATATCTAGACTCTTCCACTTAACGACCTTCCGCGCACTTGTCTGAATTGGGGTTTTTGGGGTGCGTCTTTAACGGATTCATCCTTGAACGAAGAAGCCCGCATGTAGTGAGTAGCGTAACCCCGGCGTCGCATTTGGGACAAATTAGCGTTGCTTTGATGGAGCACGAGACTGTGGTGAAAACTGATACTCCCGCGAGATAGAGGAGCGGGTTTGACCGGCCACCGACCTCTATCTAAGTCGTCGGTAATAGGTCTTAGTTGATGTCCCCTAAGCATTCCCCATTGATGGGATCCGGGGGCAAAATTAAGACAGCCGTTTTCCGTTGTTGCGTGATCGATCGCAGTCCAGGCGGTGATAAGGTCCATGGGTACTATGTCCCTCCATGAAGCTGAGTCCTGATGCCAAGGCTGGGCGCTTCCTGTATTGGATGCTTTCATAAAAAGTTGGTCTCCGTAGAGCTTAATATCTTCTGTGTTTAACAGGTCGGAAATAACATCAACAATCTTTGAGTTTGTGGCGTGAGCCCACATTATATTGTCGTGGACAGCGAGGTCACTGAGCTTTCGTACTGATAGTACTTGGTCTGAGACTGGCTTCCCTTCATCTCTAAACACCGGCTCTAGTTGGATGCTCGATTCTGGGATCTGTCTTAGTCGACCTGAGGCGATAAGGTCGCAGTGATCAGCGAGGATGTCTACTTCCGAAGAGGATAGAACGTTTTTTAAGACGAGGTAGCCGTTTAATCTGAACTGTTTGATCTGATTCTGAGTCAATGATATGGGCATCGGTTGGCTATTTTGAGTTTCTACATCTTAGCTATGAACAGCAGCTCCAGTCTTTTGGGACTAGCGATAATTAAAGGAATTCTCTTATCAGAATGGGGTATTCCCTATATAAGCAATCAGATTCAAACCGAGGAAATAATCCCTCTATGTCAGTAATCATCGGGGTGGGTAGAGCGTCTTACCCGGTAGTTTAGACCTCGAAATGAAATCTGTTTAACACCTTATTAAAGTTAGGTAAATATGTGAGGGATTGGTTAAAAGATTTTAATCTATCCCTTCTGTAGTGAATCTGTTAATTAATGTATCAGATGAAAGAACTAAAACTTGTTGTAATGGATGGGGTCTGGACAGAATGGCTCGATGACTATGAGGCGGTTTCTGATCGGGTGAGGGCTGTAGCTGCCACAACTGAGAAGATGCTCCTAGCTGAGGTAAAAAATGCGGATATCGTGTTTGGAAGATTGCCTCGCGAGCCTTTTCTTGCGGCGAAGAATCTGAAGTGGGTTCAAAGCTGTGGGGTAGGTTTTGAGACGATGCTTTATACCGAGATGGTCGAGAGCGACGTTGTTATCACTAACACGGCCGGAGCTTTCGATGTCGCCATGGCAGAACACGTGTTGGCTTTGATTCTCAGTTGGACTCGTGGAGTTATCACGGCGGAACGGAATCGTTCAATTCGGCATTATACTAGAGATATTTCAGTTTCCGAGATTGCCGGACGGCGAGCTTGTGTACTCGGATTGGGGACAATTGGGCGGAAAATATCTAGTCATCTGCATAGCCTTGGCATGCGAATTTCAGCTGTCGATGCGCAAGTTGCGGTACCGCCGGAGTGTGTAGAGGAATTAGTAAAACCTAATCGGATTTACGAAGTTTTACGGAAATCCGAATTCGTGATCGTTGCATTACCTCTGACAGATGGAACCCGCGGATTGGTCGATAAGAAGTGTTTTGAGGCTATGCCACCCCATGCATATGTCGTGAACATTGCTCGAGGCGGGATTATCAACGAGAGAGATCTTATAAAGGCATTGCAATCGGGTAGGATTGCGGGTGCGGGAATCGATGTTTATGAAGAAGAACCTCTTCCGGAGGACAATCCGTTGTGGAGCATCGATAATGCTGTTATTACACCACATCTTGCAGGCCTTTCCTCAGAGGGGCATGAAAACATGCGTAAAATATTCTGTGAGAATCTCTATCGATACACTAACGGGGAAGTTCTTATGAATGTTGTGGATAAGAAGAGGGGGTATGTGATTCAATCGGTGTAGGTATTCGGTTAAAAAGGTTACTTCTTAGAACTGTATAAACTCATGAACTTCAATTAGTTGCTTGGACCATAACCAATCCATTGGTGATCTAGGTTTACACCAGTACGGTGGAGTGAAGATAGACGGGGTGATTGCATTGCGGGAATCTCTAATGTTAAAATTATTGTTTTGATTCCCTTGCAACTCGCTAGCCCATACGTAATTAACATCCAATTTGATTGAACAAAATAAGATCTAAAGGAGCGTTCGAATATACCATGCAATACCAGAACTATATCAACGGAGAATTCGTCGGCTCATCGGACGGCCAGACCTTCGAGCAGAGAGATCCTGCCAATCTTCAAAACGTGACGGGCGAGTGGCCTAAAAGTACACGAGAAGATGCTAAGAATGCGATCGAGGCTGCTCATAATGCCTTCCCGGCCTGGGCTGATTTGGGTGTGTATCAGAGGGCAGAGATTATGTCGAAAGCGGTGGGCGCTATGAAAGCTCGAACTGAAGAGATAGTTTCTGCGTTAAATGAGGAAAATGGCAAGACACTGGAAGAAGCACGGACGGAGGTGTCGTCGGCCATCCGAGAGTCTGAATTTCAGATATCTCAAGGATTATCCATGTGTGGAGAGACTGCACCTTCGGCTCAGAAGGGGGTTTTTGCCTACAGTGTGAGGCGCCCTGTGGGGGTCTCAGCGATTATCAGTCCATGGAATTTTCCTTTTAATGTGCCCGGGCGAAAATGCACTCCTGCGTTGATAAGTGGCAATACGATCGTTTTCAAACCGGCTAGTTTAACCCCGAAAGTTGGGCGCCTCTTCCTGGATCTTTATATTGAGGCAGGATTACCTCCAGGTGTGCTGAATTTTGTCACGGGGGGCGGATCCACGGTTGGTGAAGAGATGATTACTAATCCACTGGTTGAGACGATCTCTTTCACTGGTTCTACAGACGTTGGAAAGGGAATTCAGCAAAGTGTTGCGCAGAACTTGAAACGTACCCAACTCGAACTTGGCGGGAAAAACCCGGCTATCGTACTGGAAGATGCTGACTTAGGAAAAGCCGTCGAAGCGGTCGCTACCGCAGCATTTGCCTGTGCTGGGCAGTGGTGTACTTCAACTAGTCGTGCGATTGTAGTGCGTAGCGTTGCGGATGCGTTTACAGAGAAGCTTTTGGAAAGGGTTGGATCTATGCGTGTGGGTGATGGACGGTCTGCCGATGTCGATATGGGACCAGTTTGTGGTACGGACCAGCTTGAGACGATTTTGAATTATATAGATATTGGAAAGAAGGAGGGGGCCAATTTGATTCAAGGTGGTCTCCGATTGATGGAAAATGGGCTAAATCAAGGTTGTTTCATTGAGCCGACTGTTTTTACTGATGTCCAATCTGAGATGAGGATTGCCCAGGAAGAAATTTTTGGGCCAGTTCTAAGCGTAATGATCGCTGAAAACTTCGAAGAGGCACTCGAGCTCGCTAACAATATAGAATTTGGGTTAACTTCATCGATTTTCACTCAGGACATATCTAGAGCTTTTCAGTTTTTGGAGAAGACAGAAGTAGGATTGACGCACGTGAATATGATGACGGCTTACCGTGAACCACAACTTTCATTTGGTGGTGTCAAATCCTCGGGTCACGGCATTCCTGAGTCGGGAAGAACTGGAATAGAATTTTTCACGGAACATAAAGTTGCTTTTATCAATTACATGTAGTTTCAGTTCAAACATACCATAAATCTTGGAAATATGACTACTCACTGATTATGAACCAATCGACCGAATTGCGTCGGCAATTAATCGAAGAAGGGTACTGCTGCCTTCCTGGTGTTGCGTCGAAAGGTTTGATCGATCAGATTCGTAAAATTGCCGACCGTACCGCCGAACGATCACAAGAGGGAACGTCGAATACTTCTGAGTTGCAAGGTAGTATTATAGACGTCTTAGGAAATCCGGAAATGGCGCCGTTGATTTCTCTTCCGAGTGCACAAAAGGCTCTTTGTGAACTTGGTTTTACCAACTTGAAATTTTATAGCGGCTACATCATCAGTAAGCCTCCAGAAATAGCCCCAGCCCTATTCTGGCATCAGGATGGATTTGTGTGGGATGATCCTATAAGTTATACTGATACTCCGGTTCAGTTCTTTCTCATGTACTACCTTATCAACACGAATCAAAATAATGGCTGTTTAAGAGTTATCCCTGGATCGCATCGTAAGCGTCATCGTCTTCACGGTTTGCCGCCAGCGCATTCAAAAGAGATCCAGAACGCGACGAATGGACATCCAGCTCTTGAATTTGATCCGGATGAAGTGGATGTGCCGGTTAAAGCAGGAGACCTTGTTGTCGGTGATGCCAGAATTCTTCACTCCGCGCATGCGAACCGGTCGAATCAACGTAGAACCGTTATTACTCTGTGGTTTTGTCCGACTTACTATCAGCTTCCGGATACGCTGCAGGCTATTTATGGTAAACCCAGAAGCAAACCAACCAATTGGACGGATAAGGAATGGGGTCTCGTGGAGCCGTTATTGGCAACGTATCAGGGGAATGCTTTACCTGTCCCCCACCAACGTGTTCCTGACAAACGATTGGTGTAGATCTAAGTCCTGCAAGGAATATCCGGATGGGATGAAGTCTGGAGGACAGAGGTCCTCGATTTCGTTGATTTGATTATTGGTTAAATATTAGATTCAAAAACCTTAAGAGTTTCCTTCCGGAGCTGATGATTCCTTTTTGAATCTTTACTTTTACAACCTAGAATAGAATATTTATTTAGTTACCTTTAAATTCTCAATGAACGACTCACAGAAATTTCTGAAGGATAGAACAATCAACTGGTACCGTTCCCGGATAGATCCGAAAATAATGAGGGAATTAGTTCAGCGGAGTGATTTCCAAGGATTTCGTCAGACATTGGGGCACTTAGGTCTATGTACTACTACTGGTACGCTGGCTTATCTTTTGTTTCTTTGGATGAATAGAGACAATTGGTTGTTGTCTCTTCCTTTCCTTCTTGTTGCCCTATTCCTTCACGGAACGTTCTCTAGTTTCCTTGGAGGGACTGCTTGTCATGAACTCATGCACCGGACACCTTTTAAGACAAAGGCGTTGAACGAATTGTTTTTGAGGATTTTCGCATTTTTAGGGTGGTGGGACTATGTCTGGTTTCGTCCCAGTCATATTAAGCATCACCAAGTAACGGTCCACAATGACTATGATGGAGAGGTCGTTCTTCCCGCTAAGTTTACCTTCAAAGATTGGCGATTCTGGCTTCGCCTGTTTGGGTGGGACCCGCTGGCCACGTGGGATACTCTGAAGGTCTACTTTAAAAGGGCAACTGGGCATATGGACAACGAGTGGTATGAGTTCTTAATGCCTGAACATGACCAGAAACTTCGCAGCAAACATCTAAATTGGGCTCGATACACGCTTTTGGGCCACGCTGCGATAGCCACCTTATGCATCACCACAGGGCACTGGTTTCTTATAGTGCTAATAAATGGAAGACAATACTGCGGGTGGCTGCAATTTCTGTGCGGGCAGCCTCAGCATTTTGGACTCTCTCCTAATGTTCCAGACCATCGTCTTTGCTGCCGGACCTTCACTTGTTCCTGGTTGCCCGCCTTCCTCTACTGGAATATGCAACATCACATCGAGCATCATATGTATCCTGCAGTTCCATTCTTCAATTTACCGAAATTGCGTGGTGTTATCGAGCAGGAGATGCCGCCAGCGCCGCACGGGTTGTTAACTACCTGGAAGGGTCTATTAGAGATCCACCGTAGGCAACAAAAAGATCCCGATTACGTGTTTATTCCAAATGTACCAAAGCCGGTAGACGAAGAGAATATCAATCGTGCTGACGATTCCATACTTGAGCAAGAAGCAGGTCTTACGCAGGCGTGAGCTCTCTTTGTCGTTCTTGTGGGTGGGAAAGGTTCTTTGCGCATTTCCTTAGCGTTTTAATGAACTGGGTGGATCTAAAAAATAACCGACACCTCTATAGTCCACTTTGTGGAAGAAGAGCACCTAACATCGCTGGACTAGATAAATTTATGGAAGCTTGACTGCAGTATTCTGAGATATTGGCAAATGTGTACCAATTTTCACGTTATGCTGAGACCGCGAGACAGATATGCTATTATTAAGTCCTAGAATAGAAACTTTATTATGAATCTCTTCCTACTTCCATTGAATCAAGATAGTCTATGTGAAGAATTATTGTATTGGTCCGTAAGCCTTGATCGCAGTGTTATGAAACAGATCGGTACGATCTGTTTCTGATAGATCAGAACTCCATTCTAGAAATCTTCTATAGAGTGCAGGAATAGTAATGCCCTGCATCTTATCCACTGGATAATTACTGGCAAACATACAGCGGTTGCACCCAAATAACGCAATCAAGTCGCGGATAATCTGTCCGACTTCTCCTCCCATTGTTCGGTTACATTGGAATCCGTTCCTAGCAAACCAGGGCATCGATAGTTTGACGAATGTATTAGGGAGCGTAGCGAGGGATTCCATGCCTTCGCGCCAAAGTCGCAGATGAGTTTCATCTTCGCCATCGTGAAGAAAACCTAAGTGATTAATAATCACATGTAGATCAGGAAAGTCCCTCAGGACTTTTACTGCATCTGGGATCTGGTGTGGATTGCAGGAAAGGTCAAAAGAAAGATTTCGGTCTTCTAGGAGAGCAATATTTCGACGAAAATTAGGGTTTTTAAGGATGCTTGAATCTACATGTGGCCAGGTTAGGTCTTGGTTATGTGGATGGTGATTTAGAATCATTCGTACTCCGCAGAGTCGGTTTCCTGATGCATGGATGTGTTTTTCTAAGAGGTTGTCAGACAAAGGCGTTTCCTGCGTAAGATTGAGGAATGCAACGACAGCAAATGGATGTAGTTGTGCTGTGCTGTTCAATTGTGAGCATACCCAACTAGTTTCCTCTATGATATCCGGAATCTCTGACTCTTCCGATTGCCCGACTATTGTTTCTACATGGATCCCTGAAACCCAATAAAGAGGCAAAGGCAGTTGTTTCATGTCGGCCTGATAATTTTTCGCAGAGTAAACTGGTAAAATTTGACCCGCTTCCCCGAGATTTGGATTAGGGTGGGCTATGCAATCCCACATGTGGAAGTGGGGATCACATAAAGGAATAGGCAGGTCCTTTGCTGTATAATCACCGTCATTCGTGATCTTCTTTTCGCCCTTCACCATTTTCTTATTATTAGCAATAAATTAACTAAGTTCGTCAAGGTCCTGAATAGATACCAGTTTTGAATATATCTGTAAGTTTAAATTGAGCGGGATATGGAGACTTAGGGGCACTCGACCTTTTGAAGATCGATTATTTTATCTTTAACTTTATTCTCCGACACTCTTCTCTCATCTCTACAGGTTTTGGACGCTCCCTAAACTAAATCATATCCTGTACGGAGAATAGCTCGGATACCGAAACCCGAGTCCTGCGAGGCCAAAAAATGAATTTCGGCTCCTAGCAATCTGCGATTGCTAAATTAGAATTTCAGGTAGTAGAAACCAGAAAATTCCCGGGAACGCGTGTGCCTTCGTAGGTGGCATCAGGATCGCGGTTTCTTATGGCTACCGGCACGTCGTCTTCCCAGTAGTCGGGAACGGTCTCTGGACGTTGATGCCAGATCAATAGAAGGTTCCGACTCTCGTTAGTTTGATTCTTATGGGCAGCGTGTAAAACTCGTGCATCGGCCAGAACTAGGTCTCCAGGGTTGGAATAGACATTTACCTGGTTGTGGTTATCGCTGAACATAATGGGATGATCTTCCTCGATAAACCGTGCACCTTGTTCGTGGGCGGTAACTAATTGATCGTGGAGAGGAACTCTCTTGAGATGGGAGCCAGGAATAATTTTCAGACAACCATTTTCTACTCGTGTTTCTTCAAGGTAATAGGAAAGAAAAATTGTTTGCGGCCAAGGAGTACAACTAAGCGGGTCATTCCAATGCATCCAATCTTGATGCCAATATAACGCGGGCGCCTGTGGTTCTTTGGTCAAGACGAGCAAAGAACCGTTGTGATTGAAATCGCCGAAACCAAGTTCCTCCAGGGCTTGGCGGGCAGGTAGCCAATCGCCCAACTGTTGCATAATGGTATTATCCTCAAATTTAATTCCGAGGTGTGTGCCTTGGTACTTGGTATCGGGATGGTGCTCCATATCAGCATTTAGCCGATCGGTTTCCCGTCGAAGTTCCTTAATGAAATCCAAACTTAGGATATCAGGGATGATACAAAAACCATCCTGAACCATCTGTGTACGCAAGGACTGAGCAGTTTTTGGTGTCATGAAAGCTTTCTAAGGAAAGGAATATTTCTACCTGAAAAATTTATGATTGATCGGGTTTGGAAATCAAACCAAATACCGTGTACCCATCCAACTTTTTTGCCCTCAGGGACGGTACGGACTTTATACGTGGTGGTTGTGGATTAAAAGTTAATCAGCTTCAGGGGTTTTAAAAAGTCTAGATCCACCCGGATTGCCAGCTGAAGCCCCGCCGTCGACTACAAGCGAGTGTCCCGTGATATATGATGCATCATCACTTACAAGGAAGTAGATTGCGGACGCAATCTCAGACGGATCGGCAGGGCGATTAAGTGCACCTACTTGAGCTGACTTAAGTTCGGAAATCGATTCCCCTACATTCTTTGCCTTATTGATATGAAAATCTGTAACAGTGAATCCAGGACAGACGGCGTTGATACGAATATTTTGGGAACCATACTCGATTGCAAGGGAACGAGTCATCGATACGAGTGCCGCTTTACTGGCATCGTAAATAGGCATGTCGGTGCGTCCAATTAAAAATCCTACCGATGAGACGAGAACTATGGCCCCAGACCCTTGGGTGATCATTGTAGGTATTACTGCATTACAGGTTTGGGCTGTTCCAATCATGTTTACTCCCAACATGGATTCCCATTCCTTAGCCTTTGTGTCGATGAATGAGGTAAAACTTCGAGAGGCTGCATTTGCGACAAGAATGTCGATTCGTCCCCATTCGCTTAGAGCAGAGTCAACAAGACTTTGACAAGTCGCATCATCATTGATGTTGCCCAAAACAAAGCGGGCTTCGCCTCCTTGGCTCTCTATAAATTGACAAGTCTGTTCTCCGTTTTCTTCCGAAATATCGCCAATGACGACACGGATATTTTCCTTCACGAACCTTAAAGCACAGGCCTTTCCGATTCCTGCGGCTCCGCCGGTTACGATGGCTACTCTGGAATTTCTACCCATTTGAGATCTCTCCGGTTTTTAGGCTGACAATCTAAAAATTAAGAAAAGAGAATTTCCTATTTCCCAAGACTTTAGGTCCGATACTTCGCAGTCTACTGGGACGATGTTAAAAGTAATCACTTTTATGAATCTGATTTTTTTTGCTGCGCAAGTTTTTAAATAATCAGGTTACACTCAGAAGCTTCAATGCATCTCAATTACAATAAAAACTATCCCGATGGGTCCATTTTTTAGTAAAAAAAGGTTGGTTGAGTGGGTTTATTACACGAAGGGTGGTAAAAAGGAGATTCGGTGTGAGGAAAGACCTCAAGGAAACTAACTAACCCATTCCCATTACTTTGAACGAATCACGCTGGAGCATTCCCTCAATGAATTCCTGGGAAATTGGAGGCAGATTGGCCTTAGCAGCCATTTCCGACGCATCGTATAGATACTGGACACTATCGTCGACTGTGGCGAAAGGATGATCCGAACCGAAAAATATCTTATGTGCTACACCGTATTCGTGGGCTGTGACCAAAGCCTGGTAAAACTGTAAACGACGGAAACCGAAACCAGACATATCTGCGTATACATTTCGGTGTTTTCGAATAACCATTACGGCATCGGTGTGCCAGGGATGGCCGATATGGCAAATTAGTTGACGTAGTTTGGGAAACCGTTGTGCCACTTCATCCAGCAGAAGCGGTTGTGACCAACGTAGCGGGGTTCGAGATAATGAGGTAGTGCTCTGGTGCCAGAAGATCGGGATATCGAGTTCTTGTGCCTTCCGATATAGCGGGTCGTAGCAAGTATCAGCGGGGTTAAAGTCCTGGTAGGCGCCGCTAAGTTTGAGTGCCTGGAATCCAAGGGTTTTCACAGCATGATCCAATTGCTCGATGCATCCAGGAACATTTGGATCAACACTCGCTACACCGATCAGTTTCTTAGGATGGTCCTTTACGTATTCGTGTATGTACTCGTTAGGGACCACCAGTCCCGTTGCGTTCATCATCATCGCGAAGACTGCTACCCGGTCGACTTTCTGCGCAACTTGTTGCCAGTGTTCAATTGGCGGGCAGTGGCATATGTCACTATTTCCGTAAGCTGCGGCTATTTCCGCGACGGTCTCATCTGCCCAATGATGTCGTTCATAAATATGACTGTGGATATCGACTTTGACTTGCATCGTTTTTTAATTTATCGAGCCGGTTATTTGCTTGTCTAGTTAAAGGGAATCGTTCCCTTTAACTAGAATATGGAGACCTGGAAAACACACATTAATAATGTCCCCTTAGAGAATCAATGCTGGAGTTGGGAGGGTGGAACTTATGAACGTAACCGCCGTCATCTTTCAGTCGCACTTGGAAGTACAAAAGAATCGCCGCATCCTTTCGATGTAGAGTTAACCCGAGTTCCTCCCGGTGCGTCTCCGTGTCCTGTTCACTCGCACAGTTCAAGTTGGGAATTCTTTATTATTGTTTCTGGGCATGCCTATGTTGAACGGAACGGAGAGAAGTTTGAAGCTATAGAAGGTGACTGCATCTCACAACCACCTAAAACTAAACATAGAATAAGGAATGCTAGCAAAAGCGATGAACTAGTTTTTTATGTCATTGCCGATGAAGTAGATGATGATGAGGTAACAAAACATGAAATATGATGGATTTCTGCTCCTTTCGAATAACCAGGTACATGTTTTGAATTCACAGCAAAGTTCTGATAAATCCTAGCGGTCCAGTGAGTGTACTGCATCGGCTATGACCTTCGAGCCCTCATAGATGTAACTTTTCTCTTCCCCAAGTTCGAACCAGTCTACCCCCTTGGCTCGCCAATCCTGGACCGTATCGGCATCATAACCAATGGAAACGCCAATATAGAGCCCGGCGTCTTTTGTTTTCGAAAATATGGTGTCAATCGCTTCCACAACCTCGGGATCATTATTCTGTCCTAGTTTCCCCATCGATCCCGAAAGGTCCATTCTTCCCAACACAATTCCATCCAGGCCCGGTATGGCTAAAATCTCATCAAGGCTACGGACTGCATCGATATGCTCAATTTGAATGAAAATCAAAATCTGTGTATTGGCCTTATCTAGGTATTCAGTGATCGACTCCATTCCGTACATATTTCGAATCGGACCGAAACCACGGATTCCTTCGGGGGGATAACGACATGCTGCAACCGCGTTTCGGGCTTCTTCCGGAGAACGGACCATCGGAATAACAATACCCGCTGGGGCCATATCTAATACTGGCTTAAGAAGTATCGGGTCGTTCCAGGGCACACGTACAATTGGAGCCACATGGGTGCCGCGCAGAGCCAGGATATGTGCCATCACCGCTGGTAGATTTAGGTGTGAATGCTCTGTTTCAATCCAGACAAAATCGTTACCTGCTTCAGCAACCACTTCACTGACTAAAGGATCAATGAGCGTAACAGAACCTCCAACGCATATTTGACCTGCTTTTAAACGCGCTCGAAACCGTTCAACGTTGTTTATCGAAATCATACTGTTCTTGCTCCTTAATGGATAACATAAGCCCTTTAGGCTAAATTAAATGAAAAAATCTACGATTGTAGCCAGCTGTAAACAATGAAAAGTGGTAATTATCGACATATTCTATTCTTGTATGTGTATACTTTTTTTTACTAGCTCCTTTCCTATAGAGTACGCTGATATTTTCTAAATTCTTTCTGGCCCGACACAACGAATTACCGAAAGGGGACATTTAGAGGCACCGGTAATTAGGTAAGGGTACAGTGGTAATCGATAGATAATCTTGGATTACACGGGTTGACTCATTGGGTGTAATTCCGATTCAATTAAAGTTTCTGAGAAATAAAAGAAAACCAATGATGGACAGATTGAAATTCGAATCTACTATCCGTAAATTTGACGAGAGTAACGCTACTGATCCTCATTGGGAAGAGTTTGAGGGGGAAAAACACAAAAAGGAACTTCTCTATTCCCAAAGGATGACGCGGTGGCTGAATAACCTTTACCCGGATGCATCCGAAGCCTTGCAACTGGCTGCTCGGGCCCAGCATATTTGTCGTTGGGAGATCCCACGAAGTAATTACCCCAAAGACCGAATTGGTTATCTTAGGTGGCGTAGTGAGTTGAAAGAGTTTCATGCAGATAAAGCTGAGGAGATTATGGCGACCAATGGCTATAGACCACAAATCATTGATCGTGTTCGGTTCCTTTTATTGAAAAAGCAGCTACGAACGGATCGAGAGACTCAGGCTCTTGAGGATGTTGTCTGTCTTGTGTTTCTACAGTATTATCTTCTGGATTTTGCTTCAAAACACACTGAGGAGAAAGTAGTCAGTATCTTACAAAAAACTTGGAAGAAAATGTCTACAACCGGACATAAAGCATCGGAGGAACTCACCTTTCCTCCTGGTCTGGAGGTGCTAGTGAAAACAGCGATTCAAACAGTAGAACACTAACTCTTTTGCCAAGTGGATTTAAGCTTCCCGAAAATAGGAGTGGGTTCCATTTTCTGGAGAATCTACTATCTTACTTTAATTTCTGTTCGCGCTAAGTACGGAATAATCAGGGATTCTTTATCCATTTCCTGGAGAATCTGATTCGGTTAATTCTCCTCTTAGGCTATTTGCCCGAATATCGTACCGACCCGGTCTTTGGGGCTCTAAATGTCCCGATTCCACCATGATATCGAGAGGGTTGAGAAGAGTCCTCATTGGAAGAATTACCTTTTCATGGAGTCTGGCGGATTCGTAAATTGCATGAACTATCTCCATAGACTTGTATCCATTCTGGGCTTCTCCTCGATGAGTTGTTGTCTTGCCTTCGATCCAGTCGGCCAATTCGTCGGCTTGCGCTGGACTACATTCGGCGAAATCGAACATAGGTTCATCTGCATTGTAGTATTTTCCTTTTGGGGCGTAAGTTTCCCATTTTCCACCCGTTGATTCATTCAGGAGTCTCAAAGATGTAACGGTCAGATCGATCATACCTTTAGAACCACAGATCATCCCTCCATGGTGAGCATTTGAATCCAAATCTGCAAGAATCAAGGCACGTGCTCCAGATGCAAATTCAAAGACAGCTGTAGCACAGTCCTCAATACGTGTGTTTCGTTCATATCGATCCGTTTTTCTTTCGAAATTACCCATGACCCATACGCAATTATCATCACTGAGAATATAACGCATCATGTCAGTCTCGTGTGAACCGGTGTTAGGCATTCCACCCTTGGTTAAAGCAGTGATCGTCTGAACATCTCCAATGGCACCCTGAACAATGAGATCTCGCGCCAGGTTGTAGGAAGGGAGAAAACGGCGTTGGTGGCCTACAATCAATTTGACGTCATTACGTCGACACGCCATCAACATCTCCTCGGCATGCCCTAGGGTGTCAGCTATCGGTTTTTCGCAGAGAATAACCTTGGGCTTACGTGCCGCCGCTGCGATTGTCATTTCAGCGTGTCCGCTGTGCCAAGTACAGACAGAAACTACGTCAAGGTTCTCCATATCTAGCATCTCGCGGGCGTCAGTGTAATGCTTTGGCGTTATATTGAATTCTACGTCAATCTCCGCCATAGCAGACTCGTGATAATCTGCTAATGCTGTGACCTTAAAACGCCCAGTTTTCAAATAACCATTAACGTGATGTTTCCCCATGCCGCCAGGTCCGATTATTCCGACGCGATGTTTGTTTTCTGTTTTCATCTTCTTTTGCTCCAATACGGCAATCTATCTGTTTACATTTTTTCAATTAAATTTTCTCAGCTTATCTCTTCCCCTCGAGTGAAGCCCAGGTTGATCAGGACGAGCTCATGGATATCAACTTCTTTGATAAAAATATCAACACGTCCTTCACTCCTCTTCAGGTCATCCCTCTCGTCTAAATCATGATCGTTTTAGGGGATTGTACTGGTATTCTCCGGTTAACACAATTGGGCCGTTGGAGTCACTGATGCAGCTGGGCGCGCTCGCTCTTAGGGGTCTAGATAGAGCCAGGCTCCTGTCGGCTCCGTGCATCAGCTGGCGGTGCTTAGAGTCAAGGTCGTTCATCGGAGTACGCCGCGATAATCTTAAGATACCTTGTGCAACATCAAGAATTCCGAAATTTTGAGTTTATGGTTTTATAGCCCTACAGATTTACGGAAAACGTGGATGATGTTATCGTGTTTCAGGAAAAAATTTAGGGTAAGATCTGGATGCCTTTTCTTACTCTAATCAGAATCTGAATTTGTAGTCGTCTGATATCCGAAAATTTAAATTGGTCGGGCTGGAGAGATTCGAACTCTCGACCCCTTGCACCCCATGCAAGTGCGCTTCCAAGCTGCGCCACAGCCCGACTTATTGATACCTTAGGAAATCCTTAATCTAGAAGTGAGAAAAAGGGGGTCAAGCTGAATGGATGAGGTCGCCGGATTGATGATGTTCAGTAAAAGGTATAACGAAGTTATTTGATCCGGATTGGCTTTGACTATCAATCCCTGAAGAAAATCCAGAGAGACATTGGAAAACTTATGTTTGACCAAGTATCATTGAGCGAAATCCTAAACTAACGGAGACTGTTCTTTTCGAGATTGAGATACTGGAGTTCCTTTTTCGTTAAGGAAACATGGACTGCGGGTATTGATGTTCGCGTCTCGCTGAGTAGTCGGGGCCCTACAAGTGGAAAAGTGGGAAAAGGTTGGCAGAGGACATAGGCAAGAGCGATGTTGATAGGCAGAACACCTTTTTCACCGGCCAGTTCTATCGCTCTTTGACGACGTTGAAAGTTATCCTTTGAATACCAGCTTTTGACTAGGTGCTCATCGTTACGCTTCCCAGGTTCCGCTCGGCCAGTAAAGAAGCCGCGGGCTTGACTTGACCAAGGAAAGAGGGGCATCTGATTTTTCTCTAACCAATTTCTTGATTCTGAGTCTGAAGCAGAAATACAGCCGGCCCAAACGGGTTTAACCATTCGAGCTAAGCTGAAATTATTGCTCCATACGGTAAATCGTTGGATTCTATGTTTGTCGGCGTATTCATTGGCTTCTTCGATTCGCTGGGGAGTCCAATTCGACCCTCCAAATACCTTAATACGGCCGGCTCTGTAATGATCATTAAGAACCTCGACGAAATCCCCAGCGGGTATCTCAGGGTTGTCTCGGTGAAGAAAATAGATATCGGCATATTCCGTATTAAGGTTTTCTAGGCTTTCGAAGAGTTGGCTAGTGATGTGTTCTGGAAAATTAAGAGGACTGTGGGCACCTTTAATTATGATAACAAGCTCTTCGCGATTCCCGCGATTTTTAATCCATTGACCAAGAAGCTTTTCACGGAATCCGCGACCATAATGATGGGCGGTGTCAAAGCAGTTGCCCCCCTGTTCAAAAAAATCATCGAACATGATGGAAGCGTGCGAGAGATTGGCTTGGTTGTCTGTCCCCATAACCAGTCGAGAAATGGATTTCTCGACTCCATCGATTCGTTCGCGAGGAATGGGTGCCTCTGGTAAATTCTTTAATGGACGGCCATGGATTGTCGAACGCTTGAATGTTATTTTCTCCTTTGGGTATTCGAGCCCTATTGCTTCTCTCCAACGGTCGAGGGTAATCATGTTATCCAGTGTGTCTTCCCAACTGCTGGATGGTGATTCTGTCTTTCCAGCTGCGATTAACTTTGCGACCTTACATGATTCCATCCCATAGAGATTACCAACTTGGCCTTTTATCTCCTCGGGCCCATTCACAGAACAACGGTTGATGGTGAATGACCATTTCCCGCTTTCGCGGTTTGTTTTCCAGGGGCAAGGAATCTCAATGTTTCCTTCCGTTCCAAAAATTGTAAGTAGGCTCTCCTGTCCGATTTTAGCTTCGTTGTTAATATGAACCGTGATACCTCCAGAAAAAGTAAGTATGGCGTCTGGGCACTTTTCTACTCCCGATCCCCCCCTAATCTTACCGTTAGCTTCTACTGCTATCGGATTGGCCGCCTCGCCATTTGCGACACCTGCAATCAATCGAGACATCGATACAGCGTGGCATCCGACTTCGAGAGATCCTCCACTTTCAAGATTTCGGTTTATAACACGGCTCTTTAGGTTCTTCTGAAGCCTGCAGGAAAACTTTACCTTCCTTATCTCTCCGATTGAACCATTCCGAAGCGATCCTATTATTTTATCAGTTTGAGGATGGCATTGGCAAATGAATGCTTCCATCAGGAAAACGTTTTTCCGGTAGGCTGCCTCAACAATTGCCATTGCTTCCGCATGATTTACAGCGAGGGGTTTTTCGCATAAAATGTGTTTGCCGGCCTCTGCCGCGCGTACAGCCCAAAGGGTATCCGTAGAATGGGGTGTTGCTATATAGACAGCTTGAACCTCAGGATCATCTAAAAGCTTTCCGTACGAATTGTATCGTTTTGGGATTTCAAATTCATCGGCAAAAGCTTGAATCTGCTTTCGGGTGTGGTTTCCAATGGCAATCACTTCCCCTTCGTCTGAATACCCCAATCCAGTCGCAAATTTTCTTGCGGTTTCATTCGGAGCTAAGATGCCCCATTTCAGTTTCTTTTTCAAGGTGTCCGCCTGTTGTGTTATTTACGCTTTGGCCCAGTCCATTGGGGTAGGGGGAATAAAATCAGAAGTAATCTCGATGGCTGCTCCCGTTTCGATTGATCGATTAATACCTTCAATAACTTCAACAACATGAGCCGCATGTTTAGCCGATGCCCGATGGGGGCGGCGATTCAGGATAGCTTCAGATAGATCTTTGACTCCGCGGGCAAATTCGATCCCTTCGTAGGGTTTTCTTAAATAGGGCACCTTTTTGTAATCATCTCCAAATTGGGCATATTCAACGGAGGCTGAAAATTCCTGAAAATCACCTAAAAACAGCCGACCATTATCCCCATGAATCTCTATCGATCCTCCCTGTTTCGATCCTTTGGCATAGAAATTTGCTGAGAGCCGAATTAAAGGTCCCTGCTCCAGCTCTATAATAGCAAAAACACAATCTGGAACTGTAATTTTAAAGCTACGGCCTACTGCCGTTTTTCTATCCGCGTGAATCACTCGGCCAAAGCCACGAACTTTAGCTACTCTACCGAAAAAAGAAGTTAGCATGGTAATTGGATAAGGTCCTACATCCCACAGGATGCCGACGTCGTAAAAGGGTTCAGGATTTGGATGCCATGTTTCGACCCGGCCATGATTAATCTCGGAATAAATCAGACGGATTTGGCCTAGCTTCCCCTCACGAATAACTCTCCAGGCTGTCTGTTGCGCTTCTCCCATATAAGTTATTGGGGCACTGCTTAAGTGAAGTTTTTTCGCTTCTGCTAGTTCTACCAGGCTCTTTGCTTCACGGTAGGTCATGGCGAAAGGCTTTTCTGTATGAACATGCTTTCCAGCCTTTAGGCATCTAGTGATTACATCCAAATGGGCATGATGGATCGTTAAATTCACTACAGCATCGATCTTAGGGTCTGATAAGATATCATCTAAACATGAATATAGCTTCCCTCCATATTCTGTTACAAAAAGCTTTGCTCGCTCCTTAAGTATGTCTGAAAATCCAATTAGATTAACGCGAGTGTAACTCTGGATCTGTTCCGAGTATCGGGTGGCAATATTTCCGCAACCTATGATCGCGACATCCAGTGCCTTTTTAAGATTTGGCATCACACCTAAGGGTTTTGCGGTTTAAGTTGGATTAAATAATTCTGTACAAGTTGCTCACAGTAACGGAGAATGAATTACTCCAAGTCAGCGGGGGAAAGCTCTATCTAATGCGATTGTTTAGTACTCTTAAAATAACTGTTTAAGCAATGTTTGAAAAATTTCCGGCTAAAACTTTTTGTATTCGGAGTCTTTGAAGACCTTTTAGGGTTTATTAACCATCGCTTTCTTTTATGCATAACAATCTATCTAGTTCCTGCCACATTTTAAGAGGAATGGCTTCAGGACGGGTACGATGGGAAATTTTTGCCTCCAGCAATGCTTGAAGCCAATGTTGAAGCATTGGTTGATTACGGCAGATTCCCCCAATTTGTTTTCGACGTTGGGTAAAGATTTTGCGGATCAGTTTCTTGCTAGTTTTTGAAAAGACATAGGGTCGGGGTTTTAAATGAAATCGACAAAGATATGAGTCTACATCGGGTTTTGGATAAAAACATCTACGAGATACTGCTGCTCGCTTCTCCAGTATATAGGTGGATTTAATCTGAATGGAAATCAATCCAAGATCTCTGGAGTCTATCGAAGCTGTAAATCGGTCAGCCGTTTCCTTCTGCAACATGAGAGTCATTGAGCTGGGAAGGGGGCCTTCCATCACGGAATTCATCCACGGCGAAGAGATAGCATATGGTAGATTTGAAACAATCTTAACTGATTCAATTTGAGAAGCAACTCCAGGTGTTGGTTTGAATCCCGCAAGAGGTTCTTTTACAGCATCACCTTTCAGAAGCTTTAGATTCGATGGAAATTCAAGTGCGAGAGAATTGCTCAAGAATCCATGAAGAATATTGTCTGCTTCGATTGCAAAGACAGTTGCTCCCTTGGTTAAGATAGCTCCTGTAATTGCTCCCAGTCCCGGTCCGATCTCAATTACTGTATCCTCCTCTGTGATTTCAGATAACGCGATTACCCGCTGGGCGATGTTCTTATCAACAAGAAAATTCTGGCCGAGCTTTTTCTTTGGTCGCAGGCCAAGTTTCGCAACCAAATTTCGAGTGTCGTTAAGGGTGAGAAGATGGCTGTTTTTCAATTGAGATTTCAGTTTTACGCTAAAGATCTACAGCCTTTTAAGCGGTTAAAATTTATACAATAGAACTCGGTATTGGAAAATAAAAATCTACCATATTTTCTCTGTTGAAGAAAGGTGCCTATTGCTGAAAGTTCTATAAGACTTCTTTATCGGACTAGAACAAGTCTTGACTTGCCTGTTGATCAATCAAAGTCGAGCTTATCCTCAAAAAGCCATTTATCCAGAACGCAAGGTAGATGTTTTCATCACTCTTTGCCTTATAGCTGGTGTAGCTCGTGAATGAATATTTCGGGTTCATCGAGCTTCATAAGTGCTTCTCCTATAAGGACGGCATCGGCGCCGGCGTTGCGGACTCTTTCTGCGTCTTCAAGGCTTAGAATCCCACTTTCGCTAATTGATACTATATTTTCGGGAATTTGAGGAATCAATTTTTCCGAAACCGAAAGATCGGTTTCAAACCGAGTTAGGTCACGATTGTTTACACCGATTATACGCGGCTCGAACTGTATTGCACGTTCCAGGTCCTGTTCATTATGAACTTCAAACAAGCAGTCAAGCCCGGCGAGTGAAGCAGCTTCATAGAGTTCTTGTATCTCCCTGTCAGAGAGGACTCGTACAATCAACAGGATGGCGCTACTGCCAGCTTCAGCGGACTCGACAATCTGTATTGGATGAATGAAGAAATCTTTTCGGAGAGTGGGTCTAGCGTCATCCCTAGATTGAAGGAAATCATTGACTTCCCAAAGATCCTTTAAACTTCCAGAGAAGAAATGCGAATCGGTTAGAACAGATATCGCATCGGCTTCTGCATTGTAGTAATTTCTAGCCTTTTCAGCCGATTCAACTTCTGCCGCAATGATTCCGGCAGAGGGTGATTTCCGTTTGATTTCTGCAACTACACTGAGCTGTTCAAAGCTAGAGAGGGATTCGCGAAATGAGGGCCCTCGTGATCGCACACTGGCGAGATTGCTTAACTCTCGCTCTTTTACGTGACGAATTCTACCGGAGAGTTCCTTTCGTTTCCACTCCATGATCTCATCGAGTTTATCCATCAGAAAACTAGAATTTAGGATCAACGGTTATACATGCAAGTTTGGATTCAAGGACTTTGTTGGATTCTGATAAAATGTAAAACCCCAGTCGATTTTTGGCTGATATTTTCCGAATTGCATTCGCTAATTTCTCTAGAGTATGTTCCTCTTGTAATCCTATGACAGGTTCTGGAACCCTGATTCAAGAACTAAAGAAGACTGTTGCTACACTCCGTGGCCCTAATGGCTGTCCTTGGGATCAGGAGCAAACGCACGAGTCCCTTGCTGATTGTTTGATTGAAGAATGTGCTGAGTTACTCGACACAATTGACCGAAACGACATGACGCATATGCGGGAAGAACTAGGGGATGTTCTTCTTCAGGTCGTGATGCATGCGCAGCTGGCGCAAGAGAAATGTATTTTTGATTTAGATGCCATTATACAAGAGGTAAACGAGAAGCTGATTCGACGGCACCCTCATGTCTTTGGTCCTAAAATAGTATCGAATGCAGCTGAGGCTCTCCATAGATGGGACGAAATTAAAGCCCTTGAAAAGGGTGGGAAAGTAGATTATCGAGATAAGCTTTCGAGTTTGCCAAGGCAACTCCCTGCACTTCTCTATGCTAGGGACGTCTGTAAGCTGATTAAGAAAGGTGGGCTCGAAAATAGCGGGTTAGTCGAAACCGAAGAAGTCACTAAATTCAGTGGCGACATCGATGAAGAGAACGCTGGCAGACTTCTTTTCCAATTGGTTGAGGTTTGTCATGATGCGAAAATCGATCCAGAGTCTGCTCTACGCCGGTACACAAGTGAGCTAGTGAAACGAACTAATACTTAGTGTTCTATTGGATAGTTGTGATCGATATTTGCACTGTAAATACTTCAGATGGAATTATAATGGTGCCATATCGAGTGGTACATTCAAGACGTAGCCGGCGCCTGCATTTAAGTCTCGATGAAGCCAAGCATGCGGTATTGACTTTACCACGAAGAGGAACGAAGCGAGAAGCTATAGAATTCCTTAAACGAAACGGGGATTGGTTTTCCAAGAATGCTACCAAAAGACAAAGGAAACCGGATCTTCTTGGCTACCTACGTGACAGGCCGTTTTTATCTGCTTATGGGAAACGGTTTTCGTTGGATTTCCTATTCTCGCCTGGAAAACCTACGATGCACTGCGATAAAGAGTCGAAGAGCGTAAAGTTGAGTCTTGATTCTAGTATTAACTTAAATCCACAGATTGTCTCGATACTTAAGCAATTCGCAAAGGACGTTGTACCAGAATATGTCAAAGTTCTGGCGCGAATTCGTCGAATTGAAGTCAATAAAATCACGATCCGCAATCAACGGAGGTGTTGGGGATCCTGTACGGATAGGCAAAATCTCTCATTGAACTGGAGGTTGGTTCTGTTGCCCCCTAAATTGCATGATTACATAATTTTCCATGAACTTGCTCACATTACTCATTTGGATCATTCCTTTAAATATTGGAATTTACTGCAAACTTACGATCCTAAGACGGTTCTACACGACATGCAGATTACCCGACTGGCCGGGTCGATCCTTGCACTAGGAAGAATCTAACAGACAAATTTAGGAGTTCTCGATTTGTCTGTTAGATTCTTATGATGAAGGAAGGGGCATTTATTTATCATCCTGATTACGAATTGCACTACACAGGAAGTCTCCATCCTGAGACTTCGGTGAGGGCAAAAGTTGTTTATGAGAAAATTAAGGGAAGCTCGCTGGCAGAAAACCTTGAGTTTATTGAACCTGAATCTGCCAAGCTTGAGTGGATTGAATTAAATCACTCCAGAAACTATATTCAGTCAGTTCAGAGGGCTTGTAGGGCGGGAGATGAAGTTTTAGATTCAGGCGATACACGTTGTTCACCTGATTCCTATATGGCTGGGTGTTTTGCCGTGGGTGGTGCTCTTGCAGGGATTGATGCGGTAATGGGAAAAGGTTACCGATATGCCTTTTCTTGCGCTCGCCCGCCTGGGCATCACGCCCGTCATGATGCAGCAATGGGATTTTGTCTGTTCAATAACGTGGCTATCGCGGCTCGATATGCTCAGAGGCGCTATAAACTAAAACGAGTACTGATAGTCGATTGGGATGTTCATCATGGAAACGGAACCCAAGAGAGTTTTTATAACGACCCCTCAGTTTTTTTCTTTAGCTTGCACCAATTCCCATATTACCCCGGGTCAGGATCTTCTTCTGAAAAGGGAACTGGACCAGGTTTGGGATCAACAATAAATCTTCCTATGGCAGCGGGGACTTCTATGGCGCTTTACCGCCAGGATTTCGACTCTATTATTGGATCTATCGCAGAAGAATTTTCGCCTCAGCTCGTTCTCATTTCAGCGGGATTCGATGCACACCAGTCAGATCCTCTCGCCGCTATGAATTTCCTAGAGGAGGATTTCGAGGAACTTACATCAAAGGTCAGGGCTCTAGCAGATTCCCACTGTCAAGGTCGGATTGTCTCGATTATGGAAGGAGGATATAACTTGAGAGCATTATCCCGAAGCGTAAAAGCTCACTTAAGGGCTTTGTTATAACAGGAGAAGAGAAGATTCTGAGTTACGCCTCATTATTCCCATTCAACCTCAAGAAAGGTCATGGTAGGTGCAACAAACCTTAACCCAAACTAAGTTATCCGCGTACCCAACGGACGAGAAGATAGACAACAGGTGTGTCTATTACTGCGATCAAAAGTTTGAGAAAGTAAGCTCCTAATATGAGCTTCGGTAAATCTGCATTAGGTACCACTCCGAGAAACGCGATTAAGTTAAAAAGGGTTGTGTCAAGAAATTGTGAGACCGTAGTTGAAAGATTGTTGCGCAGCCAGAGGAAGCGAGGCCCTGTCATAGCTTTCCAAAAGTGAAAGGCCCAAATGTCGTGAAGCTGTCCGACAGAATAGGCGATGAGAGAGGCAATTAGGAGTCGAGGAACGAGTCCGAAGATTAGGGAAAAAGGTTCATCCATCTTTTCCCAGAATGGGGCTGGAGGGTGGGAGACTGCCAATGCTGTAATAATCGCAGCGAGAATGGTGGCAAGCATCCCTAGGTAGACCATTTTTTTTGCTCGCTCTTTCCCCCATATTTCGGAAACGACATCGGTGCAGGGAAAGGTCAATGCGTAGAGATAGGCTCCAAAGGGAAAGACCAATGTTCCCAACTGAACGAGTTTGACGCTGACCAGGTTAATAATCGAAAGGACAGAGAGAAATACTGCTAGAATAACTAGAAATTTCGTTTCCTTTTTCAAATTGTTGCTCGAATTTCTAATTGAAATGTTGTCAGGATGTGTGGGTGTAAAAAGTCATCACATTAGGCTCCTTGAATGAACAAAACAGTATTGTAGGTGGGGTACTCTAAATGGGTGAAAAACTTTTTACATGAGTTTTTTCCCGAATTCCAAAACCTTATCTTTTATTGAATCTCGTATTTTTCGCACACCTTGCATAACTTCCTCTTCGCTACCAGTAAATTTTGAAGGATCGGGGAAGTTCCAGTGGAGTTTAGTTGAGGAGCTAGGGAATACGGGACATTGTCCGGCTGAACTTTCGTCGCAAACCGTTATAACGTAGTCAAAAATTGATTTGGTCTTAATGACGTCATCTAAGTTAGTAGGATAGTTTGTAGAGATATCTATTTTGACATCAGCCATCGCCCGAACAACATAGGGATTGATTAATCCGGGTTTCAGACCAGCGCTTTGAGCCTTAAGTGAAAGGGGATACAGGGCATTTGCCCACGCTTCTGCCATTTGACTCCTGGCGCTATTGTGGATGCAGATAAACAGTATTCTTACTTTGCCCAAGTCGTGTAGATTGAAGATATGGGAAGTTCCGCGCGATTCTTTTTTTCTTGCACTTATTTTTGGAAACTTTGGTTAAATAAGGCCTTTAAAAACCAAAAAACCGAAGTCCCATCTGTTTTCACTATGCAAATGGCCAAGAAGAAGTTTAAAAGGAAAAGATTTTTGAGATTTCTTACCGGGATATCTCTCGCTGGTGTTGGCTGGAGAACCTTCAGTGGAATTTTTGATGGCAGTCGAAGAAATAAAGACTTTCGACAAGGTGTCTTGTATGGGCAGAAAAGCACTACTCATAGTAGAGAATCATCAACAATGGTAGTAAGGAAGGAACCGAGATCAGTTGTTCATTGTGTTTCCACGGACTTAGAGGGTACAGCGACTAAACCCACGAATCCAACAAGGACTTTAGGCTAACTAATCCCGAGATTTGGCGGAGTTATGGCGAATATTTTTCCCAAGTGGGCCAATACTATCCCACTGCAGGTACTTTTAGGTTTCCTTTTGTTGGGCGGAGTTATTTCAGCAGGAATAACTTATTACGCTACACCAAAATATACTCGCGTAGGCTATCAGCCTAAGCAACCGGTAGCGTTCGACCACCATCTTCATGTTGAACAAGTGGGGCTAGATTGCCGCTATTGTCACACATTTGTTGATCGATCTGAACACTCGAATGTGCCTGACGCGGGTACTTGTATGAACTGCCACTCCATGATTAAATCGAATAGTCCTGCCTTAGCTCTCATTCGGGAAAGCTATAGTTCAGGCGAACCAATACCATGGGTGCGAGTGCATAAAACACCCGACTACGTGTTCTTTAATCACTCCGTTCATGTCAATCGAGGTATTAGTTGCGTGGAGTGTCATGGGCAGGTCAATCGGATGAAGGAAGTTTACCATGCAAAATCCCTGGGTATGGCATTTTGTCTGGATTGTCACCGTCATCCTGATAAAGCAGTACGGCCTCTGGACAAGGTCTATGATTTGGATTGGAAGGCAACAAGCGTTAATGCCCAAATTGAAGAAGGAAGTGAACGTGTGATGAAATGGGAAGTAAATGCGCCCTTAAGTTGTTCGGGATGCCATCGGTGAAGAAAAATAAACAAAATGCAAGTGAGGCCCGGCAAGGAAAGCTTGGGAGACGTTATTGGAAGAGTTTAGACGAATTGGCCCAAACTCCAAATTTCCGTCAATGGGTTGAACGTGAATTTCCCCAAGGGGCTTCGGAGCTGGAGGGAACGAACCGTCGTCATTTCCTTAAAATCATGGCAGCATCCTTTGGTGTTGCTGGACTCGGACTCTCTGGGTGCCGGAGGCCGGAGCAGTATATACTCCCACATTCAAAACAGCCAGAATTGGACATTCCGGGTGTACCCATTAATTATGCTACTTCTTTTCCTAGAAGCCGAGACAACATTCCCCTTGTTGTTGAAACACATCAGCATCGGCCCACTAAGATTGAAGGAAATGGGGCTTACGAACCCTACCGGGGAGCGACGGATCTTCAGGCACAATCCAGTGTTCTCGATCTTTACGATCCTGATCGGGTGAAACAAAGCAGCCGGAGGACAACCACGTTAAGTCGAGCCCAGGTAAATGACTTTTTGAGTTCCCTTTCCAGAAAACATGAAGCAACAGGAGGTCAAGGTATTGCTTTTCTCGCTGAGGGGTCGACTTCCCCCACCAGGGAACGTCTGGTATCGGAAATCAAGAAGAGGCTTCCCCGTGCCCTCTGGGCCGAATTTGATCCTGTAGACCATGACCGATCTGAAATCGCGGCGGAGCGTTTATTCGGAAGACGCCTGCGTCCTCTCCCAAATTTACAAAAAGCAAAGCGGATTCTCTCATTAGATTGCGACTTTCTGAATTCTGAGCCCGGTCATTTAAGGAATGCGGCTGATTATGCGTCCACCCGGCGTGTTAATTCTCACCAGGAGGCAGGAAAAATGAGCAGGCTTTACCAGGTGGAGAGCACCTTTAGCTCAACTGGAATGATGGCGGATCATCGGCTTCGAATTTCGAGTAGTCGAATTGGGAGTATTACCGCACATCTGGTGGCCGAAATTCTCGATCTTACCCATCGTGAATCTTACCTCTCTCAACTCCTAAGAAAAAAGGCAGGGGATCTAGGAAAGAATGAGGATTGGTTGAAAAATTGTGCTAAGGACTTGGTCAATCATAGTGGCAAGTCCTTGGTTGTAGTTGGGGGACATCTACCGATTGCGATTCATGAACTAGTTCACTTTGCTAACGAATTGCTTGATGGGTTGGGAAAGACGGTAGAATATTTGGAAATGCCAAAAACAGAGGCGGCCTCTATCTATGATCTTGTTGATGCCATTGATAGAGGCCGGGTGGAAACGTTGATTGTCTTGGGTGGAAATCCAGCTTACAATGCCCCATATGATGCTAATTGGAAGGATGCGCAGAGAAAAGTATCTGAAGTCGTTCGCTTTGGATACTATTTTGACGAGACTTCGCTTCTTGCAGAATACCACATCGCAGCTACCCATTATCTCGAATCTTGGGGTGACGGGAGGACCTTCGATGGGACTTTGGTTCCAGTGCAACCTATGATTCATCCTCTCTTTGATGGCTATCAGGAGATCGAAGTTATGGCACGTCTTGCTGGATCGAAGGAAATCGATCCTTATTTCCATGTTTCGAAGACTTTCAAGAGTGTCACGGAAAATTCGAATTCGGGAAATGGGTTCGAGAAATTTTTGAGCGATGGGTATCTTCCGAATTCCGGATACGAGTCCGTCCTGCTGAACGCCAATCTAAATCGGATTCGCAAGATTGCGAGTAGCTTTCAACTAGATGATACTGCGCCTTCTATAGAAGATTTAGAGGTCCGCATTGACCCTGACAGCAGGGTCAATGATGGCCGCTTTAACAACAATGGTTGGCTGCAAGAGTGCCCTGATCCTCTAACTAAAATCACCTGGGATAACGCTATCTTAGTAAGCCCCCGATTGGCGTTAGAACTTGGTTATGACCCAGATACAGACCGTTCTCCGGTGACCAAAATCTTTGACAGTTTCATCGCATCCTCTAGGCGATACAATCAATTTGAACAGGGTCGCGAAGTTGCGCCGATGGTGGCTCTGACTATTGATAATACAACCGTGGAGGGTCCTATTCATATTCATCCAGGAATGGCCGACTATACGGTTGCGGTAAGCCTCGGTTATGGAAGAGAAAAAGTTGGAAGAGTTGGAAATGGGACTGGGTTTAATTTTTATCCCTTTTTTGGAGGTAAAACACCAGGTATTGCTAGAGGAGCAAAAATTGACCTAACTGGTCATAGTTACCTCCTGGCTAACACTCAGGAGCATTGGTCGATGGAGGGCCGGGCTATCATTCGGGAGGGCAACCTTAAAGAGTTTGAGGAAAATCACGATTTTGTTGAGACTATGGGGATAGAGTCTCATTCCCCACCGGTTTACGGGAAGGACAAAAATCTTTCACAACAAGCGAAAGCGCTCAATCAACCTCGTGGAGAATCTCTTTACAAGACTCCAACTTTTGGTGGCGCGCAGCAATGGGGAATGAGCATCGATCTCAATACTTGTACTGGTTGCAACGCATGTGTTATTGCCTGTCAAAGTGAAAACAGTATCCCAATCGTGGGCAAAGATCAGGTAACTCGTGGCCGTGAAATGCATTGGATCCGATTGGATCGTTATTACGCAGGGGGTGATCTTGATAAGAGTAAAGAAACGATACCCAATGATCCACAGGTGACCGTCCAGCCTATGCTATGCCAGCATTGTGAAACCGCGCCCTGTGAACAGGTTTGTCCGGTCAACGCTACCGTGCATGACGAAGAAGGTCTTAATGTAATGGCCTACAATCGTTGTGTTGGAACGCGATACTGTTCCAATAATTGTCCTTATAAGGTACGGCGTTTTAATTTTTTCGATTGGAACAAGCGAGAAATTGGAGAGGCCTACAAGGGTCCAATGGGGAAAATTGCAACTTCTGATTTAGGAGAATTGCAGAAGAACCCAGATGTTACTGTAAGAATGCGGGGAGTTATGGAGAAGTGTACCTTTTGCCAGCAGCGCATTCAGGAGGCGAAGATTAAACAAAAGGTGAAGGCGCGGGATTCTAATGACGTGAAAGTGCCTGATGGAGCTATCAAAACTGCCTGTGAACAAGTTTGTCCGACCGACTCAATTGTTTTCGGAGACGTCGCGGACCCTGAATCTAGAGTCTCAAAAAGGAAGAAATCGGAACTCGATTACTCTGTTCTCGGCTATCTTAATACTCGACCGCGAACCACCTATTTGGCAAGAATAAGGAATCCGAATCCCGAAATGCCGGACTATCATGAGTATCCTCTTAGTCGAATGGAGTATGAGGAAAAATCCGGACACGGAGTGCATGAATCGGATCAAGGACAGAGTTTTGAAAAATTGAGCAAGGGAAATGGGCATGGCGACCATTGACGACGCAGGACCGGGAGCAAGAGCTGTTCTCAACGAGGTCCGACCGACCTCCATGCCGCGGCGGCCTCTTGTGGAGAACAACAGGGATTTCCACTGGATCACAGAAAAAATCTGTGGGATTGTTGAGGGAAAAACTCCCCTTTGGTGGTGGATATCATTCCTGGTTGCCGGATTCGTTACAACTTTTCTGGGTGCCGCTCTCTTTTACTTGCTTGTATCGGGGGTTGGTGTATGGGGTCTGCGAGGATCTGTTTATTGGGGATGGGCGATTGTTAATTTCGTTTGGTGGATTGGAATTGGACATGCTGGAACATTGATTTCTGCAGTTCTCTGTCTTTTGAGACAAAAGTGGAGAACATCCATTAATAGGGCGGCGGAAGCTATGACTATTTTCGCTGTAATGTGTGCTGGTCTCTTCCCCCTATTTCACATTGGCCGGGTCTGGTTTGGCTGGTGGCTTCTTCCCATTCCTGTAGCCCATGACATCTGGCCAAATTTCCGAAGCCCCTTGGAGTGGGATGTATTTGCTGTATCGACCTATTTTGCAGTTTCGTTCCTTTTTTGGTATATGGGAATGATTCCGGATCTCGCGACTATCCGAGACCGTGCTAAAAATATTTGGCGCAAATACATTTACGGACTTTTAGCGATGGGCTGGAGAGGATCGAACAGACATTGGCGAAACTACGAAATGGCTTATTTGCTTCTTGCTGGGCTTAGTACTCCGCTTGTTCTTTCTGTCCATTCAATTGTCTCCTTTGACTTTGCCGTCGCCAATTTACCGGGCTGGCATACAACAATATTCCCACCATATTTCGTCGCTGGGGCAATTTTTTCTGGATTTGGCATGGTCCTTACCCTGGTCCTGCCTCTTAGAGCGCTTTTAGGACTGCATGATTTGGTTACTCAATACCATATCGACTGTATTTGTAAAATTACCCTCGCGACGGGTAGCATGGTGGGATACGGATATGCCATGGAGTTTTTTATCTCCTGGTACGGTGCAAACCCTTACGAGGGATTCGCTTTTGTTAACCGGGCATTTGGTCCATATTGGTGGGCATACATTACTATGCTTTCATGCAATGTCATATCGCCCCAGTTGTTTTGGTTTCGATGGGTTCGGGAGAGATGGTGGTTGGTGTGGCTCATTTCAATAGTGGTCAACGTAGGGATGTGGTTCGAACGTTTCGTGATTGTCGTGACCACCTTGGCAAATGAATTTATTCCAGCTAATTGGGACTATTTTACACCCACGGTGGTAGACATAATGACTTTTTTCGGAACCATGGGATTTTTTGCCTGCTGTTTCCTTCTGTTCATTCGCTTTCTGCCCTTCATGGCATTTGCTGAAATAAAAGCTGTCATTCCACAGGCTGATCCTCACAAGGGAGATCATTAAGAATGGGTGAAGAATCAAAAGGACTGGTTGCACTCTTCGATACGACTGAAGATGTTTATCGTGCTGCTGGGAAAGTCCGAGATGCCGATTATAAGAAATGGGATGTGTTTACCCCTTTCCCTATCCATGGAATGGATGAGGCTATGGGTCTCAGCCGTTCTAAGGTGCCGATTTTTTCATTCTTGGGTGGTATGACCGGGTTTTTTTCCGGCATGGCCTTAGCATGGTATACGGGGGAATTCGACTATGCCCTCATAGTGGGAGGGAAACCCTATTTTAGTCCCATCTTCCCCTTTCCTATTGCTTATGAACTTATGATTCTGTTGGCGGCCTTCGGTGCTTTTTTTGGAATGTTTATAACCAATTTCCTGCCACGCCATCATCACCCGGTTATGAGTTACAAAAATTGGCATAGGATTACAGATGATAAATTCCTCATCATGATTGAGTGCGGTGACCCGAAATTTGATCCCGATAAAACCCGAGATTTTCTTGTGGAAATTGGGGGTAGGGATATTTCGTCAGTGGAAGACTAGTATACATGAGGCTATATTTATCTATAGTTATTCTCCTCGTCGTCGTTGTTGTGTCTATTATGGGATTTCGTGGCTCACGTTCAGAAAAACCACCCCTTGAGGTCTTTCCTGACATGGACCGCCAGCCTCGACTTAAGCCACAAGGGGGCAGTGGGTTTTTTCTTGATGGAAGAGGGGACCGACCCTCCGTTTCAGGTACTGTTCCCTTCGATTCATTTCATGAAGACGAATACTATGCGACAGGAAAGAAAGATGGAGCATATGGGAGCGGATTTCCGATCGCCGTGACCCAGGAGGTCTTGGAGCTAGGTAGACAGAAGTACGCGATCTTTTGTGCTGTTTGCCACGGTGAAACTGGGGATGGAAATGGGATTACGAAGAAGCATGGTATGACATTAACTCCTTCTTATCATGATGAAGTCCGACGCGGCCTTTTGGAAGGTGATATCTACAACACCATTAACAAAGGAAAAAATAATATGGGGCCCTACGGGCATAAGCTACGAATTGAGGAACGATGGGCGATTGTGGCTTACTTAAGGGTTCTTCAGAGGGCACGGAATGCATCGATCGAAGATGTTGCTGCCCATGCAAAGGGGGGCCTAGGATTATGAGTTTCGATAGCGCCCAGGACTTTGGTACTACAGCCGAAGGAGCAAATGATAAACGGAATTATCCTCTGATCGCTTTAACTGTGGGGATTCTTGGTTTGTTTGTCTCTCTTGTGGGAATCTATATCGCCTGGAACAGTGGGGACTCACGGCCTCTTCTGGGGTGGCTTATGGGATTTACCTACTGGTTTATGATCTCGATTGGGATGTTATTCCTTATAATGATATTCTACGTTTTTGATTCCGGTTGGTCCGTAGTGGTTCGTCGACAAATGGAACATGGAGTTGGAACGATTAAGTGGTTAGGTCTAATGTTTTTGCCTCTTGTTCTGTTCTCCTGGTTTTATAAGGAGAATCCTGGAATTCTCTGGTCGTGGATGAATCCTAACAACCTCCTTCCAGGCGGTCATACTATCGGTGAGGATTCGATTTTTCAGGCGAAGTCGAGCTATTTGAATCTGCCTGCCTTTACTCTCCGCGCTGTGCTCTATTTTGTTGTTTTTATAGGGTTGGCCGAAGTTCTTAGGTATTGTTCTTTTTCGCTTGAGAAAGATGGTGACCCAAAATGGATGCACATAGCGCATAATACTTCAGCGATTGGTATTATTCTCTGTTCCCTAGCCGCAACCTTTGCTTCAGTCGACTGGTATAAGGCACTTGAATATCATTGGTTTTCGACGATTTACGGAGTCTGGTTTTTTGCTGAAAGTATGAGAGCGGGAATCGCAGTTCTCTTGCTCGTCTGTATTTTAAAGGCATGTAAAGGAAGTCTTAAGGGGATTTTCAATCGGTGTCATAGTCATCATTTGGGTTGCTTGATGCTGACCTTTACAATCTTTTGGGCCTACATTAGCTTCTCTCAGTATTTCCTCGTCTATAACGCCAATATTCCTGAGGAAACTTTTTGGTACAACATTCGTGAGTTGAATCCTGACGGTACAAAAAGCAGCTGGTGGTGGGTGAGCATGACTCTTGTGTTTCTTCACTTTTTATTTCCTTTTATCTATTTACTATTTTACAAAAACAAATTCGGGAGACCTGTAATTTTTATTTCATTTTGGATCCTGTTTTTCCATGCATTTGACATCTATTGGAACATTCTACCGGAAAAATTATCCATCGATCCGCAGACGCTTGGATACGTTGTCCGTCCCTTCGGTATAAGTATTTGGGATGTAAGTACTTTCGTTGGAGTCGGGGGCATCTGTATTTGGGCCTTTCTTACAAGTGCTGCTAAAGTAAAACCGATCCCGATTCGGGATCCTCGAATCGAGGAATCTATCAATGCCCATGAGTGAGAAGTTAAATCATGACCAGATGACTCGCACGCAATTCTATCTTTCCGTTGCGGGAACCATTCTAGCCATTTTGATGTTTGGATTCATCATTCTCATAGCCTATCTTCCTACCCGACCAGAACCTGTTGACCAGGATCTTATTGACCAACGTCTTGCTATATTGGCTGAGGTGAATTCAAAACAACATGCTCTCGCCAATTCCTACGGATGGGTAGATCAAACAAATGGAGTTGTCCGCATTCCTATAGAACGTGCGATGGTGTTGACTGAGAGAGATTTAAGGGGTGAGGCTGTGAGCGAATGACGTGGAAATGTATTTCGAATGCTTGATTCACAGCATAGGATTCTGTTACGCGGTTATTGAACTTACTTTAAACAGTTTTCGAGAAGATTTTCATAAAGAAATCGAGATAAGGATTAAGACAGTTAATTGCAATGCCTGCTATTTTCATCCTATTGTGTAAACTCCTTAAGGTTTTCGATTCTTTGACGACATTAAGAAATGGCGAGTAACCCAGAATTATCGAAAGTTTCTTTAGACCAAAGGCTACGGTGGCCGATTGTCCATTTTTTTGTTGCTGCTGCAAAATGGCTCGTCGTTGCCTCGTTGTTTGGATTGATATCATCCATTCAGGATCTAAGTCCTTCGTTTTTGGCCGAGTGTGAGTGGATCACTTACGGAAAGACAAAGGCAGTATTCATGAATTGTTTGATCTATGGGTGGGGGTTCAATGCTGCTTTTGGAGTTGTTCTTTGGATGATGGCCCGTCTCTGCGGATCCGTCCCATGCAAGTGTAATATTCTGTTCGTTGGAGGAGTCTTTTGGCAACTTGGTTTAATCGTTGGGGTGGTGGGTATCCTGATCGGCGATATGACTTCCGTTCTCTGGCTGGAAATGCCCTATTACGCGACCGGAATCTTACTGGCCTCTTATGCTGTTATTGGGGCATGGGGTATAGTTTCCTTCCTCCATCGTCATAATAGAAACGTATACGCCTCGCAGTGTTATTTTCTGGGGGCCCTCTTTTGGTTTCCATGGCTCTATACCGTTGCCCAGATGATGCTTTTGGGGTGGCCGGTTCGTGGTACTTTGCAGCCTGTCATCAATTGGTGGTACGTACACGGTGTGATAGGAATGTGGTTTGCTCCCATCGCCCTCGGAGCAGCTTACTATTTAATTCCAAAACTGCTTGGGAAAAAGATTTTTCATTACAACTATGCAATTTTCGCATTTTGGCTTTGGGCATTTTTTTCAAGCTGGGCGGGAATGTCCCATCTCGCGGGTAGCCCAATTCCTGCTTGGATCGCGACATCCGGAATTGTTGCCTCAGTGCTTCTTCTTGTACCAATAGTGATAATCTCCGTCAATCTTCATGGCGTCAGCCTTCTCAGTCTTGAGCGAGTAAGGAAAAATCCAAGTCTGAGGTTCATCGTATTTTCGTCTGTTTTCTTTTCGATCCTTGGACTCCTTAGTGCCCTAATATCCTTACGTACTATTAGTAGTGTACTAAGGTTTACTTATTTTACCGAAGGCTATTTTTATCATGCCCTATTTGGCTTCTATTCAATGGCAATGTTCGGTTCGATTTACTTTATTTTACCTCAACTGCTGGATAAAAAATGGTCATCGCACTCCTTACTGGGCGTTCACTATTGGGTAAGTGGATGTGGGATTAGTGTTATTCTCATTTCCCTTTACCTTGGAGGTTGGCTCCAGGGCCTTCAGGTCTCCAGCCTAAACGAAGATGGAGTTGCCGCATATTCAATTGTCGAGATCTCCGGATTTGCGCGGCCCTGGCTGTTTCTAAAGTTAATTGGTATTGCTGCAGTTGTTTTGGGTAATTTTGTTTTCGTATTTAATGTAATGTCGATGCTTCTTGCGTATCTTGGCGATAAAGCATTCAAGCAGTTTCAATTCGAGATTGATATGGAACCGATCAAAGAAAAAGCGGCTAGAATTCTTTATGGTACACGGTACGACCGACAGATATGAGGAGTTTTAATTTTATCGCTTCAGGCATCTTCATAGCCCTTGGGCTCTCCTGGGTGGGCATCGTTATCACTGGACATATCCAGTATGGCGATCTTCGAGTGATGACGGAAAACTATGAATGGGATGAGGGAAACGAGAAATTCCTGAAAGAGGTGCCTGCGAGGGGCCAGGAACGCTATCCGGCTATTAGCGACGGGAGATCACGGCAGGGGAAAGATGTGTACGTAAGCTTAGGATGTACGGTTTGCCATACGCAGCAAGTCAGTAGAGCGGACCTGAATACAGATATTGCTAGAGGGTGGGGAATACGGGAGTCCCTTGCTAGAGATTACATTCGTCAGGAGCGTGTCCTGATTGGTTCTCAGAGAATCGGGTCTGATCTTGCTCAGGTTGGAAGTCGTCTTGAGTCTCGCGAACAGACACACCTCCTTATCTACAATCCAACTCTACTGGATGAGGAATCGTTAATGCCTCCCTATCCGTTTCTCTATGAAAAAAGGAAAATTCGCCAAGGAGTTCGATCATCGAATGCTTTGACTTTCCCAAATGGCTATGAGCCGGAGGAGGGTTACGAAATTGTACCAAGCATGCGAGCTGAGGCCTTAGTTACTTATCTTCATTCTCTCAAGATCGACTACCAGTTTCCTGAAATTCATTTCAATCGACCGATTGTTGAAAATTAAAGAAAGAGGGGGATTTCAACTGAAGGGTGACGACAAATCAACGTGAATCTACTTCCCACAAAATACAGATTTCTTATTCTTCCCCCTAAGGCGATGGAGGGTTCACATCGGAATTCTTTCATGTATTTATTATTAGTCATATAATTTCCTACTTTTAATCTGTTAAAATATTTTGTTGCTCCAGAGAAAGCATGCCTAAAAGAGACGAAAACGAAAAGCACAACGAGTATTGTGTCTTCGATGATAATGAACTCCATGAGGTTCATGAGGCCAAGAGAATCAATCGGAACGGATCGGTGGTTGGTTCTTTCCCTTTTTTCATTTCACTAATTGTTTTATTCTCAGTTCTCCTTTGCTGGGGAGGGTTCTATTTTGTCAATTATAGTGGTGGGTTCGAGGCTCTGGCGCATCACGAGGATTTCGATCACAGTGGGCCACTTCCCAAGCCTCCTGCGGAGGAATCACTTTTTGAAATTGGACGAGAGGTGTATGTTAATTGTGTTGCCTGTCATCAAACGACTGGCCTTGGTATTCCCGGGATATTTCCACCTCTTGCTGGATCTGAGTGGGTTCTGGGTCGTTCGGAAAAGGTCCCAGCCATTATTCTGCATGGAATTTTTGGTCCGATAGAGGTGAAGGGCCAGAACCTGAATTCAGCCATGCCTCCCTTGGGGGAAGTTCTTACCAACAAGGAAATTGCTGGGGTCACCACCTTCGTACGTACCAATTCAGAATGGGGGAATGAGGCAGGAGAAGTGACTGAGGGAATGGTTGCCAACCTTCGAGATCAATACGGGGTCCGTGGCATGTGGACGGCAGAGGAGCTTTCCAAGCAATATCCAGAATAGGATGGCCGGAGTTTGAAGGACTGCTTCGACGTCACTGGATCCTATTATATCCCAAATAGTGGGAATGGGGGTAAGCCATTTTGCCTCTTTCTCGTAAGGCGATTTGGCAGCCTTAAAGTCTGATGACGTAATTCTCTCCCGAGTTTTACTCTCCAAGCCTCTTGTCCTGTGTTAAATAGTCTCTCACCGTCTCCTTTACCGCATCTTGCAAGGGGGTCACGGGTGTTTTGTAGCCAGTAGAACGTAATTTCCCAATTTCAGCCTGCGTATAATATTGGTAATTTTCACGCAAACTCTGAGGCATCTCCACAAATTTTATATTGGGAGTAATTCCCATTTCCTCAAATATCGGATTTACTAGATCTATCCAGGAATTGGCCTCTCCGCTTCCAATGTTATAGATTCCATTGGCATCATTCTCAGCGAGATGTAGTGCCATTTTTACTGCGTCCTTTACATAGAGGAAGTCGCGCTTTTGTTTCCCGTCATCATATTCTTCCCGATGGCTTTTAAAGAGCTCCATGGTACCCGTATCACCTATCTGTTGGAATGCCTTGTGTACGACACTTCTCATCTCACCCTTGTGATTCTCGTTAGGCCCAAATATATTAAAGAATTTCAAACCTGTAATCCGATTAAGCATTCCATTCCTTTGAGCGTAGAGATCAAACATTTGCTTTGAGTAGGCATACATGTTGAGTGGGCGTAGTTCCGATATGGCTTCGGTCCTATCGACCATGCTGTTCTCTTCTTTGCCGTAGGTAGCCGCTGAAGAAGCGTAAAGATAGCGAGCGTCGTTCTTTAATGCCCAATGAGCTAGCAGTCTGCTATACTCATAGTTCCTCTCAATCAGGTATGACGCATCGGTCTCAGCAGTATTTGCGCATGCTTCCATATGAAAAACTGTACGTATATCACCAAGATGATGTTTGTCTTGAATGAGAATCTTGCGAAATTGGTTGGATTCTAGATAATCGCTGAATTGTAAAGGTACTAGGTTTCGCCATTTCCCATCCCTATCTAGAAGATCCGTTACCACGATGTTCTCAAAACCCAGTTGGTTAAGTGTCCAGATGATCGCGCTTCCTATAAATCCAGCACCTCCAGTAACGAGTATTTTACCTTTTTCTAAATCATGCATTCTTGGCGAATCTCTGACATGAGCTTGATTGCCGACTTTGTCTAAAATATTTCCTGAGAAATTCTAGAACCCTTGAAGTGGTTCCATGGACCTTGGGGAATTGTTTTATACGATTTCCTGATTCTCGAATAAGACCCATCGTTGAATCCTACATAAATCATGACATCAAAATACAGAAACTTTACCATCAGCAGCCTCCGACCCCTCAATCAGATTTCGATAACTCAATAGATCTTTTTTTTGCTGCTTGAACGGTTTTTCGCAAGACTCCTCTAAAATCAGCTTTTCTCATCTCTTCCAATCCAGCTAAAGTTGTACCGCCGGGAGACGAAACCAAATCTCTCAAGGTTTCTGGAGTTTCGCCGCTGCGAACCAAAAGACGACTTGCTCCAAGGGTTGTCTCGATAGCTAGTTTGTAGGCCACTTCTTGATTAAGCCCCGCCTCAATGCCAGCATCCCTTAGCCCAGCAACGAATTCGAATACATAGGCTGGACCACTGCCACTTAATGCTGTCACGGCATCGATCTGAGATTCTGGCAGGTGTATAACTTTCCCCATTGACCCGAGTATTCTTTCAACAGAGATTCGATCTTCATTGCTCATCGGCTTGATCGATGTATAACACGTTATGCCTGCCCCTATTTGGCCAGGAGTGTTTGGCATTGCTCGGATGATGTTTTCAGCCTTGAAAAATTTTGTCTTTATGTTTGCGAGTTTTATGCCAGCGAGAATCGAGATCACTAACTTCCCTGCCAAAGAAGTGAGTTTTGAAACTTCCAGTGCCTCTAATTGCTGGGGCTTAATAGCAAGGATTAAGATATCTGTATTCTCGATAAGGTCCGAGAGATTAGGTACGATTGAAATCCCAGTTTTCAAGGCCAGATCCTCGGCTGTTCCGTCCGGTGCACTGACACAGGATATTTCAGTATTTCTACAGAATTCAGTCTCCAAAAGCCCTGAAACCATGGCCGTTGCCATCCTCCCTGCGCCTATAAATGCTACCCTAGACATGGAAGCAAAGTTAGGTCCTGACTCTGTATGCTGTCGAGGCTAATAGTGCTTGTTGTAACAGGGTTTTGTTGGGTTTAGTATCCATCATATTATTTCTGATTCCTGAATCTCTAGTTCCATCGTGGTAGAATGTTTGCCCTTTTCTTTCCATTTTAATAAAAACGGGAGACGGCAAAATTTCTCAAATCTTGCGTTCACAAGACGGTCAAGTTTTCTTCACCGTTGTACAAGTGAAGGAAAAGGATGATGGTCCTGAAAGTAAGAAAATAAATTAACGGCATCCAAATTCTAAAAGGTTTCCTCTACTGTCTCAAAATCAATCTAATTTTCCTATTGAAATCATTGTACTGTCCATTTGATATTAGGATTTATTATGCAAGAAACCGTTGTTGATCCTGAGGTAGTTGTTAAGAAGCGATCGCGGATTGGAGAGGGTGCGATATGGGATATTAAAAAGAGCCTTCTTTATTGGGTTGATATACTTTCTGGGGAAGTCTGCATATTCAACCCAACTACCGGGCAGAATCGGATTATTCAAACTTGTCAGTCAGTTGGAACGGTTGTTCCAAGGGCGAGTGGAGGTTTGGTAGTTGCTCTACACAATGGGATCGCTTCGCTAAATCTTGAGACTGAAAAGTTAACTCTTCTAGCGGATACCGAATGGGATATACCGTCTAATCGGTTCAACGACGGGAAGTGCGATCCTGCGGGTCGGTTTTGGGCCGGGACGATGGAATTTAGCGGAGAGATTGGAAAGGGCGCATTGTACTGTTTGGATACCGAGGGAGTTGTAACGAAAAAGGTTAGTCCGGTTTCTATTTCTAACGGCATTATTTGGAGCGGTGATCATAAGACCATGTACTATATCGATACTCTTTTGGATAATGTTCGAGGTTGGGACTTTGATGTTGAGACAGGAGAAATATCGAATGAGCGAGTAGTGATTGAGAACCAAGGTTCGGGGCATTTCGATGGAATGTCTATTGACGAGGAAGACATGCTTTGGATTGCAATGGCTGGAGGATGGGCAGTAAGGCGCTTCGATCCAGGGAGTGGGCGTCAATTAGAAAGTCTTAAACTGCCGGTCAGTATTGTTACTTCGTGCGCCTTTGGTGGCGAGAATCTGGACGAGCTTTACATAACTTCTATAGGCGACGGATTCTCAGATGAGCAATGGAAGGAAGAACCATTGGCAGGGTCTCTCTTGCGAATAAAAGTTCCGGTGCGAGGCGTACCTAGTTTTTCCTATGAGGGGTAGAATTAACTCGGGCATTGTATTGCAAATACAGTGGAAGCAATAAGCTATCTTTAGAATAGATTAATTAGATGAAGTTTAGATGGATTATTAGCCTTGGATTTTGTCTCTTCAGTGTGGGAGTGGGACCTCTTGGTTTACTGGCATCGATTAAAGAAGTTTATGGCGATGAAGGGATCGTTCCAAAGGGCGCGAAATTAGAGAATATCTTTGGAGGTGGTTGCGTTCTTACCGAAGGAGTGGCTGTGGCACCGGATGGCATGGTTTACTTCAGCGATATCACTTTCTCAAGTGTGTGTAGAGATGCGAACGGAGCGAGCGAAGCCGGACACATATGGAAGTTTAATCCATTAACCGGTGATATTTCAATTTTCCGTTCCCCGAGTGGCATGACAAATGGAATCAAGTTCGATGCTGCCGGATCCATGATTACAGCCGAGGGTGCGGACTTTGGAGGGCGACGTGTTGTCAGGACTGATATGGAAACGGGGAAGAGTTATATTGTCGCTAGTTTCTATCAGGGGAGACGCCTGAATTCACCCAATGATATTGCCATCGATATTAAAGGTAGGATCTATTTTAGCGATCCCAGATACTTGGGTCATGAACCCATTGATCAGGCTGTTTTTGGTGTTTATCGTGTAGATTTAGATGGTTCGGTTCATCTCATCGTAACTGATGCCGGAAAACCAAACGGTATCGCCATCTCCCCTGATCAAAAAACCCTTTACGTAGTAAGTAACGACAATGGGACTACTGATTTTCAGCGCATTACTTCAGGCACATCAGTGCGTAAAGGAAGAATGGCGCTACTAGCCTATGATCTTAACAAAGATGGGAATGCACTTTTTAGAAGGGTTTTGATTGACTACTATCCTCATGATGGCCCGGATGGGTTGGCTGTTGATTTGTTAGGGAATATTTATGTCGCGGTTCGCGATTTAACAAGACCTGGAATTGGAATTTATTCTCCTAAGGGCGATGAGCTTGGTTACATTAATACTGAGGTCCCGACTAATGTGGGGTTTGGAAGGGGAGAGGACAGTAATATGCTCTACATCACTGCAGGAAAAAGTCTCTATCGGATACGGTTGAATACACATGGGTATCATTTGCCCTCGGCTAAATAGATCTTAATCTGAAAATCATTTAGGAAATCGCCAACCGGAAGTAATCTTAATTACGTCCATCTTCGAAAAAAGAGAGGGATGTTTCGCTAACAATAGTGATCCTATAATTGTTTCCTGTTACGGAGAGGGATGGTTCCCAGAGGAAGGGGCTTTACAAAGGGTGTAAAATAATAGCATGCTAGCGTTTATCCCGTTCAGGTTTCGTGGAAAGCAATTTTGATAACCAGCGTTAGCTTGTAAATTTTGTTAGGATAATTGCGGATGGCTGATGCCGAAGATTTGGCCCGATCCCATGGGCTTACAGCGTAAGCTCAAGTTGTCCTTTTCTAAAGGAGTTAGCATAGACAATAGCCCATTTCCCGGCTTATTCATAGAACAGTTTGGATCTGCTTTATTAATGATTGGATTACGACTGAATCGGATGAAACAAAACCCAAGAGTGTACTGATAAGATGCCACCAGAAGACCAAGATATTTTTACGAAAATCGAAGATGATTTTAAACGGCATCGATCATCGGTGCTTCGATTGCTTCTAGTCGGAGGGTTTTTGTGTATACTTGCTGGGATCTCTTCTTTCCAGATGGAGCAAAGAGTCCATGCCACGGGTATTGTCCTTAGGGACGAGGAATTCATCATTTTCTCACAGTCAAATGAATTGATATCCCGTATAGAGATCGAAGAGGGAGATGAAGTAGAAAAGGGCGATTTGCTAGTGGTATTAGATAATAGTGATATTAATCTCCAACTCCTCGAGTTGCGCCATCAGCTTCAGATTCTGATATCAGAATTGGCGCAGAATAAACTTTCTATCGCGGAATTCGATGTCCGCCCAGGGAATGGGAACCTTCTAAATGCAGAGGAGAGACTGGATTTATTGAACGAGATGGCTGATATTCGACAGGAGTATGTCAGCTCACTTAAGAAACTCCGTGATCAAAATGCTGTGCCTCAGGCGCAATATGCGGAAGAACGGGCTCAGTTGCTTCAACTTGAACTCGATCGGTCGGATGCGAAATTACAGGCTGAATGGGTAAAGGAGGGAGTTCTAGGTATTGAGAAGGAGAGTTTATTAGAAGAAGGTAATAGGCTTGAACAACAAGTGATCTTGTTGCGGGAACAAATTAGTATTTCTGAAAAACTTAAAAATCGACTTCTTATTCACGCACCCATTGGGGGACGCATTACGGAACTGAAGTATCCTTATGCGGGAATGACCTTGGCAAAGGGGGAGCCTCTGTTGAAAATCAGTAATTCAAATAGTAAGTATGTAGTGGAGGCTGAGGTTGGTGAACGAAATTTCGACCTTATTCAAGAAGGGACTGAGGTTCGAATGGAATCAAGAGTCTTCGATTCCATTCTGGAAGGCTTCATAATGGGAAGTGTTACCCAAGTAGATCCTCAGGGAAGATTTGATATTTACCTGGAGGAAGATGGTCCTACCTTCGACGTTGAAATTGAGGTTAGCTATACTCCTCATCCGTTAATTCTAGGTTCCCGCCTTGATGTCTATTTTCTGATTGGAAAGCGGTCCATTTTTAAAAGCTTATTCGATTTACCAGAGTCACCGAGAGAGGCTGGCTAGATTTGCAAACAAGAAGAAATTACGTAGGCAGATAATCTGAATCAAAATACTATGGATTACAAGGAACCCACAGAAGCCCCAACTCTGTTGAAATACATCTGGTCCTACCGAGGAAAGCAGATGAAGGGGATTGGATTGACCTTATTGCGGGCGATTGTAATCGCTCCTCTGCCGTTTCTTTTCCGGATTGTCATTGATGAACACGTGAAATCCGCGAGTTTAATGGGAATTCTTAGTATCTCTTTGCTTTTTTCCGGACTTCTAATTTTACACTATTGTTTTGCTATTTACGCCGCTCGATATTTTGCGATCTCGGTGGGCCGTATGATGGTGGAGCTTAGAGGAAGAATCTTTCATAAGTTGCAGGTACTCAGTTTTGGGTATCTTGATGACCAACAGACCGGTAGGCTTATATCTAAATACGCGTTCGATACCCAGCGGATTGAACAGGTGACCTACCCAGTTCTTCGGCAGTTATTGCCAGAGGCTTTAGTAAGTGTTTGTATTATTACTTTGCTGACTCTGTTTAATTGGCAGTTGATGATTGCGTTAGCCTTAATTATTCCGGTCTACGCGATCGCTAAAATAGTCTTTTACGGCAAGCTCATAAAAACGGAAACAGAAAACCGTGTGGCCCGAGAAGGAATGACTTCACAGGCAAGCGAGTTAATCAGTGCCATCCGACTTATTCGTGGATTTGGACAAGAACAAACGGCTCGTGAAGCGATGAATGCTTCAAGTGAAGAGTTTGCTCGGTCGAGGGCTGAATTGTCTTCTTTTAATGCTCTATTTGGTGCTTTCTCCTACGTTAGTACGCAATTGCTTTCCCTTCTCATTGTGGCGGGAGGAGCCATCTATGTTATTCAAGGATCTATCACCTTTGGAACCTTGGTAGCATTTCTTGTGGCCCTTCCCGTAGTTCTCTCGCCGATTCAACTCTTTATAAGTTTCAGTCAACAATATTTCCAAGGTAGGGAAAGCTACAGAAGTGTAAAAGAGCTTATCGATTCGCAATATGTTGAAGAGTGGAAAGGCACGCGGAAATTGGATGATCTGAAGGGCTCAATCAAATTCGAAAACGTGACATTTGCTTACGACGAGGGACATTTGCCTGCGGTAAATAACATTAATTTGGAAATTGAGGCAGGTCAGCACGTTGCCTTTGTAGGACCTTCAGGTTCTGGGAAGAGCACATTGGCGAATATGGTACTGGGGCTTTACAAACCTACAGAAGGAACAATCAGAATTGATGGTGTGGCTCAATCTTCTCTGGACATGCGATGGTTCAGGAGAAATTCTGCTATCGTAATGCAAGAGAGCGTCCTTCTTTCAGGTTCTCTCAAGGATAATATACGTTTTGCTCGTCCCAGCGCGACGGATGAAGAAATACATCAGGTAGCAAAGGAAGCAAACGTGGAAGAGTTTATAGATAGACTCCCCGACGGTTATATGACAAGTGCAGGGGAGGCTGGTGTTCATCTGTCCGGGGGACAGCGTCAACGGATCTCCATCGCAAGAGCTATTCTAAGAAATCCTCGAGTTCTAATCCTTGACGAAGCTACCTCAGCCCTTGATTACGAGAGTGAACACCTTGTTCAGGAAGCTCTTGAGCGTCTTTCCGAAGGACGAACTGTTATTACGATTGCGCACCGACTTAGTACCGTAAAAAAGTCAGATTATATCGTTGTTCTCAAGGAGGGTAGCATAGTCGAGACTGGGACGTTTGAAAAACTTTCGGAAGGAAATAGTTATTTCAGTGAGATGCTCGAAGCGAGTGCTTAGTTTATCCAGCAATCTTATATAGGATTGGCTTTTGAACCTTTATCCCGTCTAATTGAAATGCGTAATAATTCAAGCGGGCGAAAAGCACCTGTATCTAGGAAATAATGGTTCGAGCAAGAGAATAGAAATTGTCCACTCGACTGGAATTGATTAAGTAGGTTTAGTTTAATCAATTCAAAATCCGGGTCCACGAGCAGTTATTGGCCAGATGGACTCTACCTTATCTTTTCGTATACAGATAATCCAATCATGCATATTGATGGTTGGATCGCAGTGGCCCGGGATAAGTCGAAGTTTCTCACCTAATGAGAGGGCGGAATGCGAATCACCAAGAATCACTTTCCCATGTTCATCACCGGCAGCCTCGTAATCAGCCTCTCCTCGATCAATGACGGTGGGCATACCTGAGTCTACACTTAATGCTTTCAGGCCAGCATCGACAATTCCTACGCGACGAGATTTCAGGCTCATAACTGTTGAGTAAATGAATAGACTATGTTCGAATTCATTCCACTTTTCCCCGGCTTGATTTAGATTTCTAGCGTAGTCGGCATCCATAAATATGTATGAACCTGCTTGGATTTCGTTATAAACGTCACTAGCAGTTTCGAATGGAAAAGTTCCCGAACCAGCTCCAGTTACTGTTTCGCACTCGATACCTTCGGATCGAAGGAGATCGACACACGCCTTAACCTTACCTGTAGCGGTATCGATTGCCGCTTTCCGTTCCTCGAAATTCCGGATATGCTGTGCTCCGCCATGATAGGCATGGAGGCCCTTGAAAGTAAGAAATGATGAAGCGCTTATTTCTTGGGCGAGCTTGGAGACTGCAAGGCCTGGCTTTACTCCACATCGATTACCACCGACGTCTACTTCAATGAGGATGGAGAGATTGACGACAGATTGACGAGCAGCTGTTTCAATAGCTTTCAGATTTTCTGAATTGTCTATACACACCGAGATGGTCGATTCTCTTGCGAGATTAATTAAGCGATCGATCTTTTTAGATCCAACAACTTCATTTGAGATTAAAACATCCTTAATCCCACCCGCAACCATGGCTTCTGCTTCACTTACTTTCTGGCAACAAACACCGATTGCTCCGTGTTTGATTTGAAGACAAGCAATCTCGGGGCACTTGTGGGTTTTTGCGTGTGGACGAAGTTGTATAGAGTGTGCGTTTCCGAAATCTGCCAAGTGGGTGAGATTTCGCTCGAATGGATCTAGATCGAGTATTAAGGCGGGAGTGTCGATTTCGTCTATAGACATCCCAACGGTGGCAATAGTATGTTCAAACATTGAGAGCCTTTATGTACTTAAAATGGACCAGTTACCACCAACGAGAATGCGGTGAATCGGAACAGTTGAATGATTTAGGTTTCCTCTACTATCCTAACCTGTATCTCATCCGTCATTTCTCAGGCCTTAACTTTAGATAGCGCCTGCCTTAAGTCTTCGACCAGGTCTTCAACAGATTCGATTCCAACGGATATTCGCGCTAGCCCATCAGTCAGGCCTCGAGCCAGTCGATCTTCCCTAGGTACACTTTTATGAGTCATCGAGGCAGGATGGGTGATCATACTCTCCACTGATCCGAGACTCTCCGCTAGGGAAATTAAACTAAGAGAGTTTAGAAACTGTACACCAGCATCGTATCCTCCCTTCAACTCCAAGGTGATCATTCCCCCATACCCGTTTTGCTGACTCCGTGCGATATCGTGTTGCGGGTGGGAAGAGAGACCTGGATAGGCAACTCTTTGAACTTTATCATGTTGCTCTAGATACTCAGCGATTACCTGTGCATTCTGACAATGTTTTTCCATTCGGATCGGTAAGGTTTTGATGCCGAGGAGTGTTAACCAGCAATCGTGTGGGCTAGGGACCGCACCAACCGTCTTTTGAATAAAGAAGAGGTCTTCGTGGAGATCCTCTCGGTTTGTAATACAAGCGCCACCTATTAACTGATTATGCCCACTTAAGTATTTTGTGGTGCTCTGCACTACGATGTCGGCTCCAAATTCGAGAGGGCGAAGGAGATAAGGGGTGGCGAAAGTGGAATCAACTACATAGATTAGATTATTCTCTCGCGCGATCTTAGCTCCCACTTCGAGATCGACTATTTTGAGGAGAGGATTACTTGGTGTTTCAACCCAAAGCATCCGAGTCTCAGGCTTAATCGCATTATAAATATTTTGTGGGTCACTCCCGTCCACATAATCAACTGAAATTTCACTTCGGACGACAATGTTGTCGAGAAGTCGGATTACCCCTCCGTAAATGTCGTCGACAGAAACAATATGATCATGGGCTTTGAGAAGCCGAATTACCGAATCTGCAGCAGCCATTCCCGAAGCAAATGCAGTAGCATATTTGCCTCCTTCTAGTGAGGCGAGATTTACCTCGAGGTTTTCTCGGGTAGGGTTCGCAGATCGCGTATAGTCAAATCCTTTTAATTTCCCAACCTCTTCCAGGACGTAAGTTGCGGTTTGGTAGAGAGGTGGTATGATAGACCCGGTAGTGGGATCTGTCTTCCTTCCCGCATGGACGGCGCGTGTTTCAAAATTCATTGCTCAATAGGCATCCGAGAGAGATTTAAAAAAGTACGAGATCCGAGATTACTAATCACTGTGATAGATATTTAGGAAATAGGATAATTCGTCAAATTACTTATTGGCATCAGTTTATTCAACTTGGATTGTGTCGGGGAAACGGTATATCGATTTTTTTCTTAACGCTTCAGTGATCCTCTTTATTACGTTCCTTTTGACAAATTGAGAAGGCACTGGTGGTATCTTAAGATCATTTTTTAAATGTTTCCGTAAGAGTGATCTCTTTCGATAAAATGCACACCCGAGGATATAGGGCGTTCAATTGGAAGACACGCGATCAAAGGTCCTGAAGCCCATAGACACACGAATAATTGACCTATTAAATTACCTCCGATAGCAAACTAATTCTTCTAGACTTTGGAAATGAATTAAAGTTCTATCGGAATTACGAGTTCTCCTGTCCTACTTTAATAATTGCATCGCATGATTGAAGTCAAAGTCTCAGTCGCGTTGGTTCTTTATTCTTTGGATAATTCTGTATTTAAAGAATAGGGGTTTAGAATTGGAAATCAGCTTCCATTTTTGTAGCTTGGAAGAAAGTCTTTTATTTTTAGACATAGAGGATCGAGGGATCTAACCCCACTATTATAAGGCCTATAATGGATAAAGACGAAAAAAGATATCCACAATTAGCACCAGAACTTCGTTCGCGAAAGATCTCTCATTTCCTTACCTTCTTTGGGCCCGGGGCGATTATTGCCTCGGTAACAATTGGGAGTGGAGAGACGGTATGGGCATCGAGGAGCGGAGCCATCTTCGGGTACGGCATGTTTTGGGCATTTAGCCTCTTTTGTATCACAAAAGGAATCCAGGTCTATTCGGCAGCACGTTATATGACTCTTACAGGAGAGCATCCTATGGAGCGTTGGGCATTTTTACCTGGGCCGAAAATGTGGTTCCCTGGGTTTATTGGGTTGGTCCTGATTATTGCATTTCCATTTTACCTATCTAGTTTACCTATTATGTTAGGAAGTATTTCCTCTTGGATCCTATTTGATGATCCAGGAAAGTACGCCCATCTTATTGCATTGGCATTTATTGTTTTTCTTATCTTTCTCACTCTTCGACAAACCTATGGCTTCCTAGAGCACGCACAGTCTCTCATTATTGGGGTGATGCTATTAGTCATGCTGATTGCAGCTATTGCAGTTAAGCCCGACTGGGTGGCAGTGTTGATCGGATCAGTTCTTCCCCAATTTCCTGAATATCCAGGATGGGTCGTTAAAAATCCTTCCTTTGTTGATCGCACCCTTATTATCGAGATGGTCGCCTACATGGGAGTTATGGGTGGTGGAGTGCAGGACTATGTCGGGTACGTGGGTATGCTTCGAGAGAAGGCGTGGGGGCTGATAGGAAGAGTTAAAGGAGGGCCAAGAAACAAAAGTGAACTCAAGCCAATTCCTATCTCGGTCGATCCGGAGAATATTGCCTTAGGCAAGGGATGGTTGAAGGCTCCCATGATTGATACAGTTGTATCATTTTCCAGCGTATTTATTTTTACCGCCGCCTTTCTAATACTCGGCGCAACGCTTCTGAATCCACGGGAAATTGTTCCTTCAGGAATGAATTTGTACAATCACCAAGTTGTCTTTCTAACTGAACTTCACCCAGGGGAGACAGTTAAGTTACTTCTTGCGGGTCTCTATAAGGCAGGAGTGCTTGTAGCCATCTTTGGAACTGTTTATGGCGCCTACGAATTGTACGTCCGTACGACCTATGAATGTGTTCGTACTCTCTCTCCAAAACTTCGTGATTTACGCTTAGATAAGGTACGGATTTGGATCCTAACTTACACTGGTATCGCTGGATCCCTCTTAGTTCTAGTTGCTTGGTGGACGGCAGTGAAAGATCCTGAGGGGGGAGGGTGGAACCCGATTTCCATAATGACGATTCCACTGCATGTAACAGGAGTTTTACTTGCCGGTCCCTGGTGTTTCGCCATGATCTGGGCCGATCGCAAATTCCTTCCTAAACCATTTCAAATGAATGGGTTTTTGGTTGCGATGAATATTGTTTGTGGTGTTGCCTTTGTCGTCTTCGGAGTGCTGGCCGTGTATGACGATATCCAGTCGCTTATTGGGTAAGGTATATTCAGTGATAATAATTCGGAGTAGTTAAAAATTAGAGCTCCCTGAATTGTCAGCCAGTTATTTAGGGTCATGAAATGTGCTAAGCTAGGGTTTTCATTAATCAGGATGTAGTAGATGTTGACTGGAAGAATACTGGTTCCGGTATTTTGAGATTAGAATCAATTGTCAGACAGAAAATGCATGCTACATAATTCTAGCAGATCTGAAGATTCGCCTTCCGGTTTATTAGCTACGTTTGGAGGTGGCTGTTTTTGGTGTCTGGAGGCTGTTTTTGAATGCACTAAAGGTGTTGGGTTAGTCCAATCAGGTTTCATGGGTGGTCGTTCTTCCTATCCTACCTACGAAGAGGTTTGCACCGGAAATAGCGGGCATGTAGAAGTAATCCAAATCTGTTTTGATCCGGTTCTTATATCTTACGAGAAATTGCTAAAAATCTTTTGGATGTCGCACGATCCAACGACTTTAAATCAACAGGGGTCTGATATTGGTACCCAATACCGGTCAGCAATTTTCTATCATTCAGACGAGCAGAGAACACAGGCACAAAGGTCGAAGAATGATATGAATGGATCTGGCCGCTTCGATAACCGTATAGTGACGGAGATCACAAGGGCTTCGAAATTTTATGAAGCGGATGAATACCACAAAAGCTATTTCAAAAATAACCCAACTGTTCCCTATTGCCAATTCGTCATCGCACCAAAAATGGCGAAGTTGAATCGAGACTTAGTTGGTGAAGGATTCCTTTGGAGAGACTAGGGTTCCGATTTGGAATTACGGGATTTCTTTCCGGTTCCCTTGTTTCCGGTAATTGCCAATAAGAATTTATTTTGGCATCAAATTTTTCCGTCTTGGTGAGGGAATCTTAGTTTTCATATGCCCTCCCAGTTTTCCTCTTTTGAGGGAAATCAGTTCTGCCATGATGCTTACGGCGATTTCAGCTGGAGTTTGTGCTCCGATGTCAATCCCGATTGGTGCAAATATTCTGCTCAACTGGTTTCCAGTGTAACCTTCATCAATAAGATCGTGGAAAACTGCACGTACTCGCCGGCGACTTCCCAAAACGCCAAGGTACCCAGCAGGGGAATCCAGAAGGCTACGTAGGCAGAATTCATCATACCGGTGGCCACGAGTTACCATTACGGCTGCGGTATTCCGATCAATATTAATTTTCGAAAGAGAATCTTGAAAGGAATCTGAAAAGAGGAGGTCTGCATTGGGAAATCGATCAGAAGAGGCAAATTTTGGTCTGTCGTCTACAACAACAATACGATAATCGAGAAGCTTGCCGAGTTGGGAAAGCGGTTGAGCTATATGCCCAGCTCCACAAATTAATAGGGTGTGTTCTCCGGCCACGTATTCAAAAAAATGGCGATGGTTCTCTTTTGTGCTTCCGACCGAGGAGGAGTGAGACATTTTTTCTTGAAGAGCCAGTTCGCAATTGTGGTCTAAATCCCGGTTTCCGGTTTTTTTCTCCGGGGTAAAAACAATCAGATCAGTAGGATATGAATTCGAAACTGGGAGGACTCTGACAGCATTTGAAGCTGCTTCTCCAGTTAGAAGATCAAGACCATGAACAGGATGAGTCCAGCATTCTACCGCAATCTCCATTATTCCACCACAAATACGATCACTCGATTCAAGTGCTTTTTCAGTTAAATCCACCTGTAACAATTCAAATCCATCTTCTCCGCGCCCAAGCATTTGTTTTGCAACCTCTATAACGTCTGCTTCACCACAGCCACCTCCGATAGTACCCTCAATTGTTCCGTCCGACCGAATTAACATTTTAGCCCCAGGTTCCCTCGGGGTAGAGCCTTTGGACCCAACGACAGTTGCGGTTACAGCATTCTCTCGTGAACTGAGGAGATGATTCAAATGTTGGTAGCATTCCTTAGTTTTCATTTCATTACTTGATGAGATTTTTTAAAACGTTTCCTGTTTTCAGGGGTTTCCAGTTGTCATTTCTTTGAATAAATTGGATTCAGAGAAGTAACTAAAGTATACCTTCAATCTAGTTCCGTATATTTACGATTCGAGCCCTTAGATTTCAAGATGGGATATTTTATCGCGTTTTTCTTCAATTTCAGGTGCATCGCTTCGATGATATCGATTCCAAGATTATCTGCTAATTCAAATAGATAAATGCCCACATCGGCAATTTCTTCAGTAATTGAATCAGGGTTGTCTTTGATCTTTTTTTCGATCTCAACTTGGGATTTCCAAAGGAATTGCTCTGCCAATTCAGATGCTTCTATCGTTATGGCAATAGCCATGTCTTTGGCATTGTGAAATTGCATCCATTCGCGTTCGTCGCGGAACTTTCGAATTTCCTCCGTAATCTCGGCAAGTGTCATCTTAGCTATGATAATGATTTGTGCTTTTCTATATGAGTCTCAGCCACAAGATTCCTTTTCTCATGGTCTAAGAGCGCTTTCTTAATATCAAGACCAGCTGAGTAGCCGGTTAGGTTTCCATTGAAACCGATTACACGGTGACAAGGAACAATGATCAGCAAGGGATTTACTCGATTGGCGGAACCTATGGCTCTAGATCCACCAGGTTTACCAATCTTTTGAGCCAGTGTCTTGTAGGAAATAGTGGTTCCATATGGAATTGAATTGAGGGCCTTCCAAACATTGAGTTGAAAGGGAGTTCCTTTAGGGTCCAGAGAAAGCTTAAAAGTTCGGAGGGTTCCTGAGAAGTAGCCTTTCAGTTGATCGAAGAGATCCTTAAATTCAGGTTTGGTAGTTTCGGGATGGATTTCAAGTGGAATTTCTCTGCAATTGTTGAGAAGATGGAGCCTGGTAAACCCATTGGTATTTTTAACCGCCAACAACTTACCTACCGGACTTTCAAAAAATGCATAGGTAGGACTATCCATGGTAATCGAAACTAAGCAGCTATCATTTCCATCCCGGGCAAAATTGCGAGGTTACTGTTTCTTAATAGCGCAGGCGTAATTTGGAATTCTTTGGCGTTCTATGTTTTATGAACTAGAAACAGAGTTTTCAGAACGTCGGACAATTGTTAGAAAGATGGCAGGGATAACTTATAACTGGAGTTTCCCAAAAAGTCTATTGGCGTGACACCCTGAATTCTGTTTTCTTTTTAGAAGATTTAGATGGTGATTATTTTATTCCTTTAAATCAATCTTGAGTAACTTTAAAAAATGGAACAACTGAATAAAATGAAGTGCAAGGCCTGTCGAGCCGGTGCTCCAAGTGTAACAGAGCAGGAGATCTCTGAATTAGGGCCGCAGGTGGAATCTTGGAAGATTGTAGACAGAGAAGAAATCAAGAGACTTGAGCGGGTATTTTCTTTTAGGAACTTCAGCCAGGCTCTGAATTTTACAAATCGGGTAAGTGTGATTGCTGAAGAAGAGGGGCATCACCCTGCAATTTTGACGGAATGGGGTAGCGTTACTGTGACTTGGTGGACACACAAAATACGTGGGCTACATCGAAATGATTTTGTAATGGCGGCAAAGACGGATCAATTATACCGTTTGGATATGCAGTAAATTTTATGTTGTTTGTCATTATTAACTCATGTGCAGTTTTTTAAACTGAAAGTAATAGTATTTGGAAATAAGCAGAATAATATTTTGAGATGGAGATACATGGGAAAGCAGCTTTAGTAACTGGGGCAGCACGCGGAATTGGAGCGGCCACTGTTATTGAATTGGCCAAAGGAGGCTGCTCGGTAGCAGTCAATTACCGATCATCAAAGAAGAAGGCGGAGGAAACGGTTAACATGGCGAAGAGCCTTGGTGTTGATGCATTTTCAATTAAGGCAGATGTGGGGAAAGATTCCGATTGTCGATATTTATTAAAGGAAATCGAAGATCGTTTTGGACGTCTTGATATTCTTGTGAATAACGCAGGGACTACGGAATTCATACCTCACAGCGATTTTGAGAGTGTAACCGACGCAACTTGGGATCGAATCATGGGTATAAACTTGAAAGGACCATTCATGTGTGTTCGGGCCGCTCGAAGTTTGATGGAAAAATCGGGAAGCGGAGAAATAGTTAATGTAGCGAGCATTGCAGGGATTGGGGGGACGGGCAGTTCCATCCCTTACGCTGCCTCTAAAGCGGCGCTAATGACCTTAACAGTGTCGTTAGCTCGGGTTCTGGGACCTTGCATTAGGGTGAACGCAGTTGCCCCTGGATTTATTAATGGAGAGTGGGCGCAAGAGGGAATGGGTGATCGATTCGAATCTTTTATCGAGGCTAAGGCTAAGGCTGCTCCATTACAAAAGGTATGTATTCCAGAGGAAGTGGCTGGCGTTATTGTTAGTATTATCACAGGGCCTGAAGTGGTGACTGGCCAGACGATCATATGCGATTGTGGGGTGATGATTGGCACAGATTACTCGCATTCAGGAGTCCGCCGTGTTTAGACAGCTGTCATACTATACGACGAGATGTTCCGATGGTCTGGGTGATTGACGCAATCAGAAGATTATCGGAGTTTTAGCCAAAAGAATCTTTTAGGCTGGCCATCTGTTTGAGAATAGCTACCAACCGGATTGCCGAGTTTTTTATCTTTTGAATCATTCCGATCGGCTTGAAAATCTGACAGAGGCTGTGTTAAGTTATCTGATGGAAATGGGAATCGAATTATCATAAAGGCAATAGGTGCAGGACAAATTTAAAGGGATTGGGGACAATCGAGTAAGCCGTTGTAACCGAGTGATCGAATTTGTAGGAAACACTCCGCTCTTAGAATTAAGTCGAATAGCGGAAGAGGTTGCACCTGTCCGTATATTTGCAAAGGCAGAGTGGTTCAATCCGGGTGGGTCGGTTAAGGACCGTCCAGCCCTTAATATGATTTTAGAGGCAAAAAAAAGTGGTCAGCTAAACAAAAATAAGGTGATTCTTGATGCAACATCAGGGAATACCGGGATAGCCTATGCCATGATTGGGGCGGCCTTGGGTTTCCAAGTGACGTTGGCCGTTCCAGGAAACTTGGGTGACCTGCACCGTAAAATCTTGAAGGGATATGGGGCTGATTTGGCGTTTTCATCGCCTACAGAAGGATCCGATGGGGCGATCCGTTTAGCACGGAAATTGGCTAAAGAGAGGCCTGATCTTTATTATTATGTTGATCAGTATAACAACCCAGCAAATTGGATGGCCCACTATAATGGAACTGGGTTAGAAATCTTAGAACAAACAGACGGAGCGGTGACTCACTATGTAGCAGGATTAGGAACAAGTGGCTCATTTATTGGTACAGGAAAACGTCTAAAGAAGGAAAAAAATAATGTAAGGTTAATTTCCTTCCAACCGGATTCCCCCATGCACGGCCTTGAAGGTTTAAAACACTATCCGACATCAATAATACCCGGTATCTATGATGAAGAGCTAGCTGACGAGGAGATTGTGGTGGAAACTGAAGCTGGACAGGAAATGGCGTTGCGGTTGGCTCGAGAAGAGGGAATTTTGGCTGGCACTTCGGGTGGTGCGGCAGTTGCCTGTGCATTAAGGGTTGCCCGCGGGCTTTCCTCTGGTTTAGTAGTAACTTTAATCCCCGACGGGGCATCGAAATATCTTGGCCATGCGTTCTGGGAAAATACAGAATATTAGAAATGCTGTTTTACATTGTTTTTTGAAATTGAAAATTAGATGGCACTAAGAATTTCAGAAGATCAGATAGAGTTGGTAAGGGAAGAAGGAGAAAAGAGCTATCCGAGTGAGTGCTGTGGTTTCCTGCTTGGGAAAACAACGGATGGAGGCAAATGTGTTCTCAGAGTAAAACCGTCTCAAAATAGTGCAGCGAAACCTAATCAACGAAACAGATATATAATTGATCCTCTTGACTACTTAGAAAATAACAAGAGTGCAAGAAGCAGAGGGGAAGAGATTCTTGGGTTCTTTCATTCGCATCCAGATGCAGAGGCAAGGCCATCAATATTTGACACGGAACACGCTTGGCCATGGTACTCATACATAATTGTGTCAGTTAAAAGTGGAAGGGCGGAAGCCCTGACTTCATGGATTCTCAAGGATGATCGATCCGGGTTCGACGAAGAGGAGATTCTACCCAGCAAATTGGATAATAATGATTGACTCGTATTCCGACACGCATAATTCATGTGAGAAAGAATGAGACTTCTTTTAGTCAAGAAGCTTGTATTCCGAGCTAGTGCGTCTAGAACCTGTAGTTGTTGCAGTAATAATATGGTTGGCTGTACGTAGAGGCACTGATAATCACGCAAAAGCAAGAATTTAGGCCCCGGCAGTCCAAGAGGACTCCCGGGGTTTCTTTTCTTAGATAGATCTAAATCAAACGGAAAATAAATATGTCAGTTGAAGTTCAGATTCCGACGGCTTTGAAACAGTATGCTGATAATCTAGAGAAAATCGAATTGGAGGGATCCACAATAGGAGTCGTTCTTTCGAATCTAGTAGAGCGGTGTCCTGGTCTAAAGGTTCATCTTTTCAATGAAGAGGGAATTCTAAGAAATTTCGTCAATGTGTACATAGATGAGGAAGATATAAGAAATCTCCAAAAACAGGATACTGAACTTCACGGAGGTGAGGTAGTATTGATTGTTCCGGCCGTTGCTGGTGGAACCGGTTTTGTTACTCAGTCCACAGAGGGCCCTGATCCTGATGAAGTTGAACTTTCTATAGAGGAGATTGAACGCTATAGCAGACATCTTCTCATACCTGAAGTGGCTGTATCGGGCCAGAAACTATTAAAAAAGGCAAAAGTCCTGTGTATTGGGACCGGGGGTCTTGGTTCGCCGCTTGCAATGTATTTAGGTGCTGTGGGAATTGGTCGTATAGGACTCGTTGATTTCGACATTGTTGACAGGACAAATCTCCAACGGCAGATAATCCATGGTACTAAGGATGTTGGACGTTCCAAGCTAGACTCAGCTAAGGAGACGATTGAGGACATCAATCCTCATGTTGAAGTTATTCTTCACGATACGGCTCTGTCTTCGGACAATGCACTAGATATTATTAGACCCTATGATGTTGTGGTCGACGGGACGGATAACTTTCCCACTCGCTATCTTGTCAACGATGCCTGCGTTCTACTCGGTAAGCCTAACGTTTATGGAAGTATTTTTCGATTTGAAGGTCAGGCATCTGTGTTTTGGGCGAATAAGGGCCCTTGCTATAGGTGCCTTTATCCTGAGCCGCCGCCGCCGGGGCTAGTTCCAAGTTGTGCCGAAGGTGGTGTTCTTGGAATACTTCCCGGAATCGTAGGACTTATTCAGGCTACCGAAACGATCAAGTTAGTCATGGGAAAAGGTGATAGTCTTATTGGACGTGTGCTTCTCTTTAATGCCCTTTCGATGAAGTTTCAGGAAGTCAAACAACGAAAGCAACCTGAGTGTCCAATTTGTGGAGAAAATCCTACTATAGATCACTTGATTGATTACCAACAGTTTTGTGGAATTGGCGGAGATGAAGACGGTATATTCCTTGAGCCTGATGAAATCATCAGTCCCCCGGATCTGAAATCAAAAATGGATCTTAAAGACGGAAACGGAACTCACATTCTCGATGTACGTGAGCCTCATGAATTCGAGATTTGTAGGATTCCGGGATCGTCTTTAATTCCCCTTGGAAGTCTTGATTCTCACATTGCCGAACTCGATCGGAATTGGGATATTGTGGTTCATTGCCGATCTGGGGTTCGAAGTGCCAAGGCTGTTAGATTTCTTCGGGAAGCAGGGTTTGGGAATGTGAAAAATTTGGCCGGCGGAATTCTAGCATGGGCAGATCAAGTAGATACCTCAGTGCCTAAATATTGAAATAGTCTTTGCTTCAATAAGACTCTGACATCGTGGGCCGGTTAATGTTTCCCGCGAGGATTGAACTAAATTGCATAATGCAGTTTATCCCGGATTGGATTTACCATCTCTAAATATACTGATTATTCTGGAGATGTAGAATGATCTGACAAGCTGCTTCATCTGGAGATAATTCAGAGCTGTCGATCGTGATATCTGCGTTTTTAGGGATTTCGTAGGGGTCGGATATTCCGGTGAATTCTTTTATGATACCTGACTTGGCTTTTGCATAAAGTCCTTTACGATCTCGCTTTTCGCAAACTTCGATGGAGGTTGAGACGTAGATCAGAACAAAACCTCCGGTTTGTTCAATGAGTTGACGTATCTGTTTTCGGACAGATTCATAGGGGGCGATCGGTGCGCATACGGCGATTCCTCCATTCTTGGTAATTTCATTGGCAACAAACCCAATCCTTCTGACATTAATGTTTCGGTGTTCTCGGGAGAATCCTAGTTCTGAAGATAAAGATTTCCGGACAATGTCGCCATCTAGTAACGTCACAGGTCTATTTCCTGTTTCGAGAAATTTTGCGATGAATGCATTCGCAATCGTAGACTTCCCTGATCCGGATAGTCCGGTAAAAAAAATAGTGAAACCCTGTCTGTTTCGAATTGGGTATAATCGAATCAATTCATGTTCTATCTCTGGAAAGGTAAACCAATTCGGCAGTTGGGCAAAATGGGTAAGTCGGTTGCGTAGCTCATTTTCCGTGATGCTGAAAGTCTCCATTCCCTTCTTAACTTCAGTCTCCGGAAGGTAGCTATCCTTCTCTTTGACGTACACGAAATTAGAGGAGGTTACCATTTCTACTCCAATCTCATCTTTGTATTTAACTGCTAGTTTTTGGGCTGCGTTTTGATGATAGTATTGTTTTCCCGAATCCCGGTTGCCAGGGTCTGCATAATTGGGAAGGACAAAGAAATGGGAGCATCCGTAATTCTTACGGATGATTGCATGCAAAAGTGCTTCTCTTGGTCCTGCCATGCGATTGGAAAGAGGAATTAGACAAAGACGGGCGCTATTTTGAGGATAGTAAACAAAAAGAGATTTATAACACCGGATTCGAGTGTAGTGGTCTAGATCTCCAGCTCCGATAAGGGACGCTGAAGGATGAATCAGGAGCTTCGCATCATATTTGCGCATTGCGTCCAATGTCATTTCATATTGAGCACGATGGAGAAGTTCGGAGGGGTGATGGGCTATGATTTTTTGCCATCCGGATTTATTAAATTCTTTACGAGTTTCCTTGGGACTCAATCGTAAGGGTAGAAAATCAAAATGTATTGGATTTTGTAGGCCTTCTATTTTTCCTCCTAAATACCAATTTCTAGATTCGGTAAGTAAAAGTTTAACTCCTTGATGGCAAAGATCATCCGTGCCATAAACTGAGATGGCTTCGGTTAAACGATCGGGGCGCCATTTATCTTCAACGTACATTTTTGCTATCATGATTCCTTCCGGATCTCTGAGAGCAATCGACTCACCTGTATTTACTTTTGAAGCGAATTCCTCGGTAACGTCGAGGGTGATAGGGACTGGCCATAATGTACCGTTTAAGAGTCGCATTTCATTACAAACACGATTGTATTCAGTTTCAGACATGAACCCTTCGAGGGGAGAGAAGGCTCCGTTCATAAGAAGCTCTAGATCACAGATTTGTCGGGAAGTGAGGTTCCATGAATGCCATGCCTCTGATTTTTTCTTGATTCTATCCACGTGTTCCTTATCCACGGTGAGACTAGTTAGATTCCCCCCGTGGGGACGAATAAGGTGATCCTTCATGGTTGCGAAGTGCACAGGCCCGCACTTGCCTAGGCAAGGACAATTTTCCGGGTCCTCGTTATATGACGCAATTCTTGTGTTGATTTTTTAGAAATGCCCGAAGCAATCCTTAATGTACGGCAACTCCGTAAAGAATTTGGCGATACGGTTGCAGTAGACAGATTGTCGTTCAGTCTTAATCCGGGTGAAGTAGTAGGATTGCTTGGTCCCAATGGTGCTGGGAAGACAACGGCAATTCAGATGCTTCTGGGGTTGATTAAACCGACTTCAGGAAACATTGAAATCTTTGGAAGAAACTTCGCATTGAACCGAACTGCTCTTCTTAAAAAAAGCAATTTCGCATCCGCTTATGCTAACCTGCCAAACAACCTTAAGGTGGAACAAAACCTAACCGTGTTTTCTATGATCTACGGGGTTTCTGATTTTAAAAGGAAAATTAACGAAGTTCTGGATCTGTTTGAAATCGGGCACTTGAAAAAGCGAGTGACAGGCCATCTTTCTTCGGGGGAAACCACCCGTTTGAATCTAGCAAAGGCTATGCTCAATGACCCGGAATTGTTATACCTCGACGAACCAACTGCGAGTCTTGATCCAGATATTGCGGATAAGGTCCGATCCGTGATTAATCAGGTACGAATGGACAGAAAGATTTCGGTTCTGTATACTTCGCATAATATGCATGACATCGAAGCCGTTTGCGACCGGGTGATTTTCCTTAATCTCGGAAAGAAAATCGCTGAAGGAAGTCCTTCAGCAATCAATCAGCAGTTCCAGCAAAAATCCCTCGAAGATACATTCATCCACATTGCCCGTAGTGGGGAGCTCATTGAACCTGATCAATCTGATCTGATCTAATAATGAATGGAAGAGTCATTGCAGCCCTGATTCTTCGATATTCACTACTTTACCTTAGAAGTTGGATACGAAGCATCGAGCTCATTTTCTGGCCTACTTTAGAACTTCTTCTTTGGGGATTTCTTGCAGTATTTATTCATCGTCAAACTGAGGGGAACTTCCCATATTTCATAAAATTTCTAATTGGTGCCGTTATTTTTTGGGATGTTCTTTTCCGTGCCCAGCAAGCGGTTGCACTCTCATTTTTAGAGGATCTTTGGACTCGAAACTTCCTTAATCTTTTTATTGCTCCAATCAGGCTGACAGAATATCTAGCTGCAATTTGCATTGTTGGAATTATCCGAGTCACAGTTACCGTAGCCTTATTATCGGTTTTTGCTAAAGCACTATATAGTTTTAATCTTCTGGACTTTGAATGGCAATTGATTCCTTTTTTCGGAAATCTCCTTCTCTTTGGTTGGAGCCTTGGAATGATTTCCATTGCTCTAATCCTACGTTGGGGTCTAGCCGCAGAATCTCTTGCTTGGGCCGTTCCATTCCTTGTTCAGCCGATTTCAGCTGTTTTCTATCCGGTATCAGTGCTTCCTGTACCACTTCAAACCCTGGCTTGGTTGTTGCCTTCTACCTATGTTTTTGAGGGAATGCGGGAAGTTATTCGAACAGGAGAAATGCAATGGAGTAACCTGTTGATTTCTATAATTATGAACGTTGGATTTCTAATCTTGGCTAGTGGGTTTTTTGCATTTATGTTTAATATTGCTCGAGATAAGGGGCTTTTAGTTAAAATAGCTTCGGAATAGGCTTACCTCTTAATCAAAATCTTATCCGACAGGGTCTAAAATTTGATATCCGTTGCTAGAATACAATCGATTCGAATAGCGATCTTCCAAAACGCTTCTTAGAGATGTTCTGGGTAAAGACCAAAAATCCCAGATTTTGAAGCTGAACAAACACCTCTCTCGGTTATTAAGGCGGTGACGAGTCTTGCAGGTGTGATGTCGAAAGCATAATTCACCGCGTGACTGTTGTCGGGTGTAACTCGAATAGTCTCAACGCCTCGGGTGGAAGTCCCAGAAACAAAGTGGACTTCGTTTCCTTCCCTTTCTTCAATTGGAATTTCTTTAAGCCCATTTTTACGTTTCCAGTCGAACGTAGATGAGGGTAGAGCTACATAGAAGGGAACCCCATTATCCTGGGCTGCAAGCGCGATAAGATAAGTTCCTATCTTATTTGCCACATCACCGGTATGCGTTGTCCTGTCAGTACCTGTTATAACTAGGTCAACTAATCCCTTTTGCATTAAATGCCCACTTGTAGTGTCAGAGATAATAGTGTGAGGAACTCCATGCATTCCTAATTCCCAGGCAGTTAAACGTGCTCCCTGAGACCTCGGACGCGTCTCATCTACCCAGACATGAACCGGAATCCCCTTGTCATGGGCGGCATATATTGGAGAGGTGGCGCTTCCGTAATCTACGAAGGCCAGCCAACCTGCATTACAATGTGTTAAGATATTTACGGTGTCGTTCCCTTTTTTTCGGTAAATGTCATTTATCAGTGGTAAGGCATGCTGCCCAATTTTCTTACACCACTCAGCATCAAGGTTGGCTATTTCCTCAGCGGTTCTCTTCCCTATCCTAACCATGTCTGCGAGGCAAGTTGCCTGCTTAAGGGCATTCAGCTGAGTTTCGACGGCCCAGGTCAGGTTTACTGCAGTTGGTCGAGTAGAACAGAGTTTTTCTGCAGAATTTTCTATATAGTTGGAAGAATTTGAGGTTTTATGAGCCTCAAGTGTTGCCAGGTACATCCCATATCCAGCAGTAGCACCAATACAACCAGCTCCCCGGACATGCATGTCCGAAATTGCGGTTGCCGCATTATCAACGGATCGTAAGTCCTCTATAAGAAACTCAAATGGAAGGTGTCTTTGATCGATTATATGAACAACCATATGGTCATCAGGATCCAGCCACACCGTTCGGTAGTGTTTATCTTCTACACGCATCGTTTAAATATGGTTTTCAATTCCATAGGTCCTCTTTTCTGACGGAGGGAAGGGCTAGAAAACTAGTCACGGATCTGGAATGTAGAAGTCTATTGGGATTCAATTTGGAAGATGCCAATGAATGGTTTTGGGATGATGGCTACAGTTCTAGAGTTTTCAGGCATAAATATCTTCCGAGCAAGTCTGTTCACTATTTCCGCCGAGACTTGGTTGAGATCACCTTTCTTGAGATCGACTAATTCATGTGTCAGGTCCGATCTTTCCTGGGCCCGCTTCAAGAGATGATTAATTAGGTATTCATTGGATCGAAGTGCCTGACGCATCTTTACTTTATAGGGCCTAAGGGATCCGTTTACTTCCTCTTGACTCACACCGTAGCGGAATATCTTGTTGGAAATCCTCAATATCGCTTCAGCTATCTCGGGTGCATCAGCAGGGGAGCAATCGAGGCTGGCTTCAATCGTCGAGAAATTGGGATACTCGTCATGGGATGAGAAGTTGGCGGTTGGGCTGTAAGACAGACCTAAGTCTTCACGCAGGCTTTCCCACATTCGAGTTTTAATTACTCGGGCGAGAATCTCCAAGGCAACTTTTTCCACGAGATCAATTTTTTGATCGTAATGCCAAAAGCCCATCACTCCAGCTTGATGCTTCTCACCAACGAATTCGACCCTTCGAGAACCGGATGGGGAAATAATAGCAATCGGGTGTTTTGGTTTGGGGTGAAGTTTGCTGGAACGGCGGTGATTAAGTGTTCCCAAGGTACGAGCAACTTTTTGAGTTGCTTTACTCATAGATATGTCGCCGATGATACTTACTTCAATGTAACCGTTTCGTAACGGTTCTTCAATCCAGTCTCTAACATGAGATACTCCAATGGAGGTGTAGTCTCTCATGTCACCCCATGAGAAACGACCATCTTTTCCATAAAGGATATTCTGAAAGGCACGATAACCGTCAGGGATTCCAACAGCGGACTGCTTTCGATGGACTAGATTGCTGACCATCGCATCCCAGTAGCTCGAGCGATGCACCTTGGGATTCCTCAGGTAATCAGTAACAATACCAAGAAATAAATCAAGGTCTTCGCTTTCCAAAACTCCCCTAAAGGTGAAAGCATCGTGGTCGTCGACATCAAAGGAAAATTGCAACAATGAAGATGAGATGAAACTTTGGACATCGCTAAGTTCGTATCGCTGAATACCACTACCGAGAAATGCTTGTGGCCCAAATTCTCGGAGTCCAGGCATGTTTTTCTCTTGATCAAAGAGGCCACCCCCTATGCGAACAATTGCTCTCAGTTGCCCAGGTTCATTTTGGGTTTCAACAAAATTAAGTCGTACATTATTTTGAAAACGCATTAAATGAGCTTGAAACTCTGGTATGGTTGAAGATTCAACTATAGTTCCCGGATTACCCCAAATGGTGGGTTCATATTCCAGCTCAAAGAGGTTTTGATTTAAATAAAGGTTAGGTGCTTCTTTTCGAGATGCGGCAATAGCATTCTTGATTTCTTTTGTGCTATTCTGAATGTCAACTTCCCCTGAGATGTGAAAAGCCATCTGATCCAAGTTCCAGCACTCCCTGAAGGCACGATGAATAGTTTTGTTGTTTAATTCCTGTAAGAACTTCTCTTGCCATTCCAGCTCATTGGGGATTCCGATATAAACTCGATTTTTCACTACGGACTCAATGATGGAATTTGTGATTTTAGCTGGGTCTAGTTTTGAATAGAAGGCTCGCAGTTTTTGAGTCCTAGAAAGTTCGCGTTTCTTTAACCAATCTATTTCACTTTTGAAAAAGCCGTCTCTCAATGTCATTCGAATGATTCGGTCGATGGACTGTACTCCATCTTTCCAATCTGGACCTGCTACGACAAGAGATGCAAGAGCTGTGTCATGTTCAAAAATTCTAAGGTAATCGGCGGAACCGTTTGACGTATTCGGTAAAGCTCTCTGGATACGTTGAGCCAAGAGGGCCATAGAGAATTTACGAATAAATTCTTGGCGTCGGGTATCCAAGTTTTCTGTTTTCTTTCGCATTGGAAGAATGGAAGCAGTCTGGATAGAGGCAGCTCCTACGTCAGTGATACGGTAAGCAGCTGCTCTAATGGAATTTGACCTTTGTAAACGTCCTAAGGGTTTTTTAGGTATTGGACTAGAAGGTTTATTGATAGGACCAAATCGTTCGGAAACTAACCGCTCCATTTCCGAATTTTCAAAATCACCGACAACTACTAGTAGCATCAAATCAGCCCTGTACCACTTATTGTAAAATCTCAAAAACTGATCTCTTCTTAAAGATTTGATACTTTCGGGGGACCCAATAGGGATGCGTCCAGCAAAGTTCAATCCCCGAAAGATCAGTTTGTAAGCATTCGCTTGGGCGCGGTAATTCAAATTCTTCCTACCACGCATCTCGCTTAGTATAACTTTCCTTTCTTTCTCAATCTCAGAGGGTTCGAACGATATACCATCGCATATGTCACGGAGTAGAAGAAGACCTTTGTTTAAAGATGCCAATTCGTTATCCCAGTATTCGAGACTATACAGGGTGTGGTCAAAGGATGTTGTTGCGTTGACATCGTATCCGTGCTCCATTCCGAGACTTTGAAGGAAGGAAATCAGCTCATTGGCTTTAAAGTGTCGCGTCCCATTAAAAGCCATATGCTCCAGGAAGTGTGCAATCCCGAGCTCGTGATTTTCTTCTTCCGTAGAACCAACCAGAACAAGGAGTCGCATACATACTCGTTCAGGAATTCCTTTATGAGACAGGAGTGCATATCTGAATCCATTTTCGAGTGTTCCCCAACTGACATTGTTGTCCGGCCGCAATCTGCTGTTCTTATGGGCCCACTCCCCACGCGAGACGGACTCCTGGGCAGATGTCCATGAAGCGGCAAAGGATATCGCCAAGCAGAGTGTAAAGATTCTCGTTTGGTTCATTAGCAATCTATGAAAAGATTTTTGGATGTTTTGTTCAATTGTTGCTTCTATTGAATCTACAGATTCTCGATATTTACGATGATTTTAAACTTATATAACTGGAACGAGGGACGCAGTGATGGTTTTGATGAATCCTTAAAGGATTTGTATCCTGTTAACCTATAGCTTCTTACATCTTTTCTAACGATAATCATATTAGGATGGAAAATCTTTAGTCCATATTAGTTCTGTATCTACACAAAGTGACCTATCTTATCTTAAATATTTTTTTTAGTTCGATCTTTATCCTCATGTTTCGGTGGCGGCAAAAGTCACAGGATGATCTCGTCACTCTAGCTTGCATCAGTTACATTTTCAGCGCTGTACTTGCGCTGCTATCGATTCCGGACGGAGCGTTAGCTATTACAATGGGACCTGCTTTAATCCTGGGCGGACTCAACGGTGTCTTTTTCTTCCTAGCATTCATCTTTATGATGCCTTTATTGGCCTCCAAGGGGGCTGCAATCTCTTCAGCTGTTTCAAGGTTAACCATTCTCATTCCTATCTTCAGCAGCATCATCTTCTGGAATGCAAGCCCTTCAATTCTGCAGTATGCTGGCATTGGTTCGGCTTGCATAGCACTCGTTATGATCGGAAAAAAAGGAGATCAGATACGAGACTCAGAACCATCGTTTCGTGGATTTATATCTATTGCTCTTTTCTTCCTGACTGCGGGTATAACGCGACTGTGTTTGGAAGCATTTGGCCAATATTGTAGAACGGAGGAAACCTTTATTTATGTTCTATCAACATTTTGTGTCGCTGGTTTGATTTCGATTCTTGTACTTGCTATTCGTTTTCGTCTTCCTACTAAAAAGGAACTTCTTTTTGGCTCCTTAGTGGGAGCAGCAAACAATCTTCAAGTTTATTTCTTCCTATTAGCACTCGGAATATTTCCCGGATTCGTGATTTTCCCTGTTACCAGCGTTGGTGGTCTCCTGTTTACCGCTAGTTTTGCGGTCCTTATTATGAAGGAGAAATTGAACCGATTTTACTATTATGGAATTGGCTTTGCGGTGCTCTCTTTGTTGTTACTTCAATATTAAAAATAAAACAGTTACGATCGATTTTCGACACTAACGAATAAACACGAAAAGCAAATAGTGGGAATAGATGAGATTCGGATACAGCAACTAAACAGCTTTGTTAAACCAAGAGGGGTGCTACGTATTTCAAAAGAATTAACGATTCCCGACGGGGAAATCGAAATCAACCGTATTCGATCACGTGGATCTGGAGGACAAAATGTTAATAAGGTTTCAACTGGTATACATTTACGATTTAATATTAAAGCCTCCTCTCTGGCGAATAATTATAAGGCGCATCTATTACAATTAAAAGACGGGCGTATTACCGCGGGTGGGTTCATCCTTATCAAGTCTCAGCGTTTTAGAAGTTCTGAACGTAATAGGAAGAATGCTTTGCAGAATCTTCTGATATTAATTAAGAAGGCTACTTTTTCTCCAAATAAGCGATATTATACAAGGCCAACACGAGAAGCACAAGTTAGGCGAATTAATAGTAAAAAAAGAAGGAGCCGGATTAAATCTATGCGTGGAAGAATAATCGATCAATGAACGGTCTTGCCTGGAATCCGTTCTCTTATATTACAATCTAAGCTGAGGATTCTTGGTGAAGTTGGATAGTTTAGGCCCAAACAAACTTGGAAAAGATGTACCTCAAGAAACAGTACCAAGAAATAGGATCAGAACACTTGTTTGGCCACTCTATGTTCCATCCCTGATCCACGCTCTTAGCAGGGGTATCTTGCTTCCAGTCTTACCCCTATTCGCACTAGAATTAGGAGAGTCTTACGGTTCCGTTGGTTTAGTTGTAGCAGGAGAAGGGATTGGGGCATTAATCGGTGCAGTGCCAGCGGGTAAAGTTTTGAAACGGTTTGGCCGCCGAGTTTCAATGTTACTAGGCTGCAGTACAATAGGGGTTGCTACATTATTCTTAGCATTCGCTGAATCCGTTCAAGAGGCCTTTGCTATATGCCTTTTTACTGGAATAGGTGCCGGAATTTTCAATATAGCCTGCCATGGCTATTTAGCGGAAACCGTTGCGGTACAAAATCGCGGTAAGGCGATTGCAGCCTATGGAGGTGTGAATCGCATTGGCCTTCTCATAGGTCCGGCACTAGGAGGTTGGCTCGGAGCAAACGCGGGTCTAAGGATTCCTTTCCTTTTCTGTGGAATTGCTGAGGCTGTGACCTTCATTCTGGTCTTATTGTTCGTTGCTCGAGTTAAGGTAAGGAAATCTCGTTCTGAAGAAGGAGAAAAGAAGACCGGTAATCTTCTTCAACACATTCGATCGAATCCAGGTAGTTACTTGCCGGTAGCCGGTGGAGCATTTTTCTTTCAAGTTATGCGCTCAGCTCGTGCGATTCTTATTCCGCTCTTTGGCGTGGATACAGTTGGACTCGATATAGACGAGGTTGGATATATTCTAAGTATTAGTAATGCAATGGATTCGAGCCTGTTTTTGTTTGCAGGATTTTTAATGGATAGATTTGGACGCAAGACTGCGATTCTTCCTAGTGTTTTGATTTTATCAATGGGCATTGCATTGCTCGGCATGATGGATGGTTATTTTGGATTTATTATGGCCTCTCTTTTAATCGGTTTGGGAAATGGGATTGGGTCAGGAACAATGTTGACCTTATCTGCGGATATCGCTCCTCCTGAATTCAGAGGAGAATTCTTTGGTTATTGGCGGGTCGTTAGCGAAGGGGCAAGATTAGGGAGTCATGCAACTATTGGTGGAGTGGGGTCTTTGTTTTCACTAACAGCAGCTGCGCTTTTGATCGCGGTAGGTGGGTTCGTTGGGTTTCTTTTATTCGCTTTTTGTGTCCGAGAAACTTTAGTAAAGGATAGAACAACCGGGGGTTAAGGAATTATTTTCTAAGGGTTTAATATGTAGACCAGATTGAACCTATGGTTGATTATGGGGATGAAACCGAAGCAGCTAAACCTGGTTGCGACTTGATGACTCTAGGAATTGAACCAAATTTTCTAAGGTAAATTTGGTTCAATTCTTCAGTGCAGTTTTCGAGGTCGTAATCAGTGTTTGCTAGAGCCATCACTGCACCACCGAAACCACCTCCAGTAAGTCGAGAACCTAAGAAACATGGTATTGAAGAAAGGATTTTAACTAATTCATCAAGCTCTGGAGTGCTGTTCTCGAAAAAGATTTGGGAACTCTTGTGAGAAGCATAAAGGAGTTTCCCCACTGTATCAAAATCTTGTTTATGCAATGCTTCAACAGTTGCCCTGACACGATGATTTTCCGTTGTTACATGGAGAGCTCTCCGATAAAGTATATCGCCTAATTTCTTCTTTGAACTGCGAACCACTTCAGGGGAAATGTGAGCGAGACAAGTATATTTCATGTCTTCATTTTGGAGTACCCTGAATGCCTCGCGACATTCCCTATTACGTTCAGCATATTTTGAATCGATAAGAGTATGTTTTTTCATTGAATCAAATATCCATAATTGACAACCAGCAGGAAAGGGTAACTCGCTGATTAGTTCTAGACTGCAGTCGATATGAACAAGATTATTGGGACCTCCAAAAGCAGATACACTTTGATCAAGAATTCCACACGGCACTCCGACAAATTCGTTTTCTGCCTTCCTGCACAGAGTTACAATTTGCATTCGATCCATATGGATCGAATGCAAAGCCAGAATCCCCAAAGCTGTGGAGAGTTCAAGAGCAGCGCTGCTAGACATTCCCGCACCGATTGGGAGATCACCGTCGATCCACATGGAAAATCCATTTTTTATCGAAATTCCTTCTTCTATTAAAACATTCAACACGCCAAGTGGATAATTTGTCCAAGAGGAAGATCCAGTTGCTGGGGTGATATTGTCGAGAGACGTTACCACTTTTCCTTTAATAGAAGAACTCGCTAGATGAATCTCGGAGTCGTCCCTTGATGCGATAGCAACAACTATATCTCGATCGATGGTTGAACCAATTACGCATCCTCCATTGTAGTCGGTGTGATTCCCGATGAATTCGATGCGTCCTGGGGCCCGAGAGACAATTTCTGGGACTTTCCCAAAGGTTTTGTGAAAGGCTTGTAAATTGAAGCAACCCATTGAAAATTGAATTATTGATTCAGAAGGTCTGGAGTTGCCTCGAATTTATAGATGCAACTGATTTGGTTATATTTCGAATCAACAGCGTACATAAACCTATTAAATTGGTTCTGTAGGGTCGAGTTCCATCCCAGAATCAACCGAATAAATCCCAATTCCAATTTATCCGAAGAGTGTTTCGGTAGTCGGTTCTTGTGCCAGGGGGCGGATTTGAACCGCCGACCAAAGGCTTATGAGTCCTCTGCTCTACCCCTGAGCTACCCTGGCAAATAGATCACCACCCTATGACACCGAAAAGTCATACACTTTTCTTGTAAACCGATTGTGTAATCAAATACAAAAGGAAGGAATATATTCCCCTGATAATTGAAATTAAAGTTCAGGTAAGTCTGCAAAATAAATGCATTATCGATTTGGATGATCGGAATCCATATAACATAGAAATGGCAGTTAGGATTATACCACTTGGTTAATATTGGTTTTATTTGTATCGCCCTATACTAGGTCCTGTTTCTTTCAGGCTTAGGTATGCTCTTAGTACTACATTTCATCCATTAAATAAACCTACGACTTAGGTTTTTCCATTCAGCAATACCTTCAATGTTAGAAGGTTCTACGATGCCAATTAGGGTATTATGTTGATAGACAGGATAAACGCATTGAACGTTTCTAAAAATGGAGTCGACAAAAACTTCAAGCGGCCAGTCTGCTTGAAGTGCAGTAATTTTTCGATCAGATTTAGAGATAAGAAGATCATGCGGTTTGGCTTTTGCGACAATTTTTTTTAATCTCGATGGAGAGAGGAGTCCTGCGACGATCCCATCATCGAGGAGAATGATGTTCCTTGGGAATTCAATGCTGAAGCGAGACACTGCATCTTGAACCGTGATATTAGAATTCATAAGAATAAAATCTCTGCATGTAACCTCGGCAATTGTTAAACCGCCGAGAGTTTCTCGTCGACGAACCATTGAGTACTCAAGTTCTCCTCCAATAAAAATGAATGCGAAGAGAATCGCTGTCAGGATGCTTTCAAGAGAGGTAAGAGCCAGGATTATGCCTAGAATGGCCAGAGGTTTAGCAATCCATAGAGCAATCTTTGTTGATTTCAAGTAGGAGAACCGTAAGGCAAGAATAGCACGAAGAATACGGCCTCCGTCCATAGGAAAAACAGGGAGAAGATTGAAAAATCCCATTATAAGGTTAAACAACAATAAGACAACGAAAAGTCCGTTGAGGTCGTAACTAAAACTGAGAAGGAATGCTTTATCGGGCCATCCCATAAAAGTATAGACTAGACCGACAATCCCAAAATTGACTGCTGGACCGGCAATTGTGATGAGTAATTCCTTGATAGGATTTCGTGGAATCTCCCCGAATTGAGCCATTCCGCCAATAGGGAGGAGGAGGATCCGATGAATCTGAATTTGATAATGCCGAGCGACGAGACAATGGCCCAATTCGTGAAAAACAACACATAGAAAGAGTAAACTGATAAGAGTAAGACTCCAGGCTCCACCTAGAATGCCAGCCTCATTCCACCCATCCCACGCAACCCATGCTAGGAGGATAAGAAAGGTGAAATGTAATTCAATTTGGATGCCAAAGACTCGGAAGAGCTGGAATGACCAGGATCTCAACATGGTCGAATACGATGTCTTAGCTGGGGTCTTTGTAAATGACTATATCAAGTATTCCGATTCTTTTGGATTTATATAGAATCCCTATAAATTAAATACGAGCCCCAGGACTCGGGTCAAATTCTGAAGATTTTACTAAAACAACTAAGGTTATAATAAAGTTGCTGATTTCCGAATAAAAGATCTTCAAACTATATAAAGAAGGCGCGCGATCTTTCACTATCACGATTCAGTTTTACTAGCAATTTCTTCGAGTGGATAAGTCCAAATTTCGGAAAGGGTAGGATGATACCAATGGGTATTCAGTAGATCGGAGACATTGGCGTTCAGCGTAACGGCGATAGCGAGAGAGTGAATTAGTTCTCCGGCATCACGTCCGACACATTCAGCACCTAAAACTTTCCCGTTTTCTAGTGCCCAGACCTTTACGTATCCGTATTTTGCTTCCATCAAAATCGATTTCCCATGGTCGTTGAATGGGTACTCTGCACTAATGTACTGGACTGAATCTCGGTCTAGTTGATCGAGAGGGATTCCTACAGTGGCAACCTGAGGGTCGGTAAAAATAACCATGGTTAGGTGGGCGTAATTAACTGGCTTTGGATTTTCACCAAGAAAATGCTTTCCCGCAATCTCACCTTGGAAAATGGCAGTGTGGACTATCTCATGAGGCCCGCAGCAATCTCCTGCAGCATAGACAATCGGATTACTGGTTTGTTGAAACGGATTTGTGCGAATATGCCCGCTTGCTTCGAGACTGATTCCTGCAGATTCCAGGTTGAGGTTCCTAGTATTTGGTATTCGACCCAATGCATTGAAAAGGACAGCACCTTCTCTTATAAGTTCGGATCCCCTATGAAGAAATTTCACGGTAACCCCTGGGCCTTTAATCTCGATGGATCGAATCTCTGTTTCGGTAAACAACTCGATCCCCTCATCTCGGAAGGCTTGCATGACCACATCTGATGACGCCGGCGAAGCATCTCTGAGAATCCGAGAACTTCTCTGGATCTGCGTTACTGTACTCCCCATTCTATTGAGGAATTGAGCAAGCTCAGCGGCTACTATTCCCCCACCAAGAACGATTACAGATTCTGGGATTGTATCTAAGTCCAGTATTTCGTCGCTTGTCACAAACGGGACATCATCGAGGCCAGGGATTTGTGGTGTGTTTATTTTGGAGCCCGTTGCAACGATAAATCCATCCGCAGTTAATTGTTCCCCATTATCAAGTAAAATCGAATGATCATTGAGGAAGCGGGCATGGTTTCTGAGCAGTGTAAATTGGTCTGATTGTAGCTGTTGAACCCGATCCTCTGCAAACTCTTTGATTAAGCGGTTTTTACGGTTGTGGATGGCCTTCATGTCTGCATCAGCACAAGGTATATTTAGACCAAATAACTCCCCGCGACGAGAGTGGTGTAGTATTTCGGCTATGAATAGGAGAGTCTTTGATGGCATACATCCCCTTAAAATGCATAGCCCCCCTAATTGCTCAGACCCATCGACGATTGCAACTTTTGCTCTATTTTTTCGGACAGTTCGAGCAGCCGCATAACCTGCGCTACCACCGCCAATTATAATGAAGTCATAGTGTTTCCCCATTATCAATAATTGAGTTTGATGCGATTTTTATGTCAACCTCCACATAACAGTTATCGAATACCTTTCAGCTACTAGAAGAGTCGCCCTGGAATGCCTTTTCATATCGAGGTGGAACTAGATCTACTATTGTTTTAATAAAATAGAATTCTCTTAAATCGAAAAGTTAATTTTAGCACGGCTGACTCTATTAACCCGATGATTCGAGAGGTTGAATTTACAATTCACCTGTTAACTAAATATAATTTTTAAGTAGAAGCAAAGCCCATGGGTTCGAAAACAAACGATCCGTGGCTTGGAATGGATACGAAGATTATTTTCAGATTTTTTATTTTTCTTAGTTTCTTCAATTTCTCAAAAGGGAACCATGACGTTGTCTTCTCGTATGATGTTCTTGATCCGCCGGAAGGAGTGTTCTCTGAGCATTGGATGGAAATATACATTAATGATGATAAAGTGGGTTATGGAGGAGAGCCATAAGCCGCAGAGGCCAAACTATCACTTCACACTACCAACATCGGATGAAGTGCAGCCGCGGGCCCCTAACTCTTTCAATGTCGTCTGACTTACAAAGGCATGAGTCTATCGAAGGGAAAGAAAAATGTATTTGGCTTTCATATGTGGACACAGTTTTATCCATATGGAAGATGGCTGGATTTCGACCCTGCTTTGGATGAAAGCGAGTGTTCGCCGATCGGATTGCATTTTTTGTAAGTCCGTTTGAAGAAGATGGGGTGATCAATGCATCCCTTACATTGCTTGATATGCTGGGTGAAAACGAGATTACAATAGAAGGAATTGAATTTGAAAGTTCAGGCAACAATCAAAAAACTGAAACCTTCTTGCCCTTGCCGAATAAACCAGATAAGAAAAACAGAGAGGAACGATTTTAAGCGATGTCAGGACTGGAATTCTTATTTGTTCCATTAGTTGGATATATCATTGGATCTATTCCATTTGCGGTAATAATTGGCATTTTTCATGGTGTCGATATTTTGAAACAGGGGAGCGGTAATCCAGGAGCGACAAATGTAAAGAGGGTCATAGGAAAAGGCGCAGGATATTTGTGTTTCGTTGGTGATTCAACGAAGGGTCTACTTGCTGCGGGGTGGCCTCAACTACCAGTTTTTGAAATTGTCGAACCACTGAGATTTGCCATTGTAGGCCTGGTTGCGGCAGTCCTAGGCCATAGCTTTTCGATTTTCATAGGATTCCGAGGGGGAAAGGGGGTGGCCACAATCATCGGAGGGCTTCTTGCGATCATGACAAAAGTTTTGCTCATTTCGGTTGTGGTTTGGCTAATTGTCTTTTACACAACCCGATATGTATCTGTTGCCTCGATAGGCCTTGGTCTGAGTCTTCCATTATTAGCAGTATTGTGCAGAGAGCCAATTGAAGTAATTGTTCTATGCCTATTTCTCACAACATTCATTATTCTTCGGCATCGATCGAATATTAGGAGACTCATTTCGGGTACCGAAGACCGAGTGCAGAAGGAAATCTAGAATTCCTTTTTCTTGCAACTGTCCATAAGAGGACATAAGCCAACTCTCCTTCAAAATTTTACTCCATCGAATTGGATGTAGAAATGTCTAATAAACAAGTAATCGCTATAGGACTGGTTGGCCTAGGGGTTGTAGGCCAAGGAGTATGGAAACATATCCAGAGAAACCGAAAAGCTCTGGAAAGACGATTTGGCGTTAAATTAGACCTACGAAAAGCTGCTGTTAGGGATTTGGATAAGAAACGTTCCGTTAAAGTTCATAGATCGCGACTAACGGATGATCCATTCTCGGTCGTAAGAGATGATGAGATTGATATCGTGTGTGAATTGGTCGGAGGGACCTCATTGGCCAAGCAGGTTACTCTAGAAGCATTAGCGAGAGGGAAAATTGTGGTCTCAGCCAACAAAGCGCTCATTTGCGAACACGGAAATGAACTTCTTAAAGCAATGAAGGAAGGTGGAGGTCGGCTATACTTTGAAGCTAGTGTAGCTGGGGGAATACCTATTATAAAAGTGATTCGCGAGGGCTTGGTAGCCAATCGTTTTGACCGGATTTACGGAATTCTAAACGGAACCTGCAACTACATCTTAACTCGGATGGAACGCGAAGGGCTTACATTTAATGATACGGTAGATGATGCTCGACGACTAGGGTATGTCGAAGCCGATGATTCGCTAGATTTAGATGGATGGGATACGGCTCACAAGGCTGTAATTCTCGCATATCTTGCCTACGGTAGATGGGTACCATTGAAACAAGTTCCAGTCGAAGGGATACGCCAAGTAACACTGGAAGATATCAAGATGGCGAGGAATCTGGGCTATCGGATCAAGTTACTTGGAATTGTTACCTTCGATGTTGCTAATAAGAGGATTCTCGTGAGGGTGCATCCATCCTTGGTTCCAAAGGAGAGAGTTTTGGCAAATGTGAATGAAGTGTACAACGGAATCAGCGTTAGCGGTGATGTGGTAGGAACAACTTTACATATTGGTCGGGGAGCTGGCCAGGATGCTACCGCGAGTGCAGTAATAGGTGATATTACAGATGCTGTTGAGGCACTTACAACCGGGAATGGATCACGATCGATCGTTGCCGGTCATGATTCTCTTAGCCAAGCCGAAATTGGAGTCGAACTAACTGAACTATCCGAAGTCAGGGGAGAGTATTATATTCGATTATTGGTTGATGATCGACCTGGAGTTTTGGCTGAAGTAGCAACGGAAATGGCAAAACATGGTGTTAGTATCAGCAGTGTGATTCAACCAAAAGGGGTGAACAATTCTGCCACGTTGATACTAACTACACATACAAGCAATGAGTGGAGCATGGGTCAGGTTGTGAAGGATCTTAAGATGCTTAAGTGCGTTAAAAAGAAACCTTTCTTGCTTCGAATTATTGACTTTGAAGATTAGAGATGGCGCTCATTGTCCAAAAATTTGGCGGTACCTCCGTTGGCGACATTGAAAGGATTCGTAATGTCGCAGAGCGAGTAAAGGAAACCAGAGATAAAGGGAACCAGGTTGTGGTTGTAGTCTCTGCGCGGGCTGGGGTGACGGACAGATTAATTGCGGAGGCTAAAAGACTTTCCTCAGAACCGGATGAGAGGGAGATGGATGTTTTGCTATCAGTTGGCGAGCAAGAATCAATCGCGCTGTTGACAATTGCCTTACAGAGCATAGGAGTTCCTGCCGTGTCCAGAACCGGCCGTCAGGCTGGTGTTGAGACCGACTCCCATCATACCCGAGCAAGAATCACGAAAGTTACTGGCGGAGATATTCTCCAACAAACGAAACAAGGGAAGGTGGTAATAGTAGCAGGTTTCCAAGGATTGGGGTCCGATGGAGAAATCACAACCTTTGGAAGAGGGGCATCAGATCTTACTGCTATCGCAATTTCCGCCTCGCTGGATGCGGAGATTTGTGAAATCTTTACGGATGTAGACGGTGTCTTTACAGCAGACCCACGGGTAGTGCCTAAAGCACGAAAACTTTCAGAAATTAGCTATGATGAGATGCTAGAAATGGCAAGTCTTGGTTCAAAGGTGGTCCAAGCACGTGCCGTAGAATTAGCAAAGAAATTTTCTGTCGATTTCGAGGTCCGATCGACTTTCAATAAAAACCGAGGAACCATTGTGAAAGAAGAAGTAGCCTCGATGGAGGATGTACTAGTACGTGGTGCAGCTATAGATGTAAATCAGGTTAAAATCGTGGTTAACGAAGTTCCGGATCAACCTGGAACCGCGGCCAAGATATTTCAAAAACTAGCTGATGCACAGATTGTGGTCGATATGATCGTCCAAAACATAGGAAGGGGAGGAAGAGCAAATCTAACATTCACGGTCCCGTCTGATGATGCCTATAAGGCGGAAAGATCAGTCCAGCAGTGTTTAATCGAAATGGGAGGGGGTAAGATTTCCTCCGTGGATAGAATAGCGAAACTCTCCGTAGTGGGTGTAGGTATGCGAACCCATACCGGAGTTGCAGCAAGCCTTTTTTCGGCCCTTGCGACTGCAGGAATCAACATACAGATAATCAGCACATCTGAAATAAAGATTTCAGTTGCAATCGAACCAGAACACTCCGATGAAGCGCTTAGAATTGCACATAATGCATTTAGTCTTGGCTCGTAATTATGGAATTTACAGTCCCCCTAATTACTGCAGTTAGGATATTCAGTGCGGCTTCATTTGTGATCTGGTCGCAGTTAAAACAACCTTATAGTTATGAGGTATATAAGCACACGTGGGGAATGTGATCCTGTAACTTTCTCACAAGCAGTGGCAATGGGCTTAGCTCCGGATGGTGGGTTATACCTCCCAGAAAAATTGCCTGATCTGAGTACTAGGATGTTAAGTTGGGAGGACCTCTCGTACGAGGAACTTACTATAGCTATATTTAATGAATTTGCAGACGATATCGAACCCGGACGCTTGAGATCGTTGATCAGTGGTGTTTACGGTGAATTCAATAGCAAAACCATTGCTCCGGTTCTAGAATTAGAGAGTAGGCTCTATTTAGCTGAGCTTTTCCATGGCCCTACTTTAGCTTTCAAGGATTTTGCATTACAGCTTCTTGGAAGACTCTATGAGGATCAGATTCGTAATACAGGAAAACATCTGAATGCACTGGGAGCAACTTCCGGGGACACCGGGGCAGCAGCAATACACGGATTGCAGGGGAAAAGTAGAATAAAAATTTTCATTCTGTATCCTAATGGGCGCATCTCGGACCTACAGGAGCGGCAGATGACCTGCACTGGATCGGAGAATGTATTTCCTCTCGCAATCGAAGGCTCTTTTGATGATGCACAACGGGCATTGAAAGAAACTCTTGAAGATCATGAATTCAAAAATCGGTTTAGGCTCGCCTCTGTAAATTCGATCAACCTGGCTAGACTTCTGGCGCAGTGTGTTTACTATTTCTACGCATGGTTCCAACTCCCGAAAGAAGAGAGGGAGTCAGTTAATTTTGTTGTCCCAACAGGAAATTTTGGAAATGTATTGGCGGGCTGGATGGCGCAGAGGATGGGTCTGCCGATAACAACGCTCAAAATCTCTACAAATCAGAATGATATCCTGCACCGGTTGTTCCAGACGGGTACTTACGAACTAGGTAAAGTCCGAATTAGTCATGCCCCATCGATGGACATACAGGTCGCCTCGAATTTCGAACGGTTCATTTACTACCATGAAGGCGAAGATGGTAGGAAAGTAAAAGAGTTCATAAAAAAATTTAAAGATTCCGGTCGCTTTGTCTTTCGTAATTTCGATGCTGATATATTTTCAAGCTCAAGTGCATCAGATAGTGAGATCGAAGAGATCATTAAGGATGTCTATAGGAAATTTGGCTACATCTTAGATCCGCACACTGCCTGCGGATTCAAAGGCATAGTTAAAAGCAAAACTAACTTGGTCCTAGCTACGGCCCATCCAGCAAAATTCCCGCAAACAATTATAGACACTATTGGGGTACATCCTCGAGAGGAGAAGCTAGAAAGGCTTTGGGGGTCCCAGCAAATAAAGTATTTAGTTCGAGCTGAGAAAAATGCTATTCAAGATTTCATTGCAAAACATGCGGACTGCTAATTTTCATAATATGAAAACCCGTCATGGTAGAATAATCTCTTTGATTTAAGAAAGAGACTCGTTACTTGATTAATTGCGTAGGGATTCTGATTTCCTAAAACCCTCTAATTTTATATAATAGAATCTATTTAGTTGCTGATCTCTCCTGTTAGCCTCCCGAGGGAGGCTATTTCTATAATTGCGACTATTTCTCATTTTTTGTCATTAGCTGTACAACTTCACCTGCTTTTCTAATGAATAATAAACAGAGCATTCTACTCTACGACACCACCCTTCGCGATGGCACGCAAGGGGAGGGGATTTCATTTTCGGTTACCTCGAAATTACGGCTAACAGAGAAAATGGATCAATTTGGCATCGACTATATCGAAGGCGGTAATCCAGGATCAAATCCACGTGATTTGGCTTTTTTTAAAGAGGCAAAAAGCCTAAATTTAAAACACGCAAAACTTACTGCTTTTGGATCTACGCGACGTGCAAACGTAGGAGTAGAGGATGATCCCCAGATATGTTCACTATTGAGCGCTGAGACTGAAGTAGTTACCATTTTTGGGAAAAGTTGGCTTTTCCACGTAACCGAAGTATTGCGCACCACTGAAAAAGAAAATCTCCAGATGATTGAAGATACTGTTTGCTTTTTCATTCAAAACGGCAAGCAAGTAATCTATGATGCAGAGCACTTTTACGACGGGTTTTCCGATAATCCTGATTATGCCATAGCTACGCTTGAGGCAGCCAGGAAAGGCGGTGCGGACTATTTCGTCCTGTGTGATACTAATGGTGGACGCTTAATGAGTGAAATAGGGAAAATCACTAGAAGAGTTGTTGACGACTACATTGGAGTCCCTATCGGAATACACTGTCATAATGACTCGGGAGTGGGTGTTGCTGTCTCTATTACTGGGATCGAATCAGGGGCCAAAATGGTTCAAGGAACTCTTAATGGTTACGGAGAGAGAAACGGAAATGCGAATCTTACTTCTATTATTCCCAATATTGTGCTGAAACTGGGCTACTCGATGCACTGTCAAGAAAACCTTTCGAAGTTACGTGAACTATCATTAATGGCGGACGATCTTGCCAATCTAAGACCAGATTCAAAAGCTCCTTTTGTGGGAGCTAGTTCTTTTGCCCACAAAGGTGGTATGCATGTAAACGCTGCTGAAAAAAATTCCAGCAGTTATGAACACATCGATCCGGCAGCAGTAGGCAATAGCCGGAGAGTGTTAATAAGCGATATGTCCGGAAGGAGTAGTTTTATTTTGAAAGCAAGAGAATTGGGAGTTGATGTAAAAAGTAAGGCAGCTGAGGTCCCGAGTTTTCTCAAGGAATTAAAGGAGCTAGAATACAGAGGTTATGAATATGAGGCATCGGATGCTTCATTCAAACTTCTCCTTTACCGATGGCTTGAGGAAAGGAAAAGTTACTTCGATGTCTTGGAATATCGTGTAATCGTTGAATGGGACGAGAACAGGGAAGAGAGAAATTCAGAGGCAACCGTAAAGCTTCGAATTGGAGATGAAATCCACCACGAAGTAGCAGAATCCTCAGGTCCCGTTGGGGCACTAAATAATGCGCTTCGCAAGGCACTGGAAAATGTGTATCCGGAGGTTCAGGAAGTCTCCTTGAGTGACTTCAAAGTCCGAATCTTGGATAGCACTCAAGGGGCAGAATCAACTATTCGAGTTCAGATTGAGTCAACGGATGGAAAGGAAATTTGGGGAACCGTTGGTGCTAGTGATAATATCATTGAGGCTAGTTGGGAAGCATTAAAAGATTCGGTTGAGTACAAGCTTATGAAGTCATAGTAATCATTTTCCTTTTAACATTAAATACGGTTACATTTGATATAGTGAAACAGGCAATCTGTTAAGTATTAAGAACTGTAAAATTAAGTTTCCCAATGACAAAGAAAGATCTTGCTAGGCAAGTATATAATACCTGTTACATTCGCGGGTGTTTTCAGCTGAGGTCAGGATCTGTCAGTAATGATTATTTCGACAAATATCTTTTTGAATCGGAGCCTTCACTTCTCAAGCTGATAGTAAAATCGATGGCCAAGCTCGTTCCTGACAGAACGCAAATTTTGGGTGGATTGGAAATGGGAGGTATTCCCATCGTCACTCTGCTTTCACAGGTTACTGGAATACCTTCTGTCTTTGTGCGGAAGGAGGCCAAAACCTATGGGACATGTAAGTTTGCTGAAGGCAGGAGGGTCAAAGGTAAGAATACTGCAATCGTTGAAGATGTAGTTACATCGGGGGGACAGATTATTCTATCTGCTGCTGCTCTCCGTGAGGAGGGAGCCATTATAGACACTGTTCTGTGCGTTATAGACAGAGAAGCTGGAGCAAAGGAAAGACTTGAGAAAGAAGGATTACGGATGATACCCCTTTTTACTAGGAGCGAGCTGGATCCAGCAGCTGATTTGTAAAATTTAAGACAGATTTAATTGGCCCTTGGCCAGGATCCTGTGAAATACAGACTTTCTGTCTGTAACAGAAGTGGATTTCACATAATACAATTAGGATTCGGGAATCCCTCTCTCCATGAATTCAGCGTAGACCCGACTTGTTGTAAGAAGATCGTTGATTTTAATTTGCTCATCGACGCCATGATAGTTGGAGCCTCCGGTTCCATATCCTACAGTAGGTATACAGAGCCCATTACCAAAATAGTGCGCATCTGTGAAACCAGGTGTGTGCGAAAACTTTGGAGAACAATTCCGGACGGATGCAACGATACAAGCAAGTGCTTGGGGAAGGGGAGAACGATAATCGAGACGATATGGACTGATAGCCAGGTTCGAAGTAACCGTAGCATCGAAGTCTTTGATTTCACGTCCTACTTCGGCTACGAAATTCTTTATTTCTCCTTCAACCTGGGAAATGTCTTCAAAAGGAATAAGGCGACGATCAAGAGTAAACCAAGCATCGCCTGGAACAATATTAGTTTTCCCTCCTTCAGATTGGCCAAAGGTTCCTCCAAGGGAAAGTGTGGGACTCATTTGAACTCCATCCGGAGAAGTGTACCCACGATCTGAAATCTTCAGCCCATAGTCATGTAACCGAACTCCAAGGGCAGTTAATTGATCAAATGCATTTCGTCCCTTTTGTGGCCGGCTAGCGTGAGCAGCTTTCCCCCTGATTTCGATTGTCAGCCAAAGGACTCCATTGTGACCAACACCAATTTGATCACCGGATGCTCCTTCGCAAACGACAACATAGTCGGCGTTAGTCAACCCGCTTTCTGTAATGAATCCAGTTCCAAATTGACCACCTGTTTCTTCGTCACAAACGAAGGATACTTCTATATTAAAAGAAGGTTTAAATTTTTTTTCGCGAAAGGCGCCCAGTGCGTAGATTAGCGCAGATACCGATCCCTTCATGTCGGCAGCACCACGACCATAAAGAACTCCTTTTTCGCTATGGCCTGAAAAGGGCGGATACATCCAAGAACCGGAAACTGGAACAACGTCGTAATGTGCATTGAAATGAACTGTTTTCTTTTTTCCGAGATTCCACTTAGCGAAAAGATTGTAACGTGAGTATTTGTCTTTCGTAGGAAGGACATTCTTAATCTTATCGTCAGGTACTTTGAAAACCTGGGTTTCAAATCCAAGAGAATCCAAACTTGATTTTAAAAACGTAACGCACTCTTTGTAGGACCGGCCGGGAGGGTTGACCGTAGGTATTGAGACCAAGTCCTGCAAAAACTCTACCAATGCTTTTTGGTTGGAGGTTAGGTAATTATCGAGGAGAGCATTCAATTATTTAAGAGCGTTAATTTCCTAGGTAAGGATTACCCACAGAAAGTAAATCAATTCAACGAATCTCGAAAGGAATCTAAGACTTCTTCAAGCTTCTCCGGAGAATCTCCTCCGCCCATGGCGAAGTCAGGTTTACCCCCACCTCTGCCGCCTAACTGACCACAGAGTGTTCGTACAATCTCGTGAGCGATATGGCCTTTATCGTTTGCTTCAGGAGAGGCTACGGCAAGAAGGGTTACTTTAGAACCGGAAGAGGAACCTAGAACGATAAGACTTCGCCGAAGCGTTTTCGATATAGAAAACGCAAGCCCACGCATTTCATCCTGAGATTCCGCATCAATTCTAGCAATAACCATATTGATTCCTTGGATTTCAATTGAAAGGTCGATCAATTCTGAAGCGACTGAGGAAATTTCCTTATTCTGAAGTTTCCGCAGATTCAGTTCCAGGTCACTCTTTTGCTGAAGGACGCTGGAAACCCGGTCCTCAAGTTCCTGAGGATGGCACGACAACCGGTTAGAAATAGAGGATAGGAGGTTGAAGTTATTTACGACAAGATTTAATGCACTCGCACCAGCTTGTGCTTCAATTCTTCTAATACCAGCGGCAATACCGGATTCGGAAACAATCTTTAAAAGACCAATTTCTCCAGAGGCGGAGACATGCGTTCCGCCACAGAGCTCAATAGACCAGCCTCCTATATCTACGACGCGGACTATGGTCCCGTATTTCTCTCCAAAGAATGCAAGAATATCCTTAGGTCTTTGATTAAAAGGAATCTCATACCAACCAACGCCTGCGTTTTCGAGAATACGTCGATTCGCTATATTTTCAATTCTGGTGAGCAAATCCGGGCTTATCTGTTCAAAATGGGTAAAGTCGAAACGGAGCCTGTCCTCTGCTACGTGCGATCCCGCCTGACTAACATGACTACCGAGTACACTCCGGAGTGCCCAATGAATAATGTGTGTTGCGGTGTGGTGACGCTGTATGGACCTGCGGCGTTCAATATCGATAAGAAGACTGGCTTCTTTACCTTCAAGGTCTTTGAAGTTCCCTGCCTCAATTTGATGCAGGGTCCGGCCCTGGGAGTCTCTTATAGTATCAGATATTCTGAGCTTTCTTCCTTCCGTTCTGAGAAATCCTGAGTCTCCAACTTGTCCACCTCTTTCAGCATAAAAGGGAGTGCGATCGAAGATTAAAAAGGTTTTATCATCCTGATGGACTTGGGTCGTAATCTTGACTTTGCAGTTTTCAAAATTCTCCGAATCGAAACCAATGAACTCCGTTTCTTCGATTTCAATATTTTTACCTTCGGAAACACGAATTTCAATTTTTTCCTGGGCGACACGAGCTCGTTTACGTTGTTTGAGCATCTCTACTTCGAATCCTTTTTGATCGATGCTGATTCCACGTTCTCGAGCAATAATTTGAGTTAAATCTAGAGGAAACCCATAGGTGTCATAGAGTGTAAACGCGTCGCCCCCACTGATTCTTTTTTCCCCTCCCGATGTGATTTTCTCGAACATAGTGAGTCCACGTTCAATAGTTCGCTGAAATTTTTCTTCCTCAGAGGAAATGATTTGAGAGATTAAATCGCGGCCTTCCTTAAGTTCTGGAAAAATGTCACCGAGTTGGGAGATAAGAGGTTCAACGAGCTTCACAAATGAACCCTTGGGTAATTCGACGCGATCTGAGAAAAGAATGGCACGTCGTAAAATACGCCTAAGGACATAATTTCTTCCTTCGTTGCCGGGTAAAATTCCGTCTGCAATTGAAAATGAAAGAGCACGGATATGATCAGCCAGAACCCGGAAGGCACAATCCTTCATCTCAATATTCGACATCCGATTCCGTCTTTTAGGAATTGTCCCTTGGTATCGGTGGTTCGACAATTTGGTGAGTTCTTCGAAAATCCCTGAGAAAAGATCGCAATCGTAGTTGGACACGGGTTGGGAAAAATCAGAAAGACCCTTTGTGCTAGCATAAATCCCCGAAACTCTCTCGAAGCCGAGACCAGTATCGATGTGCTTTTTAGCAAGCGGGTTAAAAGAACCATCCGATTCGGCATTGAATTGAATAAAGACCAGATTCCAAACTTCCATACACCTAACTGAGTCAGTATTAACAAGTTTGCCTAAAGTGTCGCCGTCGGGAGTCAGATCTATGTGGATTTCACTGTTAGGCCCACAGGGTCCAGTATCTCCCATCATCCAAAAATTATCCTTCGAGTCGAAATGGCGAATATGGATTGATGGATCCATTTTCTCCTGGACAAAGATCTCTGACCAGATATCCGACGCTTCCTGGTCGAATTCTGATGGGTCCCCATGGCCCGGTTTGTAAATGGTAGCGTAGAGCCTTGTTTTGGGAAGTTTCCAAACTTCAGTGAGAAGTTCCCAGGACCACTCTATAGCCTCTTTCTTAAAATAATCACCAAAAGACCAGTTCCCAAGCATTTCAAAAAATGTCTGGTGGTAAGTGTCAAAGCCAACATCTTCAAGGTCGTTGTGTTTCCCCCCTGCTCTGATACACTTCTGTGTGTCGGCAACCCTCGTCCAGGATGGAATGCGCTCGCCTAGAAAAAACGGAACAAATTGATTCATACCTGCATTTGTAAAAAGCAGGTTTGGCGAATCGGGGAGAAGCGATGCCGAAGAGACTATTTCATGGTCCTTCGAACGAAAAAAATCGAGAAAGGACTTTCGGAGATCATTCGATTTCATCCTGCAACGAGATCAGCAACGATGTCTCCCACTTCAGTTGTTGAGAACCCCATTTTCCCAGCACCTAGATCTTTTAGCCGATTTGCTGTCACGTCGATAACAGCATTTTCAATCTTTTCCGCAGCTGTTTCCTCACCAAGAGATTGAAGCATCATAAGGCCAGCACATATCGAAGCTAAGGGGTTAATGACATTTTTCCCTGTGTACTTAGGAGCGGATCCTCCAATTGGCTCAAACATGCTGACACCTTCTGGATTGATATTTCCACCTGCTGCTATACCCATTCCCCCTTGGGTAATAGCTCCTAAGTCTGTGATGATATCGCCGAACATGTTGCCTGTTACAATAACATCAAACCATTCTGGATTTTTTACCATCCACATGCAGGTTGCATCAACGTGATAGTATTCCCGAGTAATGTCGGGATAATCCCTTTCACCCATTTCATTAAAAGCACGTTCCCAAAGATCATAGATAAAGGTTAAGACGTTTGTTTTTCCACAGAGGGCGAGGGTTTTTTTCTTTCCCTTACTTCGAGTGTATTCAAATGCATAGCGGAGACATCGATCGACCTGAAAGCGAGTGTATACTGAAGATTGAACAGCCGATTCTTGAGGCGTACCCTTGAGAGTAAATCCACCAGCTCCGGTGTATGCATCACCTGTGTTTTCCCTGACTACGACATAGTCAATATCCTTCGGGCTTTTATTCTTTAGAGGTGTCTCTACTCCAGGGTAGAGTTTGACTGGTCGAAGATTAATGTACTGATCAAGTTCAAAGCGAAGGCGAAGAAGGATTCCCTTCTCTAGAATTCCAGGTTTTACGCCTGGATGACCTATTGCTCCAAGGAGAATAGCATCTTGTCCGCTAAGTTCTTTTACAGCTGATTCCGGAAGCGTCTCTCCAGTTTGAAGAAAACGATCTCCTCCAAAGTCATATTGTTCATAAATAAGATCGAAACCAAATTTACCAGAAGCAACGTCGAGGACTTTCTGTGCTTCGCGAATGACTTCGGGGCCTGTTCCGTCTCCAGGAATAACGGCTATTTTATAGGATTTTGTCATGGGTAAAGACTCTGTTTTATGAATGGATTACGAAGAGCAGAGGGTTAAAGCTTAGAGGAAAGCGGATAGCAAGCATTTACCCTATATATCTAGTGAATTCCAAGTTGAGATTTGATCCAAATACAATTCAGAAATTAGAAGATTTGGGATCTAATTTAATACAATCTTGTTTTTACCTTTTCAACGAGTATTGACTTGTATACTGGTTTTAAATTGGAGATGGAAACAGAAAATATTGATCTGATATAGGAGGTAAAATGAGTCAAAGTGATCGGAACGAACATATAGCAAGACGAAATGAGGTCGAGGTTAAGGACATGTTTCCGAATGTTACGGTACAGATGATGGTATCGGAACACTGCGATGCAGTTGGATTGTCAACTGCATTTCTGACTACTCAAATAGGAGGAGTAGTTCCGTACCACACCCATGAATGCAGTGAATGCATTACGCCGCTTAAGGGAAATACTTGTGTCGAAGTGGAAGGCCGCCGCTATTTGTTGAATCCGAGTGACAGTATTCACGTTCCGGCAGGCGTTCCGCACACTGTGGACCATACAGACATTGATAGCGAATGTTTGATGCATTGTTCATTCGGGAGCAGTGTTGTAACAAGAGAGTTTCTCAATAGTCCCGATTTTAAAAAAATCGAAGTTTTGTCTGAAGAACCGAAGATTGCTTTTCCAGAACATGTAGTCAGAAGTGAAAAAGGGGAACGAAGTGAGTCAACAGCGGGAGAAACTAATTTGACCTTGTTTGACGGATCTATGGGCGCAGCTGGGTTGTGTGGTGGCTACTCAGAATTCCAGCCTGGAACAGCTATTCCTTGTCATTTTCATCCCTATGATGAATCGATATCCATTGTTAAGGGTGAAGCGGTTTGTGAAGTGGATGGACGCTCTTATAGGTTGGCAGATTGCGACACAGCCATGATTCCTGAAGGTATTTGCCATCGCTTTTTTAATGATACTAACGAAATGATGGCCATGATATGGGTTTACGCCGGAGAACGACGAACCCGTACGGTTGTAGACCAGTGTCGGTGCAGTAAATAAGAATCTTCTTTGTGATAGCAGCTTAGAATTATCTTTAACCCGATAATTTGTCTAATGATGAACTTCCGTATCTATCGATTTGATCGGTTTCCATTATTCCAGATTTCTGGTTTCTAAAATGAGAGTTAAATTGTGTGACCTGGTTCAGTTTACACAGTCGAGCGGACTAGAAATAATTAGTTGGTGGGTGCCCAACTCCATTGAGTTGTAAGGGAATCACGGAAATGCCACATTATTACGACCGGAAGCAGCTTCTTCCTGCTGAATTCGAGTTTGTGGTGTTGGCAGACACCCACTATACTAAGATTGCTGCAGAAACTAGAGTCGAATTCGAGGGTCGCAGGAAGCAGTTGGCAAGAATTGCTCATGTGTTGAAGCTAATTGATTCTCTTAATCCTGAATTTGTAATCCATCTTGGTGATCTCACCCAGGAGGCACCTGAGTCAGAGAATTTTGAAGTTTCTATGCAAGAAGCGTTGGATCAGATTGGGCGCGTGGATTCTAAATGGTATCAGGTAGCGGGGAATCATGAGGTTGGCGATAAGCCTGATGCAACAATGCCGACTCATCCTGTTAGCCGAAGAATTCTTTCTTCCTATCACGCGAAAATGGGATCATCATGGTATAGCTTTAACCAAGGAAAATGTAGTTTCATCATTCTTAATTCTCAGATTCTAAATACGGGGATTCCCGAGGAAAATGAACAATCTTTTTGGTTAGAAAATCTTTTAGGCGATTTGAAAGGACAGCGATTATTTGTTTTCATGCATCTGCCCCTTTTTGTATTTGAAAGAACAGAGTCGTACACAGGTCACTACGATAACATAGGGGAACCAGCTCGATCCTGGCTCATAGAACTTTTTAAAAAACACAGTGTAGAGCTTGTGGTAAATGGCCACGTCCACTTTCAATTTCTTAACTACATAGGTCAGATACGATTATTAACTCTTGGATCAACCTCCTTTACTAGACCGGGGTTTGCCCATCTCTTTACAAGTGCTCCACCTCCAGAGAATGCTCGCGAAGATGTGGCAAAGCTTGGGTTCTATCTTTTCCGTGTCCTAAGAAATAAAGTGGATGTTCACTTTATGCGAACAGGAGGAGATTCAGGAAATCTGAAGAGTACCTGTGAAAAGCAACGGCTTATCACACTATCAGAACACGGCCTAGAAAATTCCCCTCTGGGTTTAACATTACGGAATTCGATAACGAACGTTGTCCAAATTCCAATCGCTTATCCATCAACCATTCGCCAAGAGGTTCGAAATGACTATCCTCTTCTAGGTTGTTTTGAGATCGGGGTGAGTGCGCTAAGAGTTCCGTGGAAGGACATTCGTGATAATGAACAATGGACTCGGCTTTCTTTATTGCATGAAGCAGGCATAACCATCTGTGCATTTCTTTTCGAAAACGAAATCCAGGAACTTCCTGAATTTACAGAAAAGTCCATGGACCGTGTATCCAATTGGGAGATTCAGTTGCCAGGTTCTATTCTACCATTAGCTGAAACCATCGACTTGCTGAAGGCTTTACAAACCAATGTGAAAACTGAGGTATCTCTCTGTCCTGTAATACCTGATCAAATAGTTCCAGGGAAACAACTTCCAAGGACGCGATTTGGCTATAGGTTGAAAGAATTGGAGGATATTGAATCTCACTTAGATAAGAGAAATCTGAGTATTATTAATATCTGTTGTCGGATTGGTTTAGATGAGAATCCTTGGGATGTTATGAGATTGGCTTATCGGTTAGAAAATCTGGGGAAGGCGCGGAAACTATATTTTCTAGTGGAACTAGGCTATCAAGATGATAATAGAAATGCATGCAGGGCGGCAGAAGCTCTATTTTCTGCGGCACGTTTTCGAGGCACTCGGATTTTTTTTGACCCCCTGGTGGATGTCGATCGAACCATGGATGTTAGTCACGGTATTCTTGACTCCCTGTGTAACCCTCGTCCTGTATTTCATGCTCTTCGTTGCCTGAATACGATCCTCTATGGTCTTCGCCAATGGGAGATTACGGAAGCAAACGAGATTAAATGGGATGGGATAAGAGAATTACAATTTACTAATAATGGGCGGAAGTTATCTCTCTTGTTGCCAGGAAGATCAAAGGATAAAAGTTTACGTTCACCGTTAAAAGCAACGAGCTTACTTCTAGAAAAAAAGAAGTGCACTCTCTACCACTTGAATCAAGGAATAGTCCTACACGAAGGGAATGAGAGTCGTTTTATGAAACTAGTAACTAAGGTAAGAAATGGGGAACCGTGTTTGATTGATATGAAGCCCTAGCAATAATACTCATGTGTGTGATGCATTGTGCCATCCACTTATTCAAGGAGGATAGCCTTTAATTAAATAGATATTATTACTTTATTATTATCAATTCACTCCTCGAGAAATTTCAATGGACTTCATTCATACATTCAGCCTTGGCGATATCGAACTTACCATTATAGGGGAGGGAACTTTATATGGTGACCCTGCCTTGGTTTTTAAGGATATGGATGAAACAATCTGGCGAAATCTTGTTAAACTCGATGAGGTTGGTCGTTTAGTTTTTTCTCTAAATCTTGTCCTAGTTCGAACACAAAACCGTCTAGTATTGCTGGATACTGGAATTGGCGAAGCCAATAAGGCTCGTCAGAGCTTTGAGGTTCTATTCCCTTTCAAAGACCAACTTTTGCTACTCGACGCGTTAAATGTTCTCAATATCAACCGTATGGATATTACTGACGTAATCTTTTCTCATGTACATGCCGATCATATCATGGGTGCTACGATAGAAAGAAATTGCGATAGGATCCCAAGTTTTCCGAATGCTAGGTATTTAATGCATACGGCAGATGGCAGTCGGGCTCCTGAGCAGGATCAGAGAAGGGCGAATTTCAACTTACATATTCCGGTCCTAAAATCTCATGGGCTTTTTAGCCTGATCAAAGACGGGCATCAAATCGCTCCTGGTCTGACTGCTATACATGCTCCCGGAGAGTCCCCCGGGCATATCCTTGTGCGTTTGGAGTCGAGGGGTTTAATCGCATATTATGTAGGTGATCTCTTCCATGACGCTTGTGAAGTTGAGCATATTGATTTTGTCTGGCCGGGCCGTGATAGGAAAGACACAATAGAATCCCGAAATACTTTGATTAATAGAGCAATTAAAGAGGATGCACTAATCATCACAGCACATACTGCATTTCCCGGTATGGCGAAATTTGAGCTCCGGGAGGGAAAGGCCCTTTGGCGAAACATGTCGGAGCTTTACTGATAAATTCAACAATTCCTGGATTATCAGCTTCTATCGTGGAAAATGTTTACTCCAATAGAGATTCTCATTTGGGCCCAGTGACTGTTGTCCATTGATTCCAGTATCTTGCTGTCCTCAAGTAGGATAGCCTAATGATTTATCGACTACATTCTGTAGTTCGTCTCCTTTAAGATACCGTTGGAGATTTTCTGCGAAAAATCCAACGGTACGGTCGTGCCGATTAGGAGATCCACCAGCGGCGTGCGGGGTTATAATTACATTTTCTAATTCCCATAGTTCGCTCGACTCGGCAAGAGGTTCTTCTTCAAATACGTCCAACCCTGCAGCTCCAATTCCACCTTCTTTCAAAACTTCGATAAGTTCTTTTTCGTCAACAATCCTACCACGAGCTGTATTAATTAAAATGGCGTCACTTTTCATTCGGCCAAGCGTTCTTTTATTAATTAGTTTGATTGTTTTATCCGTGCATGGACAGGCAATGAAAACCACATCTGCTATTTCAAGAGCTTCATCTAGACGTTCCATGGGCCAGATTGCATCAACTGTGTCAACTTTGTCGACCGGGTGAACATCCAGCGCGATAGTCCGCGTATTGTTGGGACGTATTAGTTCAGCGTAACGCCTCCCAATTCCCCCAAATCCGATAATTGCTACAGTCATACCATAAAAGTCGCGAAGATCAGGTCTCTGCCACTTATGTTGGCGCTGCGCTCGAACCGAAAAATAGACACCGCGAATTATTGCCAAGGTTAGCGCAAAAGCTTGCTCGGCAACTTGAATAGCATGGACCCCGCTTGCATTGGTAAGAGTTATGTTATCTCCCATAATTTCAGGGATTAGAGAAATATCCATCCCGGCGCTTGTTGACTGAACCCATTTAAGCACAGGGCCACTAGAAATAATCTCTCCAGAGTAGCTCCCAAAGAGAATCTCAGCATCCGATATTTCATTCAACAATTCATCTGGATCAGGCATTACAACAGTAGCGTTAGGCGCAACCGCGGAAATCTGTCGGCGATAATTTTCCCCTATGGGTGGATTCATTACGATTTTCATTTTATTAAGTTCCTTCCATATCTTCTTGCTAATTAGGGCTGTACGGATTCTCGGTTAATTTGTTATATGTTTTCAATGTGAATGACCATGGATTAAATCAAAGAGTTTACAAAAGTTGGTGATTGGCGAGAGGGACAGGACCGAATTTTTAAGGAAAGTATTTGAGAGGTCGATGAAGCGTGCAACTCCGAAATAAAATCAAGAGCGTTGGTGCTTATGTTGACCGAAGTCAGCATCTTTGCACTGGACAGAAGATGGCCTAATCTCAGAAAGCAGCATTCATTAAATATAAATAACATGTAACTCAAGTTTCTCAATGGAGACTTTAATATCATCCTTCAATGGTACTTTACAGAGTTTTGCCCCAATTAGATTTACCCCTACGGCTAGATATCTGGTAGGAACCATATATTTTAGCCAGTGATCAAAGGTGACATTAAGAGCTGTTTTAGTCTCTTTCACCCGATGTGGAGGATCCAATAAAAGATTATTAATTCTTACCTCCAGAGATACCTGGTCCTCTTTCCCAGATTGAACTCGAGAGGAATTACTTTTGCCTGAAATAGAATATGCCAAAAGCAATAAAACGTTTTCTACATTCTCTACGAGAGTACTAACATCATCAGAGACCTCAATTTCTAGAAGTCTGTCCGTAGAAGAATCATTGCAGAGATCGATTGGAAGGCTTGCTTGCATATTACTCTGAAAGTACATGTGCCGTGGAGTATACCAATTATTAGGATCCGGGACGACTTGAGAATCATGACCTCCACCTCGTCGTTCTACAAAAAAAGTCTTGTTACAAAGATTAAGCGTTTCAGTGTTTCCGATTTCACTAAAGACTTGGCATTGCGTCCGCCACTGATCGTTTAAATTAGTTCCATCCTTATCTCCCCCGCGATGTTTTGAAGCAGGCTTGATTCCTAAAGCTTGCTCTGATTTTGGAGATCCCATCATAAGGTTAAAAGTGTGCATGCCGTCAGCGCCTTGTCTCCACCAATTTGCACAAACCCCGCGCCAGATCTCCAAAGAAGGGTGCCGATAACCATCGGAGGAGTGGTGATCGTCCCAACTAGGATAAATCTTTACTCGTCTCCTATCAGTAATGTTCTGAAACCCTACAACATCGGCTTTTGCTGTCCGAGTACCTACGATGATTATATCCAAAATGCTTTCTTTAACCCATGTTTCGATGTCTATACCATCAAAATGACAGCCAACCAAGTTTTCAGGAACTCGGGCTGCGAGTAAAAATGGTCGATTGCGTTGCCGCCCAATACGGATCAGTTCCGATCTCAATTGACGCATAAAATCCGTAAGAAGCCCACGGCATTTCCATTGCTTTCCCTCTTTAAACAAGATTGGAATTCGGGCAAAATCTATACTGATTCCATCAAAGTCATACATCTCAGCAATTTCCAGGAGAATTCTGAGCTTTAACTCTCTGACTTCAGGAACTTCAAAATTCCAATATGCATGCCATTTTCGAAGAAGCCATTCTGGATGCATCCTCTTAATTGGAATTGGTTCATCCATGGAATGGGGAGGATCAAAAAGGCGATCATTGTCTGATCCGTTGATTCGGTAGGAGAAAAATACTTCGCGTCCTCTTTTTCGGCTTTCTTTAAGAAGAACATCGATCGGATCAACACCGATGGACCACCAAGCCGGAAATACATTCTCGGTTCTTGGCAGTACATTGCTAGGCCAAACAGCAGTATTACCCTCACCCCATTCATGCCAAACACTGTCGATTTGATTATATTCCGGCTCAAAACGACTCATGTAAAAGTCTACTATTTTCGTTAGTCGTTCAGGTCCAGTATTCTCTGATCGAAAAACAGAATTCGCCAAAATATCATCCTGGAAGATAATCCGGCGTTCCCGATTTATTGCGATAAGGTGTTCGTTACTTAAACTCACCTTTAATTGAATCCAAAATATTTAGAATTTTCGCGTTAAACTTCCTGTAACTAGCTGAAATGCATGTGAGGAATCTCTATTTTGGTTTAAGACAAGCAACGACATTCCGAGTTCGGGTTAAAATCTAATGCAATGATTGTCTCTTCGAATCGGGTTATAGAAATGATGCCCACTGTTTCCCGCTTTTCTATTTTAGTCTGCGGAAAATGAGTTGTTCTCCCGCAAACCCCTCTCTCCATATATTATCACAGGCTTTCTGTACTTCCTCAAGGTTTTCCGTAATAGTACCAAATCGATTGCCAGGAACCATGCCTGTCGAAGGAGAAATCAACAGATTATCTCGATTGTAAAAGATCGCTAAATCGATCAATGCCGATTGGTCGGCTACATCCCGAATTTCGGGAAACTTAACCAAACCTGGCGGCACATGGAAATAAAGAAGATCTCCTGAAGTTGGTGTTATAGTCGGATTTTCCAAACCGGGTTCCTCGAAGGCAAATGGCGGAACTAAAATATAGACCTCATTGCTTGCATACTTAGCATGATAAACGTTTCCTGACTGCGGAAGGTTTTGCCAAACAGCTTCGCTAGTTTTTGGTGCTAAATCGTCTAATAACTCTGCGACGCATTTAACTTGTCGTTTTACGAATTCAATTTCGATTTTTCGTACCATTTTATCCTCTCTAGATTCTTACAACCCATGCCATGTTAATAATATTTACTAGTCAAAAATATGAAAGCGAGTTCCTAAAGATATATATCTCTTTAGGAAATATTTGTTTGTCCCTAAGCCCGTATAAAGCACACATTTCCTCTTTTTCAACTCACCATAATTCACCCATTCTCCATGACAAAAATGGATCATGCGAGAAAAGGCGCCCGAGTCTCATTTGGGGCTTTAAGGTTCCAGTCAGCCGCATTGCTTCCCAAAATGTTACCTGATTGGCTGTAAGTACGATCTTCCCCAAAGATGCCTCAAGTCTGGGCAGAAGAGTCGCTGTACGAAGTGCTGTATCAGGAACTAAAATAGCTTCTGCATTAGGATGATCATTTGCCAAAACGAAACTGATAATCTTTTCTTCTTCGAATTCTCCTACTTCTCGCCCCGACCAGATCTCCAAGGAATTAAGAGAAAGAACCTCCACACCGTCATACTCAAGAAACAAACGAAACGCATGGGCTAATTCTTGAGGGTATGTTGCAGCAATTGCGACACGCTTTAATTTTAGTGCACGAACCGCACTCAGGAAGGACAAAGAGGTACTCGAAGTCGGAACCCCTAGAATTTCTGCGATTTTTGATACTTGAAGACGAGCTCCTTCAACGCCAAATGCGAAACTCCCGCTCGTGCAGGCCCACATGCAAGTTTCAACTTTGTGATTTTTTAATTCGCGGGCACCAATTGCTAGTATCTGGTCACTTCCTGTTATGAGGCATTCATCAACACGGTGAACATCCGGGCCTTCCGTGTGGACAATTCTTATATCGGCAGGAGGTTCTACCATTTCTGCGAGCTGAGGATAATCATCTTCCGCTGAATTGCCGGGATAAAGAATTCCAATTCGAGGGAACAGGCGGTTACAACTCATCTCTATTTGAATTGGATTGATGGTAAAAGAGACTAGAATCTGAAAATGGTTGAGTCGGTTAGATTCAATCAAACCCAAAAGCTCTCTAAGTTTTGGTGCCTGGGAGAGAATTAAATCCGAGAAGTCTTCTTAAGACAGGCGATGCCCTGTCTGTTAATTCAGGACTTGCAAGTTGCAGGTGATCTTGTTGCGGCTTCATAAAGGAACGAGTAAAAAAACCCAGAAGGATCAATCGATCCTTATCGGTATAGTTCGCTCCGCTAGCATGCCAAGTCCCTCCATGGAGAATAATGATATCTCCAATACTTGCTTTAAGTTGGATTGCATCCAAATAGTCTCCTTTAGGATCTGGCCGTAGTCCGCGCCGATGGCTCTCTGGGACAATCCATGTCGCACCGTTTTCCGCCTCGAAATCATCTAGAACATAAATGGTGTTGGCACAGAAAGCTGTGGTTGGAATTGGATCAGGAAATTTGGCCAAAGGCGAATCTATGTGCCAATCACCGGCTGCAGACCCAGGTCCAATAAGATTGGCAGTGAAACTACTCAAAACGAAATCATCTCCCAGAAGATATCCTTGGTATTTCAAAATTTCGGGTATCTGAATCATCTCCTCAAATATCAGTCCTTTGTTCAACAAATTCCAGACCCGTTGTGATTTGCCGTTCAGGTAAAGGTCTGCTCCAGCTGCACGTTCGCTGGCAATTAATTCCGCGGTTTTGCTTCTTAGTTGGGAAACTTGGTTCTGATTCAAAGCATCTTTCAGAATGACGTAACCGCTATCGTCGAGATCAATGAACAATCTCTCTCTTCCTGTTCTGTTTCCGACATTTTCAATCATTGAATAGACTTTTCATAGGATGATTCTCGTAGCAACTGATTTAAATTCCGATAAAGACACAATTTTAGCTGTTTTTAAATGGGTATTTGCATTAGATAGAGTGCTAGACACAGTTTTGAGAATGAAAATTGTAGGTTATAGTGATCGATTAAGTGTTCGGCCTGGGCAGACGATTAAGTTCATGGTCAGTTGCGAAGAGTCCTCCTATCGGGCTGAAATAGTTCGGTTACGACATACTGATGACAACCCAAAAGGTCCTGGCTTTAAGACTGAGAAGCAATCGACTTCGGTAGAGGGAAAGTACAAAGGACACTACCAGCCGATTTATACAGGATCATATGCATCTATTCCCCATGATCCAATGCTTAACTGCACTAAAGCATTCACAATCCAGGCATGGATTTTTCCCACTACACCTAAGAAAGGGGTGCAAGGTATTTTCACGAAATTCTCGCGAACAGATGAATCTGGTTACGGTCTTTATATCGACGAAAATGGATGCCTTGCATTATGGTTGGGTTCTAGAGAAAATCTAATCAAGGTGGCAATAGACTCAGCCCTTGAAGAGCGGTTTTGGTATTTTGTCGCAGCATCCTACGATCCGGAGAACAACGAGGTTCGTCTTTTTCAGAGACAACAAACTCAATGGCCATCCCCTAACGCGGATGCTAGCATCCGAAAGAGTGTACATTCTGGAGCAGTTAATCCGAGTGAAGGGAACTTACTTATAGGAGCTAGTCGAACTCCCGTTTCAATGGAGTCAATGGCCCAAAATCATTTTAATGGGAAGATCGATAACCCACGAATCTACAGTTGTGTTGTTCAAGATATAGGAAAGGAATCGAACAGCTCTATTTCCGTCGTTGCCGATTGGGATTTCTCATTGGATATAAGTTCAGATCGAATTATCGATATGGGACCAAATGGTTTCCACGGAAGACTAATCAATCTACCGACACGGGCAGTAACAAGCCATGATTGGAATGGCAATGTATCGGATTTTAATTTGGAGCCGAGCCACTATGCTGCGATTCACTTCCATGATGACGATCTCGAGGATGCTCGATGGGATGCAGGGTTCGAATGGAAGGTTCCGGTAAACTTTCTTAGCGGTGTCTACTCAGTACATTTGCAGACCGAAAAAAGTGAGGATTATGTGACATTCTTTGTTGTGCCAGTTAAAGCACATTCTCGAATCGCATTCTTGGCTCCAACTCTTACCTATCAAGTTTATGCAAATCACCGCTATATAGATTTGGCTCGTGCCATGCTTGAGAAGGAGGGAACTGAATCTAATGCTCCCGAGGACAAGTACATGAAGAAGCACTCTCTCTTGAGCGGTTATGATCTCCATTCTGATGGGAGCGGAGTTTGCTATTCATCTCAGTTGAGACCGTTTCTTAATTTTCGTCCACGATATCGAATGCCCTCTCAATCGCTGGCAGCATTCTCTCCTAGACATCTAAACGGCGATATGCATCTCCTGCATTGGCTTGATAATAAGAGTTTCGACTATGATATTATAACCGACCACGAATTGCATAACGAAGGAGCTGAATTGCTTTCTTCGTATCGCGTGATACTAACGGGTTCCCACCCAGAGTACTGGACATCTCAGATGCTTGAGGCCATGGAAATGTATCAGACCGAAGGAGGTCGCCTTATGTATTTGGGCGGGAACGGATTCTATTGGGTCACATCTTTTGATCCTGAGAGGCCCCACATTGTTGAAGTTCGGCGTTGGCGAGGCACTAGATCTTGGGAAGCTGCTCCTGGGGAGTGTTACCATAGTACAACCGGAGAAATTGGAGGAATATGGAGGTTCCGGAATAGAGAGCCGCAGAAGATGGTCGGAATTGGATTCACCTCTCAGGGAGGCGGGAGAAATCAACCATATATGAGACAACCAGATAGCCTCAAAGAGGAGGTCGCGTTTATTTTTGAAGGAGTTGGGGAAGACGAGCTGATTGGTGATTTCCCTGCGCTTGTGTTAGAGCACGGAGCAGCTGGATTCGAGATTGACCGAATGGACTATAATCAAGGCACACCGAACAATGCCTTCCTGCTGGCCAGCGCCGGCGGATTTACGGATATGTACCAGATTACTATCGAAGATCAACTTTGCTGCAATCCGAATACTGGCGGTTCTAGAAATGCAATGGTACGTTCGGATATGATCTATATAGAGGGACCGAAAGGGGGTGCAACTTTTTCAGTTGGATCAATTAGTTGGTGCAGTTGCTTATCCTACGATGATAGTAACAACAATGTTTCGAAAATTACTGAAAATGTTTTACGGCGGTTGTCTGAGAATTCTTATTCCTAATTAAAAAAGAGAAATCATTGATGGACATCGTATAAGATCCTTTATGTTGTGATTAGGTAGATTATTAAAGGCTCCCAGATTTAACAAATAGCAACAAAATCAATGCTAGAAAGATAATGATCGCAATTAAACGAAAAGTAGAAAATTTAGGACCCACAGCGGCGACAATATGGCATGCAACGGTTTTTCTTATAATAGTCACCGTTAGCCCGCTCGGAGGAAACCAAGAAACTCCTGTGGGACCAGCATGGTGGCCTTCAGAATGGGGAAAAGATGATCAAAGAGGAGCTTTAAATCGTATTACGTCCTCAAAGGTTCTGGAAGCGATAAGTCTGATTAAGGAAGGGAAGATCTATCAATTGGGGAGGGTATATGAACCAGGTATGCCATTGTTTGGAGATCGACATTACAGCTTAACTATACCTGGTGTTCCCAGCGGGATGGTTGAAGCCGAGAATCAGATTATCTGGAATGACGAAATTTTTAGCGGTGAAATTGGTCAGGTAGGCACTCAATTTGACGGACTCGGCCATATTGGAGTTCGGGTCAATGGGGAAGATAGGTTTTACAATGGATTCAAGCTTGAAGATTTCGGCGATTCCTACGGTTTAAAAAAGCTGGGGGTCGAAAACGTTGGAGTATTCTTGACCCGAGGTGTATTACTAGATGTAGCAGCCTATAAGGGAGTCGACCGCCTTGAAGTTGGTTATGTTATAACGGTGAAGGATATTAAGGGCACCTTAAAGATGCAGGATATCTTAATTAAAGAGGGCGATGTTGTCCTTTTCCGCACCGGTCACGGAAACCTCTGGATGATAGATAACGAAGCCTATAACAGCGGGGTCCCTGGGCCAGGATTGCAAGCAGCAAAATGGCTAATCAAAAAGAAAATCGTCATGGTAGGGGGAGATAGTTGGGCAGTCGAAGCAGTTCCTGGAGAGGACGAAAATCGTCCATTTGAAGTTCACCAGTGGCTCATAGCTAAGAATGGAATTCACATTATAGAGAATTTAAATCTAGATGAACTTTCCCGTAATTCGATTTATGAGTTTGCTTTCTTTTTCGCGCCAGTACCCTTAAAAGGGGCTACTGGTTCACCAGGTAATCCAATTGCAGTGAGGTAAGATCCCTGAATATTTCAACAGGGTCATTGACTAAGTTCTGGACCTTGTCTGTGGAATCCCAATCTAGGCAAAGATCATTTATCTAAAGGCCCACTGGGAAAGACTATCGGACTGAAAAGTAACGTTGAATCAGTATGTATCTAATAGATTCCGTGTAACTATATCTCCCGGATTACCGTCTTGGGATCGAAAGCATCACGGAGTGCATCACCGAGAAAATTAAGCGATAACAAGGTAAAAGAAAAAGTGATGCTGGGAAAAATAAGGAGCCAGGGATAAGCTTCCATAGCGTCAGCCCCTTCCTTAATCAAGGCTCCCCAGGAAGTCATGGGAGCCTGGACCCCTAGTCCGAGAAAACTCACAAAAGCTTCAAGAAGCATTACACTGGGAACGGTAAGGGTTGTATAGACCACGATAGGTCCAAGCATATTAGGAAGTAGATGTTTTCGAATTATACGATATGGCGGCTGACCTAAGCTTCGGGATGCTAAAACATATTCCTGTACCTTGAGTGCTAGTGCTTGGCCTCGAACAATGCGCGCCATAGTAAGCCACTCGGCTGCTCCAATTGCGATGAAGATTAAAAATATACTTCTGCCAAAAAGCACGGTAAGCAGAATTACAAAAACAATAAAGGGCATAGAATAAATGATCTCAACAATCCGCATCATAATTCTATCAGTCCAACCACCAGCATAGCCTGAGATTAGACCATACGACACCCCAATAGTAAGAGAAACAAGAGTCGCAAGAATTCCGACTAGCAGCGATATTCTTCCACCATAAAGAATTCGGCTGAGCAGGTCGCGTCCTAAAATATCAGTGCCTAATAAGTGCTTAGAAAGTGATGGGCCGATTGCCCCGATGGAAAGATCAGTGGCATCAAATGGATAGGGGGCAATAAATGGGGCGAATGCGCATAAGGCACTGATGCACATTAGATATACCACTCCGATTAAAGCCATCCGGTTTTTGCTTAGACGGCGCAAGGAATCTGACCATAGTGAGTGATGCGAGGAGGAGTTCACCTATCCTTCATTTAATCGATTCTAACCCGTGGGTTTAGATAGGTTTGTATAATATCGACGAGAAGATTTAGAAAGATAAGCAAGGTCGCGTAGAAGAAAACGGTACCCATCACCATAGTGTAGTCACGATTGAAGGCTGCATTAACAAAGAAACGACCGAGTCCAGGAATATGGAAGATAGTTTCAACAACGAATGAACCGCTTACCAAACCGGCTGAAGCTGGACCAAGAAAGTTTACAACGGGAAGGATGCCGTTTCTCAACCCATGACAAAGAGTTACTCTCCACTCAGAAAGACCTTTAGCGCGTGCGGTGCGGATATATTCCTCATTACGTACTTCCAGCATGCTTCCTCGAGTCAGACGAGCAATATATGCAGCATAAAAGAGTCCTAGAGTCAGAGAGGGAAGAATCTTATCACGAAAAACAAACCATCCAGAGACGTTAAGCCATTCTAAGTGCAATGCAAAAACAAGTACCAGTAGCGGACCAAGTACAAATGTGGGAAGGCATATACCTACCATTGCACCTCCCATGGTGAGATAATCGCTGAAGCTGTTCGGTTTGAGGGAAGCGACCACGCCAGTTAGTATACCGACAGTTACCGCGATCAAAAGGGAGTAAAGGCCTAATTCAATTGAGACTGGAATCTTCGCTAGAATAAGCTCACTAACATCCCAACCCGGATATCTAAACGAAGGTCCAAGATCCCCTTTAATTAGATTTCCTAGGTATCGGAAGTACTGCTCCAATAATGGATCATCAAGGCCATAATGGGCATTAAGAGCCTTCCTAACCTCAGGTGGGATCGCCTTCTCGTCATCGAAAGGACCTCCTGGAGTAAGATGGATTAAAAAGAAAGTAACAGTAATAATTACGAACAGGAGGGGTAGGGCTTCGAAAAAGCGCCTTAAGACAAGTTTGGCCACTGTCAGAAATTAGTTAAACCTTGAAGAGAAAGTCGACTTTGATCATCCCCTGGATTAGGGACTGCAGAGATTAGTTCTTTTGTGTAAAGCTCCTGCGGAGACTCGAGAACCCTCGTCGTGCTACCTTCTTCAATGATTTTACCGTCTTTCATTACGGCAACACGGTCTGCAATTTCCTTAACCACGCCAAGGTCATGGGTAATGAAAAGGTAAGAGAGGTTATATTTATTCTGCAATTCTATGAGAAGATCTAAAATCTGAGCTTGTATGGTAACATCAAGGGCACTTAAAGCTTCATCACAAACTACAAATTCTGGTTTTAAGGAGATCGCCCTGGAGAGACATATCCGTTGGCGCTGCCCACCCGAAAATTCGTGGGGATACCGATACAAATGGTCTGCATTAAGACCTACCTCCTCGAGCAATCGAACAGCGGTATCTTCTTTATTACCATTGAGAAGTTTATGTTCTATCAATCCTTCTGTAACAATATCCGCAATAGTCATCCGAGGATTTAACGAGGAGAATGGGTCTTGGAAGATGATCTGAAGACTACGCCGAAGAGATTTGAGCTCACTGCTCTTAGCTTTGTTTAGATTAAACTTTCTGAAGAAGATATCACCATCGGTTGCTCTATCTAGTCCAAGAATTGATCTGCCTAAAGTTGTTTTCCCACTTCCAGATTCTCCTACTAATGCAAAAGTCTCCCCGGTGTTAATGGATAGACTTACTCCGTCTACGGCTTTAACAAAACCAATAGTACGAGCAAATATTCCACGACGAATAGGAAACCAGGTTCTGAGATTATTTATTTGGACGATGGGTGGTTCAACTTCTCGTATTTCCGCCGACGGAAGAGTGGTTTGATCCGTAATTTCAATTCTGGATCGACGTGGTGGTGAATCAAGTCTAGGAACAGAACTTAGGAGCTTCTGCGTATATACTTCAGACGGATTCTTGAAGATTTTTTCAAGTGGCCCATTCTCGATAATCTCGGCATCCTTCATTACAAGAACGCGATCACATAACTGCCAGACAACTCCCATATCGTGGGTAATCAAAATGAGGGAAGTTTTGCGCTTTTTTATTCTTAGAATAAGCTCAAAAATTCGGCGCTGGGTTGTAACGTCTACGGCGGTTGTTGGCTCATCCGCAATAATTATTCGCGGGTTTAGCATAAGGACCATTGCGATCATTACGCGTTGACGCATGCCACCTGAAAATTGGAACGGATAGGCATTCATTTGTCTCTCTGGGTCGGGAATTCCAACCTTCGTTAGCCATTCCATGCTAGTAATCCAAGCACTATGTTTTGTTATTTGATTATGTAAAATTAAAGATTCCATGAGCTGATCTCCAATTGTATGGAGCGGAGAAAGTGCCGTAATAGGCTCCTGGAATATTATCCCAATATCTTTACCTCGAACTCGACGAAGTTCTCTGATAGGAAGATTTAGTAGATTCTTTCCATTGAAGCACACAGATCCGGATTCTATTCTTCCAGGAGGAGTCGGGATAAGACGTAAGAGCCCCATCCCAGTTACAGACTTCCCGCTTCCTGACTCTCCTACAAGACCTAGGATCTCGCCTTCACTTAATTCAAAACTAACATTCCTGGCAGCTGTTATAGTTTTCTCTTCCGTCTTAAAAGTAACAGTCAGATTCTTAACAGTGAGAAGATTTTTGTTTGTATTCGACATTCTTTATTTATTCTAGACGGCTATTTGTGCGGGGATCGAAAGCACTTCTTGCTCCCTCGCCAATAAAGACACCTAAAAGCACAACAACAAATAATGCGCTGGATGGGTACAATATTAACCACCATGCATATCGGAATTCTTGTGCTTGTCCGAGAAGTTCCCCCCAGCTAGGAGTGGGAGGGGGCAAGCCGAAACCGAGGAAATCAAGGGCTGCGAGAACTCCAATCGCACTAACAAGAGAAAATGGAAAAAATGTTATGATAGGTACTAATCCGTTGGGAAGAATGTGTCGGAAAATGATCTTGAAAGTGGAAAGACCCATACAGAGAGCAGATTCGACAAATGGCTGTTTCCGCAGCCTGAAAAATTCTGCCCGTATATAGTAAGATATTCCAATCCAGTTGAATATTCCGTAGATTAGCAGCAGGATGATAAAGCTTCGGCCATAGATTGAACCGATAAGGATTAGGATGTAAATAAATGGCAACGATTCCCAAACCTCTATAAGCCGCTGCCCAAACAGGTCTATTGTTCCTCCGAAATAGCCTTGAAGAGATCCAAAGATAATACCAAGGACCATAGTAGAACAGACCAAGAGAAAACCAAAATTCAAAGAGGTTCGGAGAGCATATACAATCCGAACAAAAACATCACGGCCTGAACTATCCAGACCCATTATGTGGTCGTGATTCGGGCCGTATGGGAAATAGAGATCCTCTTTGAGAAAATTAATTAGGTACTGCTGATCGCGTATTTCAACAAAAGTGGGAGATACCTGTTTTTTAAATCTAGTTTTTACATTCTCTATGATTCTCGTCTTTTGTTCTCCGCTTAACTGATACCATTCGCGGGGCATTTCTGAAAGTGGTTGTAGCTTTGGATTAAACTTTATATGGGAAGTCCTATTGGAATTTATTAATTCTCTGAAGATTATCCTAACAGTTTCCGGGATCCGGAGCCGTGGTTTATATGCAGATATTGAAAGCGTTGCACGTTGTCCAGTTATGCTTACAGCATCGATTGAGATAGATGGCATATTTCGGTTCTCAAATCGCCTTAGGACAGCCTGATCAACCTCCGGTGGAAGTTTCCAGTGATCCTTGAGGTTCATACTGCGCAATGAATTCTCTCGTGTTTTACCGAAAAAGTAGGCGCTCCCATTTGACCGCGAAATACGATAATCCGATAGGATGTTGATCGTCCCTACCCGTTGAATGGATTCGATTTCAACCGTTACTAATTCCGGGATGTCGATTGATTCTTCAGATATACTTTCATTAGGTCCGTAAGGAAACAGAGGAAAATAGACGATATTGGCTGGATTGGATTTAAAAGACTTAGATTCCGCTAATTTTTTATAATTAGGCCGAGTAAGCCGGCCATTGTTTAAAAATTCTTCTTCCGGATAGTAGCGAAAGATTGGGAAATAGTGCTTACCCTCAAAATGAAGATAGATTGGAAGATTATTACACAATAAATCAGATCCAAGCCCGATAAAATAGAGTAAAACAAGAAGCAAAAAGGACCAATAGGAGCGCTTCATCTCCTTGAAGCGCTGCAGGCGCTTACGGGTTATGGGGTTGAGAATTATGCGCATTGGCCTAATCGGCAGAGAAGGTTATTCTCGGATCGATCAGAACATAACAAAAATCGGACAGGATACGGCCGAGTAGTCCGAGCAGAGAAGTAAGAGCCATGATTCCCATGAAGACCATATAATCCCTACTAACAATTGCGTCCAGGCTAAGGAGTCCCATTCCAGGAATCTCAAATACCTTCTCAATAAGAACTGATCCTGCGAACATAACAGTCATTATGCTACCGAAGCCGGTCGCAATGGGTATTAACGCATTTCGGAATGAATGAAACCATATTGCGCGCCGAAGTGTTGCTCCTTTTGCCAGAACAGTTCTGACATAGTCCTGTCCAATCTGTTCGAGGAGAGCATTTTTCATGAGAAGGGTGAGAACGGCGAAATTTCCAATTACATAACATAGAACGGGAAGGAACATATGAGAAAACTGATCAATAACCTTTCCCCCGAACGAAAGAGCTTCAAAATTATCCGATCGGAAGCCCCCTAAGGGAAAGATATTGAAAAAATGTTCTGATGTTCCGGAGAAGAAAAGTTTGAGCAACATTCCAAAAGCGAACGCAGGAATCGCATAGCCAATGAAAACAATTATGCTGGAAAAAATATCAAAAGCACTGCCGCTACGAAGGGCTTTAGCAATTCCAAGTGGAATACAAATAAGGTAGGAAAGGACGAAACCAGTGATTCCAAAGGTAAGAGAGATAGGAAACCGTTCAACAATAAGCTGCCAAACAGTCTTATTAGTGTATTTATAGGATGTTACGGTCATGCCCATTCGATGGTCCCATAACCATTCCCAATATCTTTGGAAAACTGGTTTATCAAAGCCAAAATGGGCCTCCAGGGTTTCTCTTTGTTTCTGTGATATAGATTCTGAAGGTAGAACTGCCCCTTGCGTCTCTATTCCTCCCAATCCACGCATTTGAATCATTAATTGTTCAACTGGACCACCAGGTACAAACTGACAGAGTACAAAGCAGCTAATTGTTATGCCGATAAACGTCGGTATGACAAGTAGGAGGCGGCGGATGAAGTAGCTGATTCGGTCCATACCAAAAAACCCGATCAGAAAGATAGTTTAATTAGTTGACCTCGACGTCAATTCCTTGAAACAGCTCATCGAATATTATTTTGAAAGGCTTTGAGGGTAGCCGATGTCCAGTTTGTTTGGATTCTGCTAGATCAGCTTCCGAATCAGGGTCGAGCCACCAGTAAGTGTACGCGCTATCCTCATCACCGTACATATTAAGCACTGAATCAGGCATGCCGAATTTATTCCAGTAGAGCAATCGAGTGTAGTTTATATTCCAAAGAAGAATGTAGGGGATGTTATTTGTTACAATACCGTCGATCTCACGTAAAACTTCGTTCCTAAGGTTGACATCAAAAATCTCTCTCTGCTGATCTATGAGTTCGTCGACACGATTGTTACTAAAGCCTGTTATATTATTGCCTGAAGGCCGAACGGCTTCCTTCGAATGCCACATGCTTTCGGGATCTTTCCAGATTCCCGCACCCCACGCAGCCCATGTCATGTCAAAGTTGTATTCATCCATATCACGAGCCCAGGCTGCCCAGTCCTTACGATCGATTTCCATGATAATTCCAACATCCCTGAGGTCTTCTTTGAAAATAACCAGAAATTTTTCAGCAGCTGTCGACCTTGTCAGGAATTTAATCTGGAAAGTTTTTTCTCCTTTTTCCAGAATACCTGTGGTCGGGTTTGCCTTCCATCCGGCTTCATTAAGTAATCGACGAGCTTCCTCCTTGTTGAATTCAATAATTGGATTCATACAAGGATGCGAGGGGTTATAGAGATCTTCGTAGTAGGATCGATGGAGAAAATATTGGTTGTGCATGAGAGTAGCATTCATCGTTCTTCTATCTAAAAGGTGCGCAAGCGCTTTTCTTACTTTAAGATCACCGAATGGTTCTCTCCTCATGTTCATAGCGAAGCCTTGGAATCCAACGGGATTGTAATTGTAAACTTCCTGTTTTATTATCTGGTTGCGTTTGAAGACCTCACCGAAGGTTTGCTGTACCCACCGATGTGATGTATAGACAGCGAAGAAATCGATTTCTCCTTTTCTAAAAGCTTCAAAAGCAGTCTCTCTTTCGGCGTAGAACCGGAATTCAAGCGTCTGGAAATTTCCAGATCCCTGATTCCGTTTCATATTTTTAGCCCACCAATTATCACGTCGCTCTAGCCGCACGTACTGGCCTTCTTTGATTTCTCCAAATTGGTAAAGACCCGAGACCACTGGAAATCCAAAATTAATCTTATTGAAATCTCTATTGGAGAAAATATGAGAAGGCAGAATCGTAAAAGACCCAAGTGAGAGTAGATTCCTCCAATGAACTTGATTGGCTTTGAACTCGATCCTCCCGTCCTCAAGGTGTTTTGGGGCTTCGAACCTTTCGAGGGATACCTTATGGGGTCCCGTTAAATTTTCCGGTTTCATAATTGCTTCAAAGGTCCACATCACATCGGCTGCTGTGACTGGTTTCCCGTCGCTCCATTTCGCATTCTCGTCTATTTGGAATGTGAAAGTCTTTTTATCCTCGGATATTTGCCACTCTTTCGCTAAACCAGGCTGGTGACTTAAATTGACGGGATGAATCGAAAGAAGGCTTTCGAAGATTAACCCAAACAAACGAGCATTAAGAACATTGTTATCAAGGTAATAATTGAAGCTCTTTGGATATTGAGAGGCGAAGGCGGTAAACTTTCCTCCGACCTCGGCATTAGGATCTATAATTGGATTATAGCGATCCTTCCAATCTCTCTCAGGGAAGGTCTGGGGTCCCTGTCCAAACGCTTGAACAGCTATCATTATTAGGAGAGAGACTGATTTTATATTCATTTCTCAATTAGATGAAGCGAAAAGAAGTGGGACAACTTTAAAGTAACAAAGGTCTTGAACGGTCACTTCGAAACAAAAGCTAGTCAAAATCCAAAGATGGCAAAGAATGCTATTTTGGCCTTTGTGGTATAAGTTTATTTACAGAATAAAGCTATTAGAGATGATTATCTTGGGCCAACAAATCGCTGTTAAATTGACACCTATAGAAAGTTCTGGGAGATTAGATCAATTATTGGTTGTAGATGGATAAGTTTACTACACGGGAGTTTAGGGACGCACTAGGAAAATATGCAACGGGCGTTACAGTTGTAACTGCGATGGTTGGGGGAAATGAGAAGATCGGTATTACGATAAACTCATTTAGTTCTGTTTCTCTAGAACCACCGTTGATACTTTATTCTTTAGCAAAAACCTATCACAACTTCGAGGCCTTATCTTCAGTTGAGAATTTTGCAGTAAATGTTTTGGACTCAAATCAACGTCAGATTTCACAAACTTTTGCCCATGGTGAAGAGGATCAATGGAAGAATGTTGGTTTCGAAATTAGTTCTCGTAAGAATTTGATTCTAAAACCAAATTTAGCGGTATTTGAGTGTGTGCCTTTTAATAAAATAAATGGCGGAGATCATCTAGTTATTCTTGGTCGAGTAGTAGGGATATATGCAACACAAGGAGATAGGCCTCTCCTCTATTTCGGTGGAAAATACCGCGGCATCCGCCCTATTGATGATCAATAGACAGTCCTAAGTTTAAAGGCATTGGCCTATTCCGATATTCAAACGTGATGGTATGTTAATCCTTCCACAGGATATAAACCATCTGAAAGAGTATATAAGAAAGGATAGCAATGACGATCCAGATCATGGGCCAGGGCTTCGGATTCTGATCTTTGACAGGAGAGCCTTTATCGAAATTCATTACGTTTATTTGGACAGGGTATTTTCCTTAGTTCAACAGGCTTGTTTAATAGTCCAGGCAATTATTATGTTATTTCAATTACTTTCAATCCCTACTAAATATCCCGGTTAACAATTGACTTCATGTCTTGTTAAAGTAATTAAATTCGCTTCCTGCAGTGTACGAAGGATTAATAATACACTCTAATCCTGTTATTTCATGTAGGGAGCTAGATCTGAGAGGCGGATGTCATGCCGCATACCGGAAGGCAGATCCCTTTCAGAAGGCACCCACCTTTACCTAAAAGAGGTAAATAGAGTAATTTAATTTCTCCGGCGCAGGCGGGAATTAGAAGCCGAGCTTTAGCTCGGCTTCCTTTTTTTAAGAGAAACCGTAAAGGCAAATTCCCCATTTCGACGCGCAATCTAGAACTTTAGATTTTTCAAGAATAATGGTTTTCCCGGCTTCAAGACAGGCAACCTCGATCTTTGATGAGTGCATGACTTGAAGGGTGTTTAACCCAAAAACGGGAACATCAAACCGAAAGTCCTGGCTAGGGCGGGACGTCTTAATAAAAACCAACTTGTCAGTTTTGAAATTTCCGACCCTATGGAGCATTTCATCGGTTCCTTCAAATGCCTCCACAGCCATGATAGTTCCCTTTCTAATTACTATCCCCTGGCCAATATTCATGTGGCTACATTTTTTTGCAATTTGGATACCATGGGTGATGTGATCTTCTATCAGGATGGGAAGACGGCCTACCATCACACCTTTTTCTGTAATTTCTTGGTCGAGGAAAGCCCTTGCATCTAAAATTGTCACTCCCTCATTTTCAATCTCTCTAGAGATAGCTCCAAACAGACTGTGAGCATTTGTTTGTTTGAGATTTTTAAGGATCTTAAGAGCTTTAAGATCCGGGTGCAGTCCTCGGAATAGGCGACGGGGGGTAATTTGCCCAACCATGATTGCATATCCTACCTGAGTCCTTCGTATTAAGCGGATTAGACGTCCCAATTGACCAACTTTGATTATTTCCACCCTATCCGGCGGAAACCTAGAGATTAAGTCGGGAGAGGTTTCGCCCTCAAACCCTATAAGGAAGATCTTTATACCATGGCTTTGGATAGACTCAAATGTGAGACGAGGATAAATGTCCTTTCCGGCTATAATCGCAATTGCCCGTCGCCGATCAAACGCAGGGGGAAGAAATTTTGAAAGCAAATTCAAGAAGTGACGATGTTGAGAATCTTTCCGGGTACGTAAATAACCTTCTGGATCTGTTTGCCTAAAAGGTGGGGACTTACCCTTGGATGTTTCTTTGCAACATCAAAAACTTGATCCTTCTGGGTGTCTATCGACACCTTAGAATCTCCCCTAAACTTCCCGTTCACCTGGAATACTATTACCACCTCTTCCTGAACAAGTTTTTGTTCATCAAACTTTGGCCATGGGTGATCTATAATTGAGCATTTTTCTCCTAACCGCTCCCAAACCTCTTCCGCAAAATGGGGTGCGAAAGGTGCGAGAATTTGACAAAACCGAGTGGCAGTGTCTTTAGAAATAGAGGTAGCTTTCTGAAGATGATTTGCGAATATCATCAACTGAGAGACGGCAGTGTTGAAGTGAAAATCAGAAATATCAGAAGTTACCTTCTTAATCGTCGCGTGCAAGAGACGATCTGTTTCTGAATCATCGCAGTCTGCTTGAATCTTTGATGAAATTTTTCCCTTTCTGTCGAAGTAAATCCTCCAGACTCGACGAAGAAACCGAGATATTCCTTCGACACCCTGTGTGCTCCATGGTTTGGAATCCTGGAGTGGCCCCATGAACATTAAATAAAGACGCATGGCATCAGCTCCAAAAAGATCAATGACCTCATCTGGATTAACCACATTCCCAATACTTTTAGACATTTTTGAACCGTCTTCTCCAAGAATCATTCCTTGATGTATGAGCCGCTTGTAAGGCTCGGGTTTTGAGACAATTCCGATATCATGAAGAAACATTTGCCAGAACCGAGCATATAACAAGTGGAGAACAGCGTGCTCAGCACCTCCAATGTAGTAATCGGGGCCTCCGCCCCAGTAACGGTCTAAATCAGAATCAACTAGCGTCGTAGCATTATTTGGATCGATATATCTCAAATGATACCAACATGAACCGGCCCATTGTGGCATTGTATTAGTTTCCCGCCTAGCAATAACCCAATCGTCTCTTTCTAGATCCCCCAAAGAATCAGAAACCTGACGAGTTTCTCCGGTAAGAATATTGTAATAAACATTTACCCAATCGGAGACATTTGCCAACGGACTTTCCTCACTACCCGATGGTTCAATTACCTCAATCTCTGGAAGATTCAGAGGAAGTTCTGTAGGTGAAATAGGCATAGCGTAACGACGAAAACCATTTTCCTCAAAGTATACAGGTTCCTTAGGCAAGTAGCTTGCCACATTAGAATTCTCGAACCGAATCGCTTTAAAATAGTCTTCCTCCTTAATCCAAACTATAGGGAAAGGTTCACCCCAATAGCGTTGCCTAGAGAAAAGCCAGTCCCTCAACTTGTAATTAATGGTCCTTTTACCCTTCCCAGAATCCTTTAAATCACCAATGATTTTGTCTAATGCTACATTAGACTGCATACCGTTATAGATACCCGAATTAATCATTTTCCCGGCACCAATATATGGCGAAGATTCTTCAGCCCCCCCTATAGTGGGGTCGTTTTTAGTTATTACCTGAACAAGGGGAAGGCGATACTTTTCAGCGAATTCGAAATCCCTTTCATCATGAGCGGGAACCGCCATTATTGCTCCGGTTCCGTATGTCATCAGTACGTAGTCGGCAATCCATATTGGAATTCTTTTACCGCTAAGCGGATTAAGAGCAAAACTCCCAGTAGGCTCTCCAGTTTTTTCTTTCGCAAGATCTGTACGATCCAGATCGCTTTTTTTGGAAGCTAATTGGATATACCGATTAACGGCATCCCGATTCTCGATTTTTGTTAATTTAGGTATAAGTGGATGCTCGGGTGAAACTACCATGTACGTTGCACCGAAAAGGGTATCCGGTCGGGTAGTGAACACCTCCAATTTTTCATCAGGACAGTCAACAATTTCAAAAATAATCTCAGTCCCTTCACTACGTCCAATCCAAGCTTTTTGTTGGCGCTTCGTTGAAGCCGGCCAATCTAATTCTTCCAGTTGGTTGATTAGCCGTTCCGCATAAGCAGTAATTCGGAGAACCCACTGTCGAAGATTTCTTCTTTCGACTGGATGATTCCCGCGAACTGATCGCCCGTCTATGACTTCTTCGTTTGCCTGCACTGTACCAAGTGCAGGACACCACCACACAGGACGGTCAGCGACATAGGCCAGTCCATGCTTAAACATCTGTAGAAAGGTCCATTGCGTCCACTTAAAGTATTCTTCTTTCGAAGTATCAATTTCCCGTTCCCAATCTATTGCTAACCCGTGGCGTTTTAATTGGCTCCTAAATCGATCCTTGTTCCGTTCCGTAATTTTGCGTGGATGAATTCCAGTAGTGACAGCATACTGCTCAGTCGGAAGACCAAAGGCATCCCAGCCCATCGGTTGAAGGATATTGTATCCGCGAGCTCGTTGAAAACGTGTAAAAATGTCTGGAGCAGTGTAATTCTCGCTATGTCCAATATGCAATCCTTCCCCAGAGGGATATGGAAACATACTTAATACATAGACTCTCTCCCCATCCTGGAAATTTTTCGCCTCAAATGTACCGTTTTCCTTCCAAAAGGACTGCCAATAATTCTCAATCCGAAGGAAATCATATTCTGTACTATTAACTGCCATCTTTTAAAATCCAACAATTTGGGTTCATTTTGCATGTCCGTCAACCGAACAGGTTGTTTCTCAGGCTTTGCGTAATGAGCTCAGATCGTTCACCTTATATACTGAATTTTGAAAAACTATCCCAATGACTCCATCCAAAAGATACGTCGACCGAAATTGAGAGGTTTCTCACAAAAAGTTAGTTACCATTTGGTTTTTTAAAAGACCGGCAGTATTTAATACCAGGTTTAGGATAACAAAAATTAATATAACCCGAACCAGGGAAATAAATATGTTTATCGTAGAGTTGTTGGTCTCTGTTTTTATGATACAGCTCTAGGAACAATTTTTTAATGTATGTTAGTCCTGAAATCTCCTCATTTATTATTCAGCTTATTTTTTAAATATTCTAGGGTAGGGAATAGGCAATATAGTAAAATATCTTAACAGTTCAGCTGAAACTGTTTTCTCTATTAAGAGATATGGACACATCGACTTCTTCCATTAAATTTTAAGGCAAAAAAGGAAATAAAACATGGATCAACTAGAATTCAGGAAAAGAATTAAGGGCGGAGAATCATTGCTAGGTTGTGCCGTTGGTTTAAGCCATCCTATGGCTGTGGAAATAGCCGGTTATGCCGGTTTTGACTTCGTGTTTCTCGACACTGAGCATAGCGCGCTTGGAATAACAGAGGTTGAGTCTATGATACTTGCCGCTCGGGTTGGAAAGATCGCTGCGATTTATAGAGTAAGACAACTTGATTCTGCAGAAATTGGCCGGGCTCTTGACATTGGGGCCAACGGGATTCTCGTTCCACACATAAGAACTGTGGAGGAAGCGCGGTTAGTTGTTGAAGCATCACGCTATTCTCCAATCGGACGCCGCGGAATGGGACCAGGAAGGCAAATCAAATTTGGTTTAACTGATGCAAAAGATTATGTGGCTCATGCAAATGAAAACACTGTTGTTGCTTTAATGATTGAAGACCGAGAAGCAGTTGAAAACATTGAGGCAATTGCCGCTGTAGATGGAATTGATGTCTTTAATATTGGAACTTGTGATCTTTCCAATTCGCTCGGCATCCCATTTCAAACTCGGCACCCAAATGTCGTGGAAGCAATAGAGAGGATCATCGATGCTGCTAAGGCAAACAACATTGCTGTTGGAGTTCCTCCAGAGAGTGCCGAGGAAGTTTTAGAGCTGAAAAAAATGGGTTGCAGTTTCTTTGAATGTTGCTCGGTCCAAGATGTTCTTGCACACGGATTGCGGGAATTTATATGCAGGGCTAATTCCTGACCTGGCCCGTCAGGACCTGGTTATAGGTGTAAACGATTTTAATATTTAGCTCTTGGTAAGATATTGTTTTGTTTACAAATTCCTTAGTCCAACTGGAGCCATCGTTAATTTAGTGGTCTTATAGATTTCCTGTTTTATCAGGTTCTTTTATTTTATTTACAGGATAGATGCAGTATTTGCGTTGGATGAGTTCTAACGCTTTTCTAGACAGGTATTAAAAAATAATTACATAGAAAATTCGTCGACAATACGACGAAGAGCCCCCTACAAGAGAGCGATGCTTATAATAGACACACATTGCCACGCGGGGGAGAACTGGTTTGAACCAATTGAGATTCTTGAATTCCAGATGAATCGATGTGGAGTGGTCGGAGCAGTTCTTATTCAGCATGGGGGCTCATATGATAACTCGTACCTATTCGAGGAGGCGTCAAAAAGACCTGGTTGTTTTAAGGTTGTCGGATTAATAGATCCACAAAGCTCGGATCCGGAAGGGGACTTGGAACGACTAGCGGTAGCGGGCGCTGCGGGTGTTAGGTTCGACCCAGCTGAAAAATTTAATAATGCCAAGAGCATGGATCTCTGGATAAAGGCCGGAGAACTTGGGCTTATCGTAAGCGTTCGTAGCAATACCGTCCGTCTGGGTTCAGCAGACTTTAAAAATATTGTCCAAACGTGTTCGAAAACTAAGTTTGTAATTGAACACCTGGCTTTTGTAGGAATGGAATCCCCGCCTTATTCTGAGTACACGTCAGCGCTTGAGATTGCTAAATATCCAAATACCGCGATTAAAATTCCCGGACTAGCAGAGATTTGCCTGCGACCTCCCGTATTAACTCCGGAATTCAAATTTGAAAACATACCACCGTTATTTGAAATGGCGAAAGAAGCATTTGGAGTTAAGAGGATGATGTGGGGATCGGACTTCCCTCCATGTGCAGGTCGAGAAGGCTATGGAAATACCTTGAACGGAGTCTGTAATCACCCAGCCTTCCGCAATGGCGATGATGCTGAGTGGGTCATGGGAAAGACTGCAGCTCGGGTCTGGGGATTTGAGGAAAATCCTGATCTAGACACATCTAAATAAGAATCTTTGTGTCCTTTTTCGGCAAATTCTATCAGATCCTTTCAGGCTGCCGTTTACTTCTATGCTTTTCCGTATTCTGCGGGTTCTTTTTTGCATGCACAAATCTTATTCCTCCTCTTCTAATTAGAGAACTGATCCTATCTCTTACAGCAGAAATTGAACAAGAATCACGGATTGGGCTTTACGGCCTCACTTTTAGTCTTCTTGGAACTTATCTAATTCGAGGTTTTAGTCGATATAGCTACGGAAGGTACTCACATGTAGCTGCCTATACGGTTCTGCATTTATTAATGGTCCGTACCTATCGCCATATTCAACGGCTTCCTCACCGTTTTTTCGCGGAGGAAAGAACAGGAAACCTTATTTCTAGATCCGTGAATGATGTCGAAGCCATTGAGGATTTTGTGGCTCATGGTATACCGGAGACTATTCTTTCCTTTGTTATACCAACGATGATGATGGTAGTCCTATTCCTTTTGGATACTAGATTAGCACTGATAACGCTACTGCCCATCCCTATACTCGGAATTTTGGTTTATCGCTATGTCAGGCAAGTTCGAATTATTTGGCGTGATGTACGATCTCGACTTTCTGACCTGGTATCACAGATAGCGGATAACCTATCCGGGATTTCCGTAATAAAAGGCTTTGTCCAAGAAAAGTCCGCTGCTAACCGTGTTGAAAGGTACAGTGAAAGTTTTCGCGATGCGTCAATCGAAGCAAATAAGATCTCGCTAATACCTGCTGGGTTAGTTGAAGCCACTGGAGGAATTGGAATTGTCCTAGTTATTTGGTTTGGTGGAGGGTCTGCTCTTGAGGGAAAGATATCAATTGCGGATCTCTTTGTTTTCATTGTCTATCTGGGTCATATCTACCAACCTTTTCTGCAGTTAGCATCAATTAACGATGTTCTACAGAAAGCTAGCGTAAGTGCTCAACGGATCTTTGAATTACTGGCGTTAAAACCGGATATTCAGGATGCTCCGGATGCCAGTATTCCCAGTGGCCAATTTCATTGGATGGTGAAATTCCGTGATGTCTCATTTTCCTATAAAGAGGGAATCCCCATTCTCGATGGGATAAATTTCGAAATTAACGAAGGCCAGGTAGTTGCACTTGTGGGGCATACTGGCGCTGGGAAGTCTACAATCTCTAATCTCCTTCCGCGGTACTATGACCCAACCAAAGGAAAGGTTCTTCTAGGTGGCCTCGATATCCGAACCCTCCCTTTAGATTTCGTCCGGAGCCATATCTCATCAGTAGAGCAAGACGTTTTCCTTTTTCACGGTAGTGTTTACGACAATATTATTTTTGGGAGGCCAGAGGCGAATAGATTGGATGTAGAACGTGCAGCTAAAGATGCAAATGCGCATGAATTTATCCGTAATCTAGACGGTGGTTACGATACTCTTATAGGAGAACGAGGCATCAGGCTATCAGGCGGGGAAAAACAACGTATTTCTATTGCTCGGGCACTTCTGAAGAATGCACCTATCCTCATTTTTGATGAGGCGACTTCATCTGTAGACTCAGAGACCGAATTTATCATTCAGGAAGCGATTTCCCGTCTTTTAAAAGACCGAACTACTCTGATTATCTCTCATCGACTTTCTACAGTCCGAAATGCTGACCGTCTTCTTGTCCTAGAAAAGGGCAGGCTTGTAGAGACTGGTACCCATGATCAACTTCTTTCCCAAGGAGGCGCTTACGTCAGGATGATTGATGCGCAGAATTTAATCTAGGATCGTTTTCGGATCAGCACATCAAAATAAGGAGTTCATCATGAAACGAATCGGGTTTCTACTGAAAGTTAAAGAAGACATGATTGAGGCTTACAAAAAGAATCATGAAAATGTCTGGGCGGAGATGCTTGATGCATTACGCCGTACTGGTTGGCACAATTATTCCTTGTTTATGCGAAAAGACGGCTTGCTGTTTGGGTATTTCGAAACTCCAGACAACTTTCAAAGTGCACTTGATGGTATGGCTAGGGAAGAAATCAATACGCAATGGCAGGATTTGATGGCGCCGTATTTCCAGGGTTTAGACGGAGCTCACGCTGATGAGAGTATGCTCGAACTTGAGGAAGTTTTTCATTTAGATTAACTCTGTCTCTTCATACTTAGTTCTATCTTTCTCAAACGGGGTAGGGCGTCCTTCCCTTTATTATGCTAATTGATGAGAATGCCTATTTACCGGGAACCACAAGCTTGAAGAGAAGCTTGTAGATGTCCCTTCGTCTCAGCAGCGATAGCGATACATGAAGAAAGATTATAATCTTTGGCGCCGATAACTTCCAGGTTAATTGGTCCACTGTAGTTATTTTCATGGAGAATCCGAATGTACCCGACCAGATCGATGTCGCCCCGGCCGTTAGTCTGAAATTCGGGTTTCCCTGGACCGTGGCCTCTCCCTTTACAGTCGCGGATATGTACATGTTTTATTCGGTGAACGACGGCTGCGATTGCATTAGAAGGATTCTCTTTAGCCCGGTGAATATGACTAGGATCCATATCCAGACCAAAGGCGGAAGAATTAATAGCATCGAGAACCTTTAAGGAAGTCGGAGTGTTATAAACAGCCGTTCCAACGTGGGCTTTGACACAAAGGGTTACCCCGTAGTACTCAGCACGCTCAGAGAGTTTTCCAAGTGTCTCTATTACGCCTTCGATTGAAGATGGATTATCCGATGTTCCACCTGGCCCACAGTTAATTATGGGTATACCAGTTGCTACAGCTGCCTGCATAGCAGCTTCCATAGTTTTGGAATCTGTGTCAGGCTGTTCCATTGCCAGTAACTCAAGTTTATATTTAGCAGCAAGTCGTTTTATTTCGGCTGAGTATTCTTTCCATCGATCAATAATAAGGTGCTCGCTCATACCATTAATCGCTGAAATTTCAATCCCATCGTAACCACATAAGGCCGAATATCTAAAGGCAGTTTCTATATTATACCCGCCAAAAAGGACCGAATTTATGCCGATCTTCATTTGAAATAGCCTGCCTAATCCTGAACTCTAATTATGAATCAGTGAGAACCAAATTGCATGTGAAATCTGGTAATAAGAAAATAAAGAAACTCAATAGACTTAAGCAAAAGTGTATCACAATTATTCGCACATCACATCAATCCATCTTCTTCAAATCGACTACGGACCCATTAGCCCAACTTTGAATAGCGGCCTCAATAACGCGTTGTACCTCCAGGGCGTCTTCAGCACTGGCATTCACTTTTTCAGGTGGAGTTTTATTACTTAGATCATCCACCCAAGCATCGATTCTAGATTGAAAGGTTTCTTCAAAACTTCCCATTCCTCCTGGATGTTCGAAGATTTCCTTTTCATCGGAAAACCGTGGGCTAAAGATTAGTTTTTCGCATGCTTCTTCGATAATAATTCGGGCCTTCGATCCTACGATCTCACAAGTTTCCAGACCCCATGGAGAATTAGGTCCGCCTCCGTCGTAACTCCCATAGAGATGACCGATAGTATTACTTTCAAATTGAAGATTCAGATGAACATTTGACCAGATCTTCCTTCCTTTACCCTTCTTAAAAAAAGCATTTACCTTTCTTACGTTGCCCGCAAAGTAACGCATCACGTCAAGAGAATGAGGGTGTAATGCACGCATGTGAAAATGTTCACTAGTTTCGTTCTTATTATTAATCCACATTCGCATTTGAATGGAATTTATTTCTCCAATGCGTCCATCATCGATCCATTGCCGCGCTTTTTGTGCAGCAGGGGTAAAGCGGTGATTTAAATTGATGCCATAACGAATCTGGTTCTTCTGCGCCAGTGCAACCATTTCTATTGCTTCGTTAATATCATTTGAAATCGGCTTCTCACCCAAGATGGCTTTCCCGGAATTGAGCAACTCTATAGTTGGAGAATAGTGATGACTGCCATTTTCTTCTCCAGAGGTGCAAATGCTCGCTGCGTCAAATTCTACACCTGAACAAAGAAGATCAGCTACGGAGGAAAAGGAAGGGCACTGATATTTATGTGCTGCATCGTTAGCTCGATCAATAATGCAATCACAGATGGCTATAACCTCACTCTTGGGATTATTTTGATAACATTCAGCATGTCTATTACCTATGTTTCCTGCACCAATAATTGCTACTCGGATCATAGTGATACAATGGATAAATTAACATTGTTAATCAACCAAAAGGGAAGAGATCTATAATAATGGGCTGATGAATGGCTTAAAATATTCAAAAAAGCATAAGGCATGTTGCGGAAAAACAATAATTAGACATAATATATATTGTGCGCAATCGGGAAGCGGCAGTTTTTGAGGGTAATGATAAGGAATTAGATTTCCGGTCCCCACCGTTTAGTAAATGGGTAATATATAAACAGAGCCTTACCTACAACTTCCGTATCCGGGACGAAACCCCATATTCTACTATCTGAACTTTCATCAGAATTGTCACCCATAGCATAAAAATTATTGATTGGTACCGTATCGATCCCTCCTGCAGGCAGACGTCTTCGATTGGTATAGCCTTGGTATTCACCTATCTTATCTGCGTTTAATTGGAATGGAAGAGCACCTTTTATTGTGTTCCCATTTCGGAAAAGAATCCCATCACGGATCTCAAGGGAGTCTCCTCCAATTCCTACAAGACGCTTAATATAATATTTGTCGACTGGAATTCCATTGTTTTGCTCAGTGATTCCATTAACCTTTCGAGTTCTAAATACAAATGGGTCTCCGACTTTTGGAGGAAAGAAATGATATGAAAAACGATCAACGAAAAGGGCATCTCCGGTAAGGACATCAAAGGATAGAAATGTAGATCCCTTTTGGACTACCTCCCCAGTTTTGAGGAGAATCTGATCTTTTATCCTAACAATCTTCCTTTCCTGCACTTTCATTCTTAGCCATCGCTCAAATGCATCTTGACTAGTCGTTTCTGGAGCATCCGGAAAAAAACGTTCTCTAAGAACCTTGTCGAAATTAAATTCGAGAGGCATCTTTCTTCTAACCGGCGTTACACCAACATATATTGTAGCTTCTTTTAAGGTAGTTGGGATGAAAAACCATTTTCGACCGGAAGCTTTTACCGTTGGGAATATCGTTTTAATGGCGTTTGTTTTGGGAACAGAGAAAATGGGAATGAGAATTTCCCCATCGTCCGGGGCAACAAATTTATGCTGTTTTGCTCCGTAAGCAATCATCCTAAGCATTCGGAGCGGCAATGAGGACTCTCTCTCGTCAGCAGAAATTTCGTAGGTAAGTCCATTGAATGAAGGATACATCGAATTCGTAGGAATTTTGAATGGTTGAAAGAAGAAGGTACGAATACCGATCGCGAGGATGGATGCTACCAGAAGCATCTCCACATTTTCGGCCCAACTTGTACGCGGATAGAGACAGCCTCCTGATTTCCGTAAGCGCTTTTCCAGGCATTGCAAAGCCGGTACCGTTTTCTCACTCGACCGTGTTCTCACAGCCTCGCTAAGCCTTTCCACGCAAGCATGCAGGCTTGCGATTTCCTCTTGGGTCATTAAGTCCCGTCTGTAATCATGAACCCTTTCAGCAATCCGTAGCAGATTTGTTGACTGATTGAAGAGACGACGTTCTTTCTTGGATTTTCTGAACATTACTCCGAGTCGACTGCAGAGATATATATTGTCACGATTTGAGCAAGTCCATGAAAGCTTCCTGAGGAATGACAACATCACCTATCTGTTTCATTTTCTTCTTTCCCTCCTTTTGGCGTTCGAGCAGCTTTCGTTTTCGGGTGATGTCTCCCCCGTAGCATTTTGCAGTAACATCCTTCCGTAAAGACCCAAGCGTTTCTCTGGCGATTACGTTGCCCCCAATGGCTGCCTGTATTGCTACTTTAAACAATTGTCTCGGCAAGATATCTTTAAGCTTTTCACAAATCACTCGCCCCTTTTCCTCAGCACTCTTCCGATGTACTATAGAAGAAAAAGCATCTACTGTTTCACCGTTAACCATTATGTCTAATCTCACGAGGTCGGCCGAACGATATTCCCCATGCTTATAATCCATCGATCCATAACCGCGTGTTATGCTTTTTAGTCGATCGTTAAAATCGACTAAAATTTCATTCAGAGGCAATGTAGCATTGAGGATTACACGGGAAGAATCTACCGTTTCAGTTCGATCGCATAGACCTCGTTTTTCCATTATCAAGTTCAGAATGTCGCCAATATTCTGGTTAGGGGCATGAATAGAGACCTGGACCATCGGCTCCTTGATTTCATCGATTTTTTCTCTTTCCGGAAAGTTAATAGGGTTTTGCACCTCAATAACTTCCCCATCATTAGAACGGACCTGAAGTATCACGCTTGGATAGGTTGAAATGATGTCCAGATCGTATTCTCTTCGGATTCGCTCCACTACGATTTCCATATGGAGCAATCCAAGGAAGCCACATCGGAATCCAAAACCTAGGGCAACCGAAGTTTCGGGCTGAAAAACAAAAGCCGCATCGTTAAGACGAAGTTTTCCGACACTAGTTTTCAATTTCCCGAAATCACCTGGATCGACTGGATAGATACCGCTGAACACCATGGGGTGAACATCTTTATAGCCAGGCAACATTGTTTTTGCTGGGTTGATTGCACTCGTAATCGTATCCCCAAGATTTACATCCGCTACATCCTTGATGCTTGTTACTACGTAGCCTACCCTGCCAGTTCCCAAAGTTTCCGTTGAAGTCATTTTAGGAGCAAATGTACCAACTTCCTTGATTTCAGCTTCACTTCCCAGGTTCATCATGAGCACACGATCGCCAGTCGAGATTCGGCCAGAAAAAACTCTAATGTAGCATATTACTCCTTTAAAGGGATCGTAGAAACTATCAAAGATCAATATTCTGGTTTGGTCACAGGATGCCCATCTCGGTTCAGGAACACGCTTCAGAATAGCATTCAACGTCTCCTCCATTCCTTGCCCTTCTTTTGAGCTAACCTCAAGTGCTTCATCCCCAGGTATAGCAAGAACATCCTCAAGCTGTTGACGAGTGCGCTCGATATCCGCCCCCGGTAAATCAATTTTATTAATAATCGGGATTACAGCCAATCCCTGATTAATTGCCTGACTAGCATTCGCGACTGTTTGCGCCTCGATGCCTTGTGATGCGTCTACTAAAAGAAGCGCCCCTTCGCAAGCAGCAAGGCTTCTCGAAACTTCGTAGGAGAAATCTACATGACCTGGAGTATCGATTAGGTTGAGCAAATATTCTTCACCATCTGGCAATGTATAGTTCATTGCAACAGGGTGGCTTTTAATTGTAATTCCTCGTTCCCGCTCGAGATCCATTGAATCCAATAACTGATCTTTCATTTCGCGCTTCTCGACAGTATGGGTTAATTCGAGAAGTCGATCCGAAAGTGTAGTTTTCCCATGATCAATATGAGCAACTATACAGAAATTTCGGATGTTCTTTGTGGATGTCATCGGAAGGTGTTAGCAGTAGGATGCCTCTCGTTCACTATCTTTTCAAATCTGCATGTCATATCCTCTGGATAGTAATCTTCGGAGAGTAGATTTCAGTTCAGAGGCTCTTGGGAATAGAAAGTACCTTTCGTATTCCTCGTCCGTCAAGTAATAGCAACAGAATAATCCACATGTTTTCACGCTACTCTTTATGGTTAATGACCAGGATTAGACTTTCGTATTGTCCTCCTTCATTGTCTTAACTAAATAATTACAACCTGATTTTTTATGGTTTATCATTTCTTTCTTTGTATATTCAGCGAGTAGATTTTGAGTATTAAATTAAAATTTACAATTCTTGCAAAAAGCACCTTTTTAGAAAATCCTAAAGATTGGTTCAGAGTATACCAAAGCCTTCTTACCTGGTGGAACAACCGGAATTTACTCTTTCAAAAAAATGAGCATAGTTCAATTTTCAGGCACCTACACGGCGCTAGTTACGCCCATGTTCAATGGATCAGTTTCATTTAAAGACCTCGAAAATCTGATTGAATATCAAATCTCGGATGGGATCGACGGTATTGTAGTGGTAGGAACAACGGGTGAATCTCCCACACTTAGCCACCAAGAGCATTGTGACATTGTCAGCTTTTCAATCGAAAAAGTAGCCGGACGAATTCCTGTTGTTGCAGGAACGGGATCAAATTCCACGAAAGAGGCAGTCTCTCTGACGCAACACGCACACGAGGCTGGAGTAGATGGTATGCTACAAGTAGCACCATATTACAACAAGCCGAGTCAAGAGGGTTTGATAAGCCATTTTAGTGCGGTAGCCGAGGTTACGGACAGGCCAATCGTGCTCTATTCCATACCTTCTCGGTGCGGGATAGAGATTGGTGTAAAGACTGTTGAGGAATTGCGCTCCCGCTATCCCAATATTAATGTAATAAAGGAAGCAGGAGGCAGTTGTGATCGGGTCTCGGAGTTGGTTTGTTCCATGGGTGAAGATATCACAGTTCTTAGTGGCGACGATAGTCTTACCCTGCCATTTATATCTGCAGGAGCCAAGGGTGTTATTAGTGTCGCATCTAATTTAATCGTCAAAGATCTTGTTGATATGTGTCGATCTGCCCTCAATGGAGATTTAAAACCTGCAACCGAAACCCATCTCAGGTACTTCGATCTTTTCCGTACACTTTTCATTGAGCCAAACCCAGTCCCAATCAAGGCTGCTCTCGAGAATGCGGATATTATTCGCTCTAGGGAAGTACGTTTACCCCTATGTGAAATGACACTAGATAACTCACACCGACTCCAGCAAGTCCTTGATAATCTGAAAATTAGTTCCCATTAGCTGGAAACTTTAGAAGCTAATATTTGATGTCATTAAAAGTCTTATTGAATGGATCTAAGGGGAGAATGGGGAAAACGATTTCCTCGCTCGCCAACGAACTCGATTTTGAAATTGTGGGAGCTATGGATTTGGGCGACGACCCCTCTAAGGAAATGCCTAAATGTGATGTTGCTATAGACTTCAGCTCACATGATTCGATAATTCCCTTAATTGAACACACGAAAAGGGAACAAAAACCGATGGTTATAGGTACCACTGGGCACACTGATTTAGAGAGTAAGTCAATCATCGAGGCATCGAAGTCGCTTTCTATTGTTTGGGCAGGAAATTACTCTATCGGGGTAAATTTGCTTTTTTATCTTACCGAACAAGCTGCTCAAATCCTTGATGCAAGTTACAACGCGGAAATAGTAGAATTACACCATCGTTTTAAAATTGATGCACCGAGTGGAACCGCAGAAGGTCTTCGGGAAGTGATCGGTGAAACAAGGGGAATCGGTAAAAATAAGACTCGCTTCGGGCGTAGCGGCATTACCGAAGAGCGTCCAGATGATGAGATAGGGATGCATTCACTTCGTGGAGGCGATGCGGTTGGAGACCACACTGTTAATTTCATAGGAAATGGGGAACGGATTGAACTCACCCACAGGGCCTCTGATCGCCGAATCTATGCGCAAGGAGCGGTTTTTGCTGCGAGCTGGGTTGTAAATCGAGAGCCGGGACTCTATTCGATGAGAGACGTTCTGGGGATGAAGTCAGCGTGAATCAATTAATAAGAAAACACTTTGTAATAAGCTTCTTCGGAAACTTTGAAATAAATCCAAGGAAATAACATTTCTTCCCGGAATGCATCCATTTCCCACATTCCTTTCCTCGTTCGAAACTCCAGCTGTTAACTGAATCGTACCAAAGCCGAATACTGTAACTCCCTTTTTTCTAACTCCTAGTGATCGCTACAATTAAGGGTACCCTTGTTGAGGCTAATCCCACGATTGCCCTCATTGAAATCGGCGGTATAGGATACGAGGTACACATTCCTTTAACAACGATGGAGAAACTTCCCTCCCCCGGTGTACAAGTTTTTCTTTATACTCATACAGTTTACCGGGAAGATTCACAGTCGATCTTTGGGTTTCATGCTAGGGAAGAACGAGATTTCTTTCGTATTCTTATTGAGAAAGTATCTGGAATCGGACCGAAGATCGCCCTTCGGATAATGAGTAAACTCTCAATCGCGATGCTTAAATCAGCGATAATATCCTCAGACGTAAGCCTTCTTGCGAAATGTCCGGGGATAGGCACGAAAACCGCGGAACGCATCATTATTGAGCTGAAGGACAAAGTAAGCCCATCCATAACCTCGAATGATCCATTACCCCATCCAAGTTTAACTGCAACCAGTTCGGTTACCTCGCGTGACCTGATGGTAGATGCCATTACCGCCCTCTCTACATTAGGATTTAAGTTCCCCGATGCAGACAAGGCTATACGTCGTGCTTCTCAGGAACTCGGACCTAATGCTACAATCCAAGAGCTAATTAAGCAAGCGCTGGGATGAAGGAGTCTTAGAAAAGGAAGCAACCACAAGCATAGCCTCCTAATTACGGAGAGCCATACTAGCGCTGAACCGGGAACCTTGCTCGCTTAGAATTATATTCGGGAGTCCTTTTAGTTTCAAAAATCCTGGATCTATATTTTTTCTGTTGTTTTTCCTGAAGTACCGAAGGGTAGTTAATTTTAAATCCATGCTTGAATGACAAATTTTTATTCACTTTAACCGGCATTCTTTCAAAAAAGGGATTTATCGGCTCACGATTCCCAATCGTTACTGCCAGATCTGAATGCAAGACCAGCAATTCAGAATCTGCCGGGATGGCGGCTTTCAAGTTCGATGGCTCAAGCTGTCTTACTACGCTTTCTTCGATTTCAGATGAACGAGAAGCATGGATAGGATAGACAGGAGGTATCTCTTCGAGTAATGGGGAATTTCGAGATAAAGAGGGAATGAAAATGGAAAATGAAATCAAGACACAGGCAGTTCCAATAGCAAATTGAGCCGCAAAAGAAAGATTCCATATCCCCCGTTTCTTATGAGGTCGGATGTGAATTCGGTCTTTAGATTCGCTGAATACGGTACAAGAAGCCTGATGCAATCGATAGTAGGATTTAAATTCCCTACGACGGGTTGGAACAGTTTTTAATTCCCAACTAAGCTCACGGAGCTGCTCTTCTGTTATCTCATTGTCAAGGTAAAGGTTTACCAGCTCTTTAAATTGGGTATCTCTCATATGAAATCCTTCCCCATTTTTTCACGGAGATTTTCCCTTGCTCTCGCAATTCGACTTTTTACCGTACCTGCGCTGAGCTGAAGTTTCTCGGATATTTCCTCATATGAAAGATCTTGGACTGTCCTCAATTTAAGGATTTCTCGATGCTTTTCATTTAAATTTTCCATGCATTCGGAGACTCGGTCTACAAATTCTTGGTTAATCGATGCATATCTGGGATCATCCCCATCAGCAGGCATAATGTCGATTAGAGTAGCATTTCCATCATCTAGGACGCTTTCTTCTAATGAAATTGATGCGTGACGTTTGCGTCTTAACCAATACCAATACTTGTTGCGGGCGAGATTCGTTGCGATCTGATAAAGCCATGTTGAGAATGAAGAATCACCTCTGAAATTCTCTAATCCTCGACGGGCCCGTAGAAATGAATCCTGAGTAACTTCCTCTGCATCTTGTTTATTTTTAAGCAAATAGACGACGCGTGAATATATGCGGTCCCAATGCCTGCCCACCAATTCATCAAATGCTGTATGATCGCCTTCCCTGAAACGGGAAACCAGCAGTTTGTCCAGGGCAATGTCCTTTGTCTTCGGTGCCATTTAATGTGAATTTCTACACTTATTGATGCTCTAAAAGAAAAATTGTTCCATATTCCCTTATACTTTTATTTAGACGGCATATCCAAAATTTCATTCAAGAATTTTGTAAAATTTCACGTTAAGTCCCTTTGTCCCTATTGTAGAAGCAATTTTCTAAGCACTCTTCTCCCATATTGAAGAAATATCAGGGACTGGTTGGTGATCGAGATTAGTCCTTAGTGTGTAAAAATACCTAAGCCATCAGCTAAGGGTTGTTTTCGCTAGATAGAAGCCGATTTGCTACAGCATCGCTCCCTCCTTCATTGGCCTCATTCATATAGAGGTCCGAAAGGACGTACGCTCATACTCTACAGGATGCCTATTTCTACTTGCCACCAGCTTTAAAACACAATTAGTAGTTCCCGCTTGCTTATGGTTTGAGAGGATTCCTCCTTACGTTTGTTCTTTTCCATACTGTTGATTTACCTCTATTTTCCCATTTGCTCAGTCTTTCCTGTAAGCATGTAAATACTGAAGAAAGATTATATGGCAGGTTTTTATCTGGAATTAGCTGGTAAAAGATGGGGTCGGTAGCTCAATCGGTAGAGCAGTGGCCTTTTAAGCCATTGGTTCTGGGTTCGAGTCCCAGTCGACCCAAACCTTTTGTCGTCCACCCAACTGAACACTCCCTTGTTATTTAAATTGACCGAAACATCCACTTGAACCGATTATTTTATTGCAGAGGCAATAACATCGAATATACACAGGTTTGGTGTAGAAATCTAACAGTTGCCGTTAGTGAATGAACAGAGGAGGTTTGCAGGAATGTTTTCAATGAGGCGTTTTTTAGAAAGGGTTTGTTGTATTTCTGTGTTGGCAACGATCCTCTCCGGTTGCCAAGTGCGAATCCCTCCTATTCCCGATGATACGGTAGAGGGACAAGGCTCGACCGGAAATATTAGCTACGTCGCTCGCAGTGGTCAATATGGACCGGGCGGGGAGATCCTTCTAGCTCGAAATTCGAAATTCAATACGATGGCTGGCCCTGGCTCTGAGCCTCTCCGTGTACTTTCATCCGTTTACTTTGAACTCGATCAAGCTTCGATTAAGCCAGCAGAACGTGAAAAATTGCGCGAGTCTGCAAACCAGATTCTCGATAATCCATCATGGAATATACTTATTGAAGGACACTGCGACTGGCGTGGGCCTACTGAGTATAATATTGGCTTAGGAGATCGGCGAGCCAACAGCGTAAAGGAGTACCTGATATCCTTGGGAATTCCTTCAGAGCGCGTTGAAACAAGATCAAAAGGGGACCTGGAGTCGACCCTTGAGGGGACGCAAGAAGAGATGTCCTACGATCGAAGGGCAGATCTTCTCGAACTTCCATAGAGACTTCTTTGTTCCTTGTTTGAGCATTTGTTCAAACAACCAGATTTCTCTTAATGATAGGATTAACTCCTAATGCATTAGGCCCCAAGTAAGGGATCAGGCTTCTATAGAAGTATCAGAGGTTCTGGTTGATGAAGTAGACATTTTGAAGCTGATCTCAGATATTGAAGCACCAAAACCACGGAATCCTAAGAATTTTTTTCAATCGCAATTTCAACGATCCGGATAAAATCGCGGGAATCTAGAGATGCACCCCCAATTAAGCCACCGTCAATATCTGGTTGGCCGAGAAGACAAGACGCATTTTGTGATTTCATAGAACCTCCGTAGAGAATTCGAATTCGATTTGCTATACTCTCTGAAAACATACGGCTAAGAATAATCCGAATTCTCTTATGGATCTCTTGAGCCAACTTGGGAGTTGCATTTCTTCCAGTTCCAATTGCCCAGATTGGCTCGTAGGCAACAATGATTTTTTCGGCTGAGTTTGGACTAATGGAAGCCAACCCAAATTTTATTTGGTGTTCAATTATTTCCTCAGTTTCTCCCTCTTCTCTCTCTTTAAATGACTCCCCTACACAGAGAATAGGGTTTAGATCATTGTCTAATGCTGTTTTCACTTTTGCATTAATAATAGAGTCGTTCTCGCCAGAATTAGTACGACGTTCACTATGACCAAGAATGACAAAGCTACAAAATAGACTGCGAAGCATTCCAGCTGATATTTCGCCTGTATAGGCGCCGCTAACAACCTGATGCATGTTTTGAGCACCCAGGTGGATATTGGAATTTCTGACTAAGCGAGAAAGCGACTCAATCGCTGTAAAGGGCGGGCAAATGGCGATAGAAACTTCGGAAACCTGACCGACTTCAATGTTTATTTCATTAAATAGCTCAAAGGCTTCAAAGGAAGTATTGTTCATCTTCCAATTTCCTACAATAAGACACTTGCGCACACTATTCTCCATTGAATGATTAAATCTCGATAATTATCGGAACTATTCTTTTTGAACCGGAAACGCGATTTCAAAATAGGTAGAAAGGATTATGAGTCTACCGTATGCAGAACCCTAACTCCTGGAAGTTCAACCCCTTCCAGAAATTCGAGAGCAGCACCTCCTCCTGTACATATATGGGTAATGTCATTCTCATAGCCGCTATCCTTTATCGCCTTAATCGAATCACCGCCGCCGACTATAGATGTAGAATTCGTGTTTGAGGCAATTAGCCCAGCAATCGCAAAAGTTCCATTTCTAAATTCTTTATTCTCAAAGACACCAAGCGGCCCATTCCATAAGATTGTTCGTGCCGACTGAATTCGTGATCTATAAGTATTAATAGTCTCGGGGCCTATATCTACCCCAATCCAACCTTTTGGAATCGAACCCCGGAGGATTTTATTCTCAACTGATTCTTCTTTTCCAAAATTAACTTTTCGAGAAACGACATGATCAAGAGGAAGAAGCAGCTCTGTTTCTTGGTCCATTGCCTTCTTAATAGTGCCTGATGCTACGTCGATCTGATTTGGTTCACAAAGACTATCTCCGACTTCCTGCCCTTTACTAAGAAGAAAAGTATAGGCCATTGCTCCACCAATCAGAATAGAGTCTACTTTATTAAGAAGTGTGCTCACAATTTTGATTTTATCGCTGACCTTGGCCCCGCCGAGGATCGCAATAAATGGCCTTTCGGGATTCGTTGTTTTTTCGCCGAGGTAATTCAACTCAGCTTCCATAAGGAATCCAGCTACAGCTTCAGCCACGTGATTTACGATCCCATGAGTAGATGAATGGGCGCGATGTGCGGTGCCAAATGCATCATTTACATATATCTGTGCAAGACGGCCAAGTTCTTTACTAAATTCTGAATCATCTGCTTCCTCCTGAGGATGAAATCTGAGGTTTTCTAAAAGGAGGATTGACCCTTCTTGCATCTTTTCAGCTGCGGAGAAAGGTATACTGCCTACACAGCTTTCGACAAAAGTTATAGGCTGACCTAATTTCTTCGCTAAATCGGCTCCTACTATCCTAAGAGACAACTCAGGAACAGGCTTTCCTTTCGGCCTACCAAGATGGCTAGCAAGGATAACTTTTGCTCCCTGGTTAACAAGATAGCGAATCGAAGGAATGGCGGCAGAAATTCGTGTGTCGTCCACTATTTGTCCGCCCTCCCCCATCGGTACATTAAAGTCCACCCGAACAAATACCTGCTTCCCTTGTAGCGGTATATCCTTGATTGTTTTTATTCTACTCACGTTAGCCCCTTCAATAAGCTCGACGCATTGCGACAATATTATGCTCTAGACTTCAGTTTTCCATTATACAGGAATAATAAGTCAATTTGATAAGAAAAAGGATAATTCCTTGTTCTAAATCGACAAATCGTCTCAAACCTCAACATTCCATTTCTGCCATGCCAGCTAAATCGATTTGAAGAAGGTATTCTTTTGTATTAAAATAGTGAGGAATCCTTTTCTAATAGAATCTGAAGCCAGAAATCCTTCATGTCCTTCGACAAAAGGAGATCTGAGTTGAAAAAGGCCAAACTGCTCGTTGCGATATCGGGGGGTGTAGATAGTTCCGTGGCAGGTGTTCTCTTGAAAGAGCGTGAATACAACATTACGGGGGCTTACATAAGGACTTGGATGAACGAATATTCTATTGCAGCTAAATGTCCGTGGCAGGAGGAACTCGATTTAGCACGTAGAATGACTAAAATAATCGGAATACCTTTTCGGCTTGTAAATATGATAGGCGACTATCGCGAAAAAGTCGTCGAATATCTCGTCGATGGGTATAGAACAGGTGTTACACCCAATCCCGATGTCATATGCAATCGCGAAATAAAATTCGGTCGATTCCTAGACTATGCCATTAAAGAAGGATACAGTGGCATGGCTACTGGACATTACTGTCGAAGAATCAAAAACGATGATGGAACATATAGTCTTTTTGAAGGGAAAGATAAAAACAAGGACCAGTCGTACTTTCTGGCCCTTATTTCTCAATATCAACTTAGTCATGCCTTTTTCCCACTGGGAGATCTCGATAAAAAGCAAGTCCGTCAGATAGCTCGAAATAATATGCTCCCAAATGCTGACCGAAAAGACAGTCAGGGAATTTGTTTTCTAGGGAATGTTAAAATAAATGAGTTTCTTGAATCGTACATACCCGATAATCCTGGTGATATTATTAACATGTCTGGTCGGAAGATTGGGACCCATCAAGGGTTACATCGCTATACTTTAGGACAACGCAAAGGCATTGGAATTCCTTCTAATACCCAGAATGAATCCTACGTAGTGATCGCTAAAAATCATTCACAGAACCAGCTAGTGATTGGATTTGATCGATCTTCCACTCTCGGTCTCTATAGAAGGCGATTCCGAGTTAATAATTTGAACTTTTTAAATCAGCCCCCCGGGGGAAATGATGATCTTTTGGCTAAACCTCGTTACCGGGATCCTTCAACTCCTATCCTCTTTCGCCACACTGGGCCCACGGAAGCAGAAATTGAATTCGAGTTCCCTCAACGAGCATTAGCGCCAGGTCAAATATGTGCTTTATATGACGGTGAAAGATTAGTAGGTGGCGGCACATATTATTAGTAACATTCAAACAGGATACTAGAGCAGAACAGCAGATCCCATGATGAGATCTGCCCTGTATTCTCCTCCTTTCATATAGGCACCGAAATAAGGATTCAGTTGGGCCTCTCGGGCCCTTAGTATAAAAGTAATTAAAATTCTACATTCTAGCCCTTAGAAACTCAAAGGAATAACACAACTTGGAGTATTGGAAATTCTATGAATTCCTTTGGGAGATTTCAATCACCCCTAACCTCATTATACAGAGATTTCTTTAACTCCATAATTCCTTCTCCTGTCTTGCAGGAAATGGGAAAGGCAGGAATATCGCATTCACGCTGAAAACTCTCAAGATTCTCTCGGCTCCCAGAAAGATCCATTTTGTTTGAGACGATTAGTCTAATTTTGGAACCTAGTCCCGATTTGAAAAGTTCGAGTTCCTGGAAAAGTGTCTTCTGTTCCTCTGTTACTTCACGACCATCAACTTGAGCCATATCAATCACCAGCAGAAGTCCATGGCAACGTTCAATATGACGCAGAAACTGATGTCCTAATCCTCGATTCATATGAGCCCCCTCAACCAATCCAGGTATATCTGCTAAAAGGAGACGATCAAAATTTTCTTCATACTCGATCACCCCAACGTGTGGATTAAGAGTAGTGAAAGGATAGGTGCCAATCTTACATTGAGCCCGAGTCAAATGATTCATGAGTGAAGATTTTCCAGCATTTGGGAAACCAATTAGCCCGATGTCGGCGATTGTCTTAAGGACTAGTCGATATCGACCTTCGGCTCCAACTTTACCCTTTGTCGAACGTCGTGGAACCTGATTGATTGAGCTTTTAAACCGTATATTCCCCAATCCCCCTTTTCCGCCTTTCAGAAGAGGCGAACGATGTCCGTGATCAAGAAGTTCAGTCCTAGGTGATGAATCCGAAATCTCAATTACTTCCGTTCCAGGCGGGATCCTAAGAATTCGGGCCTCACCGTTTCTTCCATTTCTATCACTACCCTCCCCATTTGTCCCATTCTTCGCTGTTACTTGGGAGTTGTACTTGAATTCGGAGAGATCAGCTACGTTTTCATCACATTCAAGAATTATATCCCCTCCGTGTCCGCCGTCGCCACCGTCAGGTCCCCCTTTCGGCCGATGCCGTTCACGTCGAAAACTAACGCATCCATCCCCGCCTTTCCCCGCACGTAGTTGAACTTCAACTTCATCTACAAACATTTTAAGCTAATATTTATAGTGCGCAGGTTTAAAGGGTCCCTCGGTTGGAACCCCGATATATGTAGCTTGATTGTCTGTCAGAACTGTTAGTTTGGCTCCAACCTTTCCAAGATGTAGACGTGCTACTTCCTCATCGAGATACTTAGGGAGGATATAGACGCCTGGGGAATATTTTTCTAAATTCTTCCAAAGATCCATTTGTGCCAAGACCTGGTTAGAGAATGAATTCGACATAACAAAAGACGGATGGCCCGTAGCGCAGCCAAGATTTACTAACCTACCTTCCGCTAGTAAAAAGATCGCGTGGCCATCTGGGAAATGGTAGCAATCTACTTGGGGTTTGATGTTTTCCCTTACTACCCCCGGTGTTTCATTCAAGCGAGATACTTGAATCTCGTTGTCGAAATGGCCAATATTCGAAACGATGGCTTGATCCTTAAATTCCATCATGTGTTCCAAAGTGATAATATCCTGGTTTCCTGTAGCGGTAACATAGATATCACCCTTTCCAAGTGTCTCTTCGACAGTTGTAACCTGGAACCCCTCCATCGCAGCTTGAAGAGCACAGATTGGATCTACTTCTGTGACAATGACTTGAGCTCCTTGAGATCTAAGAGATTGGGCACATCCCTTTCCTACATCACCGTATCCGCAAACCACGGCGAGTTTACCCGCTATCATTACGTCAGTAGCTCTTTTGATCCCATCAATAAGAGATTCCCTACACCCGTAAAGATTATCGAATTTAGATTTTGTTACTGAATCGTTAACATTGATAGCAGGAACCAATAGGCTACCTTTCTCCTGCATCTGGTAAAGACGATGGACTCCAGTTGTGGTTTCCTCGGACACTCCCTTCCACTCTTTAACAACGTTGTGCCAATGAATTGGATTTTCTAACCTGACCCGTTTTAGAAGGTCCTTGATAACCTTTAACTCTTCATTGTCAGAGGGTTCATCAACCCAATCACTTCCCTCCTCATATTCGAACCCACGATGGATTAGAAGAGTCGCATCTCCTCCATCATCAACAACAAGCATCGGCCCTTTACCGTCTGGCCAAGTAAGTGCTTGGTAAGTACACCACCAGTATTCCTCAAGGGTTTCACCTTTCCAGGCAAAGACTGGTGTTTCTCCCAGGGCTATTGCCGCGGCCGCGTGATCCTGTGTTGAGAAAATATTACAACTAGCCCAACGCACATCCGCCCCTAAGGCCTTCAAGGTCTCGATTAGCACGGCAGTCTGAACCGTCATGTGCAACGACCCCATAATCCGGACTCCCGACAAAGGTTTTTCATCTGAATGCCTTTCCCGGATTGCCATAAGGCCCGGCATCTCTTTCTCACCGATAGAAATCTCCCTTCTCCCCCATTCTGCGAGAGAGATATCTTTTACTTTATAGTCTTGGATGATTTCGGTGTCTGTTGTCATTCGTTTCCTTTATCCAATAGCCGCCTTTTTTAACTCCTTGGCCTTAGTGGTACTCTCCCAAGGCAGTCCACGTTTTGCAAAATGGCCATAATTGGTTGTCTTTCTAAAAATGGGCCGAATCAAATTCAACTGGCCTATAATATCAGCCGGTTTCAGGCTGAATACTTTTGAGATGGCAGATGCAATTATGGCGTCTGCGATCTTTCCAGTTCCAAAAGTCTCGACATGAACACTGGTTGGATCGGGATGACCTATGGCGTAGGCCACCTGAATCTCCACCCTTTCAGCCAATCTCGCCGCAACCACACACTTAGCAATCCATCGGCACATGTATGCCGCTGAACGATCGACCTTTGAAGGATCCTTCCCACTAAAACATCCGCCACCGTGTCTTCCCCAACCGCCGTAGGAATCCACAATTATTTTACGTCCTGTCAAACCGCTATCCCCTTCAGGACCACCAATCACGAATCGCCCCGTTGGATTAACTAAAAACTCCGTTCTTGAATTTAGTAGTGATCCAGGGAGCACCTTGCGGACAACCTCATCGATACAAAATTTTCGTATCATGCGATGGGTAGCATCTTTACTATGCTGAGTTGAGACCACTACTGATGTGATAGCCTTCGGTCTACCATTCTCGTAGCTTACCGCCACCTGTGATTTGCAATCGGGACGAAGCCAACTGATTTTATCAATTTTTCGGACATGAGCTAGCCTACGAGTAAGTCGATGGGCAAAGGTGATTGGGGCCGGCATCTTTTCTGGTGTTTCATTACATGCATAACCAAACATTAGTCCTTGGTCCCCAGCTCCCTGTTCTGCCGTCAGTTTTCCTGGAGCTTTTGTTGCATTCACACCTTGTGCTATATCCGCGGACTGACGAGTCAAGAGATTGGTAATGAATACTCGGTCAGCGTGGAAACTGTCATCCTCATTTGTATACCCTATCTCTCGGATTGCCTTACGCACCACCTCTTCGTAGTTAACATTAGACTTTGTCGTAATCTCACCTGCCAAGATCACGTTATTACTTTTAACAAGCGTTTCACAAGCCACACGACTTCGCCGATCATGTGCCAAGCAAGCATCGAGAACGCTATCTGAGATATAATCTGCGACTTTGTCCGGATGCCCCTCCCCTACAGATTCCGATGAAAATATAAAATTGTCTGGCATTTTATTTCTTCTCCAATCGAGAGACTAGATCCTCTTGTTCGGAAACCATCTCCTTTGGGAGACATTCCCCAAGTTCAGAAAAAAATCCTTTATGGCGAGAAGCCTCTGAACCCATCGAAGACTTTGTGATTTTCATAAGTTCATTCCATCTTTCTTCAGGGTAGTCAAGCCCCTCAAGGTTCATGTCTTCGAACCTCGGGATCCAGCCAATTGGGGACTCAAGCCCATGGGCTCTACTTTTTATCCTTTCCAAAATCCATAAAAGAACTCGGATATTATCTCCATAACCGGGCCAGAGGAAGTCCCCTTTTCCGTTTATTCGAAACCAGTTGACATGGAATATTAAGGGAACCGGATTAAGTCCTGATACCATATCCAACCAATGTTGAATATAACTCCCAATATGATAACCACAAAAAGGGAGCATAGCCATAGGATCCTGTCTCATTTCTCCCACGGATCCTTCTGCAGCCGATGTCATTTCTGATCCCATTGTTGCGCCCAAATAAACTCCGTGTTCCCAATTGAACGCCTGGCATACAAGGGGGATATCGTGCATTCTTCGGCCTCCGAAAATAAAAGCGCTAATTGGTACGCCTCCGGGATCATCCCAAGCAGGATCAATAGTCGGGCATTGAGATGCCGGAGCTGTAAACCGCGAATTTGGGTGTGCCGCAAGTCGCCCACACTCTGGAGTCCATTCATTTCCCTCCCAGTCGATGAGATGAGTAGGAGGTTCCTTCGTCATCCCCTCCCACCAAACATCACCATCATCGGTTAGTGCCACATTTGTGAAAATCGAATTCTTACGAAAAGATTCCATCGCATTTGGATTTGTCTTATAAGAGGTTGATGGAGCCACACCAAAAAATCCCGTTTCAGGATTAATTGCGTAAAGTTGTCCATCTTCCCCCTTCTTTATCCAGGCAATATCGTCACCCACGGTCGTAATTTTCCATCCAGTAAAGTTAACAGGAGGAATCAACATAGAAAAATTTGTTTTCCCGCAAGCGCTAGGGAAAGCGGCCGCGACATATGTCTTCTCTGCTGATGGAGACTCTATTCCTAAGATAAGCATATGCTCTGCGAGCCATCCTTCATCTCTTGCAATGCAAGAAGCGATGCGTAGCGCAAGACACTTTTTTCCCAAGAGCGCATTCCCTCCGTAACCACTACCATATGAAAAAATCTTTCTTTCCTCCGGGAAATGAACAATGTAACGATTGTCTAAATTACAAGGCCAGGATAAAGAATCCTCCCCTGAATCGATAGGTGCTCCGACCGAATGCAAACAAGGAATAAAGAATCCATCTTCGCCCAGGGCCTCTAAAACTTCACTGCCAATCCGCGTCATGATTCTCATGCTGACGGCAACATAGGGAGAATCCGATACTTCTACACCAATCTGTGAAATGGGTGAAGAAATTGGACCCATACTAAAAGGGATTACGTACATAGTGCGACCCCTCATGCATCCCTCGAATAGTCTTTCTAGAGTCTGCTTCATCTGATCTGGATCCATCCAATTATTGGTTGGACCTGCTTCAGATTTTTTTCGACTACAAATAAAAGTCCGATCTTCAACCCTGGCAACGTCGCGGGGATCGGATCGACAAAGATAACTATTTGGCTTTATTTCAGGATTCAGTCGAATGAATGTTCCTCGCTGTACCATCTCCTCGCAGAGAGTATTATATTCCTCCTGCGATCCATCACACCAATGGACCCTTGCTGGTTTGCATTGAGCCTCCAACTCCTCAATCCATTTATTCAATGCATAATGTTTAGTTGCGGACTCAGCCTTAGTCCTGTGAACTTCCATTTTTATCTTTTCCTCCAAATTATTAGTTGAGCTGTAATTTTCACTTTTACCTACCTACCAAAGGGCAGCCCCTTTTCCTAAACATTTAATACGCGATAAGAATTTAATCGGAAGATTGCAATGATTGTTGCCCAGACCGAAGTACGTGTAAGATATGCTGAAACCGACCAAATGGGAATTGTTTATCACGGTGTTTACCTAACATGGTTTGAGGTGGGAAGGATCATTCTCCTTGATGAGATTGGTCTCCCCTATCGAGAGCTAGAGAAAGCGGGATTCCGCCTTCCTGTTTTCGAGGCCAGTCTGCATTATATGAAACCTGCCTATTTCGACGATAAAATCAAAGTTAGAACTTTGATTAAAACTCGGCCTTCAGCAAGAATCAAAATCGACTACCAACTTTTCCGAAAAGACGAAATAATCTGTAGCGGATATACAAGGCATGCTTTCATCACCGACAAAGGCAAAGCGACGCGCCCCCCCTTAACCTTTGTTGAAAAAACTACCCTGCATTTTTAACTGAATGCGAAATGGCGTCTGGTATTCTAACGCTACAAGACATATCGATTCGGTAAATACTTTGTCTCCTTTATATTTCAGCAACGATGATTGCATGAGTTTCGGATGCTAACATATATCTCTAGGCTCCGATCCGGTCAGAATAGACCTCGGAAACGCAATCTGCAACTTCTTGGATATCAAGATTGTCAGTAGATATTCTGCTGCCGCATTTTTCATATGCAGCCTTCCTCTCCAACATGAGGTTTCTAATTCGCTTTGCTGGGTCTGAGGTATTCAGAAGGGGGCGGTTTTGATTAATCGAGGTCCGCTTAAGAATAGTCTGAACCGATGCGTAAAGACATACAACAACACCCTTCCTATTCAGAAGTTCAGCCAATCCTGGTTGGGTAACCATTCCACCTCCACAAGCTACAACGCACCCCGAATCAGGATGTCCTTCAACAATAAAATCGAGTTCCAACTCACGGAATCTAGCTTCCCCCAATTTCTGGAAAATTTCTGAAATTGGCCACCCGACAGAGTTCTCAATTTCACTATCCGAATCTATTGAAATCATTCCCAGCTTATCTCCAACTAACCGACCAACAGACGATTTACCTGTCCCCATAAATCCAACAATATAAAGATTCGGCCGTTCTTTTTTTTTTGAGGACATTGTAATAAATTAAGAATAGTGTTTAGAGATTACTCCCGTATTCACTTGCTGTTATCTCCAATTATTCCGATCTTAGCCCAATGAAAAACGACACGGTAGAGGCGACCATTAAAGCTGTAGTGCCAGTGCCAAATGGATATGCTATATTTCTCGGTCCTAGGGAAAAGACTATAATGATCCATGTAGATCTTTTTATTGGGAACGCAATCACGATGGCAATTAATGAAGATAAGAAAGAGAGGCCACTTACTCATGACCTTATTGTCAGTATGTTTCAGGGGCTTGGAATCGACCTGGAACGTATTGTTATTTCTGATATGAGAAACGATACCTTCTATGCGCGTATCATTTTGCGGATGGAAAACGAATTGGGCTGCAAATTTCTAGAAATTGATGCTCGTCCCAGCGATTCTCTGGTACTAGCCCTGCAACGAAAACGACCGATTCTTGTAGCGAAGAATGTGCTGGATGGAACTGAGGATATGACCCAGGTCTTAGAGAAAATTTCCAAACAGGACGGCTAAATAGATTTGACTAACGTTATAGACTCCAATGCTAAATCGACTTAAGCCGATTTAGCATTGGACTATAAAGTATAATTAGAAGGTTTTTTATCGTTTAAAAACCTTCTAAGGTAAGTCGCAGTGTATGATTCGGCTGCGGTAAGAAATTCGCTCCGAATTCCAGAATAGAGCAATTGGCCTCCCTTCTCTCCTCCCTCCGGACCTAGATCTACAACCCAGTCTGCTACATTGATTACATCTTGAAGATGTTCAATTATGATAATTGTGTTTCCCGCATCGCGTAGTCTGAAAAGTAAGTCCATTAGTTTCTGTACATCTACCCAATGCAGTCCAGAAGTCGGTTCATCCAGTAAGTATAGAGTATCACCTTGCTGGCGCTTACTCAGCTCAAGTGCCAATTTTATCCGCTGAGCTTCACCACCCGAGAGCGTGTTGGAGGATTGGCCTAGGCGTAAATATCCCAAGCCAACTTCCTCCAAAGTTTTTAATTTCTCCATAATTCGAGGTTGTCTGCTAAACAACTCCAGAGAATCTGAAACTGTTAACTCGAGAACATCTGCAACATTGTATCCCTTGAATCTGATATCCAAAGTTTCGCGGTTATACCGTTTCCCCAGACAACTCGGACATTCGGTGTAAACATCCGAAAGAAACTGCATGTCGAGTCGAATCATCCCGTCTCCTCGGCAACGCTCACACCTCCCCCCGATGACATTGAAACTAAACCGTTTTGGTTTGTAACCTCTTATTTTTGAAAGAGGACAGAGGGAAAATAGATGTCTAAGTAGGTCGAAAAGTTTTACATATGTGGCTGGATTGGAGCGGGGACTCTTACCAATGGCTGATTGGTCAATTCGAATTACTCGTTTGAAATTATCAAACCCTTCTATTCTGCCATATTCGCCGGGAACGACTCGAGCTTTATTTAATCTCAAGGCAGCTGATTTGGCTAAAATATCGTTGACTAAAGAACTTTTTCCAGACCCTGAAACTCCAGTTACACAGGAGACCAATCCCACAGGAAACTTGACGTCAAATCCCTTCAGATTATGACAACGTGCACCAGATATGCTAAGCCATCGATTTGAAGGAGGCAATTCATTAGCATTCTTGTACACTTCTGAACGCCCACTAAGGTACATTCCAGTCAGAGATTGCTTTGATTTTTCTGCTTCCTTAGGAGATCCTTCGAAAACTAATTGACCACCCGATCTTCCAGCGCCGGGTCCCAATTCAATCAGATGATCAGCAGCGCGAATAGTCTCTTCATCGTGTTCCACAACGATCACGACATTTCCTCTCTCCTGAAGATCTCGTAAGTTAATTAGGAGCTTTGCGTTATCATGGGGATGCAATCCTATAGTAGGTTCATCAAGAACATAGACTACCCCAACTAAACCCATTCCAAGTTGAGTTGCAAGTCGTACCCTTTGGGCCTCACCTCCGCTTAATGTGGAATAGGGTCGATCGAGAGTAAGATATCCAAGACCCACTTCGTCTAGGAAACCCAAGCGCCGATCCAACCCTATCACTGCTTCTGAAAGTTTTTCTACCACACCACCAGAATTCTGGAAGTCGCGAACTAAACTCAACCCATCAGCAATCGTGCATTTCATAAAATCCGGAAAGCTGGTTCCGTTCAAGAAAACCGAACGGCTCACTTCATTCAAACGTTCCCCATTGCACGTTTGGCACTGGTGAGAAATCTGGTACGATAGAAGACGCGCTTTGAGTCCTTCACTAGAGGTATTACTTCTGATTTCGTCTAGTTCTGCGACGACTCCTTTAAATGGGATCATCTCAGCTTTCCGATTCCCCCCCCTCAGCTTAAAACTGAAAAGCCTACTTCCAGTTCCATGAAGTATTTGGTAACGGATCTCGTTATCCAGGTTTCCCCAAGGGATTTCAGGATCAAATGGCAGTTGATCAGCCAATTGTTTTAAGAGGGCATTATTTCGAATCACCATTCTTTTCGATCCTAATCGAAATGGTTTGATAGCCCCTTTTTTTACGCTCTTTTCAGGATCAGGAACCAACAGCGAATCAGAAAATTGACGAGTCTCTCCCATCCCACCACAGATACCACAAGCACCCTCTGGACGATTGTATGAAAATGACCTGGGTAAGATTGGTTCGTAGACCTGACCACACTCAACGCAGGCAAGATCCTGGCTCAAAATAAATTCACTTTGATCCAGATCACTCCCATCCTCTAAAATGATAACTGCTTGGTTATTTCCTTCTTGAAAAGCCAGTTCCAAAGAATCGGCGACACGGCTACGTTGATCTGTTCCCAGGACAATACGGTCAATGACAATTTCTACAGGTATTTCTGAACCTGTGTACTCTACTAAACTTTTGTCATCGAGATTTTTAATTTCACCCCCGATCCGTACCCTCTGAAATCCTCGTTGTTGTAATCGCGGCAATTCCTCTCGAAGGACAGCTGCTTTTGCCTCCAAATAGGGAGCTAAAATCATTATGCGGCTTCCCTCTGATTTCTTGAAAATCCGATCGATACATTCATCAAGCGACCGTCGTTCAATAGCCCCACCATCTAATGGACACCTAACGGTTCCACCCATGGCCCAAAGAAGGCCAGCATAGTCGCTGATTTCCGTTGCTGTAGCTACAGTGCTACGAGGATTAACCCCTTGCCCTGTTCTCTGTTCAATTGCTATTACAGGCGAAAGCCCATGTATGAAATCCACATCGGGATTCTTTACTTGCTCCAGAACTTGACGCGCCTTTGCAGATAGACTGTCAATATACTTCCGATAGCCTTCCGCATAAATAGTGTCGAAAGCAAGGGATGATTTTCCTGAACCACTAACTCCAGTAATTGCAACAAGGCTGTCTCTTGGAATGCGTAATTCTATGTCGGCAAGATTGTGCTCGCGTGCACCCTTTATGTGAATGAATCTAGACTCTCTTTTCTCAGCACTCATTTTCGCTCGCAAATATAAACCACGCCATAATTGAGTTTCAGTATGAATGAATCAAAACCCAAGTTATACGTCAAACAGGGCTGCCCATGGTGTATTCAGGCAATTCAATTCCTTCGAGATCATGCTATCGACGTCGATCTTCGTGACGTCAACAAAAGTTCCACTGATTTTCAGCGATTGATCGAAATAAGTGGTCAAACCCAAACTCCGACACTTGAATTCGAAGAATTTATGGTTGCCGATTTTAGTGTGCCAGAATTTATTAGGGCCATCAACAAAAGACCCGACGTAAAGAGAAAACTTGGTATAGCTTCAAACTTTGAGCAAACCTAACAACAGAAAGAAATAGGATTGTCCGACACAAACGACAGCCTACATCTGATCAATAATAGACCTTCCAAATTCGGAGCACTTTACCTCTTTCGCACCTTCCCGAAGTCGAGCAAGGTCATAGGTCACAGTACCTCTGCTAATGGTATTCTCAAGGCCCTTTATGATCAGATCTGCTGCTTCGTGCCATCCGAGGTATCGGAACATCATTTCTCCAGATAAAATAAGCGAACCTGGATTTACCTTATCCTGCCCAGAATATTTTGGTGCAGTACCATGAGTGGCTTCAAAAATCGCATGCCCGGTGTCATAGTTAATGTTTGCTCCTGGAGCCATTCCAATACCGCCAACCTCTGCCGCTAGAGCATCGGATATGTAGTCCCCATTCAGATTAAGAGTAGCGATTACATCATACTCCGATGGTCGAGTCAAAATTTGTTGAAGAAATGCATCAGCAATAACATCTTTAACAATGAGTCCTTTTGGTAGTTGGAGCCAAGGTCCACCGTCGATTTCCTGAGCCCCAAATTCCCGTTTCACAAGATCATACCCCCAATCACGGAAAGCTCCTTCGGTAGACTTCATGATATTCCCCTTGTGAACCAAGGTCACACTGTCTCGATTCTGCTGCAGTGCGTATTGTACCGCCGCTCGAACAAATCTTGAAGTTCCCTCAATCGAAACCGGCTTTAATCCAATTCCCACTGTAGCTGGGAATCTAATCTTTCGGAATTTCTCAGGAAACCGTTCCAAAAGAAACTGCTTCAATACCTCAACATCTTCGCCTTCTTCTTCGAATTCTATACCAGCATAGATATCTTCAGTGTTTTCTCGAAAGATTACCATATCGACTAATTCAGGCATTTTAAGCGGACTTTCAACACCTCGAAAATACCGTACTGGTCTTAGACAAACGAAAAGATCAAGTTCTTGCCGAAGAGCTACATTCAGTGAACGAATACCACCTCCGACAGGTGTAGTCAGAGGACCTTTTATGCCAACACGATATTTTTTAAAATGAGACAGGGTTTCGTCTGGTAGCCAGGTGTTGAATTGATCAAAAGCCTTTTGCCCAGCATAGACTTCTTTCCATTTGATAACTCGCCTTTGGCCGTAGGCTTTAGACACCGCACCCTCGAACACCTCCCTAGCCGCAGACCAAATATCTGGCCCTATCCCGTCTCCTTCAATAAAAGGAATGGTCGGCTCATCTGGGACAACTAGCTGTCCATTTGAGAATTCAATTTCCATTTTAAGTATGTCTCACTGATTATGAATAACCCCTAGCTATTACTAAAATATCAAATAATTCAATACTATCTTCTTACAATGGATTGTGTTTAATTAACCCAAAGGAATCTAGTATTTCCAATTCACCATGACTCATCGACCAAAAAGCAAAATCCCAAACTACCGTTGGGCTGGAGTCATACAGCCCCCCTTGTTGAGTGGGGGGCTGTATACACCATCGATTATTTCCTAACCGACTGCTCCAAAAGGACAACCAGATAATAAAATCACCTGGATCCAGATAAGGTGTATCCTTAGCGGATTACCTTTTTTTTCGAGTAACCGCCTTTTTGGCCGGTGCTTTCTTAACCGCATAATTACAATGTGCTTTATTAAAATAATATTAAAAATGTCCTTACATATCAGATAAATTTC